>JBBTBZ010000017.1:0-286701 GCA_038043425.1 Bacteroidota bacterium
GGAAAAACAGCTTATTATAAAACACTTAACGCCTTAGCCTGACGGCTATGGCCTGTCCGGTAGGCAGGCAATCTCCTTATTTGGGGGATTGCTTCGTGCCTCACACATTCCATCACAGGTACTCGCAATGACAGTAAATTGTTGGTTCTGCGTAACTCCAGTTAATAAGCAGGATTAATATTTTTCAATCATATCCAGCGCTTCTTCTTCTATGTCCTGAAGCTTGGCTATATACTGAATGTTTCGTTTGCCCGCGATAAGAATGAGTAAACCTACTGTCGTACAAGCAGCCATCACGGCCGTCATGGGTATGGCGCTTTGAGCATTTAATAAACCTACCATGGCAGCAGCCAGGGCACCCAATCCCATTTGTATGGCGCCCATGAGCGCAGAAGCGCTGCCTGCCTCTTTGGTGAAAGGCGCCATGGACAAAGCTGCCGAATTTGGAAAGCTGAATCCCTGACAACTTAGAAATAAAAAGATCATAAAAATGGTACCGATTAGTCCAAATAAGTCCATAACACTCCCCATCAAAAGAAGAATTCCAATAATGGCTTGCAAAGTCAGTATCGTTATCATGATTTGCTCACTCTTATATTTTCTGAGTAAAAGACTATTGAGCTGACTACTGGCGATTAAGCCAACCGCAATCAGGGCAAAGATCCAACCATATTGTTGTTCGGTTACACCATACAATTTCATAAATACGAAAGGTGATCCCGATAGGTAAGCGAACAAACCCGCTGACGCTATTCCGCCCGATAATGCGTAGGTGTAAAACTGTGGTTGCCTTGCTACACTCATAAAACGAGCAAGAATAGGTTTTGGACGCAGCGAAAAAGTCGGATCAGGTTGCCTGCTCTCGGGTAACCAAAAAATAACTGCCGTGAGTATGAGCGCAGCTAAAACCGTGAGAACAACGAACACATAATTCCATCCCAGCAAGGCGATCACGTAACTCCCAACCGTTGGTGCTAAGATTGGAGAAATCGCTAATACTAATATAAGGAGTGAAAATATTTTGGCGTTCTCTTCAACCGGAAATAAGTCGCGCACAATGGCCCTGGGGGCTACCATCCCTACGCAACCTCCAAGAGCCTGCAGAAAACGAAAGGCAATCAGTACTTCGATAGAAGTTGATAATGCACAGACTATTGACGCCAGAATATACAAAATGAGCCCAACTTCTAACACGATCTTTCTTCCAAACCGATCCAGCAAAGGGCCACACAATAGCTGTCCAAAAGAAACGCCAATAAAAAAGCTAGCTAGGGAATAGGACACCGCATCAACAGTGGTGCCAAGGGCAACGGCTATGGCCGGAAAACCCGGCAAGTACATATCAATCGAAAAGGGACCTATAGCCGACAACAACCCTAAAATCAAGATCAATGTAACACGTTTTCTTTTTTCCAATCTCCTGCTGTTTAGCCTTTAAAAATTACCGGCCTTAAAGGTAAGTCAAACGATCTGGATACGACTGCCTGAAGTGGAAAGAGAAAAAAATAAAAGTATATCTCGCATCTTCCTGGAAAAAACGTATTCTGCTATGGCATCACAAAAAGCAGAGAAATTCGGATGTCAGAAGATCATGGATTCTTCTGGTACGACCACAACGGGGACTTTGGTCTCGTTAAGAAATTGATCGAAACTCAGGTTCTTATACTCATTGAAATTCTTCACGACAGAGTTCCCCATAACGAGCAAACTCACGGGCGTTTTGCGCATGAACATTTCTATGCGAGAGGGGAAAAAACCAATCTCAGTTAAGAACTGATAGGGAACTGTTGTGGCATGGTCTAGCTTTTTCTCCACTTCATGAAACTGTTGCAAAGCCTTTGCCTCAATGCCCCGTTTCATAGTCAACGACTCACCTTCATCATCAGTTGCAATCAACCGGTAACAAAATAAAACGGTAACCTGAGCATGGTACACCTCGGCCATTGTCATCGTATACTTCAGTGCCTTCAATGATGATTCAGAAAAATCAATAGCGCACAAAATTGTCTTCTTTGCCATAGGAAAGGTCACATTTAGCAATGACTCTTCTTTTTTATTAACTGTAAACATACACCCCTCATAAATTCTAAACTCACTAGAATAATCAGTTCAAGAAATGATTTTTGTCATATCAACCCTTCTTCAGAAAACTTCTCCCCCTTTACGCTATAAAGCTATATTTCGGGATTTCCAAAAATGGGAATGTTCATCAGACTAAAAAATGAGTTTTGTCATGTATCTTAGCGCGTAAATGATCAGCTTGAATGCCTGCTAAAATTCCTCTGGAGATACCCTTTGTTTCGAGTGACACTTTTCGTGAAATCTTCAGGACTTCGGCAGAAGGCATCATTATGGTGGATAAAACAGGCACCATTCTTCTGGCCAATCCTGTTTCAGAAAAAATGTTCGGCTACCCATCCGAAACCATGGTAGGTCATAACCTGGAAAAGTTATTGCCAGAGCGCTACCGCAGACAGCATATGGATTTTCGCAAGCAATTTAACAAGCATCCGGAACCGAGACGCATGGGCTCTGGCCGGGACCTGATGGCCGTGCGACTTGATGGCCAGGAGTTTCCGATCGAAATAAGCCTAAGCTTTGCTAACATCAACAACCAGATGTTGAGCATCGCTTTTATCACCGATATCTCCATGAGGAAAATGGCCGAAGACGCTCTGAAACGAAGTGAGGAACAACTGATTGAATATGCCGCTGAGTTAGAGAAAAAAGTAAAATCCAGGACAGAAGCGCTGAATCTATCGGTAGAAAAATTAGAGAAATTAAACAAAGACCTGCAGCAGCAAATTCTTGTGCGCCAGAAAGCAGAAGAGGAAACCAGGAAGGCGTTGGAAAAAGAGCGGGACCTTAATGAATTAAAATCAAAGTTCGTTTCTATTGCATCGCATGAATTCCGGACACCTCTAAGCACGATATTGAGTTCAACATCTCTTATCCAGCAATATCAACAACGTGGCGAAGTGAGCAAGATGAATAAACACATCTCCCGCGTTAAATCTTCCGTCAATCATCTCACCGCCATTTTAAATGACTTTCTCTCACTTGGCAAACTCGAGGAGGGACGCATTGAATTGGCCAATGAAACGATCTCCCTGAATTCTTTTTTTGAAGAAATTAAGGAAGAGTTAAAACATATATTGAAAGAAGAACAAAAATTAGTTGCTGAATTTAGTGAACCCGATTTATATCTTCAAACCGACATTAGGGTACTGCGTGGTATTCTATTCAATTTAATTTCTAATGCCGCCAAATATTCTGACATAGGGAAAACAATTCTGATCGTTTTTGCCTGCACCGATGAAAGCGTCAACATCGAGGTCCGCGATGAAGGCATTGGAATTCCGCAGTCGGAAGTAAAACATGTTTTCGATCGCTTTTTCAGGGCTTCGAATGCCTCTAACATACAGGGTACTGGGCTGGGCTTGAATATTGTGAAACGCTATATTGATTTACTGAAAGGAGAAATTACCTTTACCAGCGAAGAAGGAATAGGTAGCTCTTTTATTATTACCTTACCCCTTATTTTAAATCATGAAAAAAATACTCCTGATCGAAGATAATGCTGATGTGCGTGAAAATACAGCAGAAATCCTGTCACTTGCTGACTATGAAGTCACCACGGCTAAGAATGGTAAAGAAGGTGCTGAAATCGCACAAAAAATATTGCCTGACCTCGTAGTGTGTGATATTATGATGCCGGAACTAGATGGCTATGGTGTACTGCACATTTTAAGTAAAAAACCAGAAACAGCCCGCATACCTTTTATTTTTCTTACCGCCAAAGCGGAAAAAGCTGACATGCGAAAAGGGATGGCCATGGGTGCTGATGATTACCTGACAAAACCCTTTGACGATACGGACTTACTCAACGCCATTGAAACCCGACTGCGCAAGAGTGCCTTACTGCAAGCCAATTACGCCTCTACTTCCGAAGGATTTGATCAATTTATCCGCGATGCCCGGCAGGTCCTCAACCTGGCCGACCTTTGCAAAGAGAATAAGTTAAAAGTATACAAAAAGAAGTCCGAGATTTTTTCAGAGGGAGACACTCCCGCTTATGTTTATTTTATCAAATCCGGAAATGTTAAAACCTTCAAATCACACCCGGATGGAAAGGAACTGATTACTAATCTTTACAAAGAGAATGATTTTTTTGGGTATGAGGCCCTGCTGGAAAACAGTCCTTTCCTGGAAAGTGCCATTGCTCTGGATGACTCGGAATTAGTGCTAATTCCCAAGTACGATTTCATCACCTTACTCAACAGTCAACCGGTTGTATCGGCAAGTTTTATTTCCATGCTGTGCAAAAAGGTTTCTGAGAAGGAAGCACAACTCCTGCACCTTGCCTATAATTCCGTTCGCCAGCGTACAGCGGAAGCCTTGTTGAAAATGTGGCAATTGAAAAAAGGGAACGAACCTTTAAGCATTTTACGGGATGACCTTGCCAAGATTGTTGGCACCGCATCGGAGTCGGTGATCCGTGTGCTGTCCGATTTCCGCGATGAGGGATTAATTGAAATGGAAGGCACTAAAATTAAATTGATACAGACCGCCAAACTGGATCAGGTCGTTCGCTGGAATATTGCCCGGAAATAACACCACCCTATCTTTTGCATCAAGGCAAAGGGTACATCCCATTTCTCATGGTACATTAAGCTGCTTTTGCAGCGTATAATCTTTTCTTTAACCAGAACGCGAGGTTTACTAAAAGAATCAAGGCGGGCACTTCAATGAGCGGACCAATTACACCGGTAAAAGCCTGACCAGAATTAATTCCAAAGACTCCTACCGCTACTGCAATTGCCAGTTCGAAGTTGTTTCCAGTCGCAGTGAAAGATACCGAAGCATTCTCTTCGTAATTGGCCCCCAGTTTCTTTGATAAAAGAAAACTAAGCACAAACATGGTGCTGAAATAGATAACCAGAGGAATGGCTATTCGGATAACATCAAACGGAATGTGCAACATCATCTTGCCTTTAAAGCTGAACATAATCACGATCGTGAACAGAAGGGCAATCAACGTAAGCGGGTTGATTTTTGGAACTACATTTTGAACATACCATGCTTCCCCTTTCAGCTTCTTGAAAAAGTAACGCGTTAAGAAGCCGGCCAGAAACGGAACACCGAGATAAAGAAAAACACTTTCTGCCACATCCTGCATACTTACATTTACGATGGATCCTTTCATGCCGAAATAAGGCGGCAACACGGTGATGAACAGCCATGCAAACACGCTGTAAAACAGGACCTGAAAAATGCTATTGAGCGCAACCAGGCCTGCTGCATACTCTTTATCACCTTTTGCGAGATCATTCCACACTAAGACCATTGCAATACATCGCGCAATACCAATGAGTATTAAGCCTATCATGTACTCCGGCTTGTCCCGTAAAAAAATAATCGCCAAAAAAAACATCAGGATGGGACCGATTACCCAATTAAGAAGTAAAGACAACGAGATCACCTTTACATTCTTGAATACTTTTCCAAGATGCTCATATCTCACCTTGGCCAGCGGTGGATACATCATCACAATAAGCCCGGCTGCAATCAACACATTGGTTGTGCCTAACTGAAAAGGGCTAATCCATTTCTCTATTGGAAATAAATTACCAAGCAGAATGCCTGACAACATGGCGATAAAAATCCAAAGGGTAAGATACCGATCTAAAAAACCAAGCTTCTTTTGATTACTCATAAGGGACCGTACTTATATTTTAAGTAATGAAAAAACGTATAAAATTTCCGCTCCAATTTGTTGAACTCTTTCCTTATACCTGGCAGTCTCTACTGGGGAATTATCAAATTCCTTTGGATCATCATAGGTAATTGCGATACGGGCTGATGCTCCCACTACTAATGGGCAGTTTTCATCGGCATGGGAGCAGGTCATGATGGCTGCAAAATCCATATTGTGATTGAAGGGATCGTCATACTTTTTGGAAAATGTGGTAATGGGTTTTACCTGATCCGCGAATCGCACCTCGTACACGGGATTATCACTCTCATTCGTTTTCAAAATGTGAAAGCCAACATCCTGCATGGCTTTAACTGCTCTTGGATTAAAAGCCGTTGCTTCCGTCCCACCGGAAAAACATTCAATTGCTGACACTCCATAATAATAGGCTGCAGCCTGGGCCCAAAGTTGGGCGATGTGGCTGCGTCTTGAATTGTGCGTGCAAATAAAATTTAAATAGACTTCCTTTTTCGCATTAATCTTGCTTTGAATAAAAGAGGTCAACTGTTGAAGGGTAGCTTTGCGCTCGGGTGCGATGTGAATAAAATCATTTGTTAAACGCTCGCATGTTATGTTCAATGCAGGTAGCAAAGGCCTGTTTTGATGTAGTCCAAGCATAGGGTCCATAGGAAGATTTATCTGGCTCAATGTAGGCCTTCAATTCATCGCAATATTACGATAAGTTGGCTCATTTCCCAATCGTATGGAACACGGTTATCTTACTTTTAACAGGAAGTAAATAACCAACACAATGGGTCGGTGAGTCCTCCAAGGTCTTTTCGCAAAAAGCAATCAGACCTTGGAGGATTTTCGACAGTGGAAATGAGGGGTTAAATATAATTGTCATACTGAAAATATCTTTCTTTTATTCGTAATTATCTCACCTATTCTTGTTGATTGTGACTTTCTCGTTTGTTAACCTATAGAAAAGAACAGCAGCGCGTTTCGCCTGCATGGAAATTGTTCGGGGATCCGCAGTTTCATTTACGGTATGGCCACCGCTTGAACCAAGTCCCAGTCCATCCATGGCCATTTCCACATACTCCGCAGTGAACGAAATATCAGCGGCCCCTGCTTTGCGCGGATGCACTGCTACTACTTCGCCAAAGCCGAGGTCTTTGCTCACCTGACTAAAATAACTTAGCAATTTATAATTGCCTTCGGTTGGAGCAAGTGGAGGATAGCCTTCTCCAAATGTAATTTCGGCAGATGTCTGCGGACGATGGTTAACAACGATTTCTTTCATCACATCCTGTGTTTTCTTTAACTGCTCGGGTGACATGGCCCGAATGTCGCCAGTGACAACAGCTTGCCTGGCCACAATGTTTCCTTTTCCATAAGCACTACCACCGTCCATGTTTTTGTTATGTTCTACAGTGGAGCCTGCCAGCATCATGCCCGGGTTGAAGGTGAGGTTTGTTTCATTAGAGAGTGCTTCATAAAAACCGTTCACGATTCGTGTGGCTTCATAAATAGCCCCCGCTCCTATCTTTTCTGTAAAAATCTGAGAGGAATGTGCTGGCACCCCCGTAACGGTAAGTTCCCAATTGGAAGAACTTCGTCTCGAGACAACAGCTGTCTTCGGATCACCGGCCCCATCTTCAAAACCAATAGCAATATCGGCAACTCTGGCAGCTTCAATTAAATCATATCGCGCTAACGCTAATGGCCTTCCGCTTAACTCTTCATCGCCAGTCATCACTACGATAATACTCATGTCTTTTAAGAGGCCAGCATCATTCAAAGCTTGCAGCGCTTGTACAATCACAACATCACCACCTTTCATATCGCCAACCCCGGGCCCTGACATTGTAGAATCGTTAATCATCTTAAACTGCTGAAAAGGACTTGAAAGTTCAAACACGGTATCCAGATGACCAATCAGCAATAATGTTTTCCCTTTTCCTTTATGCTCCGCGATGAGATGCCCTGCCCTGCCGAACGGTTTACCATCTACCCATCTTGTCTGAAAGCCAAGCGCATCAAATTTCGCTTTAAATATTGTTCCTACTTTATACACTCCATCAAAATTCATCGAGCCACTATTGATATTCACTACTTGCTCAAGAAGTTTCAATGATTCAGCGTAATAAGCATCTACTGCAGAAACAACCTTTTTTTCAACTTTCGAAAGTTGCGCTTGAAGAGGTAGCGTTGATGCCGCAAGAAAAATGGTTTTGATAATTAATTTCATGACTGAGGTTTTTTTAAATGATTGGTATTTTCAAGAGATGCTATTTTACATATGGGGATGCTTCATTGACAACCATAAAAAGTTGTTTCAAATGACTTGTCCCGCGCGACAAGAGCTGGTGTTGAAGAAAATACTTCTCGTGTATAGCTAATATCGCTAGCGGTGTACACTGCACTGGTAACGGCTGTAGTAAGATCGAGAGAACGTTAGTCCGTGCCATTTTCCTGATTCTCAAAAACAAATGCAGATTGGGTCCGGGCAGTACACGGGCAGTAAATAAAATAACTGTAGAGGTTACAAGTCTTATACTAAGTTAAAGCAAAGTTCGAAATTTTTCTGTACGGCACTATTCGCAAACTATAAATTTAATGTACAACATGTCAGATTGAATGGAGTCTCAAAATGGCTTCTTCTCACAAAACAAACTTCCCTTGCAAGTAAGGGGAACAAAAATCTCGGCTCTGATTTTCCACTCCCTGTTTACCTTATGCCATTTGGCAAAATAGGTGCCCGTAAATTTAACTAATCCATCAGGCTCAAGCCATTGTCCAGTCCAGGTGCCGTTCTCTGAGGCCATATTCCAGTCGGTAAATATTTCCACTTTTTTGGTTGTTCTTACATAGAGTATTTCTTTCTTATTCGAGAATTCCTTAGCAAACAAATGGCGATTATTTACTAATCCGTTAATTTCAAAATTCCTGGAAGAGATAATATGATAGTCGCTTGTCCAGGTTTCCGCGAGAGCCACTGTGTCTTGTTGTGCAATAGCGTCATTTGATTTTTGCCGTGCCTCCCGAATTAGCTTTTCGTCCTCGCCAACACCATTTTTATTTTCAGTACATTGAACGGAAAGGGTTAGTAATAGTAAGTAAGCAACACGCATTGGTCTCATTTCTAAAATCGTTTTGCGTTTAAAAATCCAATAGGCTGATCTGTTCTTCCTTTCATGGCCAGATCTGCCATGATCTCTCCTATGACTGATGCAAACTTAAATCCATGTCCGCTGAAACCGGCAGCGACTACCACATCCTTCTCATAACCCGGAACATAATCGAGAATAAAATTTTCATCCGGGGTATTGGTGTACATGCAGGTTTTCATAACGTGAGTCGATTCATACCCATCAGGAATAAATTTATTCAAGGCGTAAACAAGAATTGATTCATCTTCTTCAGAAGGATTGCGATTGATGGTATCCGGATCAGATACCGCTCCATGGGTGTGATGCGCAAGTTTCAATCCGATAGGGCCACCAAATTTTTCAGGGGATAAAATGGGAAAGCCGTAGAAAATACCTGGCTTTGTATCGTCAGCAATCGTCCAACAGGGGAAGTTGCCCAATTCAAAGGATTGCCATTTCTTTGGCTTCACCCAGGCAATCATTTGACGGGTGACTATCAGGTTTTTCGAAAGATTCGGAATTACTTTTCCTGCCCATGGCCCTGCCGTGATGATAAGCTTGTTGCATTGATAGGTGGTCTTATCAGTTTTAACGATGATCGTACTTCCTGTTTTCTTCCACTCCATTGTCTTCTCCTTCGTGTGTATAGCTGCTCCATTTTGAATAGCTCTTTCTGTATAAAGAAGCACAGCTCTCTCAGGAGTAACAAATCCAGCTTCAGGCTCCATTAATCGATCATAACCTTCGGGAATTCTAAACTGTGGATATTGATCAGCTACATATTGAGTCGTGAGATCATTTATTTCAATAGAATATTTTTGTGCGGACACGCGCAATCCTTTAATAAGCGGGTGATCTGATTTACCAAAGTAGAGCAACCCGGTTTTGAAATACAGTTGTGCGCCTGTTTCATCTTCTAGTGTCTTCCAATTTTCATACGATCGTTGTAACAGCGGCACATAATCAGGATGTTCGAAGTAAGCCTTCCGAATGATGCGGCTCTGGCCTGCATGCGAACCCAACTCATGAGGAATATCAAATTGCTCTAACCCCAAAACATTATAACCTTGCTTGGCGAGATAGTAGCAGGTAGACGAGCCCATGCTACCAACACCAATCACAATCACGTCATAGTTCTTTTTTTCTTGAGATGTTGCGTTGCTCACTTGTTTATTTACTGCGGCATTAAGTTCAGCAAGTGGTATTGTGGAAGCAAGGGCTGATGCCCGAACTGTCTTGTTAATAAATTCCCTTCGCTTCATGTTTCGTACGTTAACTTATTCACCAAATCAGATTTGAGATAGTAATAACAAACACGACCATAGGGCTAAATTTTGATGAAAGAGGAAAGATAGAAAATCCAATAGAAAAAAAAGATAATTCATTGGCGAAAATAGTTGTTGATAATTTACCTAAACAATCAACTCACCATTCAAATTGGTTGTCAGCACTTCACTCATGTAATTAAAAAAAGGACGAATAGTTCTAAAGGTTTTGTTTACTTGGATGAGAAAGTCAGATGCCAATACTTCCTTGTCGGTGAAGTCATGTTCAAACCAAAATTGTTTATAGCGCAATAAATCAATAGCCGGATGATCTTTCGAAAATCCTTTCGGTGCTGTCTTTACCTGATCCCCCAACATTTCCCCAAATGTAGATTGAAGTACTTTGGAATTCAGCAGCTTGTTCCAGTCGGTATAGTTATCTCGAATATCCAACCGGAGTCTTTTAAGATCACCGGAGTCAGGATAGGTAAAGCCACAACCAACTCGTGAACCTCCGGGTTTAATCCAATAATAATAGCCTCCCCGGAGCATCGGTTTTACTCTTCTTAAGCTACCTGCAAACCGCGGGTTATAGGGTGTCTTGTCATCAGAAAATCGAACATCATTATAAATCCTATAAAGACTCTTCTTGCCAGAGGGAGTCTCAATTTGGTCGTGCGCATTCATTTTTGCAATTAACGCATCGACAAAATGTTGGATATTTTCCTGGGCTCGCAAGTATTCTTCTTTGTGCTTGTTAAACCAATCGCGATTATTATTGCGGGATAGTTTTTTCAAAAAGCCAAAGGATGAGGGCTGAATGACGGAAGCTGACATTTATTTTTTGGGTTTACTTTTCTTTATTGAAGGAGTATAAACCAATTTATACGAATCATCAATCCATTCCTTCAGTAAGCTTACCGGGGCAGATCCGTCAACAATCACGGTATTCCAATGTTTCTTATTCATGTGGTAGCCGGGCAGCACGCAAGCATACCGTTCCCGCAAGTCAATCGCCTTGTCAGGATCGCACTTCACATTAAATTGCAAAGGTGAATAGTCGAAGCCGGTGATCAAAAACACTTTGCCCCTTACTTTAAATACGAGAGTATCCGGACCAAAGGGAAGACTTTCTTCTACCGAAGGTTTAGAAAGGCAATAAGTACGTAGTTCTTCTAAAGTCATCCAAAGCAAGAATCCAAATTTCCCTGAACTTACAGTCAAAGGTATCCTTACAAGTTCTGTTATTTACTATTTCATCTAAAATGGCAATATAATCTTCCTTTGGCTTCTTAAAAGCTTGTCGCGAAAAAAAGTCTAATCCATTTTAAACCAACGAATAGCATTCTCTCTGAAGATTTTATCGATAACATTTTTGGGCAACTTTAATCCTTGAAACTCGCCATTCACCTCCTCAACTGTCATCATTTCATCCGTTACAAAATATTTCCAGTCGGCAAGCCATGTTTCGTGTAATTGTTTTCGCTCCCCCTTTGGATCCGAAGAATTAGAAATCTCTGAGTCCGAACCATAGGTCAGTCTATCTTGATATTTAATTAGAAACGCGCGAATTTTTTCACGGTTTGATTGAGATTGGTACTGAAGATGAGGAATACGTGCTGCCATGTCCACCGCGATGTTCGGAAATTTATCCAAACGTTTCGCCAGTTCATCAACATCCCATTCCAAACTACCTAAATGTGCTCCCACAAAACGCATATCCGGATGTCTTTCCAGAAACCGGTCACGGGCATTAATCTGATCTTCGTACGAAGGATATTCAGGATGCAAGAACATGTGGTATTCTGGATTTTTTTTGAAGTACTCGCGGTCGTTATTCACAGTCATTTGATCTATCGGAAGCCAGCAATTTTTAGGTTCACCCAAATGGCCCATTACTGTTTTATCCTGATCAATAATATATTGGATAACAGGGTCGAACTTTGGATTATCGATCATTATAAAATGGCCAATCGAATCTTTATAGACCATACCAATATTCTTCCAGAGCTTAATTCCAAGTGCACCTGAGTCGAAGGAAGTTTTTAATCTGGCAATGGTTTCATCCGCCCAATTGGCCGTGTCCCAGTGGTTCAAGGTAAAAGCAGTTAAATATTTAACTTGCTCCGGGTGCTTTTGTATTTGTAGTAAGGCCACACGTTCCTGATCCTCTACAGAAGGGTATTGCGGCACATCGACACTTACATCAAGCAATCTGAAGTTATCTTCGATGGCTTGCTCTGTAAAGGCAGTACTTTCAGCATGTAAATGCATGTGCGTGTCAATTTTCTTAACCCGGTAAAAATCATCCATCGAATAAAATTCACTGTCACAGGAATTCAATACCAGCAATATTCCGATGATACCCATTAACCAGCTTAAAGATTTCATATTAAGATATTTATTTTTAAGTTAACACTTCACAATTTTTTAAGGTAGACAGTCTAAGATGTAGTCGCACCATGATACAGTCATTTCAATAGGGATGCGGATTATCCACCTTCAATTGTTTAACACAATTCGATAATGAACGAAAGTGATGGTAGGTGGCCTTCCAGATATGTCCTTTTAACGCTGTCTTTTGAAATGGTTCTTTATCGATTCCTCCTGCATACCAATCTCCATATTGATGATCAATCAGATAGGTGTCTGCATATTCCCAAAGCATTTGAAATTTGTTGAAGTAGTTCATTTCGTCATCAGGAAAATAGTCAGCCATAAGCAAAAGCGTATTTAAGCCTTCCGCCTGTGCCCACCAATTTTTAGTATCTCTTATAATGGATATGCCCTCAACGCCTTTAAAATAATAGCCCTCATCATAGAAACCACCCACAGCATTATCCCAACCATTTTGAAGGGCATGATCCACCATTTTCTTGGCAACCTTTAAGGTTGTTGTATCATCTTTTATTCCGAGGGCATGCGATGCTTCCAACATTAGGTAAGCGGTTTCAACATCATGGCCAAAAGAAACGTGATCAAGATTATGATGCTCCTGGATAAGTGCCTCGGATGAATCCCTATAGGATATTGTTGTCCAGTCTGGTTTAAAAAATAAGGTCAGGTAACCCTTTTCAGTTGTGATTGTATCCCGTATCAGGACTAGCATTTCCTCAAGTCGTACCCGAAGCAAACTGTCGGGCCAAACATGGTAGAGTTCGGTAAAGGCTTCCAGCAAGTGTATGGAAGAATTCTGATCTTTAAACCCGGTTTCGGCAGTTGATTTAATTATATCTGCTCGCAAAATGGGTGTCCCTTCTCTCTTCAGATGCTGGAAATATCCTTTGTGAACAGGATCATGACTATGTTTCTCCAACCACAAAAATGCTTTCTGTGCCAGGTGTATAGCTGCTGTATCCCCCAATGCTTCATAGTATGATGCAAGGGCATATATCCCAAATGCATTTCCATAGGCAACTTTTCCATTGTCAATATCCTTGACATTTCCTTGCCTATCGACCAATGTATAAAAACCTCCAAAAGTTTTGTCCCACATAACATCACGTAAAAATTTGAAGCCATGCAAAGCACTAGTTTTATAATGCGGTATATCGGGATAAAGTTGTGAAGCTTCTGCATTCACCCAGGTATGACGGGCTTGGGTCACAATCATTTTATCTTGTTCTCCTGTCAGTTTCCAATCGTACGTGTACGTACTCAGAAAACCTCCAAAGATTGTATCCATGGATTGAGGATACCATTTGTTTAACAATTCTGTTTGAATTGACTTCTCCATTGCCTCAGCAATTTTAGACCGCTCTGTACGTGGACTACTGCAGGCATATATGAAAAGAGTTGACAAGATTACAACGGAAAGGCGTATCGCCTTGCAGCTTTCAGATCGTTGATTATTCATTAAAGTACCATTTTACACGTCCTTACTTCCATTTTCAATAATTAAATGTTTGCCATTAATGGCAAGCTGGCCAATATTTTTACTTTATTAATCAACTGGCACATCCCTCCGCTCTCCTTTAACATTTACTATAACACTCTTTGTTGCCCTTGATGAATAATGCAAACTTCTGCTTGATTGCGATAAATACGTTGATCCATAGGAAAACTCTTGTTTATAGGTCTTTCCATTTGCAAACTTTAGTAATGCAAAAGCATCATCATATTTCGCTAAATACGTTTTATAGTTTTGATTTACTTCATACGCTTTGATAGGACCTGAATTGTTTCCTGCCAACAAAAGCATACTTCCATCACCTAACATCAGCTTTGCCATCCCCCTGGCATCGCCCTCTGCAAAAAATCCAGAGTCCATCGCTTTTATAGTGTAGAAGTTACCATTTCCATCACCCGTAAGGTATACGCCTACTGAAGCATCATATCTTCCCGTGTTTACTTCGGTTGCATACAAATTGCCAACCATCACTATATCCTGATGACCATCACCATTGTAGTCATCTGTAATCATACCATAAACTGGTGAAAACTGAGCCTCTAAAGGTAAAGCCTTCATAGAAAATTTTCCTTTACCCAAATTTTCGATGTAGCTGGATTCAAACCATTCACTACAGACGACATACGCTGATTCCAATTCTGATGGCAAGAATGATTCGTCAAAAGTTGCGTCTGAATACTCTTTGTACTTTCGAAAACGAGAGCGCATAGCACTAATCTGACTTATGAGTTCATCGCGTGCGTGAACAATATGTTTTGTTCCCTGTAGAAAGTATGTCATAACTGGATCGACAGATCCGTTCTTATCATAGTCGTTGGCATAAATGCAAAGCGGCTCCTTTTCATTTCCTTTGTATCGTGTATTCAATCCCAAATTACCCGCGATGTAGTCTATGTCTCCGTCACTATCAAAATCCCCAGCCGTTAAGCTATTCCACCAGCCGGATGTATGCGCAAAGCCATCTTTGTTGATTGACGTGAATGTCTTCCCTCCGTTGTTCTTATAACACGTTATCGGCATAAACTCTCCCACTATCATCAAGTCCACCCAACCATCATTATCAACATCTGTCCATAGTGCTGAGGTTACCAACCCTAATTTTATAAAATCAGGTGCCGCTTCCCTGGTCACATCGGTAAACCGGCAAACGTTTTCTTGGGTATCGTTCCGTAACAGGTAACTATCTGCTGGCATGGGGTATTCTCCCGGAATAATTCGCCCTCCTACAAATAAATCCAGATCACCATCGTGATCATAATCAGCGGCTATCACACTTGATCCGCTTTGGCGAATATCGGGAAGAGATTCAGATGACCTTTTAAGATTCCCTTTTCCATCATTGAGGTAGAGTTGATCTTTATAGAACGGAGAATCTTTTACATGCTCTGATCCTCCACTCGCAATATAAAGATCAACATCAGTATCATTATCGGCATCAAAGAATAAAATGCCCATATCGTCCGCAAGACTATCCATTTGCGAAATGGAACCTCTCTTAAACTTTCCATCGCTTTGCTGTGTGAACATGGATCCTGAATGGTTTATCGTTCCGCCTACATAAAAATCTTCCAACCCATCGCCATTTACATCGGCTACCGCAATGCCAGGCCCGTTTTTGCTGTGCATGTGTGGCAACAGGGGTTGAACCTTGAAATCAACAAAGTCATTTTCGGTATGTGTGTAGGTAATTCCTAGTTCGGTCGAAACTTCCGTGAACAGTAATTCTTTCGCTGATAAGGTTTCCTTCTTTGCGGAAGTTGCAGAGGCATGCACCAACGTAAGCACCTGGTTGGCTTTTACGTTCTTTATTACTTCATATTTACTATCCGGCCAAATTACTTCTAACGAATCAATGACCTGAACGGTATCTAAACCAATGTGTAAAACGTCATCTACAGTTGACTCAAATCCACGATTCATGAAGTGCTCAAAAAATTGCATCTGTTTCTGGTTGTAGATAGTTACTTTCACGCCAATACCATCACGATTTTGCAGGCTGCCTTTAAACTTAATACGCAAATAATTTCTTCTGAAAATTTCATTACTTTTATTTTCATAGACAAAGGCCTCCTCGTTCATATTGTTGACTACAAGATCAAGATCACCATCATTATCAAGATCAGCATAAGCCGCTCCTTGTGAAATTCCTTTCGTATCCATACCCCAGGCTTCCGATTGATTTGCAAATGTTAAGTCATTCTTATTTTCAAAAATATAATTTCTTAGAACGGCTCCTTCCAGTGACTTAATGGAAGTAAGTTTCCTGTCCGCTTTGGCTTGTACGGTACCCAATGGGGTGTTATAAATATTCTGATAGGTAATATAATCCATATTACCCAAATCGCGCAAAAAGCCATTCGTAACAAATAGATCCTTGTCGCCATCATTATCATAATCAGCCGCCAATGCACTCCAACTCCAATCCGTACTGCTAATGCCGGATAAAAAGGAGATCTCACTGAATTTGTTGCTGCCTTGGTTTAGCTGAAATGTATTTCGACTAAATTGTGGCTCGTATCCCATGCGAAGCGATAACTGAAATTTGTCGTACCCTGTTGGTGGAATAATTAATTTTTGTCGGGCGTTATCTTCTGGTCTCATATCGAGTTCAACTACGTCTACTAAACCATCATTGTTAATATCCGCAATGTCGTTTCCCATCCCGGCAAAACTGGTGTGCTTAAAATATTCAGCCGCACGATTGGTAAAAGTGCCATCCTGATTATTGATATACAGAATATCGTTACCAATAAAATCATTGGAGATATAAATATCAGGCCATTGGTCATTGTTTATATCGCTGATGGCCAGCCCAAGACTATAGCCTTCTACCAGAATTTCTGCTTCCTTTGATACATCAGTGAATGTACTGTTCCCATTGTTCCGGTAAAGAATATCCGTGCTGACGCCCTCACCATTTAGTTTACGCGGTTGAATATTATTTACATTATTCTCAAAAGACGCTGGATTGGTTATGATGAAAAGATCAAGGTCATGATCACCATCATAGTCAAAAAATGAAGCGTGCATGGCCTGACGCTCGTCTGCCAAGCCATAAGCACCTGCCAATTCAGAAAAAGTATTATTTTGGTTATTGATGAATAATAAATTAGCTTTCTCCGGTCCATTTCCAGAAACACATAGATAAATATCAAGCCAGCCATCCTGGTTTATATCTGCCATTACCGCGCCCGTTCCCCAACTTGTATTCAAAATACCAGAAGATTCCGTTATATCTTCAAAGTGCAGATTGTCTTTGTTGAGAAACAACCGACTGCTAACCATGTTACCGCTGAAAAAAAGATCAGTGAGACCATCATTATTAATGTCACCTGCCGCAACGCCTCCACCTGTATAAATATTCATGTAGGTATTGACATTGTTCTCCTCGTCTTCGTCAACAAAATTATTGAAGTGAATACCCGTTTGACTGGCATCGAGACGTTCAAATACACGTGGTGACTTTTGTTGACATGATACTATTCCTAATCCAAAAAAAAAGAAATATCCAACTCTGAAGCAAACGCGTATCATTGCCTAATTCACATTATTTCTTCCTTCCTGAAAAATTATAAACCTCAAAACTTACTATCTTGTCCGAAAAGCCCAATGACCGGCTTGATTGAGATAAGTAGGTTGATCCATAATAAAATTCTTGTCGATACGTCTTTCCGTTTTTTAATTTCACTATTGCATAACTATCTTCCTGAGCGGCCTTAAAATATTTCTTAGCCCCATTCACCAACTGCGCTTTTAGCTTGTCATTGTTAACTCCAGCCAAAATCACTTCACGACCATCGCCTAAAATCAATTTGGATAATCCTTTAGCGTCTTTATCCACAACAAATCCACTTTGCTGAACATTAACAGATACGAAATTACCTTTACCATCACCTTGTAAATACAAACCTATGGATGCATCATACCTCCCGGTTGATACTTCTGTAGCGTAAGAATTACCAACCATCAACACATCTAAATTTCCATCAGCGTTGTAATCACCTGACACCATCCCGTAAACGGGGGAGAACTGTACAGGTGTGGGTAATCCCTCTACTGAAAAATTCCCACCCCCTACGTTTTCGATATAACTGGTTTGAAACCATTCTCCACATACTTTATACGCAGATTTTATCTCCGCTTCTGAAAACGACTTCCCAAAGCTAGCCTCTGCATACGGTTGATATGTTTTGAACCGTGCGCGAATGGGATTCATCTGCTTTACCATGTCATCCCACGAATGAGCAACTTGCTCTTCTCCCTGAATGTACATCGTCATGACAGGATCAATACTTCCTGACTTATCGTAATCACTGGCATAAATGCAGAGCGGTTCCGTTTTATTTCCTTTGTAACGTGTATTCAATCCCAAATTACCCGCGATGTAGTCTATGTCTCCATCAGTATCAAAATCCCCAGCCGTCAAGCTATTCCACCAGCCAGATGAATGCGCAAAGCCATCTTTGTTGATTGACGTGAATGTCTTCCCTCCGTTGTTCTTATAACACGTTATCGGCATAAACTCTCCCACTATCATCAAGTCCACCCAACCATCATTATCAACATCTGTCCATAGTGCTGAGGTTACCAACCCTAATTTTATAAAATCAGGTGCCGCTTCCCTGGTCACATCGGTAAACCGGCAAACGTTTTCTTGGGTATCGTTCCGTAACAGGTAACTATCTGCTGGCATGGGGTATTCTCCCGGAATAATTCGCCCTCCTACAAATAAATCCAGATCACCATCGTGATCATAATCAGCGGCTATCACACTTGATCCGCTTTGGCGAATATCGGGAAGAGATTCAGATGACCTTTTAAGATTCCCTTTTCCATCATTGAGGTAGAGTTGATCTTTATAGAACGGAGAATCTTTTACATGCTCTGATCCTCCACTCGCAATATAAAGATCAACATCAGTATCATTATCGGCATCAAAGAACAAAACCCCCATATCGTCTGAAAGGCTATCCATTCGCGAAATGGAACTTCTCTTAAACTTTCCATCGCTTTGCTGTATGAACATTACTCCGGACTGGCTCACAGTTCCGCCTACATAAAAATCTTCCAATCCATCGGCATTCACATCGGCTACCGCAATGCCTGGTCCGTTTTTGCTGTGCATGTGTGGCAACAGGGGTTGGATTTTGAAATCAACAAAGTCGTTCTCCCTGTGTGTGTAGTTAATTCCCAACTCAGCAGAAACTTCGGCAAAGAGCAATTCTTTAGTCGCTATGGCTTCCTTCTTTATCCTAGGCTTAGCGGAAGCAAACTCCACCGTAACCACCTGATTGGCTTTTACATTCCTTACTATCTCATATTTACCATCCGGCCATATTACTTCTAAAGAATCAATGACATCAGTAGTACCTAAACCAAAATGGAGGTAAGGCTCAATAGATGATAAAAATCCCCGAAAGGGAGTGAAGTATTGATATTGTACTTTACCTTGATATCGCAAATATATTTTTGCCCCAAAGCCTTCGCGGTTTAAGGATGGCCCTTTAAAACCGACTCTCAAATAATTTGATGTCCTTTCGTTTGAGTTAGTCTCTAAATTTTTATAAAGCGTAGCTGCTGCATCGATGTTGTTGATCACAAGATCCAAATCACCGTCATTGTCAAGATCGCCATAGGCCGCTCCATTTGAAAACGTAGGTTCAGAAAAGCCCCACGCAGTTGACTCATCACTGAATGTCAGGTCGCCATTATTTTTATACATGTAATTATGGACTTTAATACCTGGTATTTTATTGAGCATATCAACCCTCTCTTTTTTATTTCCCTCAACAGTCCCCATACGTAACGTCCGTTCGCTGAATTTTATAAAATCAAGATTGGTAATATCCTGTCGGTATCCGTTTGTGATAAACAAATCCTTTAATCCATCATTATTATAATCTGCTAATAATGGACTCCAGCTCCAATCCGTTGCTTCTATACCTGCTAAATATCCGATTTCACTAAAAGATCCATTACCGTTATTGAGCTGTAAGGTATTTCGAACGAACTGTGGTTCATATCCAAATTTTAAACTATTCTCAAATTCATCATAGTTGTTGCCCATGATAGTAACCTTCCAGCGCAAATTATCTTCCGGCAGCATGTCCACTTCCACAATATCCACCAACCCATCATTGTTAATATCGGCTATGTCATTGCCCATTGCGTTATAGGTTTCATGCTTAAAGTATTGACCAGCACGGTTCGTAAATGTTCCGTCCTGATTGTTGATGTACAAAAGATCATTTGTTATAAAATCATTTGATACATAAATATCCGGCCAATTGTCGTCATTAAGATCACAGACTTGTACACCAAGTCCGAAACCTTCAATTAGAATTCCTGATTGCTCTGATACATCCGTAAAGGTTAGATCTCCATTATTTCTATACAATTGATCAGTAGTGGACGATTCACCTTGTACCGACTTTGGTCTTGCCCGATTGCGGCTATATTCAACAAATGCATTTCGCAGTAAGTAAACATCGAGATCGCCATCTTTATCATAATCAAAAAAAGCAGATTGTATATTATGGCCAGTTCCCTCTAATCCATACGCGGCAGCAGATTCTTTAAATGTATTATTACCGTTGTTAATGAAGAGAATATTTTTCTTTTTCAGAGCAGGGGTATTGCGCGTTCCCGCCACACATAGGTAAATATCTTTGAATCCATCCTGATTGATGTCCACCATGGTAACGCCATTGACCCAAACAGAAGTGGCAACTCCTGCCATTTCGGTTATATCTTCAAATTTCCAGCCTGCCTGTCCCTGTCCCTCCGGTAGTTGGGTGGCAGGCAGGTCACTTTTATTAAGATATAATTTACCGGAAGTCATGTTGCCCGAGAAATAAATATCCTGCAAGCCATCGTTGTTAATATCGCCAATGCCTACACCGCCTCCGTTATACAAATACTCGAAATCTAATACCGTAAGGGTATCGGTGTATACGAGGTTATTGGAGAATGTAATACCTACCGATTCTGCATCAACAGATTGAAATAATTTTTCGGATTTATCAGTGCATTCAAAAAAAAGAAATGCGATACAAAGAAATTTTGAGGCTTTTAATAGATGAAGCATAGCTCAATATAAAAAAAACAGCGAAGGAAACCCTTCGCTGTGCCGTATACTAGATGTTGATTAAAAGGTCTTAGTATCCGGTATTCTGTTTAATTAACCCAGCCGTGCGATCTATTTCAGTTTGCGGTATGGGGAATACATTAAACTTATCGTTCCAATCCGTCCCAAAAATCTGAGAGCCAATGCCCAAACGGGTAATATCAAACCAACGATGGGGTTCAAAGCATAATTCTATTCTCTTCTCCTGCAAAATATTTGCAAGTGTTGCCGTGCCTGCTAAATCGGCAAGGCCAGCCCTGTTTCGAATATCATTGACTTGTGTTGTTGCGTCTGTCGCTCTTCCTTTTGCCAAGAGCATCTCCGCATACAAAAGTTTCATTTCCGCAAAGCGGTAAATTCTTTCATTATTAAAATCACCCTGGTTATTCCCTGAAAAACCTCCGGCAACGGAATTTCTCTGGCCGCCATATTTTTTAACGGTGTATCCGGTAACCGACCAGTCTGGATTGTAAGGTAATTCTTCCACCGCACTGTTCCAGACATAATACATATCTCCGTCTTCATAAATAAACGAACTCTTACGCTCGTCTCCGACTTCAAATGCATCGACTAAATCTTGTGTGGGTAACCAAAATCCTAGCTTACCACCCGGTGCCCCATCGACAGCGCTAAAATTGCCTGCCGCCCAGAACCAACTTCGACCGCTTCCCTGTGAAGCTTTGAAACTCTCTGAGTGCGTATCATCAAATACCCAGATGTTATCATCGGAATGAGGACCACCAAATTGAATCTCAAAAATAGATTCTGAATTATTTTCATTGTCCAATGCAAACACATCTTCCAGATCTTTGGTGGGGTCACCTGTATTGATGAGGCTATATGTGCTACCTGCCATAACTGCCTCAAAAGCCGTGATAGCACCATCCACATCGTTTTTCCAAACATTTACTTTCCCCGTATAAGCTTTTGCTGCCCACTTGGTCGCCCTTCCGGTGTTACCTGCGTCCCAGGCGTCAGGCAATTTTGCGAAAGCATCATCAAAGTCAGCCAGTATCTGAGTAAACAACTGGTCCTTCGTAGCATTACCAACTGCGAGGTCATTTAAGCTTTTTGCGGTTGCTAAAACCAATGGTGGAGTACCCCAAAGTTTTAACGCTTCAAAGTGAAAGAAAGCACGCAAAAATTTCGCTTCTCCTTCGAATAAGGTTTTTTCAGCAGCGGTAAGTTCGTTGTCAAGGTTCAAATGTTCCAATACCGTATTGCATCGGTAAATACCTTCGTATATCTGGGTATAAATAGCAGCAAAAGGTTTGTCGCTTGAATTGATATTGAGGTTGTCAGCATTTTTTGATTCGTTGTCTGAATCCGGGGCGGCCGTGGCATCATCCGTTATGGCTACCGTAATTTTCCAGTACTCTCCAAATTCACCCAGCGTTTCTGTACTGGTTCCCCAAAAATCCTGAATGGAGGAGTAGGCTGCGAAAATAGCACCATCAAAATCGGCAGCCGTCTTGTAATATGCGTTGGCCGGAAGTTTATCTAGTGGAACTAAATCAAGATTGTTGCAGGAGTTAATAACAAAACCCGCAATCATCAGGTATATAATTTTTTTCATGTTCATCAAGTTTATACTTTATCTTGTTAAATCAATTAAAACGAAACTTGCCAGCCAAATTGAAGGATGCGTGGCTGTGGCCCACTACCGGAATCTTGCCCATTCGATAATGGCGTCTCCCCTTTCTGGAAACTAAAGCCCCGTGTAACTTCCGGATCGAAACCTTTGTATTTGGTAAAGGTCATCAGGTTTTGCGCGGCCAAATAAATGCGGAACTTGGTAATGGCCCCCTTCGTAATATCTTTCAGTTTAGCAGATGGAATATTATAACCGAGCTGAATGTTTCTGATCCGCATAAAGCTGGCATTTTCAATCCATCGGTCGGAATAGCGATTGTTATTATTATCATCATCTACCGTCAAACGTGGCATAGAATTGCTGGTGCCTTCACCATCCCAATAACCGAGTGTAGACGTTAGAAAATTGCTGGAACTTCTTAGGTCTTCCATTGCTGAGCGCCCCTGATTGTATACATTTTGGCCGCTAACACCCTGGAGTAATACAGAGAGGTCAAAGTTCATGTAGGAAGCAGAAAGATTAATGCCGTAATAAAATTTGGGAATAGAACTTCCCAGGTCAGTGCGGTCTTTAGAATCAATCTGTCCGTCCTTGTTAACATCTACAAAACGAATGTCTCCCGGGGCTCTGCCATTTGAATTATTGTCCGGAACGGCAGCATCAACTTCTGCCTGATTCTGAAAAATGCCATCTGTTTTATATCCATAGAAACTTCCGATAGGCTGACCGACTACCGTTCTGTGCGTTGAGCCACCCCCTACACCTGATATTATTTCTGGTATGCCTCCCAAATCAAGTACCTCATTGTGAACGGTTGTTATGTTCCCACCAACACTGTACTTGAACGCACCCACTCTGTTATTATAACTAATAGCCAATTCAATTCCGCTATTGAGCATTTGACCTAAGTTGGCATCGATTGGAAGGAAGAACCCAGACGTGTAGGGAGCCGGATATCCCAGAAGAATATCGTCCGTGACCCTTTTATAATAATCAAATGTTAAATCAATTTTCCCCTGAAGCATGCTGATGTCCGCACCAAAATCTGTCTGTGTACTGGTTTCCCATTTTAGATCTGGGTTCGCAAATACAATTGGTGCCGGGCCTCTGACAATACTCTGTCCATCTCCCACAACATAGAATATGAATGGATGTAGTGTAGATAAATAGGCAAAGTTGGTTCCGGTAAATTGATTACCCGATTGGCCCCAACTCGCCCGGATTTTAACATCATCAAAAAGCCCCCCTTTAGGAAAGAAAGATTCCTGACTTAACCTCCAACCTGCAGAAAAGGACGGGAATGCCTGCGAACGATTCTCCTCCGAGAAACGTGAGGAGTTGTCCTGACGAACGTTGAACGTAAATAAATATTTGTCATCAAAAGAATAAAACACCCTTCCCAGATAGCCTCTTAGTGCCCATTGGTCAGCTTCATTGGCCGCGCCTACCTGAACACCTGTAGAAGCAAATTTTATAGCAGGATTAAAAAGATCACTTCCCTGGATCCTTACTTTGTCATACCGGAAGTTGGTTTCTTCTTCACCGGCTAATATTGTGAAATTATGCTTTCCTATATTTTTAGTGTATGTAAGGGTATTGTTAATATTGGTTGTCAATTCAATCGGCCGTTCCTGAACCAGAAACGATGGCTGTGACAAACCATTGTAACCGACTGGTCCTCCATAGTAATTACCATCACCCACGTTATAGTCAAACCCACCGGAAATCCTGTACTTTAATCCCTTAATGGGTTCAAGTTCTCCATACACATTGCCAAGAACTTTTCGGGAGACAACATTTGTATAGGTATATAATGGATCGGTGCGCATCAATAAGTTTTGGCTACCGCCAGCGGCTCCCGTGTTGGCAGGCACTTCAAGGTTGTAGCCTGTAGGATTGGTGGCATCGTATACCTGAAAAAATGGTTGATTTTGAGCCGCTTTGAAACCCGTAAATGTTGCCTCTTCAGATTGCACACCTCTGTCCACCGAACTTATCATTAACGACTCACCAAATCGCAAATATTTACCAACTTTTATATCTGAATTCGCTTTGATCGAATATCGCTTAAAGTATTGAGCGGGCTCAAGTCCTTCCTGGTTCATATAGCCTGCACCCACAAAATAATTTGCTGTTGCTGACCCTCCACTTACTCCTATGTTATGATTTTGTACGGACGAGTTTTTAAAAACAACATCCTGCCAATCTACATCTGGTTTACTGGTGAAGGCACTGAAATCACGAGTTGGGTCAATTTTATTTTGCATATCGATGTACTGGCTCACGTTTAAAACATCGAGTGTCTTCCACACCTGACCTGTTCCTAAATATCCATCATAGGTAACACTGGCCGTTCCTTCTTTTCCACGTTTGGTGGTAACAATTATAACTCCATTGGCCGCCCGTGCACCATAAATGGCTGCAGCAGATGCATCTTTCAAAACATCAATTGACTCAATATCGGATGGATTAATCCCTGCCAAAGGATTTGATTCAGTAGAAGATCCTGTATTGACAGTAATATTAGATGTCTGAACAATCGGCACTCCATCAATCACCCACAGAGGCGAATTGACTCCGGCCGTACCCACACCACGAATGCGAACATCAATTGGTGCACCGGGGTCACCGCTTCTATTCGAAATCTGAATACCGGCAACACGACCCGCCAGGAGCTGATCAGCACTTGTAACTGGTTTGGATGCGATGTCAATCTCCGATGCCCGCAAACCACCAACAGCTCCGGTAAGGTCTACCTTTCTCTGTGTACCATACCCTACCACTACAATTTCTTCCAGCGCTTTGGTATCCTGCAGCAATGCAACATTCAATGTGGTTTGATTTGCTACCGCCACTTCCACAGTTTCGTAGCCAATGAAGCTGCACACCAGGATAGCATCATCACCTGGAACGGAAAGCTGAAAATCGCCATTCGCATCGGTAGTGGTGCCACTGTTAGTGCCCTTCACTAATATATTCACCCCGGGCAAACTCTCATTGGTTGCACCGTCCGTTAACTTACCCTTTATTGCCTTTTCCTGTGCTTGAGCAAAGAAAGAAGCAGTTAAAAAGAGGAAACTGAACATCAATTTGGTAAGGGAATTCTGCATAGGGTAATGTTTAGAGGTTAAAAATATCTCCCGTAATTTACTAATGTACATTTCTTTTCTTGTCAATGGCATGCTAAACGCATTTTTTTATCCACAAAATTCAACGCAAACGTTTCGATGCTTTCGTAAAACATTTTCTGTGTACTGTCTCATCGGGCAAAAAAAACTGATATTGCAAGTCGATACATCAACCCTACCAAAGATGACTCTACAACCAAAGACCCAACGGCTCCTCTCACTCGATTTTATGCGGGGGCTTATCATGGTACTGCTCATGCTGGAGAGTACGCGCCTTTACGATAACCTTTTCGGGCTAAGCGAGGGCAGCAGTATTCAATTATTCATTCTCCAATTTTTTCATCATCCCTGGAATGGTTTGCGCTTTTGGGATCTCATACAACCTGGATTTATGTTCATGGCCGGCACTGCAATGGCGTATTCACTACACCGGCAACAAATTAGCGGTATGTCCTGGCGTGATTCTTTCTTTAAGACGTTAAAGCGTTCCGGCTGGTTGTTTTTCTGGGGTGTCCTTGATTATGCCGTTCGCCCACAAGGCCTTTCGTTTGAATTATGGGATGTGTTGACACAACTGTCATTTACCACATTGGTTGCTTTTCTGATTTTCAGATGGTCTTATTCATCACAAATCATATTCAGTATCGGCCTGCTTGGCTTAACTGAAGTTCTATACCGGTACACAAATGTTTCAGGATTTGATCTGCCCTTCACCGATCAACACAATTTTGGAAATTATATGGATCTGGTATTAATGAATAAAATTAACGATGGAGGCTGGGTAGCCATCAATTGTATTCCGACAGCTGCTCACACCATTTGGGGGGTGTTGGCCGGCAAGTTGTTATTGTCTGGAAAACCTGAAATCGAAAAAGTAAAATGGCTTCTGACCGCTGGCGTAGCGGGTTTGATCATTGGCTTTGGCATGGATGTTACTATCACTCCGATCATAAAGAGAATCGCTACGAGCTCGTTCGTACTGGCATCCGGGGGATGGTGTCTGTTGGGATTAGGTTTGTTTTATTGGTGGATCGATATTAAAAATCACAAAAAGCATGTACAATTTTTTACGATTGTGGGAATGAACTCACTTTTCATTTATATCTTCTTTGAAATAGTCGCCAGCCGATGGTTTAACGATTACATTGGTGCCATAACCAATGGCTTGATGGGCATGGCACATTTTCCTTTGGGCGTAATGGCAATTATTACATCGTTGACACTTTTTGCGCTGGAATGGAAGATGTGTCAGTTCTTATTCAAAAAAGGAATTTTTTTTAAAATTTAGCGCATCAAAATTCTTTTTGAATTTTTTGTATAGATTTTTTAAGCACATTATCACTTAAGCCAAATCCATGAAGCGGCCAATGATAACCAAGCAACTCTATTGTCCTTATTGCCCACCTCCTGATATGGACACAGAGCAAGGCGGAGATTTATGATATAATGGATTGAATCTTGACCGTCCATGGTCTGACTGGGCAAGGAATATACTCCAACTTTTTCGGTACTTTTGCTTTAGAAAAAAGAAATATGGAAACAATAATTAAAGTAAATCCTTCAGAACTCAACTCAACGCTACTGAATAAGATTAAAAAGTTCATTGGTAAAAAAGATAATATTGATGTAATTATTTCTTTGCGTGAATTTGACCGCGTTTATGCAAATGCCCTTGACCTTTCTGTTGAACAGGCCGAAATTGGTGATGTTGTCTCCATGACTATGGAAGAGTTCGTTCAGTACTCTCCGGAAAAAGAGCAATGAAGGCGATTGCATTTACTTCTATTGCTTTTCATGAATACAATGAGTGGTTTGAAACCAATGACAAGATGATAGGCCGCATCAAAGTATTGATACGGGATATTGAAAGGGACTCTTTTAAAGGAATTGGCAAGCCAGAACCATTAAAAGGAAACTGGGCAGGATACTGGATCCGCAGAATAGATAATGAGCACCGACTTGTTTACAAAGTAACCGATGCTCAAATTCTTATTGTTAAGTGCAAAGGGCATTATTAATTTTTTGTAGCCGTTCAGGTGAACCAAGATTGACCGAGGCTACGATTTAATTCAGTGCATTAAAATCAGCTTTGCATTTTCAGCATAGATTTTCTTAAGTACATGATCATTTAGTCCAAATCCATGAAGCGGCCAGTGATAACCAAATAGCTCGATGTTGTAGAAGTGTTCATCATTGGTTTCAAGAATTCGAAAAGTTGTCGCATACATGTCAGGTTCATATCCCATGTCGGTGCCATAGACCAATCTATCCTGATACTTTTCGCAAAACGCATTCATATACCTGGGTATCGGTGCGGTCTCACCAAACCGTGCCCCGAAATCAGCATACAGATTTGGATACTTACGTAACAGTGCCCCTAAAATCTCCAGATCATATTCACAGTTGGCCAGATGGCAGGCAATAAAAGTAGTTTTAACGTTTTCACGGACTACATTTTCTAACGTAGTGATCAATTGCGGATGATTTAATATCCCCTTCTTTGTCAAATCAATTTTCCAGCTATAAGCATTCATCAACCCATCGTTGGTTGAGTCCATGGGTAAATACATCCAGTACGGATCGGCCACGTGAATATTAACCGGCATTTTCAACACAGCGCATTTCTCGAACAATGGCTTCAGCCTTGCATCATCCACATGCAAGCCATAGCCAGGTGTTGGCTCAGAGTTCACTTCGCCCAATCCTTTGTCTCCCAATTCTCCCACTCCTTTTGCTCCCACTTTGTGGCATCGTTCAAGTTCTTTTACGGCATGCTCAATCCAGCCCGCTTTTGGGTAACCTGTATAGTCAAAACCACACCATACTTCAAACCGATCACCATAAACAGCATACTTCGCATAGATACTGTCAAACTTTGCTCCAGTTGCGGTGGTCATGATAATCGTTTTCTCTACTCCCACTTCATCCATGATCTTCACCCATTGCGCCAGTGCCTTCTCGGTGGCAGCATAGTTATGTGAGTGCATATCGATTACCGGATACCTGGCTTTCCTGACTTTTGTTTCAGGAATCCTATAAATTGACTTAGGCCGATAATCCGAAAGCTTGATATCGTTTGGATTCTGCGCATGACCTGTAATCCCACCCATGAACAGAACGATCACCACTATTATAGTTACATTTGAATTTCTCATAACCAATTATTATTAAATTTTCTAAATAATTCCATACTGCCGCTATTTAGGTAGCGATCCTGATAGTTTGAAAAGGTATGTTTTTGTTTTTAACTCATCTGAAATCATTTTCTGAAGTGCCTCTCCTCTTTCCTCCAGCTTTTTTAACAGACATATTTGATTTCCAGCGCGTACAAAATTTTGGTCTTCGTATTGGGCTCCATAGTAAGAATCATTGTTACAATAATCTGCCAGAAAACGAATAGCCTGCATGTAGATTAAAAATAATCCAGAGTAAAGAATAAGATTCTTTTCACCCGATGTTAGTTCATCTCCCATACAACTCAAATAGCCTTGAACAATAGCGCGGAAAAAATCATCACGAACTTCTATCGCACTAAAATCTTTTTCCTCTTCATTGGCCGGTGAAAGATAGGTCCGCATCATATCACCTACATCGCTGATGAAATATCCCGGCATAACCGTATCCAAGTCGATGATGCAGATACCTTTGCCCTTATCATCAAACAATACGTTGCTGATTTTTGTATCATTGTGGGTAACTCTATTTCGCACACTCACGTCCTTCTTGATTTTTTCAAAAGAAGTAAGAATATGGCAATGACTCCTGATCTCCGCAATAAGTGCTGCCGATTGCTTTATCCGATCTGGATTTCCACACTTGATTGAATCTTCAAATTGATGATAACGCAGCGTGAGATTATGAAAATCTGGTATTGTAAGATGAAGCCGTGTTGCATCAAATTCAGATAATAGTCTGGTAAATTTTCCAAATTGAAGGGAAGCCTCAAACGCCTGATTGGGTTCCGATACAACATTGATGGTGTGTGATCCCTTGATGAATGGAAAAAGCCGGAAGTATCCGTTAGCCGTATCATAAACAATATCTTCCCCTTGAATATTCCTGATTGGTGCGACAAATAGATACCCCGGACTATATGCTTTCAGGTATTGATCAAGCATGCTGATGTTCTCAGCCAGCTCATACGGTTTCTTAAAAACATTATGGTTAATACGTTGTAAAATATATTGCTGTTCTCCACTGGTGACTTTCCATGTGTTGTTGATGAGTCCGCCCAAAAGAGGTTCAACAAGACTCTTTTCATGGTGAATACCATATGCATTTAAAATAGAGGCGATCATGTCATGTACAGATGGTCAAGGGTAAGGTAATTGCTGTGATCATTTGTGAATGAATAAGCGAGGTTCTAAAACTATCTTTCTATATTTTTCTTTCTGTGCCTCACCATTATTTTTAGTATTCAAAATCTCTAATAACATTTCAGTGGCCCGTTGGCCTTGTCGATATGGAAATTGTTCAACGGAAGCCAATGGAGGGTTCTCCATATAATTGCAAACCGGAAGATTAGCAAAGCTTACAAAGCTAATGTCCGTATTAATTTTGATATTCATTTTACGGGCGTACTGCATCGCATCGAGCGCTACATAATCATTGAAGGCTATCACGGCAGTAGGGCCTGGTTTTACGGTTAAGAGATGTTGCATGGCTCTATACGTAGTTTCAGATGAAAGATCGGAATGCACAACAAAATCAGAATGGATTTTAACTTTCAATGACTTTAGAGCAAATTCAAATCCTACCAACCTCTCTTTGGTCGCCAACAAATCTTTGGGGCCATTGATAAATGCAATGCGCGTGTGCCCACCAGTAACCAAAAACTCTACTGCTTCCAGCATACCTGCTTCCATCTTGCAGGTAACGGTATGAGCATCTTTCTTATCGGGTACACGATCAAAAAAAACAACAGGAATATCGTACTTTTTAAGCATATCAAAATGCTCAATGTTTTTAGTATTCTTGGCAATCGAAACCAGGATGCCATCCACCCGATGATTCTTCATTGCTTCCACTATCTTTTTTTCACGCAGTGTATCATCGTGGGATTGCCCCATCAGAACATTATAGTTGTGATCACTGGCATAATCCTCAATTCCACTGATGGCTTCTGAAAAAAAAGCTTCCGATAAATGGGGTAAAATTACTCCTAAGGTTAATGTTCTGCCCGACTGTAAAAACAGCGCTGTTTGGTTGGGCTCATAACCTAATTCCTGCGCAACATCCTTCACGCGTTTGGTGGTAGCACGACTAATCTCCTTACTACTATGAAGAGCACGCGAAACCGTTGACACAGACAAGTTGAGCATCCTGGCAATCTGCTTAATAGTAGGTGCGTTTTTCTTCATACGTCATTCTTGTTGACCACCAAGTTAGAGTAAATCATTAGAAATTTTTCAGTACAATAGAGTGTTGCCCTTGTTTACTGCTGCCTGGTACATTCTTTAATCCATGATCGATATAACTGGCTGTCAAAACATATACACCTTTTTTTGCTTCATTTTCCGGTTTCCCTTTAGTGTGGAATGCGCCTTCCACCCCGACAAAATAATTTTGATCAGAATCCGCCCCATTCTTTAGAATCCACCTGACTATCTGCCTGGTCCTTTCAATTGTTAAATCCGGATGAGGTGGCATTTGAGTATCTCCCCAAGTACCGGAATTTCCTTCGATTATTTTTTTTGCCAGGGTTTCCACTGATGTGGAATTGTTTGGATATTTTTTTGCTATCAAATTATAAGAAGGGCCTATTAGTTTTGCTTGTGCCGAATGGCAACTGAAACAAGTAGAATTACGCATCCATACTAAAGGCTCAGGAGTGGTTTTCGACCTATCCAACAAATACTTTTTAACCAGATTAGAGTCACGTAAGTATCTGATCATAATAAGCACTTCGTTGGAAGCAATCTCATTATATTCTGAGTTCCCATCCTCCACATCAGCAATACGTATTGAATAAGGTACCATTGAATTCCAATAAAACTGACTATTATTTGTGGGCGATGTTATGGTAATCTTAGGGGCATTATTTTCAGGATGATTCTGTTGCAAAGAAACCGCGGTAAGACAATAGAAAACTAAAGCAGATGATCCAATCAATAAAAGAATCTTATATAACATTTTTTATTTAAAGCTCAGGACTTATCAATGGCAGTAGCGACACGGTTTGCAGACCGGGTAGCCGCTTCAGTACCCCAGTTTAGATTATCGGCATATGCACCAGCAAAATGAATGCGGCCCACTGGTTTCATAAGATGCGGCCAAAACTTAGTAAGCTCTCCTATAGGGAAAGGAAGTCTTTCACATGTTGGTGAAAATGTTTCCTTCGTCCAGTCTCTGCTCACAACCTGCTCAATGGTGTCTCTCTTCCCAGGATAAAGTTTGCGAAAGGCAGCCAACGCTCGCTGTGGTGATATACCTCCCGGTCCGGTTCCTAATACAATGACACGATGAGAATCTACTTCATCCGCTGAATGCCATACATTCCAAAGATCAGGGTGGTTGAAGTCCATATTAATACTGAGTCCATCTTCTAACCAAAACTTAGAACTAGCCTGAAAGACGAATCGCTGATAGGAATCGTAGGTAATGTTATCAACGATATATTGCCGTTCTGGTGGTAAGGCGGGTTGAATGGAAATGTTTTTTAAAGCAGGTAGTGGAATACAATTCACAAAGAAATCGGCTGACATTTCTTTCTGTTCGTTGTGTTGCTTATAGGTAATGTTTACGCCTGCCTCGTCATGCTTAATCGCAACGATGGGACAGTTTAAACATACTCTCGAACCCAATCTCTTTGCGAAAGCATTCGGAAGCATCTGGTTGCCATCTTTTAGCCTGAAAATTTCTGTCGGGTAAATCGGCACACCACGCAGGTTAAGAATCGCAGACATCCATAGTTCAAACAAAGCCGATGAATTATCGCCACCTAAAAAGTCCTGTGCCGTTTTTGAAGCTCCCTCTTTTTTATAAATATCCGCCATGGGGATTTTGTCCAAATCATCATAGCCAATATTGAAGGGTTGATATTCATCTTTAAATTTAACTAGATAGGGCTTTACAAAAAGTGATTTTAAATCCCACCATGGATTGGTTGATAAATACTTAACCTCTCTTTCATTAAATCCGAATCTAGTTAGTTCACCAGGATCTCTTAACATTTCTTCCGTATAGAACTTGCCATTAATTCTTCTCAACTCGTTTTTTCTTCTGGGGTAAGGGAGAGCAGTTAAGTTAAACTCCTTAATGTATTCCCAGTATCTATCGTATCCAGGCTTGGTAATATGTTCCTGGCCAAAATCTCCATAAAGACCATCTGACAAACCATCATGCACTGTAAAAACATGACCACCATGCCTGCCAGAGGCTTCGAGGACAACTACTTCGTGACCTTTTTTCATTAGTTCATAAGCGCAGCATAGCCCTGCAATTCCTGCACCACCCACAATGATCTTTTTTGGTGAGGCCGCGAGTTGTATAGAAGGGTTTTTCCATTCTTCCTGAGGGTTAGCCATCAACGGATCGATCTTTAATACCGATGCACCCACACCCGCCATCATTGTATTTTTAATAAAATCCCTTCTCTTAAACTTCATACAATTTGATTTAAGTATGTAACTATATTCACAAGACTAACACTCTTTTTTACAAGGTATCGATTTTAATTTTTTTAAACTCCTTGACCTAACAATTTTAGTATGTTATGTAAGGATTTTATCCACAAAAACTTAGCGAAACGTTTGCATGGTTAGATCACGCCTTAACCTTTTCGGATCGTACGTTTAGTTTCATATTGTGTTTTGGGTCATTGCGCGAGATGCTTTAGACAAGGACTTAAACTAGATTATAGTTTCAATCGAACCCCCAACTGGTTCAACCTTCCCGTTATGAATACACACAACAAGGCAAATAAAAAGGATTTTAATAAACCTACACCACCAATTAAAATAGCTTCCGGTAAATGAATGCTGAGTATACTGGTTGTCGCATAGGCAAAATAAGGTATCAAATAACAAAGCAAGGTATCTGTTCCGGCAGGTTTAATAATCGCAAACCAATTTGCTTTTCCCTTAACATCGGCAAGCCAATATATGGCTATAAATGTCAGGATGGTAAAAGCGCTGCATAGAAATAACCATGCCGGAGTAGCTCCTAACTTTGCCAGCCCCCAGTAAGGTCGGGAGACTATGGATAATACAATTAATACTATTGACAATACAACAAGCACTAGAGTCAACCTGGTTTTGTCGTTGCTCCTCTTATAATGTTGGAAGATCAAGGAGGTCAATACACCACCCATAGTTAGACCGGTAAGGGTACCTCCTCGTATGGCATCGGGAATAAAGAAAAATATATCGGGAATAAGTCCTGCCTTAGAAACTATACTTAGCATGCAGAAGAAAACCCAGCCTCCGAGAATTGCATAAAAATTGTTTTTAGCAAAAATGGTAATCAATGCACTAGCCAAATAAGCCCATCCAATCAACCCTAAAATGCCCCACCATTGAGGAGCAAAGTGTTGAATATCCCCATCCTCTCCACCTCTATAGATGAAAGCAAACAAGGTCAATACGAGTATGCCTATCGTCCTGGCAGACATAACAAAATTAGCTTTCACCTTTTTGGAATACGTCTTCCATATCAGGATAAAAGAAAAACAACAAAGTGGATTCCATAGGTACCGGGCCATACCCGTTGCGTTTTCATTAAATGTTTCGCCATTCACAAGAAATACACCCATTACCAAAAGTGCAATCGTCCGGGCAAGCACGTGCTTTACCAGTTGCGAATCCGTATCTCCTTTGGCACGTCTGTTATCGATGGCAAAAGGAATGGAAAGACCTACGATAAAAAGAAAGGCCGGGAATACAACATCAGCTAAACCAATTCCATCCACTCCCGCTTCAACATGTTCCAGCCAAAGTGGTATGTCTTCCAAAGACCATAAATCATTTACAAAAATCATTAGCACCATGATAAGGGCACGAAGAATATCTATCGAGGCAATTCGATGGGCAGAGGCGAAGGAAACGATCGGCTGTTGTTTCACTTTTTAAAATCAGGACTCACTAAAATCAAGGTATTCGCTATGGACATCTTCCTGGTTAATTCTATTTTATTGATTTCATAAAATCCTCTCTCATTACCTTTGTGATGGAGTCCAATAGAAAATCAGAATTGGCCTGTGAAAAAACAACCGGGGGTTTTATTTTAAGCACATTATTGAAAGGCCCATCGGTGCTCATCAAGATTCCCTTATCACGCATACGATTGGCAAAGTAGGAGGCTTGTTCTGTGGCTGGAGTTCTTGTTTCCCTGTCCTTCACCAATTCAAAACCAATGAAAAGTCCTGGCCCACGCACATCGCCTATGATTTCAAAAGTCTTCATTAAGTTTCGTAAACCAGATTTCAAATAATCGCCTACAACTTTTGCATTTCCCTGCAGACCTTCTTCTTTAATTACCTTAAGTACCTCCAGCCCAATGGCACACGAAACTGGATTACCTCCAAACGTATTGAAGTATTCCATCCCGTTTTTAAAGGCATCAGCAATGACTTGTGTGGTTACCACTACACCCAGTGGATGGCCGTTTCCTATGGGCTTACCGATGGTTACAATATCAGGCACTACCCCGTGTTCCTGAAAAGCCCAAAAGTGATCGCCCGAGCGACCACAGCCTGTTTGTACTTCATCTGCTATACTAACACCACCGGCATTGCGCACATGTTGATACGCTTCTTTCAAAAAATCTTTTGGTAACTCAACCTGCCCGCCACAGCTAATCACCGATTCAAAAATGAAGGCTGCAGGGCCACGACCTTGCGACTGAATATTTTTAACTGCATCCAATACATGTGATGCGTATTTGCTTCCAACCTTAGGATCGTTGGATCGATACAATCCCCTATACACATCTGGAATCGGAATAACATGAACGTGAGGTGGCACTCCTTTTCCTCCTGGCCCATCAAATTTATATGAGCTGATTTCAATGCACCCATTGGTATTGCCATGATACCCCGCTTCCGACACAATCATATCTTTTTGTGCTGTAAAGTTTTTTGCCAAACGCATGCCTAATTCATTGGCTTCGCTTCCTGAGTTGACAATGAATGCCACATTTAATTGTGGTGGCATTGTGCTCAACAACTCTTCGGTAAATTTTACAAGGTTCTCATGAAGATAACGTGTATTGGTATTCAGCACCGCCATTTGGCGTTGGCCTGCGGCAACTACACGAGGATGCTCATGGCCAACATGTGCAACGTTGTTGACTGTATCTAAATACCTTCGACCTGTTTCGTCCAACAAATAGGCTCCATACCCTCTCACCATCTTTATGGGATCACGGTATGAGATACTCATGTTTTTGCCAAGATGTTTTCTTCGATAGTCAACAATTTCTTCCTTGGATAATGTAGAAGGCTGTTCAGAAGGTTTTCCGGTTAGGAGTATCCATGGATCGGGTGAGATGCTTTCCCATAGTTCGCGCTGATGCGCATTTGTCACTCCCGGAAAATCTTCTTGCTTACCGAGCATATCCAGAATAATCTGAAAGTGCAGGTGGGGAGGCCAGTTGCCATTTTCTTTGCGTGATCCAATGCGGCCAAGCACGTCTCCTTTTTTTACGGTATGGCCAATCTTAAGCGAGGCTATTGAATCCGCGGTAAGGTGACCATGCAGCGTATAAAAAACCAGGTCTTTTGAAACCAGATGTTGTAAAACAATTGTGGGTCCATAATCCCGATCTCCACTATTGTTGGCAAAGCTATGAACGGTTCCATCCCATACCACTAGCACTTCGGTACCTTCTTTCGAAAAAAAGTCCATCCCGGTATGTACGGTTCTCCAGCAGAGTGAATCATTGCCTTGCGAAGCAAAGGCATCTGTTGTATAAAATACTCTGGCTTCGTTATATCGGCCTATGGCAAATGAGGCATCAGCATCTGAAATCAATTCCAAAATCTTGCGATCCAACAGATTGGGATCAAGCAAATTTTTCAAGTTGCCAATATCGAGGCTACCCACACTCAGGTCGAGCCAAAGAGGATCCTTATTTTTTTTTATTGGAAATCTAACATCCTGATAATGTGAGGAAGCCCATGCTGTGAACTGACTATATGTTGGGCATGGTTCTAAACCACACGCACTTCTAAATGAATACTGCGCGAGGTCTGGAGAAATGGTCCGCAGTTTTTCAAGCAACTCCCAAGCTGATGCATCACTGATTTGCAAATAAACATTTTCCGGATGCTCAGCCCGATTCAGTTCCGCACATGTAACACTAATTAATAACCGTGCAGCGATCAAAGGAAAAAGAGCTGCGAGCTCGTCCTCCGTGATCTTGACTATTCTATTAAATCCTCTCACAATATGACAAGCTGCTTCTAAAGGGTCCGGCTTTGCCATCGTGGCATACGCTATTGCAATGGCCAATTCATTTATAGTGTGAGTATAGACCACATCACCAAAATCAATAACCCCGGGAACATGTGGATCTCTCAAATCATGACTTACTAATACATTATAATCATTTGCATCATTATAGTTGACGCTTTGACGCAGTCTTGGAAAAACAGGAACGCCTCGCTGTTCAAATATCTGATAAAAGTATTTTACCAGGTCCTTCTTTTCACCCTCAAAACGGTCGAGTTGAGGCTTAATCCATTCGGCTTTTGATGGGTCCCATTTCATAAAACGATGGGCGCCTGGATGATCAAAATCAGAAAGAGATTGACATAGCTTTCCACATAACTCGCCAAGACGCTCCAGAAGAATTGGCGTTTGAGGATTTACTTTTGCAAAAACCCGGCCTTCTACCCATGTCAACAACCTTACCATTCGGCTTCTGGATTCTGGATCCTTAATTTCTATTATTTCATTGCCTGTAACGGACTTCACTACATTCGAAACATGCAGGCCCAAGTGTTTCCCAACAAGATGATTAATGACGGCATTCTGAAGTTCAAGATTTTGCCTTAGTTCATTGAGGTTTGCTATTTTTAAGATAAAGGAGTGACCTTGGCTGGATCTGACAAAGTAGTTTAGGTCAAGTTCACCGGGTAAAGCAGATACTTCTGCCTCAATAAGAAAATTCCTTTTTATAAAATCCTGTAAAGTGTCATTAGAAAATTTCATTGGCAACCCCGAAAATTGATGTCAAAATAAGTCAAAAATAAATCACCCCTTCAACAAAGTGTTATTTAACTGAACGTTACCGTTGCTAAATCAATAAGTCCTGCACTAAAATCCAATTGAAATCGCTATCACCAAGGCAATAGCCGAAATTAAAAAGATGATCAATAACTTCTTAATTACAAACGTAAACCATTCATCATAGGAAATCCCGGCAATGGTAATGATTGCCATGAGTGCACCACTAGTCGGATTAATCATGTTCATCAGTACAGCACCATACTGAAAGGCCAACACACACACATCACGTGAAAGTCCAATCAGATCAGATAATGGGGCGAGGATTGGCATCGTTAATACAGCTTGTCCTGAATAGCTGGGAATCATCAAGTGAAGAAAGGCCTGTGAACACATCATGCCAATCGCTGAAAGCATGGGAGATACATATTGTAATGGAGTGAATAATCCATAAATAATCGAATCGATGATGAAACCCTCTTTCAATACGAGCGGAATTCCATACGCTAACCCCCCAATCATAGCAGCGAAAGTCATTGTTTTTAACCCTTCGATGTAGGCCATGAAAGTTCCATTAAGACCAAGACCTCCAACTAAACCAATGAAAATTCCAATACTAAAAAACTCAGCCGAAATCTCATTGAATCCCCACCCTAACGAAAGCATTCCATAGATCAATAAAGCAAAGGCGAAACCTAACAAGCAGAGAATAGCAATATGCGATTTGCTAAATGTTGTAAGGCTGAGAAGTTCTTCCGTCTGATTACCCATGCGGTTTTTGTTTGCATAACGAATCACGACTATCATCCAAACGGTGAACGCAATTATGAAAACAATTATTCGAAATAGACTACCTGAAAGAAAAGGAACCTCTGCAATTTTCTGGGCAATTACAACTCCGAATGGATTGATAGGACTAAAAGAAGCACCAATAACAGCCGCTCCATAGCTGATACCTATAGTAACCAATGGTGTATACCCAAGATTTCTGGTAAAGACGAGTAGAACTGGAATAAGTGGAATTATTTCTTCTTCTAATCCTTCGGTGGCACCACCGACCGCAAACAAAAACCCCATCAGCACCAGACCAATTTCTTCTTTTCCTTTTAATCGCGAAGTCAGATAAACAATTCCTTCTTTTAAGGCGCCAGTCTTCTCTACAATAAAAAGGCAGCCCCCCACCAGAAAAATAAGCACCATCACCTCGCCACCCTTGACTATCCCCCGCGGAATACACACCAGAATTTCAAAAGGTGAAAGATTTTCGGCTTCCACTGGTTTATATGAACCCGGAACCACCACCTCACGCTGCGTATCACGATCCATCATTCGCTCGTACTGCCCTTTGGGTATAATATAAGTAAGCACTCCTGCGCCAAGGATAAAAGCCACCACAATGGTTAATGCGTTGGGGAAAGATCCGATCTTCATGCCGTTAAAAGTATTAAATATTCAGACCTATTTTAATACAACAACAAATCACATTATCTTTCATCAGATTTACTTCCTTTATTACGTGCACAACCTACAACCTCTTCTCAATAAAACCTACCTTAAGGCGGCCTCTGCCAAAGGCGTTTATATTTATGATGAATCCGGAAAACCCTATTTAGACGGATCTTCGGGAGCGGTTACGAGTTCTTTGGGTCATTCGCATGAAAAGGTAATATCGTTCATCAAACAACAACTCGACAAACTCCAGTTTGTATACCGTTCTCAATTTGGTTCTGAGGAAGCTGAAAAGTTAGCAGCGAAATTGTTTGAGGTCTCCGTTAACAAAAGCCATACCCATTCATTTTTCGTAAACAGCGGAACAGAAGCCATTGAAACCGCCATGAAGATTGCCATTCAATACTGGCAAGAAAAAGGAGAACCCGAAAAAATACACTTCTTGTCGCGGTCGAAAAGTTACCACGGCATCACCATGGCAGCTCTTTCATTGTCAGGTCATTCTTTAAGGCGAGAACGTTTTGAGAACTTGCTTCAAAAATATCCTTCGCTACATGCTGATCTGGAAAAAGATTCACTTGAAAAGCAAACCCAAGAATTCATTGAAGTCATTGAGAAAACGGGTGCGAAGCACATTGCTGCTTTCGTGGCAGAACCCATAGTGGGTGCTGCGGGCACTGCCCTCACACCTCTTCCTGAATATTATCAGGAAATGAAAAAAATATGTGACGCGTATGGTATCTTGTTTATTGCCGATGAGGTAATGACAGGCTTGGGGCGAGCGGGAAAATGGTTTGCGATGGAATATTGGAATACCGTAGCCGACATAGTCACCATCGGCAAAAGTTTAGGTGCGGGGTACGCGCCCATTGCAGCTACGCTCATGACAGATAAGATTCTGGAGCCCATAAAAAAAGGTAGCGGTCTCATCATGAGTGGGCATACTTACAGTGGTCATCCGCTTTCGTGTGCTACCGCATTGCGTGTACTTGAAGTGGTGGAAGAAGATAACTTATTAGCCAATGTAAATGAAAAAGGCACTTACCTAAAAAATAAATTAATCGACTTGAAGCGTACGCGTCCGTATATTGATATCGTTCGGGGTAAAGGGTTGATGATCGGAATGGAGTTTGAAACCTCCATCAAAGGATTGCAAGCAAAGTTTATAGATCAATGTTTTAAAAATGGATTGCTCGTGTATCCCGCGGTAGGTGGTCCTTACGGAAAGGATGAAAATGGCATTTTGATTTCTCCACCGTTTATCATTAATCAAAACGAAACGGATGAGTTGTTGAGTAAGGTAGAGCAATCACTAAAGGAAGTGCAGCTATGAATTTATTTAACAAAGTCACCGACTATGAAACAATCAAGTCAAACTTCTTTGATGGCATGACTTTGCTCTTTGGTGGATTTGGTGGTGTGGGTACTCCTCCCGGTTTGATTGATTGTTTGATTGAAACAGGAGTGAAAGATGTAAAACTTGTTGGCAACGATGCCGGGTTTCCATGGATAGGAATCGGAAAATTTATTTGTCTTGAACGGACCGTGTCATTGGTCGCCTCGCATATCGGTTCGAATCCAATAGCTGGTGATTTAATGAACCAGGGGAAACTGAAAGTTGAATTTTCACCACAGGGAATTTTGATGGAGAGAATTCGGGCTGGTGGTGTTGGCTTAGATGGATTTCTTACTCAGATTGGAAAAGGTACGAAGCTGGCGTATGATAAGCCCCTGATAAAAATTGGTGATACCGAATACTTATACGAGGCTCCTATCACCGGTGATGTGAGTATTGTGTATGCAAAGAAAGCAGACACATTCGGTAATTTAACTTTCGATAAGACCGCACGCAACACCAATCCATTCGTAGCGATGGCTAGCAAAGTAACCATTGTAGAAGCAGAAGAAATTGTGCCGATGGGAGAATTGAATCCCGAAGAAATTATTGTGGCTGGAATTTATGTGAAGTATATCGTACCGTCAAAAGGATATAACTGGAAATGGATATGGGAGATGCCCGACAAACAATTGCGAAACGAGCCGCCCGCGAAGTAAAAAATGGAATGATCGTGAACCTTGGCATTGGGATCCCTTCTCTTGTGCCCGACTTTCTTGATGTTTCACTTGACGTCTTCTTCATGGCTGAAAATGGAATTCTAGGCATGGGTCCCACACCATCAACAAATGTTGATGGCAATCTTAGTAATGCCGCTGGCTATCCGGTTTCCATTCTCCCTGGAGGAAGTTACTTCGATAGCGCAACCGCTTTTGGAATGATTCGCAGAGGTTGTATTGATCTTTCTATTTTAGGTGCCTTACAAGTAAGTGAGCAAGGTGATCTCGCCAATTGGATAGTCCCCGGCAAAAGAGTGCCCGGGGTAGGTGGCGCCATGGAGCTAGCCTATGGTGCAAAGAATCTCATCGCACTTATGTCGCACTGCGAAAAAGATGGCCGTCCGAAAATTGTAAAAGAATGTACACTCCCCATCACTACCTATCATTGCGTGAAGAAGATTATTACAGAGATGGCCGTATTTATAATTCATAACGATGGACTTATACTGGATGAGATCATGCCGGGTCTTTCGCTTGCTGACATAAAAAATCATACGGAGATTGATTTCACCATCTCTCCTCATCTGAAAACAACTGCGTAACATGAACGAGATTCATAAGAAGCTTGGAGAATATATTGAACACCACAAGCAAGGGTCGATCACTTTTCTTCAGCAACTGGTTCAACAGCCAAGTGTGCAAGGAAATGAAAAGGGTGTGCAAGCTATTGTCATCGGAAAATTAAATCAACTTCAACTTGAAGTTGACGTTTGGGACCCAAAGTTTGACGAATTATCAAAACACCCATACTTCGTTGCTTCACGAAACAGCTATGAAGAAAGTCCGAATGTCGTTGGCGTGTTGCGCGGACAAGGTAAGGGCAAGTCCCTCATATTAAATGGACACATTGATGTTGTGCCAGAAGGTGATGTTACGAAATGGAAGCAAACTCCTTTTTCGGGATACATTGAAAATAATAAAATGTATGGAAGAGGAACAACAGATATGAAAGGCGGAAACGTTTCTCTCTTGCTGGCCCTGGAAGCGATTATCAAATCAGGAATAAAATTAAAAGGCGATGTGATCTTTCAATCCGTAATCGAGGAAGAGTCAGGTGGTGTTGGAACGTTGGCTGCGTTGATGAGGGGATATAAAGCAGACGCGGCTATTATACCCGAACCAACGAACATGAAATTGTTCATCAAGCAACAAGGTTCGATGTGGTTTCGCACAATTGTAGAAGGTCGATCGGCACATGGCGGAACACGCTACGAAGGAGTATCCGCTATCGATAAAGCATGGAGGGTGTATGATGCTATCATGAAATTGGAAACAAAACGGAATGCCCAAATTAATGACCCTTTATACAAACACATCTCTATTCCAATTCCTATCAACGTTGGGAAAATTCAAGGTGGATCATGGCCCTCTTCCGTTCCGGATTTAGTGACGATGGAAGGACGCATTGGTGTTGGACCTCACGAAGAAATGAGTGAGGTAAAAAATCAGTTAACGAACTGTTTAAAAGAAGTAAGTCAACAAGATGAATGGCTAAGGGATCATCCCGCCAGGCTTGAATTTTTTGGTGCACAATGGGTACCTAATTTTGTAGAAAGTGATCATCCGTTTGTTAATCTTCTTGCTGCTAATTATACATCCGTTTACAAAAAAGAGATTACCATTGAAGCTGCTCCCTGGGGAACAGATGGTGGATTGTTGGGAAAGGTTGGCGGAATACCTACGCTTATCATCGGACCGGGTGAAACCAGGGTAGCGCATTACCCTAACGAGTTCATCGATTTAACTGAAATGATCACTGCATCCAAACTCTTTGCCAATACTATTGTAGATTGGTGCCAATCTGTTTAAACCCATACGGTGACAACCAAAATAAATACACTCACTGCTCATGTTTCTGTGTATACAGATGCTTTTAATAAACGAATTCGAATTGATTATTATCAGGGAGATCGGAATGAAGTACTACGCATCATCCATCAACATATTTCTGGTTGGGTTGAAAAGTTGATTGTAAAATCATATGCAGGAGATCTTCCTTTTTTTATTTCAAACGGTTTTGTGTGCGAAGCTTTCATTAAAGGATACTTTGATGGAGTGGATATGTATTTTGTAACGGAGTATTTCTCTGCGAATCGTAAGCAAAGTAAAAAAATACAGCTGGAGGAATCGATCATTGAAAAAATAGTCCAGGAAAAATCTCCCGTCAGCATCCCCGATACGGAAGGTATTAAAATGGCAACCTTATTGGACATACGCAGATTAGCCGATGTGTATAAGGAAATCTTTAAAATCTACCCAACTCCGCTGAGTGATGAAGAGCACATTCGAAAGACCATGAAAGATGGCACCCTTTACACCTACATAGAAAATGAAAACCAAATCGTAAGTGCAGCATCAGCTGAAGTAAATCGTGAATTCAAAAACGCTGAACTTACAGATTGCGCTACATTACCAGAAGCGGAAGGAAAGGGGTACATGAAGAAATTACTTTTCTTCCTGGAACAAAAATTAAAGACTGATGGAATTACCTGTTGTTACACAATCGCCAGGGCCGAATCCTATTCGATGAACAAGGTCTTTGCGCAATTAGGTTATGCCTATGGCGGCCGGTTAATTAATAACTGCTTTATCTATTCCGGGTTAGAAGATATGAATGTTTGGTATAAATCACTCTGATTAATAAACACGATCATGAGAATAGGATATACATACCTGGTAATTCTTGTATTTAGCATAGCCGCTAACCAAAATCTTTACGCTCAACGCATTTCTATTCTTAATCAAATTGATCTTCCGCACAATTATTATTTCCACGAGCTTTATATTCCGCAACTAACCAGCAGTCCTTCATCGGTTGCCTGGATGCCCGATAGTAAGTCATTGGTATACTCCATGGCAGGGAGTTTGTGGAAACAAGATGTAGAAAGCAATACCGCCCAACAACTGACGGATTCAAAAGGATACGACTACCAACCCGATGTAGCGCCAGATGGCCAGAAAATTATTTTCGTTCGATACAATGGAACATCGATGGAACTCATGCTCCTGGATGTAACGAGTGGTGAAACAAAATCGCTAACCGATAATAAAGCTGTTAATCTTGAACCACGTTGGTCGCCCGATGGAAACCAAGTGGCTTATGTTTCCACATTCAATACAGGACATTTTTTACTGCACGTTGCCCGAATTGAAAATGATCAGTTCACTGAAATCAATTGTGTAACTCCGGATCGTAAAAGCAATACAAAGCGATATTACTACAGTGCATTCGATCACGCCATCAATCCGGTATGGTCGAAAGATGGAAAAGAAATTTACTTTATATCTAACAAAGAAATTGCACATGGAACGGGAGATATCCTTTCTATAAATGAAGAAGTTGGCTCTACCAAAGCGATCCATCATGAAGAAACCTCCTGGCGCACCAAGCCTGATATATCTCCTGATGGCTCACGCCTGGTGTATAGCAGTTACCTTGGTCGCAATTGGCATCAGTTGTGGTTACTGCCAGTTGCAGGAGGTTATCCCATCCCACTTACCTATGGAGAATATGATAACACTGCGCCTCGCTGGTCGCCCGATGGTGAAAAGATTGCTTTTATTTCTAATCGGGATGGAAACACTTCACTATGGATAGTGAACGTTTTTAATGGTGGTCAGAAACAAATCATTGCAAACAAATTTCAATATTTAAAACCACAAACAAATCTTTTGTTCTCCGTTCGTGATGAAAATGGAAATTCACTTCCCGCACGCATAAGCATAACCGATAGTCGAGGGAAGTTTTATGCACCTGCCAATGCCTGGATACAGGCAGATGATTCAAAATACCTTAACGAACAAAAATTTGAATCACATTATTTTCATACAAAAGGAATTGACAGTGTAATGATACCCAGGGATAAACTCATCATTCAGGTTTCGCATGGTCCAGAGTATGAAATATTTAGGACTGAGATTGATGTAAGAACTAGCATTCCTAATCCCTTCATCATTACTTTAAAGAAACAAAATATTCCATCAAACTTTGGTAATTGGTGGAGTGGCGATTTACATGTGCACATGAATTATGGAGGAAACTATAGAAACACACCGGCAATATTAGCATCACAAGCTGAAGCTGAGGATTTAAATTTTGTATTTAACATGATAGTTAACAAAGAGCAGCGTGTACCGGATATTCAATATTACACTCCCCTACCTGATAATGCCACTACAAACAACGCGATGATTCTTCATGCACAGGAATTTCATACCAGCTTCTGGGGACATTTAGGTTTGCTTAATATAAATGACCACATCATCCTTCCTGGATATTCCGGATATCCTCAAACTGCCGTTGAAAGTCTTTTCCCTCACAATAGTTTTGTTGCCGATCGTGCGCATGAACAACATGGGCTAGTAGGATATGTGCATCCCTTTGAAAAATCTGAAATTTTTCCTGATCAATCAGCCACTCTCTTCAATGAACTCCCAATTGATGTAGCGCTTGGAAAAGTGAACTACTTTGAGTTGATTGGATTTTCTGATCACAAAGCTTCGGAGGCCGTTTGGTATCAACTTTTAAATTGTGGTTTCCGAATTCCTGCCGGAGCAGGAACGGATGCGATGGCAAATTATTCGAGCTTGCGCGGACCTGTGGGTCTTAATCGAGTATATGTAAACGGGGAAGGCGAACTCGATCATAAATTATTTCTTAAAAACCTGGTGGAAGGAAAAAGCTTTGTTACTAATGGACCGTTGCTTGGATTCACCGTGGAAGGAAAAAATGCAGGAGATAGCATCACCCTTGTTGGCAAAGAGCAAAAGCTTTCCTATACAGCATTTTTACGCAGCCAAGTTCCGATTGATCATTTTGAAATTATTTGGAATGGAGAGGTAGTCGCGAAACATACACTAACGGACAATCGGAAAACTGCCGATGCCAAAGGTTCTGTTAAGGTAACAAGTTCGGGCTGGCTGCTGCTTCGCGCCTGGAGTGAAAAAGCAAACATTGATCTGCCTGACGTATATCCCTATTCAAGTACTAATCCAATTTATGTGAAAAGTCAAACCAAAAACAGTAAGCAAAAAGTTGCTGCTGAATACTTTCTAAAATGGGTAAATCGCATTGAAACCAAAGTCAATGAATTGCACTATCGAAATGTTACAGAAAAAGAATTAGTATTGAAGGATAATAGAAATGCCAAACTCTATTATCAGCAACTTATCAAATAATTATATGGACTCAGACGTATGTATGCCGCACTGAAAATCGTATTACTATTTATCTTCTCCTTTATTAGCTGGACAAGTAATGGACAGCATTCCTTAAATCTTTTTCGGGAAGATATAATGATTCCTATGCGCGATGGTGTAAAACTTGGAGCAATTGTTTACCGGCCAGAACAATCAGGAAAATTTCCCGCTATTGTCTACCGAACACCGTATGGTATAGACGACTACGATCAATATGCAGAACTTCCTTTGAAGGCAGCGAAACAAGGTTACATTGTAGTACTGGTTGACGTACGTGGAAGATTGCGAAGTGAAGGTGAATTTGAAGCCTATAGAAATGAAAAGAAAGATGGTTATGATGTAATTGAATGGGTAGCCCATCAATCCTATTGCAATGGAAAAGTTGGTACGTATGGCGGATCGTATCCTGGAATTGTACAATGGCAAGCTATGTCAGAAGCGCCACCACATCTTATGGCTGCTGCCCCTGAGATGACACCCATCAGTAGTCATGATTTCATTTATTACGGAGGAGCATTTTCTCATCCGTGGATTGATTGGTTCACACCCTATATCCTTGCTGACAAACGTAAGCGGGCAAACGACAACTCCGGTCCGTGGGATGATGAACCAGCTACTGAAGAATGGGAGAAGAGCGATCGAAAGCAATGGTACAACTACAGGCCTTTGATCGATTTGCCCCTCTTGAAAAAATATGCTCCTGAATATTATGATTGGTTGAAACATCCTGATCTTTCCTTGTGGTGGGATTTTGTTAACATGGAAAAGGATTTTTCAAAATTTAGAAATCCTGTGTTTCTTGAAAGCGGATGGTATGATGCAGCGTATGGGCCTGAGGGAGCAACAAGAGCTTTTAACAAAATGCGAAAAGAGGCTGCCACTGCCACAGCAAAAGACGAAACTATTCTAATGTTAGGACCATGGAATCATACCTCGCTCAATACCCGCAAAACTTCCTTTGGTGAAGTACAATATGGCACCAATGCAGGAATTGACTATGACGCTGAATTGCTGCGCTGGTTTGATGTTCAATTGAAAGATGAAGAGAAAAAGAATCCACTGCCGGCGGTTAGCATCTTTACGATGGGTGAAAATAAATGGCACTCGGAAAAGGAATGGCCGCTTTCAAGGGCTGTTCCAGTATCGTATTATCTCTCTTACTCCGGAAAGGAGAAAAATTCCGGAACATTATTAAATCAAATTCATGAAAGCGAAAAAAGTGTAAGCTATGTTTTCGATCCTGCCAATCCGGTATGGGATAAGTCTTATGAAAAATCCTATCCCTATGACCAACGTAACATTGAATCACGCAGCGATGTGATTGTTTATACCACTCCTCCGTTAGAGAATGAAGTGGAGGTGACAGGCGAAATAGTGGCAGAATTATTTGTCAGCTCTACAGCAATGGATACGGACTTTTCATTTACACTTTGTGATGTTTATCCCGATGGAAAATCAATTAACCTCCATGGTTTGGATGCAGGATATTTGAGAATGAGATATAGAAATGGCTTTGAAACACAAGAGCTTATGAAACCCGGTGATGTTTATAAAATCCGCGTTGGCCAGGTGTACACGTCCAATCTCTTTAAAAAAGGTCACAGCATTCGAGTTTACATAACCAGTAGCAAAGCTCCACACTATGATCCTAATCCAAATACGGGTACCGAAATTGCGACTGAGAAAAATTTAATTCCTGCCACAAATACAATTTATCAAACTAAAAAAGAAGCATCAAAAATTATACTGCCTGTCATTCTGAGAAATAACCAATAATCACACCTTTGAACAGGGGATCGGAGCTTTAGACCTGTTACTTAACTGCCTCAATCCAGCGATTTATCTTTTGTTCTAAAACGCTGAGCGGAATTGGTCCAGAATCTAACACTTGGTTATGAAATTGTGCGATATTGAATTTACCTCCTAATTCTTTTTCCGCTTTGGCACGCAACTCAAGAATTTTTAATTGCCCAATCTTATACGATAATGCTTGACCGGGAATGGCCATGTATCGCTCAATTTCTGAAATAATACTTTCTTCTGGCTCTGCTTCATGATCCATAGAATATTGAATGGATTGTTCACGTGTCCAACCCTGCGTATGCATACCAGCATCGACTACCAAACGAATAGCACGGTGCATCTCTGCACTCAGCATACCGAAGTATTGATACGGATCGGAATAAAGACCTAGTTCTTTGCCAAGCGACTCGGTATACAATGCCCAACCTTCCGCATAGGCACTATAAATCAATATTCTTCTAAACGCAGGAAGAGATGCGTTTTCCATCTGAAGTGAAATCTGATAATGATGTCCCGGGATTGCTTCATGCAAAAATAAATCTTCATCTGAAAGTATGTTGTATTTTTTTACATCCGGAATCGGAACATAGAAAACGCCTGGCCTTGTTCCATCTTGTGATCCCGGATTATATTCCGCACTGGCGGATGCTTCACGAAATGCTTCGGTGCGTTTAACTTCAAAGGGAGTCTTTGGTACTTTATCAAACAACTTTGCGAGATTTGGCTTCATTTTTTCGTGAATGACATTAAAATTCTCAATTACTTGTGCGGGTTCTCTAAACGGCATCAACTCTTTTTTACCTCGTACATAATCAAAGAATGCTTTCATATCACCTTTAAAACCCACCTCCTGTTTAACCGACTCCATTTCCTTTGTGATGCGGTCCACTTCACTTTGGCCAAGCGCAAAAATTTCATCAGCCGATTTGGTAGTGGTGGTAAATACCTTGATCAGATATCCATAATATTCTTTCCCGGCTGGCACCGCATCAATACCCGAACTCCCCCGGCAAGCGGGTATATATTCTTTTAGCAAAAAGTCCTTTAGTTTTTTATGCGCTGGTATAATTTTCGATTGAATGATTTCATCATATGCGTTGGTCAGTCGTGTTTTATCTTCACCTGAGAACTCTGCGGGAATATTTTTGATAGGACTGTAATACAAGTGTTCTTTTACAGGACCGTGATCAAAATTGGCAAGCTGGGGAATAACCTTCCCGGCCAATGCTTTCGGAATAACATAATTCTCAGCAATGCCTTTCTTCATATTTGCGATAGCCGTATCGCACCATTCCACATACGCATGTAGGCGCGACAACCAATTATCATAATCCCGTACGGTTTTAAAAGGCTGGATGCTGCTTCCGCTTGCCAATTGGCCAATCCATAAATGCATTCCCCAAAACTGATTGATAGGCATGAGGTAATCCTTAAACTGCATACCTTCTAATGTTATGTCGCATTCCCAAAGTAACACATCATAGTTCATCTGGTCATCTTGAGAGAGCTTGCTTTTATCGATAGCCGTTAGTTGCGTGCGATAGCGTGTATAGAAATCACTCACTTGTTTTCGGAAGTCTGCTGTTAACGTATTGGGCAAAAGATCATTGTACCGGTTGTCCCCTGCCATGGTTGCATCAAGCGGAAATAACTTCAGCCGCTCTTCATGGTATTGTTTTAACAGACTGTCGAGTGATGGCTGTAGTTCTTGAACTTCTTTTTTTTGGGGGGAGGTACAAGAGATCGACCACGCAGATAATGCAATAAGGATGAACGAAAACGACTTCATAGTATGAATGGTTGAGTTGGTGATTCAAAAGAGGTCGAAGTTAACACTATTTTATAAAATGAATGTGGACTGAATGGGCATTTCTGGTTCAAATGCCTGCAAATTATTCCAGAAAGTCGGCTACTTAATTCTATTGTACTTCTTCAGCACGGAAATCAACCGGTCATGAGGAATTGCGAAAACGGTATTCCCGTTTACTCCTTCCATGGTTTCTGCTGCAATCATGGCATTAACAATCGCCTCTTCTGTGGCAGAGGTGGCTGCTTCAAAAATGGGATTGATTTTTTCATTGGGCAGCATCTCTAAATGAGCAATGCCTTCTTCTTTTGCCACTTCTGGATTAGCGGTTGAGAATGCTATAAAAATATCTCCTGAAGAATTCCCTCCACGCCCACCCATCACACCAATTCCTAATGATACCCTCTTCGCTACCCGTTCAAGCTGATGAGGCAACAAAGGCGCATCCGTGGCAACTACAACAATGATGGAACCCTGGTCCTTATCTTCTTTATCAATGGGCATTAAATCTGTAATTTCTTTTCCTACTGGAACTCCTGCAATACTCAACAATGCACGTCTTCCATAATTTGCCTGAACCAATACACCCACCGTATAGCCTCCATCTTTTGCATCTAACTTTCTGGAAGAAGTACCTGTACCTCCTTTGAACTGATGCGCTATCATTCCGGTTCCACCCCCTACATTCCCTTCCTGAATCGGTCCGGTCGTTGCGCTCTCCATCGCTTCAAATACATGTTCTTTTTTAACGTGGAAGCCATTGATATCATTAAGAAAGCCATCCCACGTTTCTGCCACAACAGGTAAACTAATGTCACCGGAGTATTCGCTTCCTTTCACTTTTTTCATATACCATTCTATCACAGCATCACGAACTATGCCCACGCTATGCGTATTGGTGATAAGAACCGGTGAGCCTAACCCGCCCGATTCATCCACCCACGTGGTGCCAGTCATCTCGCCATTTCCATTTAAGGTAAACCACGCTGCAAATACGCGATCAAGTGAACCTTTGCCTTTCGGAAATATGGCGGTTACACCCGTACGAACAGGGCCTTTGCCCACCACCAGCTTACCATTACCCTCGATTAGTGTTTTGTATCCAACCTCCACACCCGCCACATCGGTGATGGCGTTATACTTCCCAGATGTTCCCTCAAATGGAATTCCCAAATCGCGGGCACGAGGTTTGGAAGGTTGTGCTTCCAAAGAACTACTCATGGCCAATAGTCCAAATGACAAAAAAAATATTCCCCTTTTCATACTATCTATTTATAAGTGGGCACTGTAAAAAACTCATAACAACTTCATTGCTAATATCATGATACAATAATAAAGCAAAAATATCAATCGCATGGTTTGAGATTGACCTAAACAAGATAGGCTCTCTTGCAGCTATAGGTGATTTCCTTTCTTTCTTATTCCAAATTTAGCCAGACGCTATTCATTTATTTCTTTCGAGTTCGAGTGAGAGTGATATTCTGACAAATATCATTGAATATCAAAAGCATTCAAACTAGCTTTGTCGGAAATGAAAAAGTTTGCTAATTCCTTATTCCAAAAAAATCATGAATTCTGGAATCATGAAAGAAGCCTCAAGGCCCTTCTTATCTATATGTGCATCTCACTTTTTGTATGGATTCCGTTGGCCGACTATGCCGACCAATGGTGGAGCTTTTTAATCAGTGATATACTCTTCAATCTCATTATTCTGGCTGGTGTTTTTTCCGTTCTTACCCGATGGAAAAAACAGATACTGTTTATTACCATTGCGCTGTTGGCTAGTTTGTTCCGCATTATTTCATTTTTATCACAACTGGAATGGGCCCACTTGATGAGCTCTGTTTTTGCTATTTTATTTATGGCTCATCTCGCCAACATGGTGCTGCAACATATTTTTAAAGATGGACCCGTAAATTTTTACCGTATCCAGGGATCAATTGTAGTGTTTATGATTGTTGGTATTGTCTATGCGTGGCTCTACACCTTGCTCGAGACCTTGTACCCAGGTTCCTTTACGATTACCGAGCCTTCACAATCTTACAAGGACTTATTCGCACATTTTCTCTATTTCAGTTTCGCGACTATGACCACCCTTGGTTTCGGTGATATGATTCCCACAAGATCATTAGCGAAGTCGTTAGTGATTTTTCAAGGAATGATTGGGCTGCTGTATCCGGTGATTATGATCGCTCGGCTCGTTTCAATGGAAGTTGCTCACTCGGCTGGGCCAACCAAATAACGAGAACAATAAAATGTAATGAAACCGAAGTGTTGAGGAGTAGAAATAACAAAGGCGCAAATCTTGGACTTGCGCCTTCTGCTTTTTGAATCAATAAGAATTACTTCACATGTTGGTTAACTATCTTAGCTAACTCAAACATGGAGACCTGTTTTTTGCCTGCGAAAACTACTTTTAGTTTTTCATCGGCATTGATCATTCTTCTGTTCTTGCTGTCCTGAAGGTTGTTCTTCTTGATGTAATCCCAGATTTTCTTAATGATTTCAGTTCTGGGAATTGGCTTGCTGCCAATGACTGCTGCTAATGAATCGCTTAGTGTAAGCGGAGCCATGAATGCGGCATTTGGCTTACGGGCAGACTTCTTAGCAACTTTCTTCGCAGCCTTCTTAGGAGCTGCTTTCTTTACAGCCTTCTTAGGAGCTGCTTTCTTTTTAGCTGATTTTTTTGCCATAGCTTAATTTGTTTTAATAAGTGCGAAGTACGTGGAAAAATCTGAGTTTCCCGAATTTCATAGGGAAAAGTGATGAGGGAATCAGAATAGAACAAAGTCAAAACAGAGAACCTTGAGTCTCCTCTAACTCCGTATATCGAACCGGTTGCAATGCTTCAGGCTTATTACCGTTGGCTTCCTTACCTCTCAACCTCTCAGCAGTATAGTTCAACAATTTACTTTCATCATAGGGTTGTATAACACTTTCAATCAGTTCTTTGTCAGCCATGTCAGTGATGGGTCTTAGCCAATCACTTTCCAACTCTTTTAGCAAAATCAATAGCATCCGCGACCCTTCTTCCAACTTAGGATTATTATAGATGCGGATCAGCCGGTGTCATGGGCTCGTCACTCTTCAATTTGAAAAAAAAAGGAAAGGTCTTTCCGTTTTTATGGTGATGTTCAAAAAATCCTCCACAACCACTAACCACCTTCAACTGCGGGCATGCTCCTGGAAGGCAGGCTTTTCAAACATGATCCGCCCAGGCATTGATGGTACTCCATTGCTTGCTTCATTACAAATAACCATTAAACCAATGCTTTCTTAATATCGTTCAGAAGATCATCGATATGTTCAATACCGATTGAAAGCCTTAACAAATTATCAGGACTTTTTGGATTATCCCCTTCTGAAGTAAGACGATGTTCTATCAGGCTTTCTACTCCACCCAAACTAGTCGCGTGTCTGAAAACAGAAAGATGATTAGCAAAATCCATGGCTTCCTTTCTTCCGCCTTTGACGAGCACCGAAAGCATTCCACCATAAATTCCTTTCATTTGTTTTTTAGCTACCTCATGGTTTGTGTGTGCATTTAGCCCAGGGTAATAAACCCGTTCAATCTTGGGATGCCCATGGAGGTAGTTGGCAATCACGCTGGCACTTTTGGCCTGGGCTGCTATCCGCAATGGAAGTGTAGCAATGCTTCTATCCAATAACCAACAATCAAACGGAGACGGAACGACACCACCAATGGTTTGATATTCGCGCAAACTTTGTGACATGGCATTTTTTTCTTTAACAATCACACATCCGCCAATTACATCCGAGTGCCCTCCAAAATATTTGGTAGAAGAATGTATCACATAATCTGCCCCAAGCGTAAGAGGTTGGATAATATAGGGTGTTGCCCATGTATTGTCGCACGCCACAGCTACTTTTTTGGCTTTCGCAAGGACGCAGATTGCTTCTATGTCTGCTATTTTCAATAATGGATTGGAAGGGGTTTCAATGAGTATCAACTTTGTGTTGGCGGTGATTGCCTTTTCCACATTCGAAGGAAAAGTCATATCCACCTCTGAATATGTAATGCCCCAGCGTGCGTACATTCTTTTAATAAGATGCGCCACCCCATGATAGCAATCGTCAGAAATGATGACATGTGTATTCGGTCCTAGCACTACATTACATACAGCCATCGTGGCGGCCATGCCCGATGAAAAAGCCATGGCCTCCACACCGGCTTCCAGCACAGCCAACTTCGATTCTAGCCCGGCTCTGTTTGGATTGTCAATCCGTGAATAGGTAAATCCTTTTGGAGCCACTTTACCGTCCTCGTCCCGTTCAAAGGTGGTGGATAGATAAATGGGATTTATGACCGATCCTGCATTGAGATCTTTCAGATGGCCGGCATGCACTGCATTGGTTTCAAAATTCATAAAGCAAGCTTATTAAGATTTGTGCTATATTTTACTCCCTCATTCTATTATGCGTTTTAATAGAGGCACATGCTACTGTGATTAAAATATTGCCTGAAATTATTTAATGCATAGCCGCTAAAGAATGATCGCATTCCTGTTCAAACTTACTCAACATTTAGGAAAAATATGTTCTTGATCAGAAATCCAACACTGAGGACGTCATTAACTATCATCACCGCTAGGCTTAATACCTATTTTATCTACGAAACGGGAGGAAGTGGTTTACCATAAAAAGTAAGGCCGCCAAGGTACCACCCATGACGGCCCATTTTCACCTAAACACTCAAACCAAAACCAATCAGATGAAAATTATTTGTGTCCCCTCACCATCCGCAAGAGCATACATATCACCTACTGTAATGATTCCTTTTACTTCGGGTAAAAAGTCTTCTTTTTTGAGATGGAACATATCTGCTGCCAATTTGCAGGCATAAATTTCACCACCACTTGCATCAATCATTTGCAAGAACTCCGTTACATGTGGCATGTCCAGTTTATCCATTTCCTTTTTCATCATGTAAGAAGCAAATGCTTCAAAGCCGGGAAGACCTGCAACCATCGTAGGCATGCCTGGCATAAAAGCCGGATTACCCACCGTGGCGGTATGCAAATGGTCCGCATGTTTTTTGGTAATTGCCTCCAACCCAAAAAAGGTAAAAAACATTTTTGCTTCCATGCCTTCCATCAAGGCCCCATTGGCCATTACCAATGCAGCATATACATCTTCAATTTTTCCTTTAGAACAGATGATCAATACTTTTTTAACTTTCGCTTTTTCCTTTTTTACCGGTGCTTCTGCGACTTTGGTTTGAATTCTTTCGAGAGTGTCGTTCATATTTTTGGTGTCCAGGGGACTTTATATTTTACGAAAAAGATCTAAATACAACTTACGGGTTTGGGTATTCCGGCAATTTTGCTGGAGACCTTCAATGGCCCTCCAGGAAATAATTGGTAGAATTCTTTTATATCTACTATTCCGGAGTTTCCTACTTTGCGAATACTAAGCGCCACTCCTTCAGCTTGCTTTGCGCGGAGCCAGTTCAATACTTCAAAATGCTTAGGCGTAAGAATAATATTTACTTCACGCGCCATCTCATGTGCGAGATCGGTAGTCCATTGGGAAGGATTTTTCAAATAGCCTTCTTCATTCACCTCAATTTTTGTTCTATCTAATACGAGCGTTTCCATATATGTTTTGGTTTAATTGTGTATTCTACTTTTTAACTTCCTTTTCAACTTCTTTACCGGCCATTGACATGTGTGTGCTTACAGGCAATGATCTTCCGGTCAGAAGTATGTGCCAATAAATCCATCGAAAGGCTAATTTTCCATAGTGATTGGCGCGTGTAACTTTAAGTAAGCCCATAGGACCAACAACGGGCCATGGAAATTTCCCCGCTAATGGTTCTGTTTCATAATTGAAATCGATTAGAGCAGCTTTACCAAATCCGGTTTCAATAAAACAATTGGCGTGGCCGTCAAATTTTGCTTCCAATGGAAGCTTATTGATGAAGCTAAGAATATTTTCCAACAGAATTTCACCTTCAAAGTGTGCCACCGAACCTGCTTTGGAAGCAGGCACATTTGTTGCATCGCCAATTACAAATACATTTTCAAATTTCTTCGATTGCAGGGTCTGCTTGTCAGTAGGCATAAAATTCAAACCATCCTCATCTCCCAGGTTACTAGCCCCAATCATTTTAGCACCCTTGTTTACAGGTATTGTTACTAGTAAGTCAAACGGCACTTCTTTTTGGTCATAAGAAATCAAGACTTTTCTGGCATTGTCAACCTCCTGTACATAAAAATCTGGCACTACATTAATATGTTTTTCTTCCAGTAACGAACTGAGCATCTTCGTTGCCTTTGGTTTTGTGAATGCCCCCGAAAGCGGGGTGACATAAGAGATATCTACTTTACTCCGCATTCCCCTTTCTGTAAAATACGCATCCGCTAAGAAAGCAAATTCCAATGGCGCAACCGGACATTTAATTAAAGTCTCAGTAAGATTAATAACCAATTTCCCTCCATTCCAATCTTGGAGTTTTTTTGCCAACTGCGTGGCGCCTTCATAGGTATAGAAATCAAAAATATCCTTATACCATAAGTCACCTTTTAGTCCAGGGGTTTCCTCTGGAACTACATCTGCCCCAGTGGCTACGATCAATACATCATAGGGTATTGTTCGCCCGCCTTTTAGAGTCACCCTATTTTTTTCTCCTTCAATCAGGCTGACTTCATCAATAATAAAATTTACTTCCTTAGGTAAAAATTCAGCCTTGGAACGTACTACATCTTCAGGTTGATAAATGCCAAAGGGTATAAACAAAAAGCCCGGCTGATAATAGTGAGTTACATCTTTATCAATAATGGTGATGTCCCAGATTCTCCTATTAAGATCTTTATGAAGCTTGTTGGCCATCATCGTCCCTGCGGTTCCGGCTCCTAAAATGACTAGATTTTTCATGACTGCTTTGGTTGATTGATTTGGTACCCTAAAAGTAAAGCCTATTGCCTGCCTATTAAATGATAGTGCTCAGAAGACTTGATGATTTTAGTCAGATTATCAGTGAGTTGTGTAACCTTTGTCACACAGAATCAGAGTTTGCGAACAAAGTAATCGTGACGAACGGTCAATTTGTTCTTTCAGCATTAATAGATAGGATTAAAGTGAACTGACAGACCGATGATACTATTCTTCAGATCACTAATTGCAGATTCAGGCTTTAAACGATAAGCCATTGGTGTTTTCAGCCCCACATTTTTGGCAGCAGCGCAGGAGACGCTTGCAGGTAATAATAAATATCAACAAGGGTTTTTAAAACAGATTTGGAATTTAGAGTTCCAACTTACAATTAGATCAACATCTTACTGTGATTGCCTCTAATAGTACTTCATCTTCATAGTTACTTGCTTGTCACCAGTCAGCAAAAACCTAAAGTCGGAGTAAACCGGCCTCCGAAAGGAGGTGTGGTAATAATCTGAGAAAGCATGACCTTCTTTCGGGAAAAACCAACCGAAGTCCAATTCCCAATTATCATTCTCATCGTCTTGAAGGGCAATGCCCATGTTCCTGGATGTGAAGCCATAGTAAGTTGCGGTGAAGGTGTCACCTATTATCTCTGATTTCGGCACTACTATACGTAAGAACCCCTTATCGTGCGGGAAGGGAGTGTCATCATCGTAAAACTTAAAGCGTATAACGCCATCCGTATTGCGGATGTTCGTAACGGTTATAGAAATGGAGTAAGTAGGTTCTTCTTTTCCGGGTAGAGGAAGGCTTTCATTTTCCATGAACACTGTTTGTATATCCTTTAGATCGTGTGACCTGAAAGACCTGGTAAGCACCAAATTAGCTTGTGAATAACTGTATGAAGGCAGTAACAGAAGGAAGAAACAAACAAAGCGGGTCATAAACTGAAGGAACGCACTTGTAAGTTACACAAATTCGTACGGAGATTGGAGGAAGTGTTTATAATTAAGAATTACCTGGTGAATAACGGCTTCTTTTTAAGGAAATGCATGGATTAATCTCAAGCTGAGTTAGTTCAGTAAGTGTGTTAACCTTGAGAAAACTCTTGTAAAAGAAAATGAAGAATGGAGAATCGTCTTGACCGTAAAATAATTTTACGTTCACATTAAGCCTGTTTTGTAGGATGTGCTCTTAAAAACGGAATGGTCACTTGTCTTGTTTGTGATAGTCGTGATACAGGGCGTACATGCTGTTTACAGTTGACAGGATGTCCTTTGTTTCTAAAAGCAATTTCATTTGCAACTGTCCTATGCGATTTCCTATATGGGCCTTTTGAATTTCAGTAATAACGCGGTCAATAGTCTTGCTGATGAGAATGGACAACGCATCGTGCTGTTCTGTTATTTTATCGCTATTCTTAAATGAGGAGGTTGCTATTCCCTCGATAACCTGATTTATATAAGCATTTAATCCTTTTTCAATTTCGTCCGATGCCTTCAGATAGTCTTTTGAAGGTTGGGAGTGGAAGTTACTCAGGTGGTCGATGCAGCTTTCGCTGATGAGCTGCACACTCTGATATAAATCCTGCATGTAGTCAAACATTAAAAGGTACAACCGGCTGGCAGGCAGGTTACTCTTTGGCATCTTGCGTACATATTTGATGATCTTGTTCTGTACTTTGCTATTCTGCTGGCCCAGTTGTTGAATTTTTTCCAGCGACTTCCCAATCGCATTTTTCTTTTCTTTTGCCAGCGCATCAATACTGGTGGAGTAGGCTTTGCTTGCGAGCTTGAGATTTTTTACCGTCTCCTCCTTGCTTTCATCAATGGCTTGCGACAGACTTTCCAGGTTGTTGGAGAAAATCTTATTCTCTGTGGCTTCTTTCTTTTCTTTGCGGGCAAAAATGACGTGACTACGCACCAATAAGAATGCCGCCAAACCAGCTAGCACAAAAACGCCAGAAGTTCCTGTTTTATACAGAATAAAGACCAACAACGCGCTGGAAGAAAAGGCAATCACAGCAGTGACGAGCCATCCTGCTATCACTTTCATAACACCTGCCACACGATATACAGCGCTCTCGCGGCCCCAGGCCTGATCGGCAAATGAACTGCCCATCGCTACCATAAACGTAACGAATGTAGTAGACAAGGGTAATTTTTGTGAGGTGCCAAATGCAATCAGCACACTGGATACTAACAGGTTTACGGCAGCTCGTACAAGATCAAACGATGGTTGGTCTTTCTCTTTTTCATTTGCTTCTTCTTTAACAAACCTATTCGACAAGGATTTGGACCAGCTCTTGGGAACCATGGCTTCTACTAACCGTCCCAGGTTAATTGCTGCCCCTACTAATATCCGCGAAACCCAGGTGGATTTAAATTTCTCATCGCCATCCTCTTGCCGGCCAAGAGAAACTTCTGTATCCGTAACCTTTCTGCTTTTAGCATTAGTCCATAATGTAACAATCATTACAAAGCCAGCGATCAGCAAGATCCAGGTGGGAGTTGCAAATTTTCCGGATAATACGCTCATGTTATATTGGTCGGCTGATACGCCCGATGCTGTCCACGATTGGAAGGCGAAGTAACCGCCCACGGCTACTCCTATAAAGTTTACAAGGTCATTTCCTGCAAACGCCATCGCCAATGCAAAGGTACCCAGCAATACTACTATCCGCAGTGGGTTAATATTTGTCCACCACATGAGCATCTGAATAATTATACTCCAAAACACAAACAACACAAAGTTGATCGTCCATGCATTCGCCATGACCCACGTCACCTGATCATCGGAGATAAAAGAACTGCCCTTTGCGCCTTTGATCAGTAAAAAATAGAAGATGGTCGTAACGGCCAATCCAGAAAAGATCGCTCCGTATTTCTTCAAGGATTCTTTCAGTGAAAACGTGAATACAATGCGGGAGATGTGCTGTATTATGGTACCCATGATGAAGGCCAGAAAGATGGAAAGAAAAATACCGGATACGATCGTGATCGCGCTAGAGAAGTTGAGAATGTCTTTGAACTGAATGGATGACCATTCCATCCCTTTACCAAGTGACGTCAAAATGCCGGCAAGAAAAGCAGCGCCCAGCAATTCAAACACAAGAGACACAGTAGTGGAAGTGGGCAACCCAAAGTCATTATAGATGTCAAGCAGAATAATGTCTGTTAGCATCACCGCGAGAAAAATATAAATCACCTCCTGGAACGTGAAGTAGCCTGGATTGAATAAACCATTTCGTGCAATTTCCATCATGCCACTGGAAAACGTGGAGCCGAGTAAAATGCCAAGACTTGCTACAATTAAAATTGTTTGGAACGATGCCACACGAGAGCCGATAGCGGAATTCAAAAAATTAACCGCATCATTGCTGACGCCCACAATCAGATCAACTAAGGCGGTAGCAAACAACGTGATTATCAAAATGGTGAAAATGTCCATACTGTAAAAGGTGTTATGACAAACAAAATGACGATAAAAGAGCTTACCAAATTATGACTTTTGTCACACTATTCTGTATTTAATAACATTTCAAAAGTGCAAACTGGACTTAAGAGAAGAAATGGTATTTTGGTATGCCATCGAGAAAAGATTCGAAAGTTTTAACGTATTGATCCTGCGCACATGTGGTCAAAAGCTATATCTGGTTGTAGCGATAACCATTACAGGTTCGCTTCAGGTAACTTTCATTACTGAAAGAATTATGAATATATGAAGAGTGATTTTTGTCATGGTTTCTAAATCCTATATGTAGTACATTAGATGATGAGAAATAAACCATAATACGATGAAGCCCTCCTTTATTTCGCATGAATTGTACCTGATTTACAATCCTGCTACAGAATTGGGTCGTAAAACCCATGCGCTTGCGCTTTCCGTTAATAATGTGGTGCATGAAATCGATGTGATGCGTAAAATGGTTACACCTCTTCGATGGAAGGAAATTATTACAATGATGAAGATGGACCCATCCGAAATATTGGATACAGGCCATCCTGATTTTGAGCAAATTCTATCTGGAAAGGATTTTTCTGAAGATGATTTTTTAGAAGTATTGTTTCAGAATCCACAGCTGATCAAAGGACCTATTGGTATTCTTCATCACAAAGCGGTGTTATGCATTGATCACAAAGATATTCTGAGCCTGGATTTAACACCTGGAGCAGAAAAGAAGTCTTATCAGTTTTGAAGCATTAAAAGTATAATACTGCAACAATACGAATGCTCTTCGCTTATTCTTTTTTTTTGAAGGAAAAATTGGGGCAGTCCCTCATATATAGCTAACTTTTGATCGATAACATTACTATTATTCCTTATGTTCAGTTTCAACACAAGCGCATTCAGCTTGATTGAACAGTAAACAAGATATTGATTCGCGCAGAGCGTTGCAAAAGCTTTTATTTCAGGGCGATTAGTCTTGAATATCAAGATGGGTCCGATAGATTGGGAGAACTAAAAATGAGATTGGTGCATCTATTTAGAGTATAATTGCGTCTGGTTGTCTAAAGAGAAATGCTACCATGAACACTCTACCGTCTTCGTCCGAAAGGCTCTATTTTATTGACTGGGTTCGCGTGTTTGCCTTTGGGCTATTGATTCTCTTTCATTGCACAATGTCCTTTGTTGATTTTGGCTGGGAAATCAAGAATGACGAACGCTCCATATTACTTACGCGGCTAATTTGGTGGCTCCATCAATGGCGGTTGCCTTTGTTGTTTTTCATAGCAGGTGTAGGTTCATATTTTTCATTAGAAAAACGCACCAGTCTCTCCTTTTTAAGCGAGCGATTTGTGCGGCTCTTCATCCCGCTATGGTTTGCTATTCTGTTTACAATACCCATACAGGTCTACTTTGAACGAATGCAACGCGGCCAGATAGACATGACCTACTTTGAATTTTATCCAACCGTTTGGAATTTCATCCCCTACCCCGAAGGCAACCTCACCTGGAGCCATCTGTGGTTCGTAACCTATCTTTTCGTTTTCACAATTTTACTCTTACCTATTTTTCTGATACTACGAATAAAAATTGTTGAACAATGGAAGCAATATCTTGATCGTATTATTGCATCTCCAGTGGTAGTGCTTGTGCTTTGTGCATTACTCATCTTTTACTATTTCAAACTATATCTGCGCTGGCCAGAACAGGGAAGCCTGGTTGATGACTGGTTTGTATTTCTATTCTCTATGACCTTATTTTTCTTTGGCTACTTTCTTGCCAGTCTACCCTCGCTTTGGCAAACCTGCGAAGTCTATCGTTGGTATTTTCTCACCTTAGCTTTTGTTTGTATTATTTGGCTTTATATACAATTCTGGTGGTCACTACAATTTCCTAAAACACAAGACCGCTCCCTTTATACCTATGGGGTTCTCAATTCTATCCATATTTGGTCCATCATCCTGGCTATACTTGGATTTGCTCGAAAACACCTGAACTTTTCAAACTGGTTTTTACGCTACACAACACCGGCTGTGTATCCTTTTTATATTTTACATCAAACCATAATTGTTGCAACTGGTTACTATGTTGTACAATGGTCGCTTCCTCTCTTCGCGAAACTTCTTATCCTAATTTTAATATGCCTAAGTAGCGTAGGTGTGCTTTATCATGTTGTGATTAAAAACTTCGCAGTAACACGAGTGCTGTATGGCCTAAAACTGAAACGGTAATTGTTAAACTTTAACTCTACCAATCAATTTTAAAGGATCTAAACTTTTTCCGGATCAGGATGAACCCATGCATGCCTATAGGTACGCTGCAAAAGTTTAGTCGCCTCAGTATCTCCAAGCACCTGACGGGTTTTAGGGTCATAGATAATTGCCCTTCCAATTTTCATGGAGATATTGGCCAGGATGCAACTGGCCGTTGAAATGTGACCTTCTTCAATATCTGCAATCGGTCGACTAACATCTTCAATTGATTTTAGCAAATTGACCATATGGAATCTGGTAGCAGGTGCCGCATGTAATTCGATGTCTTTTTCTTTCAAGTCTTCCGGATACTTCTCACGTTCATAGCTAACATCCTTATGAATTTTCCCTCTGTCCCCATATGGCATGAAGTCATATTTCATTGGGCTGCATGACAGTGTACCCTTCTCGCCAAAAATTTTATATGCCCATGGATATTCCGGATCAGTGGGCGATCCCCAGGTTCGATGTTGCCATATACAAGTAAGATTGTCGTACTCAAACGTGGCCGTCTGCGTGTCTGCAATATTCGATTTACCCTCATTATTGAAATAGATGCCGCCAGTGGAGTAAATCTTATTAGGCCAACCCAAATTAAGTGTCCAGCGCACGGCATCCAACATATGCACACACATATCGCCCATAATGCCATTGCCATATTCCATAAAGCCACGCCACCAGCTTCTATGCGGAAGACCATCATAGGCACGCAATGGCGCAGGGCCAGTCCACATTTCATAATCCAAAAAATCGGGAACAGGTTGCACAGGTGGATTATCGTTATTGCGCATGTGGTAGTAACAAAACATTTCCACATGTGAAATTTTCCCCAATAGGCCTGCCTCTACAATATTCTTTTTTGCCTCTATCAAATGCGGTGTACTTCTTCGTTGCAATCCCACTTGAACAGCGCGCTTATATTTGCGGGCAGCCGCCAACATCGCTTCACCTTCCATCACATCCACACTGATTGGCTTCTGTACATACACATTTGCACCTGCTTTTAATGCATCAATTGTTTGTAAAGCGTGCCAATGATCCGGAGTACCGATCAGTATTATATCAAATTCATTTTCTGAAAGCATTTTTTGATGATCGCTGTAAAGCCTTGGCCCCTTACCTGACTTTTGTCTTTTGCTCACAAAAGAGCCCGCTTCGTTGAGTTGGTTTCGGTCAACATCACAGAGAGCAATTACTTCAACAGGCGCAATCTGGATTAACCTAAATAAATCACTCTTGCCATACCATCCTGTTCCAATTAATCCAATGCGCCATGATTTCATTGGAAATAGAATATCCATTCCTTTCCCTTCCAACGCACTTAAGAATAATGAGGCTGTGGCACCTTTCAGAAAATGCCTGCGATTGATGTTGAACATATTCATGATTCTACCGTTTGGGAAGAAATAAATTTACTATGAATTAACCAGAACACAAGAGTCTGGACAGTATGCGTTCCTTATCCAATCAGTGTCTTACTTCTTCCCTTCCATCAGGGTATCTGGCGAATCGGCTTCGCTCTCTTGAATGCACATGTTCATAACTTGGCCAAGGCCAACCTCCAAATTCAGTTTGCTGATATTCTCTCATGGCTTGCTGAATCTCCGATTGCGTATTCATCACAAAAGGTCCATGTTGCGCCACGGGTTCGTTGATGGGCTCACCTTGTAATAGCAATAGATAACTTTCTGTATTCCCATTTATCAACATCACTTCCTGATCGGCATGTAGTTCTACTGCCTGATGTGATGAGAAATTCTTCTCTGCCATTCGAATGGAGTCTCCTTTGTAGAAATATAAAGAGCGATTAACCGTTGCAGACGCGGAGGACAACGTCCAGGCGGCCCCAGCTTCCAAACGTATTGTCCATATAGCGACTTCATGTTTGATATCAGCCGCCCATGAGTTAGGAGCAGGATTCGGAGCCTCTATCTGCCCAATATTTCCAGCAATCACTCGAACACTGGTAGTTTTTCCGTTCTCGTCTTTAAAAGCAAATTCCGGAATGGTGTCATTCCAGAGCATGGCAAAGTGCGGCTCTGCAAACTTTTTAGCTTTTGGTAAGTTGAGCCAAATTTGAAAGAGCTCAAGGGGATTTTCTTTATCTTTATTGAGTAAGGGAAACATCTCACAGTGCTGTACTCCTTTACCGGCTGTCATCCATTGCACATCGCCAAAACCAAAGCGCCCTGCAGCACCAAGTGAATCCGAATGATCAACAACTCCATTTGTCACGATGGTTACAGTTTCAAAGCCGCGATGCGGATGTGCCGGAAAGCCGGGGACGTGCTCGCCATGATACATCCGCCAACCCGCTTTGTTGAGTTCAAAATCCTGCCCAATGTTTCGACCGGCAAGTGACGCTGCCGGCCCCATTACGTCATTTCCTTTTGGATAAAAATCTTCGTGATGCACACAAAAAAGAAAAGGATCTTGTGTTTGCCAGGGAAACCCAAGTGGTTTGATGGACTTAATAGCGTTGTTCATGGTAGTCGGTTTGAATGTAGATCATTAACCAAAAAGCACAGCGAAAAGTTTAAACACCCAACTTCCCGGAATTAATTCACCCTCGCAAACATCTGGAATAGAATTCTTGAGAAAACATCTAAAAAGTATAAATTAGAACCATGAAAAAAATTCAATCACTCCTTCTTTTGTTGCCGATCACAATCTTTGTCTTACAAGCGCAACCCATTCCACTGCCCGAGCATCCCCGACCAGACTTTGAACGTCTGATGTGGCAAAACTTAAATGGGATCTGGCAATTTGAATTCGATTCGCTCGATCAGGGGCTATCAAAAAAATGGAGTGAGGGCAACACCAGTTTTACCCGTATCATCAATGTTCCTTTTCCGTGGGGATCAATATTGTCTGGTGTAAAAGACAAGGCTGATATTGCCTGGTATAAAAGAGAAATCAACATCAGTCCGGAATGGAAAAATAAAAGGACCTTTCTTACCATTGGAGCATCCGACTGGGAAACGACAGTTTGGTTAGATGGACTATTATTGGGAAAGCATCAGGGTGGTTATACCCCTTTTTCATTTGAACTCACTGAGCATTTAAAATATGGGCAACCACAAAAATTAGTGTTGCGTGTTGATGACAAGCGAAGAGACTTTACCTTATATGGGAAGCAAGGATATGGCAATGCACGTGGCCTTTGGCAAACGGTGTATGTAGAAGCCAGAGGAAAAGACTACTTAGAGGCTATTCACTTTAGTCCAGATATCGATCAGTCACGTACGGCAGTTACTGTATATCTTCCTGAGGAAGCGAAGAAGGATATGAAGTTATCTGTGTCCATTAAAAAATCCCCTGCCGCTATCACCAAAGAATTGGTGGTTCCCAAAGGAAAAGATAAACTGGTGTTCTCCATTGAAATTCCTCAACCACACTTTTGGTCTTTGAATGATCCTTATCTATACGAAGTTGACGTTAAACTTGATGATGATGTTATCAAAACATATTTTGGTATGCGAAAGATTTCGGTTGTCAATCTTCCAGGAACGGAATTTCCATATATAGCCCTTAACAACGAACCCATCTATCTCCAATTAACACTCGACCAGTCTTATCACCCGGAAGGTTTCTATACGTTCCCCAGCGATGAATTCATGCGAAAAGAAATTGAACGCACGAAATCTATTGGGTTGAACGGTATTCGCCCACATATTAAAGTAGAGATTCCCCGTAAGTTGTATTGGGCAGATAAGTTAGGTGTTTTAGTAATGGCGGATTTACCCAATAGCTGGGGTGATCCCGATGCAAAAATGCAAGACGAAGCTGAGGGTACCTTTCGAAACATGGTGAAACGGGATTATAATCATCCTGCAATATTTTCATGGATTCTCTTCAATGAAACCTGGGGATTATCCACACACCGAGAGGAGAATGGAAAACGGATTGGTAACTATCTGCCTGAAACTCAACAGTGGGTTGCCTCTATGTATTACCTCGCTAAATCATTAGATCCAACTCGTCTTGTGGAGGACAACTCAATTTGCTGCGGAGCAGGCCATACCCAAACCGATATCAACTCTTTCCACGATTACCTTCCTGGCTGGGAATGGGAAGAACATTTAAAAGAGTTAACGGAAAGCTCGTATGAAGGAAGCACGTTTCAGTTTGAAAAAGGCTTTGCGCAAGGAAAGCAACCTAAGATTAACTCAGAATGTGGAAATGTATGGGGCTATGAGGGCAGCACTGGCGATGTAGACTGGAGCTGGGATTATCATCGCATGATGAATACCTTCCGGAAATATCCGGAAATGGCAGGGTGGCTCTACACCGAACACCATGATGTCATTAATGAGTGGAACGGCTATTGGCGTTTTGACCGTTCAAATAAATACACCGGGCTGGAAGAAGTAATGCCTGGCATGAAACTCAACGACCTCCACGCACCTATTTATCTTTCAACAGGTAATGAGATTTGTAAAACCGTGAAGGGGGGAGAACAGACAACAGTGCCACTCTATCTTTCTTCTATGACCAATACAGATTATGGGAATTTGAAACTCACTTACCAACTACTACTTACTAATTCAATTGGAGAAACTTCTTTGATTACAAAGGGAACAAGACCAGTTGACTACAAGCCCTACATTCAGAACGAACTGGCGTCACTGTCATTTGACATTCCTAACGTAAGTGGACTCGCGATGCTAACACTGCAGCTAGAAGATTTAAAGGGAGCAGTTTTACACCACAACTTCATGCACCTTGAAGTTGTTTCTGATAACAAACTTCCAAAAACAGAAATATATTCTGTAACGCCATTGAGCTTCACCAATTCACAATGGAGTGGCAAGCAATGGAATGTTTTAGATGGACTAAAAGTTTGCGGAGCCGGAAAAGGATATTTTGAATATACCATTAAACTAAACAACACCATTGATTTGAAGTCCTTGAAAGAAGCTTACTTTCTTATCGAACTGTCCGCCAAAGAGCTATTTGTAAAAGACCGGGATCAAAAAGAAAGAACTAATGTTGATTTTATGCTGGGCGGGAAGGCATCACCAAGTGGCAATCCTAATTCTTACCCAATGACAGATGAAAATTTGTTTCCTTCGAAAGTTGAGATTACTGTCAATGGTGAAATGGTAATAACAACCTCCCTTCCTGATGATCCTGCTGACCATCGTGGAGTATTATCATGGCACCACCAGTTGAAAGACAGAAAGCTGCGGGAAGCCGGTTCTTATGGATATCTAACCAAAGTTCCTATTTCTAGCAAGCTTCTGAAAAGTGCCCTTGACAAAGGTGAACTCGTCATTCAACTGAAAACATTGGGCGAGGGAGGAATAGCAGTGTATGGAAAATCCTTCGGTCGTTATCCATTCGATCCTTCGCTTGTAATGAAAATGAAGTGATGGTTAAAAAATATATGAAATCAACGGATTCTGATAATGGCAATCTATTAAAAATCATCATCAGGCTATTACCAAAGTAATTCCCTTCAATTAACTATTATCAAAATGAGGCTTCTTATTCTTACACTCCTATTTATAAACCCACACATTTCTCATGGTCAGAATTATCATCTTAAAAAAGTGGAAACCAATGTAGCCTCTTCCTTTCGAGGTCTTTCGATTGTGGATGATAAAATTGCGTGGATTAGTGGCAGCAATGGTTATGTTGGACAAACTACCAATGGTGGCAAAAATTGGAGTTTCAGCCAGGTGAAAGGGTTCGAAGGGGCCGACTTTCGCTCCTTATATGCATTTGATGATCAAAAAGCCATCATTGGTAATGTTGGCTCTCCTGCAAAAATTCTTTTTACAAAGGATGCAGGTAAAAACTGGATTACCGTTTACACAAACCCGCATCCTGACGCATTCTTTGATGGAGTTGATTTCTGGAATGCCGAAAACGGAATTATGTATGGCGATCCGATTGATGGAAAGATGCTAATGTTGATCACAAATGATGGCGGTCAAAGTTGGGTTGACTGTAAAGAACCTCCACTTCTTGAAAAAGGAGAAGCTTCCTTTGCTGCCAGTGGCACCGGCATTCGATGTACTTCTGAAAATGAAGTCATCATTTCTACAGGAGGGGTCGTATCACGTTTGTGGATTTCAAAAAATAATGGGCTGAGTTGGACGAGTATCAGCACTCCAATTGTGCAAGGAAAAACCACAGCCGGTATATTCTCATTTACCCAACATGATAATGTATTGACCATAGTAGGGGGCGATTTTCAAAATGAGTTGATGACTATTCAGCACAATTTCTACTCGATAGACCAAGGCAAGAATTGGTTAAAGCCAACCATGCCCATCCGCGGCTATCGGGAATGTGTTGAATCAATTAGTGCTACTATACTTGTGGCCATTGGTCCCTCGGGCGCTGATATCTCCTATGATAATGGGGTGAACTGGAAAGGACTTTCAGATGAAAAAGGATTGCATGTTGTAAGAAAAGCAAGAAATGGATCGTTTGTGATAGCAGCCGGCAGCAATGGCCAGGTGTTTTTGATCGAATGAGCTCAATCCTGTTCAATTAAAAGAGACTGTCTCAAAAGTAAATATAAGCGTCATTGTAAGGGAGGTACGACCGAGGCAATCCTCATTTTGATTTCAATATTTGGGGATTGATTCACTCCGTTCGCAATGACGGTGCCTTTTGAGACAGCCTCTTCATTCCCCTGGAATTAGAATCTTTAAAAATAATTGACAAAAATCATTCTTAAGTCCAATAAATCTCATGACTTTGCTTAAAATTGAAGGATAATATTGGAACCTAATCGCTGTAACTATGGACATAATGAAACTAACAGCAGGGCAGCGGTACGGCTTGGTCCTGCTTCGCATTTTTATCGGTTGGCACTTTTTGTATGAGGGGATAATAAAGTTGTATAATCCATCCTGGACATCAAAAGGGTATTTACTCAGCGCCTCGATTTTAAGACCTTTTTTTGCATGGATCGCTGATGCTTCCCGAATATCCGTTATTGATACGCTAAATATTGTTGGCTTAATCGCTGTAGGTGCGAGTCTGCTTCTAGGGCTGAAGATACGGTGGGGTTGTATTGCAGGTATATTACTATTGCTGATGTACTATCTGGCGCATCCTCCTTTTCCAAACTTGCCGCAAGGTCCATCGGAAGGCAGTTATTGGATTGTGAACAAAAACCTGATTGAGATGGCAGCGCTCTATGTAATCTACCAGTTCCCTTTGACATCCATATTTGGAATAGAAAATTTATTTTCAAAGAATAAGGAAAACGCAACTTTAATTTAAGCACCATGGCAAACGATAATAACTTTTTTGGAAAATGGACCAGACGGGATATGTTAAAAAGTCTTGGTGGAATACCATTACTTGGCGCGGTATGGTTTTCTGGTGCCAGCCTGACAGGTTCTGCAAAACGCGAAAAGAAATTTCTATTAGAAACGTTGAATATTAAAGCATCTCCACCTCCTGCTTCCGGACCTATGAGTGGAGATCCTGTTCGTCTGGGCATTATAGGCTTTGGCATTCGGGGCGAACAGTTGTGTCGTTCATTAGGTTTTGCTACTAACGAATGGATCAAAGAAATGCAAGACTTTTCCCTAACAAATCCAAATGACACACGGCTAGCCGAGTATAAGGCACAGGAAAACCTGAATATAAAACTGGCCGCTATTTGCGATGTCTTTGATGTACGGGCGCAAAAAGCATTAGACTCCTTTAACAATGGCGACAATAAAATTAAAAGGTTCCGCACGCATACTGAACTAATAAATAGTGGAGAAGTTGATGCTATTATTATAGCAACGCCAGACCATTGGCATGCACCCATGGCGATTGAAGCGCTAAATGCAGGTGTACATGTATATGTAGAAAAGCCCATGACTCACAATATTTCTGAAACCTACACTTTACGTGAAGCCGTTCAGAAGAATCCCAAGGCTGTATTTGCAGTAGGTCACCAACATCGTCAGACCCAGAGTTTTCTAACCGCACAGGATATTATTGCCAAGAATATTCTCGGACATGTGTCTCTGGTTGAAACCAACACAAACCGGAATGACGATAATGGGGCATGGCAATATACCATACATGAAAAAGCTAATCCGCAAACCATTGACTGGGATTTGTTCCTTGGAAATGCACCAAAAGAAGCTTTTAACCTCGAGCATTTTTTCCGCTGGCGCAAGTGGTGGGCATATGGATCGGGTTTGTCTGGTGATTTAATGACACACGATTATGATCGCCTCAATTGCATTCTGAAGATGGGTATTCCAAATTCAGTCATAGCTTCCGGAGGTATTTATACCCACCGTGACGGACGCAACGTACCGGACGTTATGCAGGTAAACATGGAATATCCTGATTTTAGTACGGGTTCTAGTCAAGAACCTGGGAAAGAAAAAGGCATGACCTTCGTATACAGTGCTACGCTCGGAAATCAGTTCGACAGAGGAACCGTTTTAATGGGACATGATGGTAGCATGGAACTAGGCAATCAAATTACAGTCTATGCTGATCCAAGGTCAACCAAATACGCTGATTTGCTGAAAGAAGAGCGAATTGAAGCAGGCGTTCCAATTTATCAATATGACCCGGCTGCCAATGGAACCGATGCCGTCACTTCTGCAACTGCAAAGTATTTTGCTAACAAAGGCCTTTTGTGGACCTACAGGGATGGCAAACGAGTAGATTCAACATTCCTTCATATGAGAGAGTGGTTAAGTTGTATCCGAAATGGAGGTACGCCCAGTTGCTCCATCAAAGAAGGTTTTGAAGAAGCTATTTCTGCGCACATGGCTGGATTATCCCTTAAACTTGGAAGAAGAATAGATTGGGATCCTGCTACTGAGCGTATAGTTGCGAAACCAGGTGAAGACCTGGATGTCGAATTATTAGCAAATAAGGAAATATAACGAGAAGGAATTACTCACTTGGTTTTCGCCTGACCGTGTGTACTCTCTTGGCTTGTGAATCTTTGTGTTTCTACTTCGCGTAGTTATAATTCTCCGAATTTTCACAGTTGTGTTTTTTTTTCAGAGCATTATTTTCCAAGTATTGCATTCATGTAAATGGTTTGCTGAAATTCCTTTTCAAAATTCGTGCTTTCAATTTCCTTATCCAGTGTTTTACCCGAACACTAAGTTGACCATAATACGTCAGCTTAATACTTCTATAGTCGACAATGATGAAGACTGAGTTGAATAGATGATTTATATCATTTGCGGATTTACTTATTAAGCATAGTTTAGCAGGTGATGAGCAAGAAAAATAAATCCAATAATTATTCGATTGACAATTTCACCCGAGAAACTGTTTCTGTTCAACTCGTTCAAATAGCAAAAGAAATGTTAGAGGGCGAAAAGAAATTTTCCGTCCTGCTCAAAGATCTTCATCCAAATTTCAATCAGAGCGGTTATAATCTAATCCATTACTTAATTCTCCGCAGTAAAGAAATACGGGAGGCTCAGGAATACTTACACCATGTCGGACTTTCTTCTTTGACAAATTCTGAGAGCCACACTTTCTCTCAGGTTCAGCAAGTCCTATCCTGGCTGGATCCTTCACAATCTGTTTCTACTGAAAATGGATGCGATTTTGAAACGGCATCAAAACTTAGCTTTGTACATGCTCAAAAATTACTGGGGGTTTTCCCAATTCAAGATAGACCACATATTATGGTCACATTTTCCGCTGAATTGATGCAAGACCGGAATCTAGTAGCGAAAATGCTAAATGAAGGTATGTCCGTGGCGCGAATTAATTGTGCACACGATACTCCGGAGGTTTGGCTTTCTATGTTGCAAGTCTTAAAAAAAGCGATTGCAAAAACAGGGAGGAACTGTAAGGTCTATATGGATCTCGCAGGTCCTAAAATAAGAATCCGATCCATTGCCAGACGCAAAAAAATGGATCATCTGAAATTGCCTGTTCGGGAGGGGACTGAATTAAGCTTACGATATCTGGACAACAAAGAATTGGGGAGTAAAGGAAAGAAACAAAAACCTGTTGATACTTTGTTTGTCGAACCAAAGGAGATTCTTTCACACATAAAACCCGGAGAACACATCTATTTCGATGACGGTAAATTTGAAGCAGCCGTGATCAAAGTCAATCCCGAAGATGTAAGAGTGAAAATAGTTAGAATTTCAACCAAGAAGCCATTCTTAAAACCCGAAAAAGGGATAAACCTTCCTGACTCCGATCTCGATATACCACCACTCACGGACGAGGATAAAAAAAATATTCCATTTATATGCAAGCATGCCGACATGGTAGGTTATTCTTTTGTCAATAGCCCTGCGGATGTCGAACTTCTTCGGAGTGAACTTAAAAAATATTCCATTGGTAAATCACCCGCAATCATTTTAAAAATAGAACGACTATCAGCTGTTCAGAATCTGCCCGCATTGCTAATGAATGGAATGAAAGATGAAGCACTGGGTGTGATGATTGCAAGAGGAGACCTGGCCGTAGAAATAGGGTTCGAACGGCTAAGTGAAATTCAGGAAGAAATTCTTTGGATCTGTGAGGCGGCCCATGTTCCGGTGATTTGGGCCACTCAGGTACTGGAAACATTAAACAAAACAGGCTATGCCACGCGCTCAGAAATAACGGACGCTGCCATGGGTGTGCGTGCTGAATGTGTTATGTTGAATAAAGGAGAATACATTATCAAGACCATTAAGATGCTAGATGATATCCTGACCCGACAACTGGGTCATGTTAACAAAAAACGCTACATCATGCGACCTCTTGGCATTGCACGGAATTTTCTTCCGGTGTGAGTTCTCATCCATCAGAATTGCCATAACTATTTTGGGGATGATCCACCTGTTCGAACTATCCTTGCTCGTTGATGTGTACATTTCGAAACTTAAGCGAACCCTACTCTAGGGGTTTGGTAGGTTGAGCGATATTCTCTATAATTTTAACCCAGATTACGCATTAGAAAATCCTTTTGCAATTTTGTTTAATCGAGTCTTTTCGAGCCTACCATCTTTATGCAGGGCATTCATGAAATTGCCTGCCTGACCGGTAGGCAGGCGAGAAATCTTCTCTTGGTTGACAAGTTGATAGAATAATCAAAATATAAGTTTCACGCCAACAGCATATTATTCATTCGAAAATCCTAATGCGTTATTTGGGTTTAAGAGAATAATATTTAGTAGCGGCTTAATGGAAGCAGAAAGTATTACCACAGGAATTTGTCTGGTCAGCTTACAAATTGTGGTATTAACTTGATTGCGAAAGCTGGAATTTAGCACATAAAACGCCCTTTAATATCACGATCGACTTAATCTGCCATCACAAAATGAATCGGTAACACCATTTTCTGCCGCACAGGTCTGCCTCGCTGTTTGCCAGGGAACCAGCGTGGTGCGTCCTGCAGAACACGTACGGCTTCTTCATCACACCCGGATCCTATTCCCTTAACAACATTGAATTGATTTAGGCTTCCATCCCTTTCTACCACAAACTCAACAAACACTTTCCCGTCTACTCGCAATCTGCGGGCAAGGGCTGGATAACGGATATTTTCGCCTAAGTATTTATAAAAAGCAGCCATGCCATCACGAGGACCTGCCGGTTCTTCAACAAACAAAAAGATTTCTTCTGCCACTTCCGATTCTTCAACTGCCGGAGGCGCTTCGTAAATGATTTCCTGTGTCGCTGTTTGCTCAGTAATCTCCATGTCTATGTTTACCTTAACCTCATCTTTAATAAGTTTACTGTCCGCTACCTCAATAATCCCACTAATCTGTGCGCTTGGTGGTGGAGGTGGTGGAATATTGGTAGGTGGTATTTCCAAAATCTCTTCCGATTGATCCGTAATTCGAAGTTGGTTCGCTTCACCAACTTGGTCGCTACTCTTCCAATCGAAAGCAAGAATGACAAGTAGGAGGCTTACATTAAGACCGATACCGAACAGTAAGGGTCGTATTCGGTTCAAGTCAACCTGTGGGCTTTTTTTAGCTTCCCGATACATGCCTTTAACATAAGGAGGGTTACCCAAAGTTTGCAGGGTCCGTTGGATTGGAGTAGAAGAGGCGCTAACCGTTTCTTCAGGCTGTAAATTTTTTTTGGCCTCTTGATCCATAACTTGAGTATAAAGGGTGCCAGTAACCCCTTCCAAACGTTGATTTTTTTTGGCTTCCTGATACATGACTTGAGTATAAGGGGCGCCAGCAACTCCTTCAGCGAATTGGTTTTTTTTTGGTTCCTGATACATGGTTTGGTGTTTTTTGACTTACCAATTTTAGATTAATTACTACTTAAATTTTATGACCTTTGTTATTGGAGTAAGTGATATATATCATACAGGTGACTGGAGATGAATGGGTTGTTAAAGGATTTCGTTTCGCCTTAGAAATGGCTTACGCCTTATTAATTTTAGATTTATATGACAAACGTCATATATTATTTGAGGAATTATGAATAACTCTGTTTAGGATTTACCCGAAAGGATAAACTGTTTTCGGAGTTCGTTTTGTTGCACCAAAATAATTACGACTATGAAAGCGCAACTAGTTAAAAGCCTCAATCACGAAGTCGGTTACATCACGACTGCAATCATCATCGTTGTCATTTTAAGCATGGTGGTGTTCCCTCTTTTTATTCTCTTTCTTCCCATTTTAATCATTTACGGCTGTCTTGAAATTTGGCATCTGGATCATTTGAAAAAAAATGGAGGAAAGGTGAAGTAATCTACCAACGGGTTTGATGGAGGTGGCAATTTTTGCTGATAACAACCCGCAAGTCCTTGGTGGCTAAGAAATTAATCAGGAATCATATGGCTTGATTGTCACATTAAAATTGGACAGCGCCTCAGAATTTTACCTTTTCATACATTAGCCTAAAACGAATTGTGACAGCGAGACCCATCTGTTGAATCGGAACTTTCGTTTATTTTTTCCGGCACCCTGATTTATATCATAGTTTCCACAAAATATTCCTTTCAACTTCGCAAAATCTCCTTTATGCGCACTCCTTCGGCTTCCGTACCACCTCATGAAGAAACTGCGCAGGTTCTTCAGCGTTACAACGTGACGCAAGCTCACAACCTGGTATATACCTATGAAGAGTTGCGGGAGTTGGGGATACCACCGGAATTTTTATTGGCTTTGTTGGAATTGTTTGAAGACCCCCAGTCGTTCAAGCCGGAGACCTTCAAAGGATTTCCTCTTCGTGTTATTGTAGACTATCTGCGCAAAACACATAGCTATTACCTCAGTAAAAAATTATTGGAAATTGAACAGAGTATTCACTTATTGGTGAATGCATATCCTGGCGCCCATCCTCTTCTATTGTTGTTGCAGACTTTTTATACGGATTATAAAAGTCACTTAATCAAACACATAGAGGTGGAAGAGCGGGAGTTGCTGCCCTACATTGTGCAACTAGAAGAACTAGTGGATGGTAACGGGAAAATACATACATCCCCCATGATGATGGTGCAAAAGTTCATCCATCAACACCATGATACGGAGAAAGATCTGGAGGAGGTACGCAAAACCATTTTAAACTACTCACCCCCTATCAGCAACCAAACACTCTATCGCATTCTGCTTTCGCAACTGGAAGTGTTTGAAAAAGATATGGCCATACATGCGTTGATCGAAGATGAGGTGCTACTGCCGAGGGCATTGGAGATAGAGAAAAAGTTGAGAGATGTCCAGCCCCATTAATTAAAGTGCCAGGTAAAGGCTCCGCTGTTTTTAATCGCCTTTGTATTGTATATTCCTGATGTTTACATATTTTCGTTCCCCTTAATTTTAAGCATGATCAAAGTCCGAGCTCTTATTGCTGGTATGCTTCTTTTTTTGAGCCTATTTGGCTACACTCAGCCTGGTTCCGTTGACAGCCTGAAAAGGTTATTGAAAAACTCAGGGAACGATACTATCCGGGTAAATCTTTTAAACGAGCTTTCTCTCGTCCTATTAACTCTATTCTAACTGGCTAAAACTATTTCTATTTGCCTATGAAATTTCTTCTGATTCTATTCTCCTCGCTTCTATTAATCAGCTGCGACCATAGTAATAATAATTTCACTCCTGCAAAAGTGGAAGAAGAAGTGGTAAAAGCGACATTGGTGGCCATGTGGGATGCAATCGAAAAAGGTGATGCTGACCGCTACGCAATATATGTGCACCCCGATTTCACACAGTTTGGAGAAATGGATTCACTTCTGTTGGTTGGCAAAGAGAAAGAGGTAAATGGTATACAGGAATACACAAAAGTTGCCTCTAATGTACATACTGAAATGATTGACCCCCGTGTAACTGTGAACGGAAACGTAGCCTGGATAACCTATTATTGGAAAGATAACGGAATTAAAAACGGTGTTGCCTTTGCAAGCTATGGCAAGTCAACCCGAATATTTGTGAAGGAAAACGGAAACTGGTTATGTATTCATGGACATTATACACTTCTACCCGTAACCAGGTAATACTTTACTAGGTATCGTACGAGAATTCAGAAAACATTCTTCTTCGGTTTACGATAACTTTCCAATTGCACAACTCACCAGCGACTTGGCCTTTGTTGTTGCTTTCGAAAATCCATGAACCGATCCTCTTTCAGGGTAGCCAAGCGAAGCCAACTTCTGTTTGACAACTGAAATCAGCTTTGGTTCCCTGTAATCAACATTTACAAGCTTGTCAGCAAGATCAACAGATACAGATTCAATCCCTTCAATTCCCATCAATTCTTTCAGAATAGTTGCCGCACATCCATTACAGTTGATGTTGTCAACTTCTATCTCTGCTTTCATTTTAAGTTAGCGTTAATCTCCTCAAATTCTACTTCTTCAATTGTATTGCTCTTTTGGGCAATCGTTGGCACAGTACAACTATTGCCACCACAACATCCCGTATTGGTTATTGCCTGAAAGAGAAAGAAAGCAGCAATAAATCCTGCCGCAGTATCGCGAAGTTGTATGGCCTGGATGCCAACGAAGAGTGCCAGCCCTAGCCGCAGCCAACGCATAAAGTGCCAGCCTGTAAAAAGTAAATTTCTAAAATTTAATAATTGGTTCATTTCTAGTTCAATTTAATCGCGAGTGGCTTTTGGGGTTATTTGTTCCTGAATACTGAACCACTTTTTAGAATAGAATATTTTCACCACCAAGTATCTAATCAAAAACAACCAAGGCAGTCCATGAAATACAGTATCCAACCAATCCATTGTTTGCATCCCAACTGCACCTCCCCATATCCACTTTACTTTCCCCAAAATATGTGGTTCAGGAAAGAACGGGGCAAGACCCAAAGTGATGCTGAGCATAAGTATTATTTTCCAATCATTCAGAATTTTCATATCACTTGAGTGTAGTTGGACAAATAAAGTTTGTTGTCTCAATTTTTGTTTTTGCCTTAATAGTGTTGAACCCACCAGCCACGTCAATCAGATTTTCATAGCCTCGCGCACGTAAGGTGGAGATAAATGTCATTGAACGGTAGCCGCTTCCGCAATGAACGAAGTAGGTCTTGGTTTTATCGATTTTTGCCATGCTTTCGTTAATACCATCCAACGGTAGATTTTCTGCCTGTACAATATGCTCTGCTGTATATTCACTTTTTTTTCGAACATCCAACACATTGGCCTGCGGATTTTCCAACAGTATTTTTGCAAACTGGTCTGCACTCAGTGTTGTAATAGCATCCACTTCCCTTCCCGCTTTCTTCCATGATTCAAATCCACCCTTTAGATAACCAATCGCATGGTCGTACCCCACACGGGCAAGACGTGTCACTACTTCTATTTCCCGACCTGGTTCTGTAATCAATAAAATCTGCTGTTGTATATCCGGTATCAGCGAGCCCACCCATGGCGCAAAGGATCCATCAATACCAATGTTAATTGAATTGGGAATAAAACCTTTGGCAAAAATTTGCTCATGGCGCGCATCTAAAATTAAGGCATCTGTTTCGTTAGCGACAAGCTCAAATGCATCCACTGAAAGTGCCTGTGTTCCACGTTGCAAAACTGTTTCAATGTTGTCATACCCCTCTTTGTTCATCTTTACATTTAAGGGAAAATAACCGGGAGGTGGCAATAAACCGTCTGTGACCTCCTTAACAAATTCTTCTTTTGTCATATTGGCACGCAAGGCATAATTTACTTGCTTCTGATGGGCAAGCACATCTGACGTTTCCTTGCTCATATTTTTGCCACAAGCAGAACCGGCACCATGTGCAGGATAAACGATCACATCATCCGGTAGTGTCATAATCTTATGACGCAGGGAGTCATACAAGTAACCCGCTAAATCCTCCTTCGTTACCGAGCCTTTTTGCGCAAGATCTGGCCGGCCAACATCACCGATAAAAAGTGTATCGCCAGTAAAGATCGCGGTATCCTTGCCTTTCTCATCTCGCAACAAATACACCGTTGACTCCATGGTATGACCGGGCGTATGCAACACTTTAAAGGTCACTTTGCCTACTTTAAATTCCTCTCCATCTTCTGCAACATGACTTTTAAATGTTGTGTTGGCATTCGGTCCGTAAACAATTTCAGCTCCTGTTGCTTTCGCCAGGTCAACGTGGCCACTAACAAAGTCAGCATGGAAATGGGTTTCAAAGACATATTTGATCTTTGTGTTTGTCTCCTTGGCACGTCTCAGGTAAGGCTCGATTTCGCGTAGTGGATCGATCACTACAGCTTCACCTGCGGATTCAATAAAATAAGCGCCTTGCGCCAAACAACCCGTATAGATTTGTTCTATTTTCATGGTTCTAGTAAGTTTCGATCAATTCCGGACAAAGGTCGCACAGGCGCACCATCTAAATTAGTGACAAAGATCACATTGTCACATTTATTTAAGTTTGTTTGCAAAGGGTATATCAAGTCCTGCAAGTTAAACTTATGGATTTGATTTCTTAAAAGGGAAAACAAGTTGCTGAAGGAATTTTCCTGGAAATTTCTCATCACCTCTAAACCCGAGTTTTTCATCTCGCCCATTGCGGGGCAAATATGCTGTGCCAAAGAGATAATCCCAAACACTCAAACTGATACCATAGTTAACCCCTGCAGGATTGGGTAATGTCTTAGCATGATGCCAGATGTGCATGGCAGGGTTATTCAAAATATATTTTAAGGGCCCGTATGTTATGTATAGGTTGGCATGATTCAAATGACCAATCGCGACAGCGATGATGTGAATAATGAAAAAATCCTGCAGCCCAAAACCAATCATCGCTAATGGAAGGTATTGAAGTGTTTTATAAATGACGGTTTCCATCCAATGGAACCGCAAGTGCGCGGCAAAACCCATTTCCTCTACCGAGTGATGGACTTTATGGAATTCCCACATCCAGGGAACATGATGTAATGTTCGATGAATATTCCATTGGATAAAATCCGAGAGAACAAACATGAGGGAAAGTTGTGCCCATCCCGGCCAGTTTTGAATTTGAATAGCCACTACATTTTGAAAACCAAATAGATGAAGAAAATCCTCAAAGGCACTCACTGCAATATTAGAGATGGCATTGTACCCGATAAGGGAGAACAAGAAGAAGTTGAAGAACATATAAAAGGCATCCAACCCAAAGTCTTTCCTGAAAATGGATTGATCTTTTCGCCAGGGCACAATAATTTCGAGCAACCACACAAACAAGGAAAGCCCTACCAACCACCAGAAGTAGTTATGCCAGGAAGGGTATGCCATTTCGCGAAGGAGATAATTCCAATAGCCAGTATAAGCGTCAACTGTAATTTTCCAGTATTTTTCCATGGTTATAATTTACCCAATAACAGAACTATGATGGTAATAATGGAAATACACATCAGGCAAACAAGCACCAGTTTCAGCCAAAAAGGTAAACTCTTCATTTTGAATCGTAAACTTTATTTCCCCTGGTAAGCCAGATACCCCATGTCTTGCTGTAGGCATGTATATTTTCGGTGGGCCGGCCATCCTTGTCCACAACAGGTTGGCCTTGGTTAACCCACTCGAAAATTCCTCCGTATAGGTTTGATACCTCGGCAAACCCAGCCTTCTTTAACTTCTCGCCAATCTTTTCGCTTCGATAGCCTACCGAACAATACACTACAATTCTTTCGTTCTTTCGTACATGGTCCAGCTCCTTTATATCAAATTCATCATAACCCACATGCTTGGCTTTGGCGATGTGACTTACCTGATACTCCTCACTTTCACGGGCATCCAATAATAGATAATCCTCCAAATCTTCCACCTGTCTAACAGACAATTCAGGCACGGAATGTGAAAGCAACGTCTGGAGTGTAAGCGCAAAAGCGCTACTCTGAACTTGCGCAGAAGCGCTTACAAATGAAAAAACAACAAACAGAAAGGAGACTAACTTCATATTATTTAACCTATCTAATCTTATTAACTTTTTACGAAAACGCTCAAAGTAAGTCAATTATTAGGTCAAGTTCAGTGACTTTAGTTACGAACAAATAGTATGGTTCATTTGGTAACAATGAGGGATACTATATTGTTTGCCAAACTATAGCCGTTCAGAAACGAAATCTAAAGTATGGGGCTGATTCAGTACTGGGAATAACTTTCAACTTTTATTTGCATAGCGTCAAATTCCTTGTGACTTATAAATTTGTTCGCTTTTGGAAAAACAACATTTTCTTCGCGGAAGATGTGAAGCTTGAGTAATTCAATCAGTGCGAAGCCCTGCTCAGCAGCTACATTAAAAGTCAATGCCCGAGAGGCCATATCTGGAAGGCGTGTGGCTAAAGAGATGAAATTGAACATTAAGGTTAGGTGCTGCATGATTTTCAGATGGTCATTTTCCAGCATATCAATGGCTGTTTTCGGGAACTTGCCTTTACTGTGTTCTTCGTGTTCTATCAGCTTATTCTGCAATACCGGGAATAACACTTTTTCTTCCTTCAAATGATGCTTCAGCATCTGGTCATCCATGTAGGCGAAAAAGGCAGAAAAGTTTTGTTCAATTTCACGGTCGCGTTGCCAGCCGCTTTTTTTGAAAGTAATCAATGATTTTTCAAACGCTTCAAGTTCCTTTTTAACATGAACGTGTTCATCCACGAACTTCTGCAGGCAAGAGTGCATGTCTTCGTAGGGTATTGCATCCACAGTAGGTGGAGCATAGGCATCCGGTGGGTCCATGGGCGAGTACTCTTCCCCTCCTGTTTCTTTTTCGACCATCCTCTTCAATGGATCGTTGTTACTAATTTCTTTTAGGTCAAGCATTGTATTATTAATTGTTTTTCGGCCGGAAGATGGACCAGGACGTAGATGGATTTCGTACTTTATCTTTATTCCAGTTCCAGATCACACGCTGATAGGGTCGCCACAGGTAATCCAGTGGGGCAACCAAGGCATGCATTAAGCGGGAAAAAGGAAACAGTAATACAATCAAGTAAGCGCCCACAATATGTAACTGTATAAATAAAGGCATTGCCACCACAGCATCCATACGAGGTTCCAATAGAAAGATTGACCACAGATAGGGTGTTAACGATGATGCAAACCAGGATGATCCCCAGCGGTATTCATAAGCTACCCATAAACCAAGAATCACCTGCGTTATTAGCAACACTTCTACAACATGATCCATCCAACTGGACACAACTCGTATACGGTCGTTCGTCCATCTTCTGTATATTAAATTAGCAAGTCCTACCAACATGCTCAGACCAAAGGCAAAAGCAGCTACTTCCAATATTAACAAACGTGCGGGATGGCTGTTCCAGAGCAATACACCTTTCGGTATGAGGAATGCAATCAAGTGCCCAAAGAACAGGAACAGCATACCCCAGTGAAAAGGTACCGAACCCCAAAATAACTTCTTCCCTTCCAGAAATTCTGATGAGAGAGAAGATATCTGAAATTTCACGCTTCGGTATCGGTAAATAGTGCCTATAAAAAAGATGGCTAGTGCCAGGTAAGGCAATATGACGAACAGGAATGTGTGTAAGATGGTCATAGCTAAAATATTTATTCTTCCAATTTCATTTCAGTACTAATGGATGTCAGGAAGTCAGAGGTCTTTTCACTTAGGCTGTTGTCCAAATCAAACGTCTGTCGGATAACTTCCTGTAATACGATCAAAGGCCGTTGATAAAGTGTGCCATACTCCTGCGGCATTTCAATTAGTGTTTTGTGATGGCGTATATACACTTCATTTTTCTTTCCCAGACTTAGGGGATCAAATTCCCGGATCATTTTTCTTAATCCCGGGCAAATCAATTTTTCGACCAGTTCTTTTTTGATCTCTTCATCGGTCATTTTCGAAATCAATCGAATCACGTTCGGAAGATGATCGGCCAATTCATAGCCACAATCATTGCCAACGGTGGTATGTTCGCGACTCAGGTTCACGAGTAACTCGGCACGTTTATAGTCATCACCAAAGAGCAAATAGCCCAGGTCAAGAGTGGTAATGGCCTGCACTTCAAAAGTACGTGTATGTAGTTCTTGTATGTCATCGAGCGAAGCGAAAGAAACAAATTCTGCGAACGGTTCCAGCACGGAAGCCAGTTCAGGATATTGTCCATCCAAAATTAATTGTATCTCATTTACCTTTTCGGCAAAGCCTTCCTGCGGAAAATCAGTGAGGGCAGCTAAGAGGTGTAGATTGTCAGTTTTTGATTTACCATTTCCGTTCATAAACTGGGCGATTAGAAATTGTTAAAATTATTATGCTCCTCTTGCCGGTGTTTCTTTAAATCCAAATCCCATGGAACCCTTGGTATCGCCAGCGAATTCGAGCATCTCCAGCGATTGTTCGCGGTGCGAGGCAGGAATTACAAATCGATCGTCAAATTTAGCCAGGGCCGTGAGGTAATAAATGTTCTCAGCTTCTTCAGGGGTTAGGCCGGTATCACGCATTACCTGATTTACTTTTGCAACATCTATGTCGCCAACGGTTTTACTTCTCCGGTAAATCCGCACGGCCATCAACTTCTTCAAGATGTGTTTTACTTTTCCCTCATCACCTGCGCTGAAAAGGCTGGCCAGGTATTGCAACGGAAAGCGCGCCTGTTCAATGGTGCCCCAAAGTTCTTCGGTGCTCGTATCGTATAACCAGTTATCGTTCCAGTACTTGGCAATGGGGTCCATTTTTTCGGACTGCGCCTGGTTGCTTACCTCGCGTAGCGAAGCCATTACCGGCAAAAGGGGTGGAACATAGAACAGCATTGGCAACGTTCTGAATTCTGGGTGCAGTGGTAAAGCTAAACCCCATTGTTTTACAAATTTATAAGTGGGCGAATCCTGTGCAGCTTTGATGGTGGAATCTGCCACGCCATTTTTCTTTGCAGCCTCAATCACATTTTCGTTAAAGGGATCCAAAATCATATTTAACTGCCGCTCCACCAATTGATTTTCATTACAGGAGGCTACATCATGAATATCATCGGCATCGTATAAAACCACGCCCAAATAGCGGATTCTTCCCACACAAGAATGCATGCAAGCCGGGGCATAGCCCGCTTCAATTCGTGGGTAACAGAGAATACATTTTTCAGATTTACCGGTATGCCAATTGTAATACGACTTCTTATATGGGCAGGCCGTTACGCACATGCGCCAGGCACGGCAAACATTTTGATTGATGAGCACTATGCCATCCTCTCCTCTTTTATAGATCGCTCCCGAAGGGCAGGATGCCACGCAAGCAGGATTTAAGCAGTGATTGCAAATGCGCGGCAGGTAATAAAAGGCCATGCGCTCCAGTTGAAACATAGCTTCCTGTTCGGCAGGCGAAAGATTTTTCAGGTTTGGATCCTGTCGGGCATAATCTGGTGTACCGCTGAGATCATCATCCCAATTAGGACCAGCTTTAATATCAATAGGCTTACCCGTAATCAACGACACTGGACGCGCAGTTGGCTGATCATCCATTGCTGGCGATTCAATCAAATCGAGATACTTATAGGTGAAAGGCTCATAATAGTCGTCAATCACCGGCAGGTGTGGATTGTGAAAGATGTTCATCAGTCCGCGCAGTTTGCCTGCGCCTTTCAGACTGATATCGCCATCTTTCTTTTCCCATCCGCCTTTGTATATCTCCTGGTCTTCCCATTTGGAAGGATAGCCAGTGCCGGGTTTTGTTTCGACATTGTTCCACCATTGGTACTCAGCTCCTTTGCGATCGGTCCAGATATTTTTACATGCTATGGAGCAGGTATGGCAGCCGATACATTTATCGAGGTGAAAAACCATTGACATTTGAGCTCTTACATCCATAAGTCTATGCTTTAACTTTTCTTATCGTCATTAAAGTTTGATCATAATTACCATACCAGTTTTTCCATCTTCTTCACAATCACGTGGGTGTCGCGGTTAGGTGCAATCGGTCCCCAGTAATTAAAGTGATAGGAGAATTGGCCGTATCCACCGGTGAGATAGTTCGGTTTCAGGTGAATACGCGTGAAGCTGTTGTGACCACCGGCACGCTTATTACCCCGCACCTGCGATTTAGGAATGCCCGTAGTGCGTTCAGGAACGTGATACACAATGCATACGCCTTTCGGAATTCGTGAGCTTACACAGGCGCGTGTACAATATACCCCGTGGTCGTTATACACTTCTACCCAGTCGTTATCTTTTATTCCCAGGTCTTTGGCATCCTGCTCACTGATCCAGCAAGGCTCGCATCCGCGCGAAAGCGTAAGCATTCGCAAATTCTCCATGTAGGTGGAGTGTATGTGCCACTTGCCGTGTGGAGTAAGGCAGTTTAATATCTTGGCTTCTTCTCGCTTTAGCGTTTCACGCAAGTCTCCGTACGCTTCTGGTTTTGGTGATGGTTTGTAAGTTGGTAAATGTTCACCATAGGCGATATACAATTCATGATCGAGATAAAAATGTTGCCTGCCGGTTAGTGTTCTCCACGGCACTAAACGTTCAACATTATATGTGTAGGCAGAGTACGCCCGTCCATCCTGCATTAAACCCGACCACAGTGGAGATGAATTATATCTACGAGGCTGTGCCTGCAAGTCACCATAGGTAATCCCCACTTGTTCATACCCTTCGCCTAAATCGGCTAGTATAAGCCCTGTTTTTTTCTCTGCTTCCTTATAGGCACGAAGAGTGAGTTTTCCATTGGTTAAGGTTGATAACTTCAGCACCGCATTGGCAGCATCTCTATCTTCCTTAAGTGAAGGATACATTTTCCCATCCACTTTTTCTTTTGGGAAATGGTTGGAATCAAGCATCTCTTCATACACATCACCACACTGATAGTTGTTGCCGTGTGCACCCAGTCCGCTGGTCTTGATACGGTCGCCAAGCGAAATATACTTATCGTAAAGCTTGGTGTAATCGCGATCAACCACGGCAATGCTATGCATGGTTTTGCCAGGTATAGCTTCACATTCCCCCTTGTACCAATCTTTCACATGGCGTTGCGTGATTTCCCCCGCTGAATCGTGGGAGAGTGGTGAACACACAATATCTTTTTGCGGTTCTTTCAAATGTTGCTCTGCCAATCTGCTAGTATGCTTTGCAATTAGTTTAAAAATATCCCAATCGGTTTTTGCCTCCCACACAGGGGCAATGGCTGCGGAAAGCGGGTGAATGAATGAATGTAAGTCGGTACTGTTTAAATCAGCTTTTTCATACCAGCTTGCTGCGGGCAGCACAATGTCTGAATATAAGGCTGACGAATCCATTCTGAAGTTGAGATCGACCACCAAATCCATTTTGCCTTCCGGTGCAATATCATGCCAGTTCACTTCTTCGGTATGATCTGGCGAATCGGTAGCAATTTTATTCGAATGCGTGCCGAGGTAATGCTTGAGTGCATACTCATGTCCTTTCATGCTGCCCATGATGGCATTACCGCGCCAGATATACCAAACCTTCGGATGGTTTTCCTCTGCTTCAGGATCACCTACGGCATAGTGCAGTTTTTTTGCTTTAAGTTTCTCCAGCACATAGGTATTTATTTCTTCATCTGTTTTTGCTCCACTTTGCATTGCCTCTTTACTCAACTCCAGCGTGTTTTCATTAAACTGTGGGTAGAACGGCATCCAACCCATGCGCACGGATTGAAAAATAGTATCGGCCGTATGTTGCTTTGTCCATTTATTTTTGGGGACAGTATTGTACTTTGAAAACTGGCCGTCATACCGGTACTGACAAGTATTGATATAATGCCAGAGCGGTGCTTGTTGCAGGCGTGCAGCACTTTGCCAATCTTTACCAAACGCGATAGCGCCCCACGAATCAACAGGTGCTAACTTTTCCTGACCCACATAGTGGTTCATACCGCCACCATTACGGCCTACACAGCCGGTGAGCATTAGCGCCATGATTCCGGAACGGTACATAAGGTTGGCGTGGTACCAGTGGTTTATGCCAGCGCCCACAATGATCATGCACTTGCCTCCGGTAAGATTGGCTGTGTTGGCCCATTCACGTGCAAACTGAATAACTGTTTTGGAATCTATGCCCGTAAAAATCTCCTGCCATGCCGGTGTGTAGGCAGCATCTTTATCGGTATAATCTTTCGGATAGTCTCCGGGCAAACCACGGTCAACACCATACTGGGCCATTACCAAATCGTACACAGTGGTTACGGGAATCTTACCAGACGAAGTTTGAATATGTTTTACGGGAACTCCTCTGAGGCGATGCATATCCAATCCAAACTCTGTAAAAGATACTTGTAAAACTTCATCCTTGTTATGGAGTAAGGTGAGGTATGGATCGTACGGCTGATTATCAATTTCATTCTCCAGCTTCATATTCCACTTGCCTCCATTCTTTTCCCAGCGATGGCCCATAGCACCTTTCGGCACTACCAGCTTTCCATTTTTACTATCAATGTTTAGAAATTTCCAATCGCCATTTTCCAGGCTGCTGAATTCTGTCATTTCGTTGGCGCGAACCAATTGACCAGGAACATACTTGTCTCCCTCTCTTTCAAGTTTTACCAGGAAGGGACTGTCGGTATATTGTTTGGTATAATTGAGGAAGTAAGGCGTTTGTTTTTCGTGGTGCCACTCCTTTAATATAATGTGGGTAACTGCCATCCAGAAAGCGCCATCGCTTCCGGCATGCACGGGCACCCATTGGTCGGCATACTTGCATACCTGGCTGAAGTCTGGAGAAAATACCACGGTCTTTGTTCCATTATGGCGCGATTCAGCAAAGAAGTGACAGTCGGGTGTGCGCGTCATATTCAGGCAAGCACCCATGTCGGCAATCATTTTGGCGTTGTACCAGTCGGCACTTTCGCATACATCGGTTTGCTCGCCCCAGACTTCGGGGAAAGCAGTAGGCAGATCGCAATACCAATCGTAAAAACTAAGGTTAACACCGCCAAACAATTGAAGGAATCGCGCACCAGCGGCATAACTCAACATCGACATGGCTGGGATGGGTGAAAAACCTACTACTCTGTCGGGCCCATATTTTTTTGCTGTATAAATATTCGCAGCCGCCATCAACTCAATTGCCTCATCCCATTGCACTCGTCTAAAACCACCTTTGCCCCGTGCATTTTGATATTTTTTTCTTTTTTCAGGATTGCTTTGCACGCTGGCCCAGGCTTTCACCGGATCACCTGTTTTCTTTTTCTCTTCGCGATACGCGTCAATGAGTGCTCCTCGTATCAGAGGATATTTAATCCGCAAAGGGCTGTACAAATACCAGGAGTATGAAATACCCCGCTGACAACCCCGCGGCTCATAAGGCGGAAGGGAACTTTCCAGCAAGGGATAATCAAGTTGCTGGGTCTCCCACACAACAATGCCATCCTTAACATGAATTTGCCAGGAACAACCACCCGTGCAGTTTACACCATGCGTACTGCGCACAATGCGATCATGCTGAAAGCGATTGCGATAAAATTCTTCCCATTTGCGGGTTTGTGGGGATATGATGTCTTCTATCCAGCTCATAATTTGTTGGTTAAGAATTATGAATAAACCTGACGGTTATAAATTTTTTGATTCACGCTTTGCTTTCTGCGATTCGCCCAAATCACAGAGTAAATGCCGAGTAACACAATAAGACTGAAACCGCCTGCCATCAGAAAGTATTGCTTATAATCACGCTGATGTTGCCCATATTGATCTTCATCTGCCGATTTCAAAAAAGCGATCAGGTTATACGCCTCCTCATCTGTTAAGGGGGCGTTCTGATAGGCTTCCTTCATGGCAGGGAAAGGGGGAGATGTTAATATGGCCTTTATGCCAGCTTCGTTCATTCGTGAGAATGCATCGGTAAGATCTTTAGCCAAAAGTCCCCCACCGATAAGCTTATCATTCTTTACATGGTGACAAGAAATACAACCTGGGCCGCCTCCACTTAATCTGTACTCTCCTGCAAAAAGTATTTGCCCGATTTTTATTTCATCTTCGGTAGCTTCATTCACCGACCGTACAGGTGCTTCTGTTACTTCAGTTTGAACTGTGGTTGCTTCAGCTGCATAATCTGGACTTTTGCTTTTAATGTAGGCTATAATATCTTTTATCTGATCAACCGTATAAGGCGCATCGGGCATTACAGTTTTATTGTTCTCATTAAAAAGCAGCACCGCGGTCTCATCACCTTTCTTAATCATTGATTGGGAAGAGGTAATGAACTCTAACAGCCAATCGTCTGTTCTGCGCTTATGCACATCAACCAGGTCGGGGCCAATTAATTTTCCTTTTGAAATAGTATGGCAGACCCCGCAAAATGTTTTAAACATCATTTCACCGCTTTGTTGAGCCATGGTTTGAACGGCCGAAAACATCGCAATAAAAACTAGGACTAAGCGAAAACTCTTCATGATGCGGCAGATTGATTGTTCCGCTATAAATATCTATTTTTATGTAAAAAAATAAAAGACTTTTTTATCTTTTATTTAGGAAATCGTATTCTATACGGTTTCTGTGCAACGGATGGTGATATTAGTCTATGCGCATTAGCAAAAACACATTACATTTTACTAAATTCATTGGCTTATTAGCCGTAGTGGTGATGATTTGGCTAACTTCAAACCGTATAACGGACATTCCCCGGTTTGCCAGCGGCCGCCCGAAAACTTCAGGAGCTTTTGTAAATGGTAAAGCAGAAGGTACCTGGATCTGGTGGTACGAAAACGGTAAGAAAATGACAGAAGGGAATTTTGTCGATGGTAAGCGAATAGGAGCCTGGCAAACCTGGTATGCAGAAGGCTCTAAGAAAAGTGAAAGCAACTATCTTTATGATAAGCTCAACGGCACATATACGCAATGGTATAAAAACGGAAAAGTGAAACAATCCGGAAATTATATACAAGATAAACGTGACGGAGTTCAACAATACTACGATACAGTCGGTTTGCTGTTGGAAGAAAAGTTATTTGTTAATGGAATGCTTGTGCAAAAAAATTAAAATAGTAATATAACACGATGACTATGAAAAAGAAAACTATACCCAAACCACCGAAATTCTATGAGCAGTTTGTAAAAAAGTATCCACAAGTAGCTGGTAAATACGAAGAACTGGGAGATGCTGTACACAGTCAGGGGCCACTGAATGACCGCGATCGTGCCCTGATTAAATTGGCGATTTCGGGAAGTCATCTGTACAGCAGCGCCTTCAAGGCACATATACGCAAAGCGCTGGCTTCCGGAATTTCGCGTGAGGAAATCGAGCACGTAGTATTATTGTTTTTGCCCACGGTGGGCTTCCCTTCTATGATGGCGGCCATGGGCATAGTGGAGGAGCAGATGGAAAAGAAAGGTTGATGATTATCCTTTCTAACTTGGCCGTTCGCATCCTTTCTTCTGATAAAAATTCCAGTTTATCCAGGTAGCAATAAAAAGGAATAACAATAAACATAGGAAGAAAGCATTTGGGTTTCCCGTGGCGCCAATTACTGCGCTAATCAGCATAGAAAAAATGAATGGTCCGTAAGCTGCAATTGCTGCTGTCCAACCGATTACACCTGCGGCCTGGCGCTGATTGTGCTGAAAAATAATCGGGAATTGCCTGAACGTTGCCGCATTGCCTATACCGGTAAAGAAGAACATGCCCAGCATAACACCTACAAACCACGGAAACTGTTCGATGGAAGTAGGCGCCAGTAGTCCCATGGACAGCATTACAACTATGCCTGTGATTAGTCCTATTCCGGTAATGGTTGTGAGTACCGCGCCTCCTGTTTTATCGGCTACAAACCCGAACAATACCCTGCTGGCCGAACCAATAAAAGGTCCATAAAATGCAAACGTCAGCGGATCAGGAACTCCCTCAAATTCACCGTAAAGAATTTTAATCAGCAAAGGAAAAGAAGCAGATAGTCCTGCGAAGGTGCCAAAGGTCATGAAATAGGTTGTGGTACAAAACCAGGTGTGCTTTTCTTTAAATATATCCAATTGCTCTTTGAAGGATGCCGTTATCGGAACACTTCTTAACGTGAGCCAACACAATACTGCAATAGCTATGATTACTGGTACATTATACCAGAATGCCGGGGTTACGAAGTAAGTTTCCATAAGCCCCATGGTCTCGAATTTTTTTGGTGCAATGTTAAAGAAGATTTGAGGAAAATCGTAAGCAACCAATCCCAGCATGGCTGGAGTGATAAACTGGGCAAGGCTAACACCAAAGTTTCCAATACCTGCCTGTATGCCAAGTGCGGTTCCTTTTAATCGCTTTGGAAAAAACATGTTGGTAGACGGCATGTACGATGAAAAGTCACCTCCTCCAAAACCTGTAGTGAAGGCCAGCACAAGGAATACCCAATACGGTGTGGTGGGATCCAGTATAGCAATACCGACACCGACACAGGGAAGCAGTTTAATTAATGTTGAAATCGTAATGGTATGCCGTGAACCGAAAATGGGGATAAGAAAAGTGTGTACGATACGCAAAGTACCACCTGCCAGTCCGGGCATAGCAGCTAACCAAAACAATTGAGGCTGAGTAAATTTAAAACCTAAACCGGGCAGTTTGGTAACAATTGCGCTCATCATAAACCAGGAGGCAAATGATAAAAAAAGGGCGACAGTTGTTACCATAAGTGTTCTCCACGCAATGCGTTTGCCTTGTGAATTCCAAAATTCATTGTTTTCAGGTTCCCATTTTGTTAGCCAGGTTGCCATAATCAGTTTGGTTTACGCATGATATATTTTTTTTGAGTTAAATGAACCCGTATTAATTTAGGAGTTTATTAAACCCGCTTCCTCTTTTTTTGCCTTTTCCGTTTTTAGCACCACTGCACGCAGCCAGAAGTAACATACTGCGGAAATCAACAGCATAAACATCCAACTGCTGGTCCATAAGCCGGTCCAGTCGAGCAGGTAACCGAAAATAATCGGACAGAAAAATCCGCCCAAGCCTCCAATCACTCCTACCATGCCGCCCACCACGCCAACTTCATTAGGAAAATAATCGGTAATGCTTTTATATACACTTGCCTTGCCTATCCCCCACACGATACCAATGATCATAACCAACATCGCGTAAATCCACATGTTGGCCTGAAAATAAATACGTGTGGTGCCATGTGCGAGCAATTGCCTTTTCTTTACTTCTTCGCCAGCCGTGACCATAGGTGTCTGCCAATTATCTTTGGTTGGCATAATTAAAGTTCGCGTGTCAGATTTATCAAATTCAGTTTTTCTTTTGACGAGGGTATATGCCTTCTTTCCTACTGCAATTATTGAATCTGAAACATGTGTAACCGTACCTGTCTGCGTGGCCATCACACCCTTGCCGGGTGACAACACTTCCATCTTAGGAACAATTAACATTAAACTGATGATCATGGAAAAGACAAATACACTTTGAGTTACTTTTCTTCCTCCCCAGCGGTCACTCATCCACCCTCCGAGTATGCGTATGACACCAGAAGGCAAACTGAACAGTGATGCAAACAGACCGGCCACTACCAATGATGCGGTATACACATTTACAAAGTAAGGCACCAGCCATTGTGAGAAGGCGACAAAGCAACCGAAGACAAGAAAATAGTAAAACCCGAAACGCCATACCCGCATATCGCTAAGGGGTCTTAGCATCTGGTTCATTGTTCGGGCAGGGACATTTGGTTTTTTGTTTATGGAGAACAGGATAAAAACAATGGCCATAATAACCAGCCCCGCAGCGTAAATTTTAGGAAGCACTCTCCATTGATCAATGACTGCGCCATGTTCAGTAAGATTGTTTAATAGCGTGGGGGCGGCCAATGTAGTTATTGCTGCACCAGCGTTACCTGCACCGAAAATTCCGAGTGCCCGACCCTGCCACTCTTTAGTGTACCAAACCGAAGTGTAAGCTATGCCCACAGCAAATGCCGTTCCTGCAAAACCAAATCCGAAACTTAATAAAGCAAAACTCCAGAAATCATTGGCCCAACTCAGGGCATACATTGGCACTGCGCAAAAGAGTAACACTCCCCCATAAACCCATCGGCCACCAAATTTGTCAGTAAGTATGCCCATGGGAAGACGAAATATTGATCCGGTAAGAACAGGAATTCCCAACAGCCAGCCAATTTCAACAGGGCCCCAGTCGAACACACCATTATCAACCAAAAAGGTAACCATTACACCATTGAACATCCACACAGCAAAGCAAACGGTAAAAGCCAGTGTGTTAAGGAACAGCATGCGATGAGAATGAGAAGTAATGTGCGATTCCATAAGTCAAGTGTCTTTATCGTGTTCGTATCAAATGAGCGTTTTCATAGTATTATTTTTTCATCTGAAATTTTTAAAATATTAACCCCACAAACCGGTTTTTCATATTTGGTCTTACAAGCAATGCAGCATAAGCCCAGTTTTGTAGTGCTGAAGTATTAACTGAACCCTGCAAAAACTTGAAGGTGTCAGTAGCCCACATTTGCGAATACCCGACCTGCAACGACACCACATCATTCAATAGCCAGCCGGCCGTAAAATCAAGTTCGGTACCTAAGAGGCTGGAAAGATTATCCCCAGTATCCACCACATCAGCGGCCGCCAGAAAATGATGCCCGTTAAGCGACAAGAAGAGTTTCTGAGAAACATCATAACGCAACCGTAGAAAAAAATCCTGAAGGCCAACACTGTTTACATAGCGGCCGCCAACGTAAAAGAAATCCATGTAACCATTGTGTGCGTGATTAGTACCGTAAAAAGGATTATAAGATCTATTGATGTTATCCGTAGCTTGTTGCGAGGTGCCTGTGAGTAATTCAAAGCCCACCGTAGACTGAATCTTTCTGCCTTTTTCTTCAATAAGGATCCGGGTATAAGATGCCTGCGCACTCACATTATGCGCTCGTAAACTCTTGGTGGTAATGTCCCGCCCAACTTGCAGGTAGTAAAATCCCGACAGGGTAAAATTTCCTGACTTGTACCGAAGGGTAGGAAGACCGAGTGTTTGAGAGTATCGGATAGTTTCATCGACAGGCTTTCCTAAAGTATCGTAGATTAATTGTGCCATTCCGTTATTCCAGAATAAAAAACTTGCTTCCATATTTCCCCACTGATTTTCAACTCGAAGCATTTGGGCTGTTTTGTATTGGTTGGTCATGGTGTACGGTTGGTTCACCAGTGTTTCGTTTACCTGATTATACCCGGCCCCGAAATGCACTTTCATCAGATCCTGCTCGTACTTTACTAATGCAAAGTCATGCGCCCTTGCCTGAAGAGCCCAGTCGAGGTTACCCAGAAACCTTACATTATCGTAGTTAAGTTCCTGCCTTCCCAACTTGGCTTTCCAATTTTTACCTAATACCAACTCTCCCCATGCTTCGTGTATGGAGAAATAACCATCAGAGGATTTTACCTGGGGTGTGCTTCCCCACGTGCGTACATCCTGAATGCTTACAAAAAAATTTACTTTTTCATGTTCATATTGTGTCTGAATCCTCGCCCGTTGGCCGATCAAAAAAGCAGGTTGCTGATCTTTTTGAATGAGCTTTCCATAGCCATTGCGATATTCTGATCGCAGCATCAGTTGTCCGCCTACAGTAAACTGCGCGTGCGTTGAGAATGAAATTGCACATAAACCAATAGCTGTGAGTAGCAGTAGGTCGTTGCATTTTACTTGTCTTCTATGACCCCGGGTGTTCATAATAATAATCACTGAGCCTGACGTCAGTTATTTCCTGGCACCTTTTCCGTGATAACTTTGGACTTGATGCCCGAAAACTATTCCTGGTCACGCAATTCTTATGATATAAAAATAACAACACACTTGTAATAAAAGACTATTCTATCCTTTATTTTTATACCTTTACACCCCAAAACATCCAAATCTATGCAGCCAGACATACCACATACTTTTCATATCCCCGTGATGGGGTTGGCTTACACCATTGATTCGCCCATTAAAGTGGCCCGGTTTGGTATTTCCTCTGTTATATCCATTATTGAAGACAACCTTGTTGAAAAGATGAGGTCGCATTATTACCGGTATATTGGAGAAATCTATCAACGGATCAGCCGTAATGAACCCGATTACCGGGCCAGGCGCATCACCGACTACCTAAACCTGGTTAGCCGAATTGTGTCTGACCAGGTGGAGAAACTTAAAACCGAACCTTTCGAAGATGGTTCGGAAATCTGCCAGTATTTTGAGATGCTTCCGAACCACTCTGATTTGAAGCGAATTTACCATCAAATGCTAGCACTGGATGAACCAGATGACAAGCTACAATTAGAAAATTTTCTGAGGGAGCAAATAGTGGCGGGTAGCATAGATGTAAACATTATGACCAAACTCGATAAAAATAACTCCGATAAAGGCGGAAATCTCATAGAGGATGGATCGGATGCTGTGGCAGCCCTGCGCGGCTATGCAAATAGTGATCTTGCCAACTCATCGGTTATTCTTTCAGCAGGTATGAATCCGCGATTGTTTAGTTATATGGAAAAGCATACTGAATTTGATGCCCTTGTTCGCGGCTTCTTTAAAAAGAAAATCGTTCTCAAGGTTTCTGACTATCGCTCGGCCTTTATACAGGGAAAAATGCTGGCAAAAAAAGGGTTATGGGTGAGTGAGTTCAGAATTGAATCCGGACTAAACTGCGGGGGACATGCATTTGCAACGGATGGTTATTTGCTAGGGCCTATTCTGGAAGAATTCAAAACCAAAAAAGAAGAACTCGTCAAAACACTATTTGAAATATACAACGAAGCCTTGATGGCCAAAGGCAAAGAAGGATTCAAAAAACCTCACTCACTTAAAATTACCGTACAGGGAGGCATAGGCACACACGAAGAAGATGAATTATTGCGCCAGTATTATGGTATTAATGGAACCGGTTGGGGAACACCTTTCTTGCTTGTACCAGAAGCCACAACCGTTGATGAACATACCTTATCCTTGCTAAGCCGGGCGACCGAGCAGGATGTGGTGTTAAGTAAAAATTCTCCATTAGGTATTCGTTTTCATTACCTGAAAGGCACTACTGCAGACGAAGAAAAATATGCCCGTATCAAAAAAGGAATTCCTGGCAGCCCTTGCACCGAAAAATATCTGGTGTCCAATACAGAATTCAGTGCAGAACCTATTTGTACTGCTTCCCGCTCCTACCAAAAGAAGAAGATCGAGCAATTGCAGTCGCTTAATTTGCCTGAAGGTGAATATGAACGGCAATTACAGAATATACTGGACAAGGAATGCTTGTGCATCGGATTAAGCAATGCAGCTGTCAAAAAATACAATCTCAAGCCTTTTAAAAAACTTGAAGCGGTAAACATTTGCCCAGGACCTAACATCGCATATTTCAGCGAAATAGTTTCACTTAGGAAAATGGTTGATCATATTTATGGACGAGCCAATATTGTCCATCGCTCTGACCGGCCCCACATGTTTATTAAGGAACTGGCGCTATACGTAGATTATTGGACTGAGCTATTGACTGAAACAAAGGAGGCATTGGATAATAAGCGGAGAGCTTATGTGCAAAGTTTTTACAAAAACCTGATGGACGGTATTACTTATTACCGCGCCATTTCAGAAAAAGTAAACAACGAATTCAGCACACAGAAAGATAATTTTCAGGAAAGGTTGAATGCTGCGGAGAAACGACTGGAAGAATCACTTCAACAATTTATGGAAAAGGTGGTGGTGAATTCCTGACGTGTTGTCCAGGCAGGTAATTTTTTGTAATTAGTCAGACGGATTATTTGGAAAATTATGTTTTCAAAAGCTTGTGAATACGCGTTGAGAGCGGTGCTATATGTTTCCATCAAAAGTATCAACGGCTCGCGGCTGGGCATTCCAGAAATTGCCAAGGAAATTGATGCTCCATTGCCTTTTACTGCCAAAATACTTCAGGCTCTTGCCCGCGAACGTATCATTGCATCAGTTAAGGGGCCGAACGGTGGTTTTTTTATTAACCCCAAATCAAAACCGGTTGTACTGAGCGATATAATAAAGGCCATTGATGGCCATGATGTACTGAATACTTGCGCACTGGGCTTGCATGAATGCTCGGACAAACTTCCTTGCCCTATACACCATGAGATTAAACCTTATAAAGACCGCCTTCGCAAGGTGATGAGAGAAACGACCATTCAGGAACTGGCCCAGGATCTTTCAGCAGGAAAGACTTTTTTGAAGAATTACAGAATAAAAAAATCATCCCACTGACCACACTGCATAGGAATCACGGGATTAAGTTCGTGACTTTAGTTACGAACTAAAATATAGTTTGATAATTATTAACGATCCATCCTTTTGTATCCGGTTTTTTATTAATCTGAGATAGCACTACCTTCATCAGGTAATTTCAAAACTTAAACCAAAATCTAAACTCAAGGATTACAAAGGGCTTTAATTGATTTGAATATGGCATACGAAAAACCAATCACCATTAAAGAAGCTATTGAACAAATTCAGAAGAAGAAATTTGTTCTACCTTCCATTCAGCGTGAGTTTGTGTGGGAGTCATCACAAATTGAAATGCTGTTTGATTCAATAATGCGTGACTATCCTATCAGTACATTCCTATCAGTACATTCTTATTCTGGCAGGTAGATAAGAGTAAAATCAATGATTTTCAGTTCTACGAATTTCTTCAACACTTCCATGAGCGTGATGCGACTCACAACCCTAAAGCTTCACTTGCAACCGATGAAGACGTAACTGCAATTCTGGATGGACAACAAAGGCTGACCTCACTATACATAGGCTTGAAAGGAACTTTTGCTGAAAAAATGAAAGGGAAGCATTGGGACAGTCAAAAGGCCTTCCCAAAGAAAAAGTTATACCTCAATTTATTAAAGCCAGCGGATGACATCGAAAAATATTACGAATTCGAATTCTTATCAGATGAGGAAGCTATAAATGCAGATGGCTTCTATTGGTTTGAAGTAGGTAAAGTACTTGACTTTAAAGATTTGTCTGGTGCCGTTCAATTTATGATGAAATCCGGTTTAACTGACTCATCAAAGTTCCCACCACAACAATCAGAGTTTGCTCTCAACACACTAAGTAATCTATTCAACGCTATTCAGCAACAGGGCATAATGAATTTCTATTTGGAGAAAAGCCCTGAGCTTGATAAGGTCTTACAAATATTTATTCGAACTAACAGTGGTGGAACCAAGCTAAGCTATTCAGATTTACTTCTTTCAATTGCAACAGCACAGTGGCAAGAACGGGATGCAAGAGAAGAGATACATGAATTTGTTGACGAACTTAACTCCATTGGGCATGGTTTCGATATAAATAAAGATTTCGTGATGAAGTCCTGCCTAGTTCTTGGTGATTTCTCGGATATAAAGTTTCGGGTGGACAATTTCACCAAAACCAACATGTATAAAATTGAAAAACAGTGGGAAGAAATTACTACTGCAATTAGTACAGCTGTTAAGCTTAGTGCTTATTATGGATTTAACCGTGAAAGCCTCACTTCAAATAATACGCTGATTCCCATCGCCTATTACCTCCTGAAAATTAAAGCTAATGAAGCCTTCATTACTAGTCAAAAATATGAAAGAGAAAGAGTTAGGATAAGGCAATGGTTGCTCCGCGTGCTGCTAAAGCGCACATTCAGTGGCCAACCAGATAGCTTATACCCAATCCTTAGAAAACTAATTAATGAAGGCAATGGTGAGTTCCCTTTAAAAGCAATTGTCGATAACTATAGAGGTTCCAATAAATCAATAGGCTTCTCAGATGAAGATATTGACGCCTTATGTGACTTGCCTTATGGAGGAAAATTTACATTCTCCGCCCTGTCTTTACTCTATCCTGAATTAAGCAAGGACTACTCCTTTCATATGGATCATATCTTTCCCAAGAAATTCTTTGGTGAGCGAAAACTTCATAAACATGGAATACCAGAAAATGAAATTGAGTTCTACATGAACAACTATAACAACATTGCCAACCTTCAGCTATTGGAAGGGAACCAGAACAAACAGAAAAGTGGAACTGATTTCAAAGAATGGTTCACGAGTAGCTTTAAATCTCCAACTGCCAAAACAAATTACAAGGCTACCCATTTATTGCCTGAAGATGAAGATTTCAACTTTACTAATTTCAAAAAGGTATTTCAGAAAAGGAGAAAACTCATAAACGAAAGATTTACAGCTATTCTTAATGAAGTAGTATAGTTATTCAATGGCCAACAGGAAGGCATGGAGAATTGCAATTCATACAAAAGAATAAAGAAATAATCCAAGGTCTTACTTAATTCTCTCTAGCCGATTATTTTATTTAAATCTGCCTTAAAAAATATGATTACCTCCAACAATGAGTAATTCAAAAATACAATCAGTGCTTTTTTTTGGAAATTATCACATTAATAAATTCTGACTTCTCTCCGGGTTTTGTGAAACTAGAAGCATTCACATTGTTCGGGTAATACCAAAGACTTTCTCTAAGACCAAAAAAAATATACTTGGGATAAGAGTAAGAAGTTTGATATTAAGCCCTGCAACATATCATACAAATATTCTCTTAACTCCACACTACTTCGAATGTTTACCCGTGAATGACTTAAAAAATAAACCTCTTGAAAATCAAGAGGTTAGCCATATTAAGTGACCCCGCTGGGACTCGAACCCAGGACCCATACATTAAAAGTGTATTGCTCTACCAGCTGAGCTACGAGATCGGATACTTTGTCTATTTAAAAGGGTTTTCCGTAATTGAGGTCGCAAAGGTAACAGGATATGAAAATAATACAAACCCCGTTTTTAAAAAATGTTCTAGCCTTCGCATTGTTTGGGTTTGTCTTTTTTAATACCCTTGCACAATCTAGTCCGATAGAATTAAAACAGGCTGACTCACTTTTTCAGGCCAAGCAATACATACAATCTTTTGAACTTTATTCGGCTCTTCTGAAAGAAAAACACCACTCCTCCGCCATGTTGCTCAAAATGGCCTACATTCAAGAGGGGCTGGGCCATACGAGCATGTCCTTGTATTATCTGAATTTATATTACCGGGCTTCACATGATGAACAAGCCTTGCGTAAAATGGAAGAAATTGCTTCTAAAAACAGTTTGGAGGGATATCAGCCATCAAGTTTTAGCAGCCTTTTTGCCTGGCTACAACAGTACTCGTTTCAAATTGTCGCCATGCTTCTGTCATTGATTATGTTTTTTTTCGCTCTGCTCGTTTACCAAAAATTCAAGCAGCAAAAAAAACCTGTTATCCCCGGTCTCTTATTAGTTTTTCTTCTTGCTGTTCTATTCACACACACCCACGTCAACGATTTCTTGAACGTGGCGATTGTATCAGAACCTTCCACGTATCTTATGAGCGGTCCTTCAGCGGGGTCATCTGTAATGGGAATCATTGATGAAGGCCACCTGCTTAAAATTCTTGGCAAAACCGATGTGTGGATAAAAGTAAATTGGAAAGATCAAGAGGTGTATATAAAAGAAAATTCGCTATTGCCAGTTACCCTTTAATCAATAACGAATGGAGAGAGCACCTTTATACTCTTTATGTGTGTATTTCACATAATAGTAGTACACTCCCGCAGCCTCGCCTTTTGCATGCCATCGAAAATCCCTGTCAATGCTTTCGAATACCTGATTACCCCAACGGTTGTAAATGCGAATTCCTTGAAACTGGGCCGTGCAGTTATCCAGCGGTAACATGTTAATAAACTCACCCGTAACTACGTCCTTAACCTCCATCGAATAATAATCGTTAACTCCGTCTTCATTTGGTGAAAAGAAATTGACCGGAAAAAAATTCTCATCTGTACCATCAGCATCGCGAACTTTCATACTAATCTTAACAGTATCAGCCGTTGCCGTGAAACACCGATCATCTGCGATTCGGAAAGTGAGAGTGTAATCATTCTCATAAATACCATTCTGAAAAACAGTGCAGTCAGGGTCCCATACCCAAGTAGTTTCCAAAGGACTTGTTCCTTCGACTGGTGTAAAGGTAAAGCCTTCCAGAGGCACGGTTCCTTCTACATTTATAAGGGTTAGCTTTAGTAAATCCTTTGACGGGGATGTATCGGCATCAATACCCAATAGGCCCAGTGATATTTGCTGGGGCAAGGTGGCGGTTAGCTGATTGTTGGTAAGCGTCACATTGGGATTGAGACTACGGATCTTCAAATTAGGTGCGGCATTATCAGGAGGAAATATTTTTACAGATACATCTACCGTATCGGCTTTAAATAACTGGCACTTATTAGAATTATCCACCACAATAAACTGAAGATTCAATGAGTCAATCTTATCGTTTGAAAACGTAGAAAAATCATCACAACTTACCAACCACTGAAATTTTGATTGGACTGTACCGCTATCGCTGGCCGGTAAAAAAGCCATGGAATAGTCACTCAGGTTAAAGCCCTTCCCCACTCCAACTAAGGTTAATAAATCATTATCCACAAGGTCTCTTCCAAAAACATCAAAGGAAAGCGCTTCGCCTACTTTTCGTTCCAAACCAAATATGGTTCTCTCGTTGACCGCAGCGGTGAGATCGGTATCAAGGACGGGATCAGCATTGCCGGGTAGTTTCACTGACAGGTTATACACTGCAAATACCGGTTCATTTGCCTCACATTCGTCATTATCCTCCACGCGTATTTTTACTTGAAAGCTGGTGCGTTGCGTGAAATCATAAAGATCACAATAGGCATCCCAACTCAACATCCCATTCACCAAGCCCGGCTGTTGACTAATGATAGTGAATTCCATTCCTGCCGGCTCCAGCAAAAATCCATTAGTGAGTGGTGATACCAATAACTCATCTAAGTCATCATCCTTAATTTCAAAGGGCCAACTCTTCTGGGCTCCTTCATCCAATAAATCAAACGTATTTGTATCTGTTGTGAAATAAGGGTCCGAGTTCGGTGGTGGCTCCACATTCACGCTAACTTTCAACGTGTCAAGTAACGGAAGACTACACGCATCATCCATGGCAATGATGCCGATATCATAGGGTCCACCGATAAAATAAGGGCACTTAGGAAAACATATTTTGAATACTTTGGATTCTCCCTTCTGTAGTGTGCCCGTCACTACAGGAGGAAGAATTTCATCCAGTTCATCACTTTTAAAATTCAAACCAATCACTTTGATTTTAATTTTTTCAGTAAAGTTATCATCTGCTTTTTCTGAGTCCGGGTCAGATATACTCACCTGAATGCAGCGGTCGGCATTCGATACCGTATTGGCGAAACTCACACTCATGGAATTATCAGTAAAAAAAGGATCGGTCAACTTCTTGCCCAGGATCTGGGGAGGCGAAGCCGGAGAGCAATTATCAACCACCAGCATTTGAAAATCGCGTCTGCTTTCACCAATTTTTAATTTATTTCTGAACTCCTCCACTTTTACGGCAAATACAAAAAGACCTTGCAAGGTCGGTGTCACCCTTAATAAACCTTCATTTGAAATATTCAAATCCGGAGAACCCTTCATAATGCGGTCCAAACTAAATCCAGGTTTCCACCTAACTTCCGGATAAGGTAGCGGGCTCACTGGAGGCAAGGCTGCAGAATTTACAGTATTGAGTGGTGTCACTAATGAATAGTATAGAGAATCGCCATCATCATCCACACCGGCAAAGTCCACATAGTAAGGTCTCTGAGGGCAAGCATAATCATTAAGCGGAGGAAAAAGTCGGGGCGAAGAATTGATGAATGGGTTTCCATCTTTTACAACAGCGGGAAATTCAAGGTAGAAAGTCTGGCCAGCTGCATTTGGATCGTTGGGACCTACAGGTTCATTGCTGAAAATATTTGCAATCTGGTAATTTCGGCAGCACCTCTGCCACACGACATAATACCCTTCCGGATCACCAAACTCTTCGGGTAATAAGATAACATCAGCGGTATAAAATAATCGGTCCGTAATAATTTCACCATTGGAGCACTCAGGCTGAGTATATTCAACGCTTGACTCAGTTGTCAAAGTCAGAAATACCTCCCGCATAAACACGTTGTCACTTTTTCTGTAGATAGACGCTCTTGGTGAATTCCCGCCTTGATCTTTAGCGCCAGGAGACCCATTAATTTTATCGAAGTAGATAATCAGATTAAGCCGATACTGGTAGCCCGATATATGTAACAGTTCAAACTCACCTCCCACAATATGCGAGGCTACCACCGGAAAGGAAATCAAGAATAAGAAGGTAATAAAGGATTTTTTCATGGACCAAGTAATGCGAAAGATAGGCAATTCGCTTTTGCAGTAAAACCCCCCACATTTACGTATTTTCGCAACCCATGAAAAAAGGAGACAAACTGGAGGATATAGTAGTCGAAACGATGGCAGCAGAAGGTAAATGCATTGCCAGGGTAGAGGGATTAGTAATTTTTTTGCAAGGTGGCGCTCCTGGTGACACGGTGGAAGTTGAACTCACTAAAATAAAAAGCAATTTCTTCGAAGGGCGCGTAACAGCCATTCAAAAATTATCGCCCAATCGAACTGAACCCTTCTGTCAACACGTTGGCACGTGTGGCGGCTGCTCCTGGCAACACATTAACTATAAAACACAACTTCACTACAAACAACAACAAGCGGTTGATAACCTAGAAAGAATAGGTGGGTTTGATCTCCCGGAAATAAAACCCATTATTGCCTCCGCAAAAACAGATTACTATAGAAATAAATTAGACTACACGTTTACCGCCAACCGCTGGCTCACCAAAGAAGAACTTGAAATAAAAAAGAATCTTCCTTCTTCCCCCCTCTCCTCATTGAAATCTTTAGGCCACTTCCCTTCTCCTCCTGGAGAAGGTGGCCAAAGGCCGGATGAGGTAGAAGGGCAAGGCCTGCCTGCCGGACAGGCAGGGGGTGAGGTCGGTTTAGGCTATCACATCCCCCGCATGTACGACAAAGTGTTTGATGTAAAGCAATGCTATTTGCAAGCCTATCCCTCCAATGCCATTCGATTACTTGCAAAAGAGGTTGCCGTAACAGAAAATATTCCATTTTTCGATCTGCGAAAACAAATTGGCTTTTTAAGAACATTGACCATTCGCACTGCAAACACCAACGAAGTGATGGTGATCTTGCAAGTGACCTACCCTAAAATGGAGTGGATTGAAAAAATTCTAAAGGCCATCACTGAAAAATTTCCTCAGGTAACTTCTGCCAACTACATCATCAATGGAAAAAAGAACGACACCTTTGCCGATCTTGATGTCATTTGCTGGAAGGGAAACCCGTACATCACTGAAAAGATGAGTACGCCTGACGGATCCGCCATTTTACAATTTCGTGTTGGTCCAAAATCTTTTTATCAAACCAATTCCGATCAGGCCTATGCGCTTTATAAAGTAGCCTGGCAAATGGCCGGCCTACAAGGAGATGAATTGGTATATGATCTTTACACCGGCACGGGTACCATTGCTAACTTTGTAGCAGGTCAATCCAAAAAAGTAATTGGGCTGGAGTATGTTGCTGCCGCTATTGAAGATGCCAAAGTAAATTCGAAGCTCAACAACATCACCAATACCGAATTTTTTGCGGGTGACATCAAAGACCTTCTGGACGATGAATTTTTAAATCAGCACGGACGGCCCGATGTGATCATCACCGATCCTCCACGTGCCGGTATGCACGAAGATGTGTGCAAGATGTTGCTCAAAGCATTACCAAAACGAATTGTATACGTAAGTTGCAACCCCGCCACGCAGGCGCGCGATCTAAAAATCCTTTCCGAAAAATATACCATCACGGCCGTGCAACCTGTAGACATGTTTCCACACACGGTGCATGTTGAGAATGTAGTGCGGCTGGATTTAAACCTACTGTCATAAACTAAATCTTGCACTTCCCTCTTCCTTTGAAGGGCCCAGGTGATATTTTAGGACGCCTCCCTACGAGTTGGGCTGGCGGGGAATTACTAATCTATTTAGCTTAAATATTACCCACATTAATACTCTATTATTGGACAATAAAGGCTTAATATTAGCATAATTACTAATTTATTTAGTAATATTGTTCTGATGGATAGGAGCATTATTCACTTCGATTTGGATGCCTTTTTTGTGTCGGTTGAGCGCAAAAAAGAGAAAAAATTTAAAGGCATTCCCTTAATTATAGGTGGCAGCAGTCGCAGGGGAGTAGTGGCAGCCTGTAGCTACGAGGCCAGAAAATTTGGCGTACACTCCGCCATGCCCATGTACCTCGCCCTGCAACTTTGCCCCGATGCTACAGTAATCTCTGGCGACATGGAAGCCTACAGTCAGGCTTCGCATTTGGTAACAGAGATCATTGCCGAGAAAGCGCCTCTATTAGAGAAAGCCTCCATCGATGAATTTTATATCGATGCCAGCGGCATGGACCGTTTCTTCGGCACTTTCAAATGGGCACTGGAACTGCGAAAGAAAATCATAAAAGAAAGTGCGCTCCCCATCTCCATGGCGTTGTCGGTAAACAAACTCGTGTCGAAAGTAGCCACAGCGGAGTTCAAGCCAAATGCCGAGAAGCAGATACTGGCCGGTGACGAAAAAGATTTCCTCGCCCCGCTATCCGTAGATAAAATTCCAATGGTGGGAAAACAAACCGCTTCTTTTTTATACGACATGGGCGTGCGCACCGTAGCCACACTACGCGATATGCCCTTGAAATTTCTAACCAGTGCCTTTGGTAAGAATGGCATCAGCTTGTGGAACAAAGCCCACGGCATTGACGATTCGCCTGTTGTTCCCTACACCGAACAAAAATCCATTTCCACCGAATGCACCTTCGAAGAAGACACCATTGATGTGAAACGGATGAAATCCATTCTCATCGCCATGGTGGAGAAAGTGGCGTTTCAATTGCGCGACCAGAAGAAACTCACTTCCTGCATTACGGTAAAAATCCGCTATTCCAATTTCGACACCGAAACAAAACAGATTCACGTACCTTATACATCCTCCGATCACATTCTGCTCCGCATCGTACAAGAGCTGTTCGACAAACTATACAACCGCAGAATGTTAATCCGCCTGGTGGGTGTGCGGTTGAGCAGCCTCGTTCATGGCAATCAACAAATCAGTTTGTTTGACGACACCGAAGAAGACATCAACCTGTACGAGGCGATGGATTACATCAAACACAAACATGGTGTAGAAAAACTAACACGCGCCACCACCATGGGTGTAAACAGACGTGTGCGCATGGAGATGAATATGTTTAAAGGCAGGATAACAAAAAATATGATGAATTGATATGTCCTAATAAAAACTTAAATTCTAACTCCTCGGTCTGTGTCCTCACAGACCGAAATGATAAGAAATTTAAAATCAATAGTCGAAATGATATGAATAAAAATAATAACTATGATAAATGAATTGACCGAAAAAGAAATGAAATACGGCATCCGCATCGTTCTTTCGGATGCAACTCTTATGGAACTGGCAACATACCTGCCACACAGCAAGGAAGAGTTTAGTAAAATTTCTGGCTTTGGTCAGATAAAACTGGAAAAGTATGGAAAGCAATTCTGGAATGTGATAGCAGCGTATTGCAAAGAGCATCAATTGAAATCACGCATTCACCTGAAAACGCCCAAACGCATACGAAGAGAAAGGCCCGAACGTGACACCGACACCAAACAACAAAGCTTTGATCTTTTCAAGCAGGGAAATTCTTTAGAAAAAATTGCTGAACTACGTGGATTGAGCACAGTAACCATTGAAGGGCATCTTGCATTCTATGTTCAACATGGCAAGTTGACAATCGATCAACTGATAGACATCTCAAAAATTCCTGCCATCAGCGAAGCAATTGAGAAGATTGGAAAAGGAGCACTGACACCTATCAAAGAATCATTAGGGGATGGATACAGTTTTGGGGAGATCAAATTGGTGATGGCTCATTTAGAGTTTTTAGGAGGTAATAATTAATTATGATTCCAGTCTGTGAGGACTCAGACCGGGGCGGGGCTTTATGGCAATATGACCAGACAATATTTTCAATCAACACATCATCAAATTTTCAAATTAGTCCATGTACCTCAACTGTCACACCGGCTTCAGTTTTAAATACGGCACACTGCCCATCCAAACTCTTTTTCAAGAAGCTAAACGCTGTGGCGTTCACAAACTTGCTCTTACCGAAATCAATAACACCGCTTCTTATCTGGAGATGTTGAGAATTTGCGATACCAATAGTATGCGCGAAAATGGGCTTACCAAATTTGGCAAGGAGGCCTTCGATCTAAATATTGCCGTAGGTGTTGAATTCCGAAACACGCCTGACGGACAAACCAATAATGGTGCTGATGATCGTGGTAGTAGAGACGCAAAATTTTGCATCTCTACCACATATATAATCATCGCAAAAAATAATCAGGGATTTGAAAACATTAATCGATTTCTTTCATTTCACAACCGCGAAGCGAAACCCTTTCCCACCCGCGCACCCGAATTTGATCAGGTATTTGTGATTTATCCCTTTGGTAAAATAAGACCAGATCAGTTAAGAGAATACGAATACATCGGTGTTGGCCAGCACGATCTTTCATCATTTGCCATTTATTCTCATCGTAAAGAATATGAACACAAATTTGTATTGCTTCACCCGATCACTTTTCTTCCTCCGGAAAAAGTTCAAGCTGAAAAAACCAAAAAAGAAAAAATAGTTTATCGCGATCATAACACACATCGCTTACTGCGCTGCATCGCTACCAATACTCTACTCAGCAAACTACCTGAACATCATCAAGCGCATAAAGAGGAATTTATGTTGCCACACCATGATCTGGAAAAACAATTTGATCAATTTCCTGAACTCCTTCGCAACGCCAAATCAATGCTCAATCAATGCTCAATTGAGTGCCAACTGGGCGAAGACAAAAACAGAAAAAGTTTTTTTTTAACTACCGAAGAGGATTTACACTACTTAAGAAGTAAAACCCTTGAAGGGTATAAAATAAAATATCAAGCAGAGGATGTTGACGGTAAAATCTGGAACGATCGCATCGAAAAAGAATTAAGGATCATTGCTAAAAAAAAGTTTACTGCTTACTACCTCATCACGTGTGACTTGATTAACTATGCTAAGAGCCAGAGCTTTGACTTTGTAGGCCGCGGCAGCGGAGCCAACAGCACAGTGGCCTATTGCCTGGGCATTACCAATGTAGATCCTATCGAACTAGATCTTTATTTTGAACGATTCCTTAACGAAGAGCGTGTCTCTCCTCCCGATTTTGATATTGATTTTTCATGGGACAATCGCGATGCCATCTACGATTATCTTTTCAAAAAATATGATTCTGATCATGTCTGTTTACTGGGCACACATGTTACCTATCATGACAAATCTATTATTCGCGAGTTGGGTAAGGTATTCGGTTTACCGAAAGAAGAGATTGACGAATTGGTGGAAAGGAGGAATGAAAAAATAAAACGCGATCACATTTCTCAAAAGGTACTGGGTTATACAGATTATATTGTCCAGAAAAAATTACCGTCTAACATATCTATTCATGCCGGTGGAGTATTGATCACCGAGAAACCCATCTATGCTTACACGGCAACCGAACTTCCTCCCAAGGGCTTGCCCGTATCACAATTTGAAATGCACATGGCTGAAGATTTCGGCATATATAAGTTTGATATACTCAGTCAACGTGGTCTTGGTCATATTAAAGAAACGGTAAAACAAGTCAAACAAAATAAAGGGGTTGACATTGATGTTTATCAGTTTAAAAAATTTAAAGAAGACGAGAAAATAAAAGACCTCATGCGCAATAGCAAAGCGATGGGTTGTTTTTATGTGGAGTCACCCGCCACACGAATGTTGTTGGGAAAATTACGATGTGATGATTACCTGACATTAGTCGCAGCGAGTTCCATTATTCGCCCCGGTGTGGCCAGTTCAGGGATGATGAAAACTTACATCGAACGCTTTCATGCTGTCCGCAACGGAGGCTCGTATAAACCCATACATCCTAAGATGGATGAGATTATGAAAGATACATATGGCGTAATGGTGTACCAGGAAGATGTAATACGGGTAGCTCATCTCTTTGCAGGTCTTACATTAACAGAAGCCGATGTACTTCGTAGAGGTATGTCGGGCAAGTATCGTTCGCGTGAGGAATTTCAACGGGTACAGGATCGTTTTTTTGAAGGGTGTGAAGAACGCGGTTATGAGCCCCATGTCACAGAACGCGTTTGGAAGGAGATAGAAAGCTTTGCAGGATACTCTTTTGCCAAAGGTCATTCCGCCAGCTATGCTGTAGAGAGCTATCAGAGTTTGTTTTTAAAAGCGTATTATCCATTGGAGTTTATGGTTGGGGTTATCAACAACTTCGGTGGCTTTTATAGAACAGAATTTTATTTTCATGAGGCGCGTATGAATGGTGCGCAGATTGAACCTCCTTGCGTGAATCACAGCGAATACCTCACCTCGATTGAGGATAATAAAATTTACATCGGCTTTGTTCACTTGAAAAGTCTGGAAACAAAAATAGGTCAGCAAATTTTTTCCGAACGGAATAAAAACGGTACGTACTCAAGCCTTGATAATTTTTTGAGACGGATACAAGGCATTGGGCTAGAACAACTTCGCATTCTCATTCGACTAGGAGCTTTCCGTTTCACGTATAAAACCAAGCAGCATCTTCTTTGGGAATCGATGTTGTATTTTGGTAATGCCAAAGCAAAACCAGTCGACACGGTCGATCTTTTTGATACTGAACCCAAAGAGTATCCTTTACCCGTCCTTCAACGCAATGTATTGGAAGATGCCTTTGATGAAATCGAACTACTTGGGTTTCCGCTTTGCAATCCGTTTGATTTACTGGCGACTCCATCTTATGGTGATACGATAACAACCGAGTTATCTCATAAAAAAGGAAAGCAAGTTCACATCGTGGGTTATATTGTCACGACAAAAGATGCCTCCACCATGAAGACAAAAGAGCACATGTGCTTTGGTACATTCTACGATGTGCATGGAGAAGTATTCGATACGGTTCATTTCCCCGATTCAGCCCGAAAGTTTCCATTCCGTGGCCGCGGCTTCTATGACATAAAAGGAAAAGTAATTGAGGATTTTGGTGTCTATACCATTGATGTTCACTGGATGGATAAACTACCGATGGTTAGTAAGCGAGCTGATCAGGCTTTTGCTGAAACCATAACGGCAAAAGCACAGGTATGATTTTGTTATCTGCTTTTTGCTATCCTCTCAACTAAACTTTACTTTCGGATTTTAAATACCACAATCATTAACTAGTAGTATCTGTCTTTAACGTCCAAAGAGTGAATAATAAGCAAATTGGCTCCGACTGTGAATGTAACTGTGCCCTTTAAACTATGGGCGATCGACTAAATACTATGGACTAACATTATGCGTCAACAACTACTTAGCGAAGGAGCTAAAGAACTCAGTTACGAAATCCGTGAGATCGTAAAAAAGGCAGAGCTGATAAATAATCTGGGGCAAGAAATCTACTGGGAAAACATTGGGGACCCGATTCAAAAAAATCATTTACTCCCGCTGTGGATCAAACAGATCATTGCTGATCTGGCTCTGCAAAATGAGACGTACAGCTACTGTCCCTCAAAAGGTATGGTGGATACCCGAAAATTTTTAGCGAATCAAAATAATTTACGAAAGGGTGCCCAGATCACCCCGGAAGATATTTGCTTTTTTAACGGACTTGGCGATGCCATTGCCAAAGTGTATCAATACATCACACCTACTTCTCGCATCATCGGCCCTTCACCTGCCTATTCTACACACTCCAGCGCGGAGGCTGCTCATGCCAGTCACGAACCGCTCACATACAAACTTGATCCCAACAACAAATGGTATCCTGATCTGGATGATCTCTATAATAAAGTGAAGTACAATCCTAATGTTGTCGGTATTTTGATCATTAATCCGGACAATCCCACGGGTATGGTCTATCCTTACGAGACCTTAAAAAAGATTGTAGAAATCGCCCGCGAGTTTAAGCTCTTTCTGATCTGTGATGAAATTTATTTGAACATTACCTACAACGGTGCAAGGGCCTACGCACTTGCCGAAGTGATTGAAGATATTCCTGGTATCTCGATGAAAGGCATTTCGAAGGAATTGCCATGGCCAGGTGCGCGCTGTGGCTGGATGGAGTATTACAACCGTGATAAAGATGAAGGCTTTAATCGTTTATGTCAGGCAATTGATAATGCAAAAATGATCGAGGTATGCTCCACTAAGTTGCCGCAGTTAGCCATTCCGAAAATTCTGGGGGATCCGCGCTTTAAAGTATATCGTGAGGAAACGAATCGTAATATCGGCAGACGCAGTAAAATCATTGCCGACATTCTTCACACGGTTCCACAGTTAACTTTCAATGAAACGTTTGGTGCCTTTTATAATACCATCATCTTCCGCGAAGGAACCCTGAAACAAAATCAAACTTTAAAAATTCAGGACCCCAGAATCACTAAACTGGTAAGAGATTGGACGGCCGAGGAAATGCCACTTGATAAACGGTTTGTGTATTACCTGCTAGGTGCAAAAGGAGTTTGCGTTGTGCCCATTTCTTCCTTCTGCTCAGAGTTGCAAGGCTTCCGTGTAACGCTGCTCGAAGAAAAAGAAGAGACCCTGATCAAAACTTTTACCGCTATACGCGATGGGATTGTAGAGTATTTGGGATCTTAACGTATATTTTTTGATTTGAGTAGACATTCTTGCACAAAAGAAATGCGTATAGTATAACTTTATGCACTATATTCGTGCATAAAGTATGTTTGAAAGAAACCTCTATAAAGCCCTGAAGAGCCACCTTACCGAAAGACCGGCTACCGTCATCACGGGTATGAGGCGCGTGGGCAAATCCACATTGCTGAAACAATTACTGGATACCGTCCCTGGTAAAAACAAAATCTATCTTGATCTGGAGCGCATTGAGAACAGGCAGATTTTTAAGCAGCCTACCAACAAAGAGATGGAACTCTTTCTGGAAACAATGGGAATTGATGTGACCAAAAAATGCACCATTGCTTTGGACGAAATTCAATTGCTGCCAGACATCGTGAGCGTAATGAAGTATTGGTACGATACCTATCGGGTAAAATTCATTGTGACTGGCTCAAGTTCTTTTTATTTAAAAAACCGTTTTTCAGAAAGTCTAGCTGGGCGAAAACAAATCTTTGAATTAAGTCCTTTATCCTTCGATGAATTTTTGAGGTTCAAAGGAACTGATGCTAACACTTATAAAAGATTCGCCTTTCAAAATTATTTCGAGGGATTCTATAATCAGTTTAAGTCGAGTTACAACGAGTTCATAAAGTTTGGAGGTTTTCCAGAAGTAACGTTAATAAATAAATCGTCTTCAAAGAAGACGATGCTTCAAGATATCCTCAATGCCTACATTGACATGGACGTAAAAATTCTTTCGGACTATTCATTAAACGATGAACTTTATAAACTCATTCGGCTATTAAGTGCCCGTGTTGGAAGTAAAATGGATGCCAGCAAACTAGCCTCTGTGGCTGGCATTAACAGGAACAAAATAGCCAACTATCTGAGCTTGTTCGAGCAAACTTACTTTCTAACAAAGCTCACTCCCTACAGCAACAACACTGATAAAGAAATCAGTCAACAATCAAAATATTACTTCTCAGACTCCGGACTATTAAATTTAATGGAAGAGCAAGAGACCGGAAAGATTTTTGAAAACACGGTTGTAAATCAATTCTTGAGATTAGACAAAGCTGTTAATTATTATCAAAAGAAATCTGGGCAGGAGATTGATTTAATATGGAAAGAAAATTGTGGCATTGAAATAAAAACTACGCCCACAAAAAGTGATGCTGATGCCTTAACCAATCGATCTAAATCTCTCAATCTCAAAAAGCAATTTTTGATTGGTCTTTATCCCCCAGGAAATGACTTTAAGAATTTTGTTTGGGGAGGAAACATATTTTGACAGAATCTCTACCTAACATTCGTTACCCTTGTAGTGAAACTTTTTTCTACTTTTTACTACAATTCCATTACAAAATTTTGCCATCTTGCACTACAGCATAAGAAAAAGCAATGAATAAAACATACGCATACGGCTTTAACACCCTGATCAAATTGATCAATAGTGTACGTGTGCTCATTAACGTCATTATTCTCAGAAAACCGGGACGCTGACCAATATGTAAAAAAATTGTCAACCGTCCCGCCCATAAGCGGGACGGTTTTATTTTATAGAAATGGTAACAAACTAACGATTGTTCTAATACGATGTACTACAACGATAACACAGTTCTATTCCTGGATGGGAAATATATCAAAGCCAAAGACGCCAAGACCGACTTATTCGGTCAAACATTTCACTATGGCTATGGCGTGTTCGAAGGAATTCGCTCTTACGAAACTGTAAACGGAATAAAGACCTTTAAAGCGCTGGAACATTTCGAACGTCTGAAAAGAAGTTGCCAATTAATGGGAATCCCCTTCCATTACAGTGCAGAAGAACTTTCCCAAATTACCTATCAAGTACTTGAAAAAAACAAGTTATCAAACGCTTACATCCGTCCGCTTGTCTTCTGTAGCCCTAATATGGCATTGACCTCACCGAACGAGGTATCATTAATGATCACGGCCTGGGCCGTTGATCAACATATCACCCTAAAGCCTGCCCGTGTTTGTATATCATCGTTTCAGCGTCCTAATCCCAAAGCGGTCACCATGGAAGCCAAAGTTTGTGGTTTGTATGTAAACTCCATTCTCGCTACAACTGAAGCGAAAAGGCGAGGCTTTGATGACGGGATCCTTCTTGATTTAAATGGCTATGTGGCAGAAGGGCCTGGTGCCAATTTTTTTCATGAAAAAGATGGGGTGATGTACACGCCCCCGCTAGAAAGTATTTTACCAGGTATTACGCGCAAAACCGTAATTGATATTTGTGATCAGTTAGAGATTCCGTTAGTGGAAAAATATTTCAGACCGGAAAAATTATTCGAGGCAGACAGTGCATTCTTCTGCAGTACCATGAACGAAATAGTTGCTATTGAATCCATCGAAGGACAACCGATGGGCAAACCGTGGAAGGATTCTATGAGTGCATTAATTAGGGATACCTATAGAAGCATTGTGTTGGATAAGAGTTATTCATATGTTATCGTTTAAAACCGATTCTGGATACTAGATTCTGGATTCCCCAGCATCAAGAATCCAGAATCTTATTGTTTGAAAAATAAAATTAGAATCAGGAAAAGTGGAATTAAACAAGTACAGCAAGACCATCACCCAGGACATGACACTGCCGGCCTCGCAAGCTATGCTATACGGAATTGGTCTGACTGAGCACGACTTAAAAAAAGCACAGGTGGGAATAGTAAGCACCGGCTTCGATGGCAACACCTGTAATATGCATTTGAATGCGCTGGCAACAGAAGTGAAGCAAGCCGTTTGGGACCAGGAACTTGTTGGACTAATTTTTCATACCATTGGTGTTAGCGATGGAATTTCTAACGGGACGGAAGGAATGCGTTATTCTTTAGTGAGCCGTGAGGTAATTGCCGACTCCATTGAAACAGTTTGTGGAGCACAGTATTATGATGGGTTGATAGCGGTAGTTGGTTGCGACAAAAACATGCCAGGTTCTGTAATCGCTATGGGACGTTTGAATCGTCCGGCACTTATGGTGTATGGCGGTACAATTGCCGGTGGCCATTATAAAGGACGTGAGCTAAATATTATTTCTTCATTCGAAGCGCTTGGTGAAAAAATTCAGGGCAAACTATCGGATGAAGATTACAAAGGCATTATCCAAAACTCTTGCCCCGGTGCTGGTGCCTGTGGCGGAATGTATACAGCCAATACCATGGCATCTGCTATTGAAGCGTTGGGTATGTCACTTCCTTACTCTTCTTCTAATCCTGCGTTGAGCAAAGAAAAGTCTGCCGAATGTGTGTCTGCCGGAAAAGCAATCCTGCATTTATTGGAAAAAGATTTGAAGCCTCGCGACATCATGACCTTTAAGGCATTTGAAAATGCTATTACAATCGTGATGGTGTTGGGGGGATCTACAAATGCCGTTCTGCATTTAATCGCGATGGCAAAATCCGTTGGCGTTAAAATCACACAAGAAGATTTTCAACGAATCTCGGATAAGACGCCATTGATTGCAGATTTGAAGCCAAGTGGTAAATATCTGATGGAGGCCCTTCACAAAATAGGTGGCGTTCCCTCGGTAATGAAATACGTATTACAAAAAGGATTTCTGCATGGTGATTGTTTGACCGTGACTGGAAAAACCGTTGCCGAAAATGTGGCCAACGCCAAAGACCTTGATTTCGAAAAACAAGATGTCATCGTTCCGCTTGAAAGGCCATTCAAAAAGACGGGACACCTCCAAATACTTTATGGAAACCTGGCCGAGAAAGGATCGGTAGCCAAGATTACAGGCAAAGAGGGTGAAAAGTTTAAAGGTACCGCGCGGGTCTTCAATGGTGAGTTTGAATTAGTGGATGGAATCAAATCGGGCAAAATAAAAGAAGGTGATGTTGTCGTCATTCGTTTCGTTGGTCCTAAAGGCGCACCGGGTATGCCTGAAATGTTGAAGCCCACAAGTTTAATCATGGGCTCCGGGCTTGGAAAATCTGTTGCCCTCATTACGGACGGAAGATTCTCAGGAGGCTCGCATGGTTTTGTGATAGGACATATTACCCCAGAGGCTTTTGATGGTGGACTGATTGGATTAGTGGAAGATGGTGATTGGATCGAAATAGATGTGAAGAAACATCAGATCAATTTGCTGGTTGATGAAAAAACAATTGCGATCAGAAGATCGCATTACAAAGCACCGTTACTTCGGGTAACGAGTGGAGTCTTATATAAATATGCCAAACACGTAAAAACTGCAGCCGATGGATGCGTTACTGACGAAGACTAAAGAACGAGTTGTTGCACCAACCCAGCAAAAGATTTCAGGATCTGAAGCCTTGTTGCGTTGTCTGGTTGCAGAACAAGTAACTACTATTTTCGGATATCCTGGTGGAGCGATTATGCCTGTGTATGACGCGCTCTATCACTATTCTGATCAACTTAATCATATACTTGTCCGTCATGAACAGGGTGCTATTCATGCGGCACAAGGATTTGCACGTGTATCCGGTCGGCCAGGAATTGTGTTTGCTACTTCCGGTCCCGGGGCAACAAATCTCATCACCGGCTTGGCTGATGCTTTGATTGATTCAACTCCAGTGGTCTGTATCACAGGCCAGGTATTTGCTCACCTGCTGGGGACAGATGCCTTTCAGGAAACTGATGTGATCAACACCACCATTCCTGTAACAAAATGGAATGTGCAAATAACGGAGGCAAAGGATATTGCAAATGCTGTATCAAAAGCCTTTCACATTGCCATGACCGGAAGACCAGGTCCGGTATTGATCGACATTACTAAGAATGCACAGAATGAGTTATTTGACTTTCAGGCATACAAAAAGTGTGAAAGCATTCGCACGTATAAATCCAAACCATCCCTGCAACTTCCACAAGTAGAGGCTGCAGCAGAACTAATTAACAAAGCAAAAAAACCTTATATACTGGCAGGTCAGGGAGTCTTGCTGTCTGGCGCATCCAGCGAATTAATTGCCTTTTCTGAAAAGAGCGGCATTCCCGTAGCAAGTACATTGCTTGGACTAGGTGCTTTCCCGACCGATCATCCCAATTATGTTGGATATCTGGGCATGCATGGAAATTATGGACCCAACATCAACACCAATGAATGCGATGTTCTGATTGCCATTGGTATGCGCTTCGATGATCGTGTGACTGGGAACGTCAGCAAATATGCCAGGCAGGCAAAAGTTATTCATATAGAAATTGACAGAGCCGAGATTAATAAAATCATAAAAGCAGATGTTGTTGTTAATGCGGACGCAAAAGAAGCTCTGGAGGTATTGACAAAGCTTGTTCAGCCGAGTCAACACGCTGCATGGATCAACAGCTTCCGCGAACTCAATCAAGAAGAGTATGATAAAGTTATCCACCACGAATTCAATTCGACAGGTGAAATCAAGATGGCGGAAGTCATTCATCAGCTTTCGACCCAAACAAAAGGAGAGGCAATACTAGTGACTGATGTAGGTCAACACCAAATGATTGCCTCGAGGTACTATCAATTTAAAAACCCAAGAACAAATGTAACCTCTGGCGGAGCAGGCACCATGGGTTTTGCATTACCGGCTGCTATGGGTGCTAAGTTGGCATTGCCCAACCAACAAGTGGTGGCCGTTATTGGCGATGGAGGTTACCAGATGACCGTTCAAGAATTAGGTACCATTATGCAGTATAAGATTCCTGTTAAAATCATAGTACTGAATAATAGTTTTTTAGGTATGGTGCGTCAGTGGCAACAACTATTTCATGAAAAACGATATTCCTTTACAGAGATGATCAATCCTGATTTTGTTAAAATAGCGGAAGCCTATTCCATTACAGCACGTAAGATTATTAACCGGGAAGACTTGCAAGATGGGGTACGGGAGATGCTAGAAGCCAAGACTTCATATTTTTTGGAAGTCGTGGTGGGAAAGGAAGATAATGTGTTTCCCATGGTGCCTGCTGGTGCCAGTGTATCCGAAATAATTTTGGAATTACCGAAAAAGTAAAAATGCTAAAGACGCAGGATTAGTTATATGAAACAAGACTTCACCATAGAAATAGCATCCGACAATAATTTTTCTGTCCTTAATCGGATCATCAATATTTTAAATCGCAGAAGAGTGAGGATAAAAAAATTAATGGCTCATGAAAACGAAAATGATTTTCGCAGAGGCGGAGTGATTATGTTACTTTTCACTACTCATGATATGATTGAAAAAGTTACAACGCAATTAGAAAAACTAATTGAAGTTGAGACGGTGAGGGCCTATGAAGGCAGCAGTTTGTATTTTGAACTGAGCGAGAAAATTGTAGACGTTGATTAAGAAGCTATCAGCTCAAAGTACAAAGCCAAAAGCTAGTTCGGCCCAAACTTTAAGCTTTAAACTTTCATCTTTAAACTTTTTAATAATTAAGAACTAACCACAAAACAAATGGCAAAGATCAATTTTGGAGGAACCCTGGAGGAAGTAGTTACACGTGAAGAATTTCCAATGGAGAAAGCATTGGCTGTTTTGAAAAATGAAACTATTGCAATCATTGGATATGGTGTACAAGGCCCTGCACAGGCATTGAACTTGCGCGATAATGGATTTAACGTAATCGTTGGCCAGCGCAAAGGATCAAAAACATGGGATAAAGCGGTAGAACATGGCTGGGTACCAGGAGTAACCTTGTTTGACATTGAGGAAGCAGCTAAACGTGGAACTGTTTTGGAATTTCTTTTATCCGATGCAGGTCAAATTACTTTATGGCCAACCATTAAACCATATCTGACAAAAGGTAAGACGCTATATTTCTCTCACGGTTTTGGAATCACATTCAAAGAACAAACCGGTATTATTCCTCCTGCCGATATTGATGTGGTACTTGCCGCGCCAAAAGGATCAGGAACATCGGTGAGAAGACTGTTTTTGCAAGGCAAAGGTATAAACTCAAGTTATGCTGTATTCCAAGATGCATCAGGAAAAGCAACGGAGAAAGCGATTGCGCTAGGAATCGGTGTTGGTTCTGGTTATTTGTTCCAAACCGACTTCAAGAAAGAAGTATATTCTGACTTAACAGGTGAACGAGGAACGTTAATGGGCGCTATTGCAGGAATTTTCGAAGCACAATATGAAGTGCTTCGTTCTAAAGGACACACTCCATCAGAAGCTTTTAACGAAACTGTGGAAGAACTTACGCAAAGTTTAATGCCGCTCGTTGCTGAAAATGGTATGGACTGGATGTATGCCAACTGTTCGACTACAGCTCAACGTGGTGCTTTGGATTGGAAAAAGAAATTCAAGGCAGCAACGCTTCCCGTATTCAAAGAATTATATGAAAGCGTTGCAAGTGGTGCTGAAGCAAAACGCACGATAGATACCTGCAGCAAACCCGACTATCGCGAAAAGCTAGCGGAAGAGTTGAAAGAAGTTCGCGAAAGCGAACTCTGGCAAGCAGGTGCAGCGGTAAGAAAGTTACGACCTGAAAAAGCAAGCGTAGAAGCAAGCATGATCAATTAATCAATTGGCAGTAGACAGTAAGCAATCGGCAGTCATTTCAAACTGTTGAGTGTAACCTGCCTACTGTCTACTACTCCCTATGACAGAAGAAATCCACCAGCAATTTCCGAAAGCGTATACGAGCATTGAGGAAGTAACCAGGCTATCGGGCTTTACGATGGCCTCGGATGTATTGACTTGTTCCTTACTTAGAACATTGGCAAGTTCAAAACCGGCTGGTAAATTTCTTGAACTCGGTACTGGTACCGGCTTATCCACATCATGGATATTAGACGGAATGGATGAAAGTTCTACCCTAACTTCAATTGACAACGATCCGAAATTTCTGGAAATCGCTCAATCCTTTCTAGGTGGTGATAAGCGTTTAACCCTTATTTGCATTGATGGCGGTGAGTGGGTTGACGCTAACAAAAATCAAAAATATGACTACATCTTTGCCGATACGTGGCATGGAAAATATCTTCTGTTGAACGAAGTGTTATCTATGTTGAATAAAGGAGGTCTTTATATCGTTGATGATATGCTTCCTCAAACCAACTGGCCTGATGGCCATCACGAGAAAGCAATCAACCTCATCAACCTTTTAGAGAAGAGGGTTGATTTAATGTTAACGAAACAAGTTTGGGCAACAGGGATCATTGTTGCCGTTAAGAAATAACAGGACTCGCCTTTACAAATTATCATGACATCCACGAAAGCATTTAATTTAGACATTAACTCAGCTCACAAAGTGCTGAAGCCTGTAGTATTAAAAACACCATTACAGTTTCATCGCAAGCTTTCGGAGAAATTTGGATGTGAATTGTATTTAAAGCGTGAGGATCTGCAAGTAGTGCGCTCATATAAGATTCGGGGCGCCTATAACTTAATTCAAAGCTTAAATGAAGAGCAAAAAAAACGGGGAGTAGTATGTGCCAGTGCAGGTAATCACGCGCAAGGTGTTGCGTTCTCCTGCAAACTACTCAATATCAAAGGCGTGATCTATATGCCTGCCATTACACCAAAACAAAAAATCAATCAGGTGAAAATGTTTGGAGGCAATAATATTGAAATTGTTTTGGTCGGTGATACATTTGATGATTGTCAGGCTCATGCCTTGGAATTCACATTACAAAACAATTGTGTTTTCATTCCCCCGTTTGATCACATTAAAGTAATGGAAGGTCAGGGAACCGTGGGTAAGGAAATTCTGGAAGAACAATCTAACATCGATTATGTGTTTGTCCCTATCGGGGGGGGAGGACTTTGTGCCGGACTTGGCAGTTATTTCCAAACCTATTCACCACAGACAAAAATTATAGGCGTGGAGCCACAAGGCGCTCCTTCCATGATGGAGGCATTAAAAGCTGGTAAGCCCGTGGTGCTGGACTCTATTCAACGATTTGTAGATGGAGCTTCCGTAAAAAAAGTAGGAGATCAAACTTTTCCAATTTGTAAAGAGGTGCTGGCTGATATGCTGCTGGTACCCGAAGGAAAAGTAAGCTCCACAATACTTCAGCTGTATAATGAAGACGCAATTGTTGCCGAGCCAGCGGGAGCATTATCTATTGCCGCCCTGGATCAATATGCAGATCACGTGAAGGGAAAAAAAGTTGTCTGCATACTGAGTGGTGGTAATAATGATATTGACAGGATGCAGGAGATAAAAGAACGATCTCTCTTATTTGAAGGCTTGAAACATTATTTTATAGTACGTTTTGCACAACGGCCTGGAGCTCTAAAAGAATTTGTCAATCATATTCTCGGCCCCAATGATGATATTGTTCGATTTGAATTCATTCAAAAACACAATAAGGAAACAGGGCCCGCCCTTATTGGTATCGAAGTAAAATCAAAAGAAGACTTTGCTTCGTTAATTGAACGGATGAACAGCCATAAACTCAATTACACACTTGTGAATCAACATGAGAATTTATTCGAGTACCTGGTGTGACCTTCAATAACATATACATCAACCTTTATTTCATTCAATCAGGTATTTCGATCTTACGTTTTTTTTGATTGAAATGCTTTAACTTGGACCTTAATAATTTGTAACGGCATGGCACATGGTTTATTAATTGATATGGATGGTGTGGTGTATGGTGGCGATCTCATGATACATGGTGCAGATGGATTTATTAAGCACCTTCTTGAAAATGACATCCCGTTTAGCTTTATGACAAACAATAGCCAGCGAACAAGACTGGATTCAGTTCGCAAGCTTCACAAACTGGGGATAGATATTACCGAAAAACATATCTATACGAGTGCCATGGCGACCAGTAAATTTTTAAGTACCCAAATTCCAAACGGAGCTGCCTATGTGTTGGGTGAAGGGGGCCTGTTAACCAGTCTGCATGAAAATGGAATCAAATTAGTAGACAATGATCCCGATTTTGTGGTGTTGGGGGAAGGGCGAAATTTTACCCTGGAGATGGTACAACGTGCAGTGGACATGATTTTAGCTGGAGCAAAATTCATCACCACCAATCGTGATCCATCACCCAAAAAAAAAGGATGGAATAATTTAGGTATCGCTGCTACTACTGCCATGATTGAGGAGGCTACCGGCATCAAAGCGTTTGTTATTGGAAAGCCCAGTCCTGTTATGATGCGGTCGGCACGAAAATCATTAGGGCTTGAAGCGGCAGAAACAACCATTATCGGAGATACCATGGACACTGACATTCAAGGTGGCGTGCAAATGGGTTACAAAACTATCCTCGTACTAAGTGGTATCACAAAAAGAGAAGAACTCAAACGATACGCGTTTAAACCAGATATAATAGTTGAATCGGTTAACGAGATTAAACTTCCCTTACCTTGGTGGAATGTTTAATACTCACCTCGCCTGGCATCTGGCACTACCAAACACTTGTCAGTAACTCACAATTTTTTTTGGAAATTTTACTTAACTAACTCACAACTTTTCCGCATCTTCGTTGCTAATAAAATATCAACCGCCCTGTCATGTTTTTACGCGACAGGGCGGTTCTGTTTTAATAAGAATAGACCAAACTAACGATTGTTGTGAGCGAAAAAAAACTAAAAACTATTTTCGAAAAAATCTGGGACAATCACGTGGTAAAGCATGCTGATGGCTATCCGGATGCTTTGTTCATCGATCGTCATTTTATTCATGAAGTTACCAGCCCACAGGCATTTGATGGCCTAAAGAAAAGAGGAATAAAAGTATTTAACACTTCCCGTACCACTGCCACTGCTGATCATAATGTACCAACAAAAGATCAACATCTTCCTATCAAAGAAGCCTTATCGAGACACCAGGTAGAAACACTTAGAAAAAACTGTTCAGAATATGGAGTGGACTTATATGACCTCGGTCATCCCTTTCAGGGAATCGTGCATATCATTGGTCCAGAATTAGGATTGACCTTGCCGGGAATGACTATTGTATGTGGAGACAGTCACACCTCAACACATGGTGCCTTCGGAAATATTGCATTCGGTATTGGCACCAGCGAAGTTGAACAAGTTTTGGCGACCCAGTGTATTTTACAATACAAAGCCAAGACCATGAAAATTGAAATCAATGGCACGTTGGGTAAGGGTGTGGTTAGTAAGGATATCATATTATACATCATTTCTAAGATTTCAGCGAGTGGTGCCACAGGCTTTTTTGTGGAGTATGCGGGAGAGGCCATTCGGAATCTTTCTATGGAAGCCCGCATGACCATTTGCAACATGAGTATTGAAATGGGGGCTCGTGGAGGGTTGATCGCTCCCGATGAAATCACTTTCAACTACATTAAGGGAAGAACGTTCGCGCCCCAAGGAGAGAAATTTGATGATGCCGTTGAAGAATGGAAGAAGCTTACAACAGATGAAGGCGCCTCGTACGATTCCATTTTAAAATTTGATGCTGCCGACATAGCGCCCATGATTACATACGGGACAAATCCTGGCATGGGCATGAAAGTAACCGATCGGATTCCAACCTTAAACGAACTTAAAGAAATTAGTGAACAAACTTCATTTACTAAATCATTGGAGTATATGGGTCTCGAGCAGGGTTCCTCGCTCCTTGGTAAATCAATTGACTACGTGTTTATAGGAAGTTGCACCAATGCAAGAATTGAAGATTTGCGTATGGTAGCCTCTATGGTGAAAGGAAAAACAAAAGCTAAAAATGTAGAAGTCTGGGTTGTACCAGGTTCCAAGCAAGTAGAAGAGCAAGCGCGTAAAGAAGGGCTGGATAAAATTTTTGAACAAGCAGGCTTTGAATTAAGAAGTCCGGGATGCTCGGCATGCCTGGGCATGAACGAAGATAAAGTGCCAGCAGGTAAATACTGCATCAGCACATCAAACAGAAATTTTGAAGGACGACAAGGTCCAAAGTCGCGTACCTTTTTGGCAAGTCCATTGAGCGCTGCGGCAGCGGCTATCACTGGAAAAGTAACGGACGTGAGAGAATTGGTTTAATTTATTACCGATGAGCAAGGATAAATTTACAACACTGAAATCTACTGCGGTTCCTCTGCCTGTAGAGAATATAGATACTGACCAAATCATTCCTGCTCGCTTTTTAAAAGCTACCACAAGAGAAGGATTTGGTGACAATCTGTTTCGCGACTGGCGCTTCAACTCAGAGAACATGCCTGTTAAAGGTTTTGTATTAAATAATTCAAAATACACCGGCAAAATTCTTGTGGCCGGAAAAAACTTTGGATGTGGAAGTAGTCGTGAGCATGCAGCATGGGCTATCTATGATTTTGGCTTTCGGGTTGTAGTGTCAAGTTTCTTTGCTGACATTTTTAAAAACAATGCATTGAACAATGGACTCCTGCCGATTGTGGTTTCTGATAAATTTCTCAAACAACTATTAACAGCCATTGAAGAAAAGCCATCCAGCGAGATTGTGGTGGATCTTGAAAACCAAATTTTACAGATTGGATCTGTAAAAGAAAAATTCGAAATCAATCTGTATAAGAAGACTTGCTTGATTAACGGATACGATGATATTGATTACTTGTTGAGTTTGAATAAGGAGATACGGGAATTTGACTTGGCACATTAACCGGTTACCAGTTACCGGTAACCTGTGACTGGAAACTTAAAACAACTTTAAAGCAACCAGTAATACAACGTGAAAAAAAAGATAGTTATTCTCCCCGGAGACGGCATCGGAAAAGAAGTGACAACCGAAGGGAAAAAGGTAGTAGAGTTAATCGCAAAACTCTTTGGACACCAATTTGAATTTGATGAAGCTCTTATTGGCCATGATGCCATTGAGGCAACCGGCAATCCATTACCAGACGAAACGCTCTCCAAACTAAAAAACTGCGATGCCATATTATTTGGGGCCGTTGGCCATCCAAAATACGATAATGACCCAACGCTGAAAGTGAGGCCAGAACAAGGTCTGTTAAAAATGCGCAAAGAACTTGGGCTATATGCCAACCTTCGGCCGATCAAACTCTTTGATGAACTTCTTGACGCATCCAGTATTAAACCTGAAATATTAAAAGGTTCGGATATTCTTTTCTTTCGTGAACTTACTGGCGATGTCTACTTCGGTGAGAAAGGAAGAAAAGATAATGGAGACACTGCCTACGATATAATGATCTATCAGCGATATGAAATTGAACGCATTGCCCACAAGGCATTTCAGGCGGCTCTTACACGAAAGAAAAAAGTTACTTCTGTTGATAAGGCTAATGTACTTGAGAGCTCAAGGCTTTGGAGAGAGACTGTTCAGGAAATCGGGAAACAATATCAAGATGTACAATTGGAACATCAGTTTGTTGATTCAGCGGCTATGAAGTTGATTCAAAATCCAAGAAGTTTTGATGTCGTGCTCACCGGTAACTTATTTGGGGACATCCTCACAGATGAAGCATCGCAGATTGCAGGCTCAATGGGCATGCTGGCCTCCGCCTCAGTTGGCGATACAGTTGGATTATACGAACCCATTCACGGAAGTGCTCACGACATTACTGGAAAGGGAATTGCTAATCCATTAGCATCGATCTTATCAGCAGCACTTTTGCTTGATATATCATTTGGATTGAAGAATGAATCAGAAGCGGTAATCCTTGCCGTACAACAAACGCTAAAACAAGGATTTCGAACAACCGATATTGCCGATACTAAAACAAATCAAACCAAAATACTGAATACCCAACAAATGGGAGCAAAAGTTTGCGAACAACTTGAAAAGGCGTTAGTAAACTCAATGGCATCTGTAATACGTCAATAGTTTATCTGAGTAATATGAAATAAGGATCTTACTATGAACAACAAAATTCAAATCTTTGACACTACCCTTCGCGATGGCGAACAAGTGCCTGGCTGCCAACTAAAGACAGAAGAGAAAGTAATTATTGCCAGGAAACTGGAAGCTTTAGGCGTTGATATAATCGAAGCTGGCTTCCCCATTTCAAGCCCTGGAGATTTTCTTTCCGTTGTCGAAATATCGAAAGCTGTAAAAGATGTTGTAGTCTGCGGACTTACACGGTCTAAGAAAGACGATATTGATGTCGCTGCCGAAGCCTTGCATCATGCCAAACGTGGTCGCATTCATACCGGAATTGGTTCTTCGGATGTTCACATCAAGCATAAATTCAAATCAAGCAGGGAGCAGGTATTGGAGCAAGGAGTATGGGCTGTCAAATACGCGAAAGCAAAAGGCTACGAGGTAGAATTTTTTGCGGAAGATGCAGGTCGCGCTGATTTAGCGTTTCTTGCTCAATTGATAGAAGCTGTCATTTCAGTTGGTGCGGATGTAGTAAACATTCCAGATACTACTGGTTATTGCTTACCTCATTTGTATGGCAAGCGTATTCAGTACTTAGTTGAAAATGTGAAGAATATTGACAAAGCAGTAATCTCAGTGCATTGCCATAATGACCTGGGCTTAGCAACAGCCAATACCATTGCCGGCCTAACCAATGGTGCAAGACAGGCAGAAGTAACAATTAACGGCATTGGAGAACGCGCGGGAAATACGTCATTGGAAGAAGTTGCGATGGTCCTACAAGTGCATAAAGACCTGGGATTATACACCAATATCAAATCAGAAAAAATATTTGAGATCAGTCAGTTGGTTTCCAGTATGATGCGTATGCCCGTGCAGCCCAACAAAGCAATTGTTGGTGCGAATGCCTTTGCTCACTCTTCAGGCATCCATCAGGATGGATTTTTGAAACATGCTGAAAATTATGAAATCATTAATCCAGCTGATGTTGGAGTTCCTTCGTCATCAATAGTATTAACTGCACGCAGTGGTCGGGCGGCTTTAAAACACCGAGTGGAATTACTGGGTTATCGGGTGGAGGGTGATGATATTAATACACTTTATGAAAATTTTCTACTTCTAGCTGATGAGCAAAAGCAAGTCAATGATGATGATCTGTTAGTCCTGATAGCCAACATGCCATTACTAGTAAGATAAAAATTTGACCTAGCAGGATATTAAATTAAATTCCTTAATAGAATTGATTTAGCTTTAACTTTTTGCTTCAGGGTTTTTTGTGACTTATTTGTGCCTAAAAAAATAGACGTAGTCAATCGCCTTTTTCGTACTTACTAAAATACACTTTCAATGCAAACCATCCTTGGCGCCAATGGCGTTATCGCTAACAATCTGGGAAAGATGTTGCCCACGTATACCAATCAAATTCGGTTAGTAAGTCGCAACCCAAAAAAGGTGAACTCTACCGATCAGGTTTTTTCTGCCGATCTGCTAAATGCAGAGCAAACGGATAAGGCAGTTGCCGGATCAAGAATTGCGTACCTCACTGCAGGATTGCCTTACGCTACCAAAGTATGGAGTGAGCAATGGCCAATAGTAATGAACAACGTTATAGCCGCTTGTGAAAAGCACAACACTAAATTAGTTTTTTTCAGCAATGTATATCCATACGGAAAAGTGTCAGGTTGGTTCAATGAAGAAACTCCATTTAATCCCTGCAGTAAAAAAGGAGAGGTGCGAGCAAGGATTGAAGAAAAGCTACTGGGCGAAATAAGGATTAAAAATCTGCAAGCGATGATCATTCGTGGCGCAGATTTCTATGGTCCTAATACCCCATTGAGCTTTACAGATGCCATGCTCTTTAAGAACTTTGCGGCCGGTAAAAAAGCCCAGTGGCTGTTAAATGACGACACCGTACACTCCTTTACGTATACACCGGATGCCGGTAAGGCCACGGCACTGCTTGGAAATACAGAATCAGCATACAACCAAGTTTGGCATGCCCCTACTGATAGAAATGTATTGACCGGAAAACAATTCATTGAACTTGCCGCCAAAGAATTTGGCATTGCTCCGAACTATATGGTATTAAAAAAATGGATGATACGCATGGCCGGTCTCTTTGATACCAATATAAAAGAGGCGATCGAAATGCTCTATCAAAGCGAAACAGATTACCTTTTTGATAGCAGCAAGTTTGATAAGGCGTTCGATTTTAAAACTACGACCTACCAGGAAGGTGTAGCAGAAACTACAAAGGCAGCAAAGAGCCTGTAAACAAAAAAGATTACAGCAAGTTTATTCAATCATTCTAACTTCTCAATTGGCAAAACAAGAATAGCAACAAACATAAATAAAAAAGCGAGCGCAGTTTCCCGCGTTCGCTTCACTTTCCCACCAACCAACTTCATAATTTCAATTTCTTCTCCTGCTCATCATTCAGAATCTCTTTCATTTCCTTCCACCAATTCTCATAAAGAGGACCCGATTTTCCATGAGGCCCATGTTTATGATCATTCTTCCAAAAATTTTTATCGTCAAATGCTTTTACTTTTTCAAGATTGAGTGCCAACACTTTTTCCTTCTGTTCAGCGGTCAGGTCAAGTTTACTTGACATACGCTCTGTGATTTTAGTCGCCTTCTCCTCCACTGTGAGGTGAGACCACTTGAAACACATAATACCTTTTCCTATCGAGATGACCGCAAACACACCAAAGATGATCGCTGCGATCTTGAAAACTTTGTTACTTTTCATAATGCTGCGTTTTCTAGTATAGTCTTTTTCAGTGGGGAAATATTTTAGTCTTCTCGAAATATTTTGCACGATAATAATAATGCCTTACGCAACTATTGGCCTGACATATCCGTAGCATACTGAGCAGCGATCAAATGATGAGAGAGTAAATTCTTATAGACTCTTCCACAAATACAAAGTAGCATAGGCCTCCCAGCCTTTATACTTCTTGTAGATTTTCCTTACCCGATCCAAGCTAGGTTTTGATTTGAGGTCCATTAATTTCTTAATCGCATTGTGAACGCCAGCGTCCTCCAACGGAAAAGCATCAGGATGCCGGAAGGTTTTCATGAGTGCATAGTTGGCCGTCCAATTACCGATACCTTTAATTTTGATGAGCTCCTCCTTCGCTTCCTTAAGAGGCAAGCCTATCAATCTTTCTTTTGACAATTTACCTGCTGCAAATACCTGAGCGATTCCAATTGTATAGGAAGCTTTTTGTCTGGAAAATTGAAGGGCTAATAATTGATCAGGTGTGATCTGCGCCACAACCTCTGGAGAGGGAAATAAAAAATACTTTTGATTCTGTATTTCAACAGACTCTCCAAACAGCTCTACAAAACGCTGCTTCAGAGTATAGGCAAATTGCAAATTGATTTGTTGTCCCAGCACCGCCCAAATGATGGATTCAAATAAATCCGGCTGACCGATAATGCGATATCCAAAGTATTTGGTTACAAGTCCCTTGAGCAAATCGTCTTTCTTAGCTAATGAATAAAATGGCTTGAGATCAGTTTCGAGATCAAACCATTCCCGAACATAAGCAAAGACTTTTTGCTTTATTTTTAGTGATGGTTTTTCAGTTAAAAATTCAACTGTTAGTTCATTTTCTCTATGACCAATACGAAAGACTACAATTTCATTGTTAACATAAATTGCCTTCACGACAGATTCTTCTTCAATTCTATGAAGCACCTCCCTTGGTGATCGTTTCAAAAAGGAAAAGCACAAGTCGAAACTAAATTCCTTGGGAGTGGAAAGAGAGATTTTCCGCATCCGCAAGTATAAAGACAATCTGTCAATTTAGTATTAAACTATCTTTAGTCAGCAAGAAACGGGTTGAATGAGTTTATCCTAATCCAGATTTTTGAATTAAAAAAGGAATGAAGAAAATCGAAAGTATGCATTGGGATTCTATCTACAATTCGCTTAACGAGAAAGGATACGCCTCTATTAAAGGGCTTCTTTCACAAGAAGAGTGCGAACACTTGTCAGGTATGTATTCCGATATACATCTGTATCGGAGTGTGATCAATATGCAGCGCTACCGATTCGGTAAAGGGGAATATAAATATTTCAACTATCCACTACCTCTTGTCCTACAGGTACTTCGCGAGGAATTGTATCATCCACTTTCTAAAATTGTCAATGAGTGGATGCAAAAACTTTCGCTAAATACACACTTTCCCGAAAAGCACCAGCACTTCATTGATACATGTAAAGCTCATCAGCAAAGTAGGCCAACTCCATTGATATTACGATACGAGACCGGTGGTTACAATACGTTACATCAGGATTTATATGGAGATATTTACTTTCCCTTTCAAGTAGTTCTTGCTTTAACTCAATATGGCCGCGACTTTGAAGGCGGTGAATTTATATTAACCGAACAAATACCCCGAGCCCAATCTAAAGCAGAGGTACTAACACCCTATCAAGGCGATGCTGTTATCTTTACAACTAGCTTTCGCCCCGTGAAAGGTGTACGTGGATTTTACCGCGCTACTATGAAACATGGTATTAGTGAAGTAAAATCAGGAGTTCGTTATGCGCTTGGCATTATTTTTCACGATGCAGCTTGATTAGTCAATGATCAATTAGTCGTTTAGCCGATGTGGATGCATGAAGAATTGAAAACTGGAGAATTGAAAAGTCTCATCAGAAATAGAAAACTGCTGTTAGCAGGAAATACCCGACTAAAAATTTATGGTCTTCTTACATGCTCGTCAGGCAAAAGAATGAAAAAAGAAAACCGGGTGTTTTTTAAAAACGAATCTGATGCCATTCAACTTGGTTTCCGTCCATGCGGTAATTGCCTGCCGGGCCAATATCAAAAATGGAAAATTCTATTTTCCAGAAGACTTCCTTAGATCCTCCGCCATTAGCAACACAAAATCCTTTCCCTTTACAAACTCTTTACCCCACTCTGCTTCATACTTATCTGTGATGCCCAGGCCAGGGATCTCTTCAACCTTTTTTCCCCTTTTTAAAGCGGCCGATACCTGATCGTGAATGTACCGAAGACGGTCTCTAAAAATTTTTACATCCGCCTTGGTGGCGACTTCACCATGCCCAGGCATTACTTTTGAATTGTCATCCATTAATTCCAGCATTTTATTGAGAGCTGAAATGAAACCTGAATAGGACCCGCCACGAGAAAGATCAACATAAGGGTAACCATAGCGTACAAAAGCATCGCCCGTATGGAAAACATTTGCTTTTCTGAAATGAACCAATACGTCCCCATCGGTATGTCCATTATCCATGTGAATGATGTCAATATCTTCATCGTTAAGATGTAAACTAATTCTATCGTTAAGCGTGATGACTGGCCAGGCGTTTGCATCACGTGGAGGGGTTGTTTTATTCTCTTTCGAATCAACGTATGGATTTATCATTCGTTTTCGCACCTGCTCATGCGCAACAATGTTAACACCCATTTTCGCAAAGTTCTCATTCCCACCGGAATGGTCATCATGTATATGTGTGTTAATTAGAAACCGGATTTCCCCAGGGTCAAGCGTTTTGATTGCGCCATTGATCCTATTAGACAAAGGTGCGAATTGATTATCGATCATCAGTGCTCCATCTTTTCCAATCAGTACACCGATATTTCCACCGGAGCCTTTTAACATGTAGATATTTTCGGAGACTTTCACTGGGCGGATCTTCACCGTGTCCATATTGTTTTGCGCGAAGGCACCTAAACAAACGAGTGAAAGAAAATTAAGTGTCAATGCTTTTTTCATGTGTATCTTTTATGTTACTTAATTTCAGGTATTGCCAATTTTCAATTAAATACTATTAGGTGGCCCAAGTCTTACCTACTTTCTCTAAAGGCACACATCCCTGAAAAGGCCCTGGCACTTGGTTGTATTGCAATACTTGGGTTGCGCCTGGTTCACTGGTGAAAAATCCTAACAAAGTAAGCTCTTTCATTTTTAAAACAAAAGGTTTGTCTTTTCCTCCTCCAGTATTCCACCATCCTGTTGATTCTTTACTCAAAGATTTTAAAAGTGCCTCATCATGGTGTTTCTTAAAGTGAGCTTTCTGTTCATCCGGATCGCATTCATTAAATGAATTACCAAACACTTTTTTTGCATCGTCATCAAACTCCGCAAGACCTTTTAAAAATTGATCCTGATCTTCTTTTTGATAAACTTCCTTTAACATACCGTCAATGAACCCCGGAACCCCTACATCCTTCGCTCCTGGTGTCGTGGTTTTAGGTAAAATAATTTCAACCACATCAGCTATTAACCGTGCTTGATCCTCCGAAAAGAAGACAGGTTTGTAACTAAGTTCAGGAGTTGCCTTGCATCCATGTAATACCCCCACCAATGCTGGACCAGATATCGCATAACCCAATACCAAGGCGGTTCGTTGTATAGCTTCTCTTCTGTTCATATTATTTGTGTTCAGAAATACAGTTTACAAATTTCCTTTTTTTAATTCACTAACAGCGTGATCTGCAGCACGAGCTGTTAGAGCCATATACGTCAATGAAGGATTTTGACAAGCCGAAGAGGTCATCGCTGCTCCGTCAGTAACAAAAACATTCTTAGCCTCGTGGACTTGGTTCCACTTATTCAAAACCGATGTCTTTGGATCTTTACCCATTCGTGCCGTACCCATTTCATGTATACCAAGTCCTATGTTATCCGGATTGTCATACATGGTTACATTCTTGAATCCAACCGCCTCCAACATTTCAGCAGCGCTCTCCTTCATATCTACGCGCATTGCTTTTTCATTAGCTTTCCATTCTGCATCGATATTTAAAGTTGGTAACCCGTAAATATCTTTTCTGTCGTGATTAATGCTTACATTATTCTCATGATATGGCAGACATTCCCCAAAGCCCGTGATTCCAATGCTCCACTCACCTGGTTCCGTTAAAGAATTTTTTAATTCTTCACCATATGCCATTTCTTTAACTCCCCGCGTCCAACCTTCTCGACTGGCCGATCCCTGATAACCAAATCCGCGAATGTAATCTGTACGCCTGTCGTTCCCGATGTTTCGAAAACGGGGAATATAAATTCCATTTGGTCTACGTCCTATATAATACTTATCGTCAAAGCCATCCACTTTGGCATCTGCACCTGTTCTGTATTGGTGATCCATCAGATTGTGTCCCAACTGATCACTTGCATTACCCATGCCATTTGGAAAACGGGTAGAAGTTGAATTGAGAAGAATAAATGTGCTGCCAAGTGTTGAGGCATTTAAGAAAATAATCTTTGCGAAGAAATCCATCTCTTCCTTTGTTTCAGCATCGAGCACTTTTACACCGATAGCCTTTCCTTTGATTTCATCATAAATAACAGAATGCACAATGGAATGAGGACGTAAAGTCATGTTACCTGTTTTGGCAGCCGCAGGTAACGTTGAAGAATTGCTGCTGAAGTAGGCCCCATATGGGCAACCCCGATCACACAAATTTCGAGACTGACAAATGCCACGATTAGGATCATGTGGCAAGGCAGCCGTGAGATGCGCCACCCGACCAATGGTAAGCTTTCGACCATCGAATTTCTCCGCGAGCTTATCGCGAAAAACTTCTTCCACACAATTCAATTCCATCGCAGGAAGAAACTTTCCATCCGGAAGATGAGCTAGTCCTTCGCTGCGACCACTCACACCAATGTATGACTCTACATAATCATACCAGGGAGACAGATCTGCATAACGAATCGGCCAATCTACCCCAACACCATCCTTGGCATTGGCTTCAAAATCCAAGTCGGACAAACGATATGTTTGTTTTCCCCACATAATAGAGCGGCCACCTTCATGATAGCCACGAATCCAATCAAATGGTTTAACTTCGGTATATGGATTTTCAGTGTCCTTCACATACCAGTGCTTGTTGGCTTGGTTCACCCAGTTGGTGCGGGATTGCACTGGATAAAATTTCATTTCTTCAGCGGGAAGCTTATTAGCCAACGGAAGTTGCCAGGGGTCTTTGGTCATTGTAGGGTAATCCATCACGTGTTTTACCGCACGGCCTCTTTCTAACACAAGAGTTTTCAATCCTTTCTCTGTCAATTCTTTGGCAGCCCAACCACCACTAATGCCAGTACCGACCACAATGGCATCAAAGGTGTTCCTCTTTTCTGCTTCAATATTTAAATTCATGCTCCTAAATTTTTAGCGCTTTACGGTTAAAGCTAACAAAATCTAAGGGATGTTTTTAAGTCATTTCTAGCAGCGGATTTTACGCAAGAAACGGGTTGAATCTTGACCATGATAAGCCCAATTTTGATCGAACAAAAACAATATCTTTATGATGGTGATCGAACAAAATATCAACTACCTGCGCATCGAGCAAGCTATTCAATACCTGGAAGATAACTTTCAGCGTCAACCTGAATTGAACGAAGTTGCGGAGAAAGTGCACCTCTCCCCCTTTCATTTTCAGAAGATTTTTACCGACTGGGCGGGCATCAGTCCAAAGCGGTTTTTGCAATTTCTTACGGTGGATTTCCTGAAAGAAAAATTGCAGCAATCAAAAAACCTGGTGGAGGCTGCGGAGCATGCTGGACTTTCAAGTCAATCGAGGGTGTATGATTTGTTTACAACGCTTGAAGCGGTAACACCACAAGAGTATAAACAAAAAGGTTCAGGCATTCGTATCGAATACGGGATGCATGAAACACCATTCGGACTTTGCCTGATTGGCGTAACTGAGCGCGGCATCTGCTGGCTATCGTTTATAAGTACTGATGAAGACCCTAAATTTGCACTGGAGAAAATGAAAGAGCATTGGCATAATTCTGTATTTCATCAGGATCAACAATTGACAGATTCTTTTATTGATCAAATTTTTAACCGCGGAGGCGCAGGGGCGCAAAGTAAACTTCACATATTTGTGAAGGGCACCAATTTCCAGATTAAAGTTTGGGAGGCGCTTCTAAAAATTCCGATGGGTGGTGTTACTACTTATCAGGGTGTTGCTGAGAGCATCCTGAATCCTAAAGCGATGCAGGCGGTGGGATCAGCAGTGGGTTCTAATCACATTGCGTATTTGATTCCATGTCACCGTGTGATTCGCAAAGATGGAATTTTAGGTGAGTACAGATGGAACTCCACACGAAAGAAAAGTATTATCGGTTGGGAGATGGCCAAGGCGAGTGGGTTTTGAAAGGGCAACCATATAGGAGTTGGAACAAGGAAAACTAATTAACTAAACGATAAAAAATGGAACCAGATGATGGAATAAAGGAATACCTAAAGTCATAATAAAGGGGCTTTCTATTTATATGATATACTGCTCCTTGATCGTTCCGTTTTCATCTTCCAATCTGAAAGCCCAAATTTTGCTGGATAGCTATTTGGGACTTTGAATAATTCACCATTTTCTAACCTACCAAGTGAAAATTGAGAAGTTCCTAAGACAATCAGAAAAGAGACTGAAGTATAAAATCTTATTGCTTAAATTTGAGCATGGTTAAAAAGAAGGTAGATAAGAAGAAACCGAACCGTCCAAAGAAATACGAAGCCAGTACGCTTGCCGTTATTGGAACGCTAGATGATATATTGAAGGCATCTGTTAAATTAGATAAAAAATCTGGGAAAGCAGACTAAAATTCCAAAAAAGAGAATTTTCTATACAACATTTGTGGATAACTTTCGTATAAAATGCTATCAAAAGTTGATAATATTTGTACCTTTGCGGCATGTTTTACCCCCCTATATTGAAATAGATATAGGCTTGAGCCCTCAATTGAAGAGGGCTTATTTTTTTTATGAACAAACGTGTTATTGTCTATGTTGATGGTTTTAATTTCTACTACGAACTAAAAACCCAAGGATGGAAAAAGTATTATTGGCTCGACTTATTCAAATTTTTTTCCCAATTTCTGCAAAGCTATCAAGAATTAATACAGGTAAATTACTTTTCTGCAATTCCACACCATGATGGCAAGCAAAACAGACAGGCATCATTCTTTACAGCTAATAAATTAAATCCAAAATTTAGATTGCACCTTGGTAAGTTCTTGAAAAAAGAAATTACTTGCCATGATTGCAGAAAAACTCATGTTTCTTACGAGGAGAAGGAATCAGACGTAAGGGTATCTACTGTAATGATAAGCGATGTCGTAAATAATAAATGTGATATATCAATACTTGTTAGTGCAGATAGTGATTTAATACCACCAATTGAATTTATTAGGGAGTTTAAACCAAGTCATAAAATATTCGTTTTCTTTCCACCTAAAAGATCATCTTTTGATTTATCCAGTTTATGTGACCTATACATTAAATTGGAGAGACATGAAGCAAAATTTGCTTCTTCAATTCTTCCTGACGAAATTGATAATGGAAAGGGATATAAAATAAAACGACCTGAAAAATGGTGTTAAGAAATAGCGGTACGTTTATGGGCGTCAGCAGGGTTGCATCTGGCATGCAAAAACTGATAACCGTTTTGTTGCTCTTTGAAATCTGGTTCGTGTCCTGAAATTATTCCTTTCATGGTTAAGCATTCCGACTGCTTACAGGATTCGTAACTAATTCAAAAAAAAATGAGAGTCAGCCTCTTTTGGAGTCCATTTTCAGTCTGTGTCTCATGTTGTATAGAGTTGCTATTGAAAGCATTCAAAATCAGCCTTAAACAAGCAAATATTTTTTTAGTCTAATGATGCGTTCAAATTTTCCGCATGAAAAATGCCGGTAGATTGAGGAAAATTCATAACTAAAACTAGCTCCAATAGGTGCTTAATGAGTCGGATAGACGTAATTTCGTACCCAATGAAGCTACCTTGGTTATGGTGACGGATACAATTCTTGAAAAAGCCATTGATAAACTTCAATACGAAGGTTTTCTAAAACTCCCGGTAGAGAAGGGGCTTGACCTATTCCAAGAAATTAACCGCTTAAAGAAAGAAAAAAATGCTGTTCTCCTGGCACATTACTATCAGCGCCCAGAGATACAGGATATAGCCGATTTTGTTGGAGACAGTCTTGGGCTTTCTCAGCAGGCAGCTAAGACAAAAGCTGACCTCATCGTTTTTGCTGGTGTCCACTTTATGGGTGAGACGGCTAAGATTCTCAATCCTCAAAAAAAAGTAGTCCTTCCAGATCTTAAAGCCGGTTGCTCTCTCTCTGAATCGGCTCCTCCGGATTTGTTCAGAAGTTTTTTGGATAAACATCCTCATCATATTGTTATTACCTACATTAATTGCACAGCTGAAATCAAAGCCATGAGTGACATTATTTGCACTTCGGCAAATGCAGAAAAGATTGTTAACTCCATTCCAAAGAATCAACCCATCATCTTTGCACCTGATAAAAATCTGGGCAAATATCTGATCCATAAAACAGGGAGGGATATGGTGCTGTGGGAAGGTGCTTGTATCGTGCACGAAGCATTCGCCATTGATAAGTTGTTAGAACTTCATAGGCACCATCCACATGCCAAGATTATAGCACATCCGGAATCAGAAACTCATGTGTTAAAAGTGGCGCACTATATCGGATCAACTACCGGTATGATTAATTTTGTAAAGAATGATCCCTGTTCAGAGTTTATTATTGCAACCGAGGCTGGGATTCTTCACCAGATGGCGAAGGAAGTACCTCATAAAAGTCTGATACCGGCTCCAAGTCACGAAGACAATACATGTGCTTGCAGTGAATGTGCTTTCATGCGATTAAATACGTTGGAAAAGCTTTATCTCTGTTTAAAGTATGAATTGCCGGAAATCAAGGTGGCGGAAGAAATCCAAAAGAAAGCACTTGTTCCCATTCAGCGCATGCTTGAAATTTCGAAAAAATAATCATGCCCCAAACTGACGTCCTCATTATCGGATCAGGAATAGCCGGTCTTTCCTTTGCTATTAAAGTGGCAAAACGCTTTCCGGATCAATCGATCACTGTAATAACCAAAGCCGATGATAGCGAATCAAATACCAAATATGCACAAGGAGGTATTGCTGTTGTGCTAGACGAACTCACCGACTCCTTTCAAAAACACATTGACGATACATTGAGGGCAGGTGACGGCTTGTGCAATCGTGAAGTAGTTGAGTTAGTTGTCCGTGAAGGTCCCAAACGGTTAGAGGAAATCATTGAATGGGGAGTTGAATTTGATCAGGATGCCTCCGGCAATCTGGCGTTAGGGCGCGAAGGCGGTCACACGGCAAAACGCATCATACACTATAAGGACGTCACAGGCTTACAGATTGAAAAGAGTTTGCTGCGACAAGTAAGTAGATTGCCGAACATTAGTTTATTGCCCCATCATTTTTCCATTGATTTAATTACAGAACATCATTTCCAGCGCAAGATCTCACAACCTGAACCAGGTATTTCTTGTTACGGAGCTTATGTGATGGATCAACTTACCTGTAAGATTGAAAAATATGTTTCGAAAGTTACCCTGTTGGCAACGGGAGGAGCAGGGCAGGTTTACCGAACGACAACCAATCCGTTGATTGCTACAGGTGATGGTTTGGCTATGGCCTATCGGGCCATGGCAAAAGTGAAAGATATGGCTTTCATCCAATTCCATCCGACAGCCTTTTACGCCCAGGATGACAATCCATCCTTTCTAATCACGGAAGCAATCCGTGGCCATGGGGCATACCTGAAGACAAGAGATGGCGAACGGTTTATGTTTAAATATGATGATCGAGGCGAACTTGCTTCACGCGATATTGTTGCACAAGCCATCGATAACGAATTGATAACACGTGGAGATGAATCTGTTTATTTGGATTGCACCCATCTTCACAAAGAAGAATTCATTTCACGCTTTCCAAATATTTACGAAAAATGTTTGAGCAAGGGAATTGATATCACTACACACATGATTCCAGTTGTGCCTGCTGCCCATTATCAATGCGGAGGTATTGAAGTAGATGTGCATGGTCGTACTTCAATTAGAAACCTTTATGCATGTGGCGAGTGCGCTTGCACGGGATTGCATGGTGCTAATCGATTGGCCTCAAATTCATTATTGGAAGCGATTGTGTTTGCTCACCGTTGTTTTATTGATGTTGAACAAAAGCTGGAAACAATTGGCATACCTCAAAATATTCCCGATTGGAATGCTGAAGGAACTACGGTGCCTCGCGAGCAGATTTTGATAACACATACCCGCAAGGAACTTCGCAATCTGATGAGTGACTATGTGGCGATCGTTCGATCGAATGAACGATTAACGCGAGCGTCAAAACGAATTGATATTCTATATCACGAAACTGGGAGACTTTATGATGAGGCCGTTCTTTCTCCTCAACTCTGTGAACTTCGAAACCTCATCACTATCGCTTTTCTTATTATTCGCGATTCTCTTGAGAGAAAGAAGAACCGGGGTACTTTCTTTAATAAAGATCTCATCGGCCAATCCGCTTCTTAACCAGGTGCTGGTTAACGTTTGAAGTTGTTAATGTCCACCTCTATTATGCCTATCTTGAAGCCTTAAATTTTAAAGCCATTGGCTGAACTAACGCAAGGCTCCTCATATATAAAAAGGATACTCCTTCCTGGTATCATTCTTCAATCCGTTCTCATCGGGGGTGGTTATGCAACCGGACGCGAGATAGTAGAATATGGAGGAAAATTTGGCGCAGGCGGATGGATTAGCGGGCTCGCTATTTTTTTTGGGTTTTCTCTCATTTCCATTTTATCGATGGAAGCTTGCCGGCAATGGCAGGTGTACGATTACAAGTCGTTGCTTAAAAATCTAATTGGCAAAGGATGGATTGCTTATGAAATTGCCTATCTGCTATCGGCCATCCTCATCATTGCCGTCATGGCTTCTGCTGCCGGGGAAATTCTAAACAACACGTTGGGTTTTAGCAGATGGGTTGGGGTATTGTTAATAATTGTGCTTGTCGGATTCCTCAATTATAAAGGAGATGATGTGATTGCCAAACTAGAGACCATTGGTACGATTGCACTTTTTTCAGCATACATTCTTTTTGCAATCACTGTGTTCTCTAGCAGGGGTACAGAAATAATGACAACGTTCAGCCATTGGGACACTAGTTATCTGGATGAACCACCAAACTTCTTGCTTTTGCTATGGACAGGAATATTATATGTGGGTTACAATCTTGGCGTGTACCCGGCTTCCTTTTTCACGTATAAAACAATTAAATCCAGACGCGATAGTATTTTGGCTGGAATAGCCTCGGGATTACTCATGACCATTCCCTGGTTTCTTACTTATTTCGCATTACTCGGTTATTATCCAGATAAAAATGTATTGGCAGCAACGGTACCGTGGTTAAAAATGCTGGAGGCCTTTCATCCTGCCCTCATCGTTGTTTTTGGAATTGTGGTAGGATGGACATTGGTTGAAACTGCTACGGGAATGATCCATGCTTTCATTCTTCGTGTAGAGATGGAAATGGCCGAACGAAAATCTGAGCCACTCAGGAAGGCTACTAAGGCTCTCATTGCAGCTGTAGCGCTGGTTGCTTCTTTGATTCTCGCGCAAGTAGGCATTATTGACCTGGTTGCAAAGGGATATTCAATTTTGGCGTATGCCATGATTGCGGTGTATGGATTGCCATTGTTGTTTTTCTCCGGAAAACTATTGTTCAAAAAATAAATATCAATTGGCTAACCAATACCCAATGAAAACACCAGGCTTCTTATTTATCAGCTTCGTTGTACAACTCATGGCAAGCCCAGTCTAGAAGTCATTGCTTTTCTACAATCAAATTGATGATCATCACCTTGAAATCAGACTGAAAATGGTGATTCATTAGCCTTCAAAAATTCAATTTTGATTTTCTAAAACTATTTTACATACATTTACGTAATTAATCATTAGTTATGAAAGGAACAAATCTGGGTGAGTTTGAAGAACTGGTTTTATTGACCATTGCTGCGCTAATGAATGACGCCTATAGTGTTGGCATTTGCGATGAATTGGAGCGACAGACTGGCCGATCAGCAAAGTTAGGAGTTGTCCATTCGGTATTGAATCGTCTTGAAGAAAAGGGCCTGGTGAAAAGTAAATTGGGTGAAGTTACGCAAACACGTGGAGGAAAGCGCAAGCGTTATTACTCGATCACCAACGCAGGAAAGGCCGCCCTCCTGAAATCAAAAGATATGCGCGACCATTTGTGGAGCATGATTCCTCAGCTTTCTTTAAAAACATCTTCGTGAAGGATTCCAACGACATAAAACCTCCTCAATGGGCCACACGCCTGCTCACTTGGTATTGCAAGTCCGAATTGCTGGAAGATTTGCAAGGCGATCTGAACGAATACTTCGAGCGAAACTTAAAAAACAAAGGAGCAAGAAAAGCCAAACTCATTTATATCATCGATGTCTTCAAATTTTTTCGTGATTACACCATTCGCAAGCCTGAATCTATTAACCCTTTAACCAGCTGGATTATGCTAGGCAGCCACATCAAAACATCGATGCGCAGTATAGCGCGCAATAAGCTATTTTCGACAATCAACATCATTGGCCTTGCTATAGCCATGTCTGTCGGCTTGTTGCTGATTGCTTTTGCACACGACCTATTGTCGTACGATAAATTTAACGAGAAAGGTGGACGCATCTACCGCATTACATCGAGGGCGAAGTTCCAAAAAGGATACAGCAGTAAGTTTGCTACAACTTCTGTGAAGATTGATCAGTTGATAAAGCAAAAAGTGACCGGTGTGGAAGAGATCACAATGGTGCAGACTGAATTTACTAGCGATGCAAACATCAATGGTAGTGTTGTTCCGCTCAATGGCTTCTATGCCGAACCTTCGATGCTCAGAATCTTCACTTTGCCGATGCGGCAAGGAGATGTGGCCACGGCTCTCACCAAACCTTATTCCATCGTACTTACAGAAACTTCCTCGAAAAAACTTTTCGGTGCAGCCGATGCCTTTGGTAAGACCATTCATTTTCAGGATCAAGGTTACAAGGTCACCGGCATCCTGAAGGACGTTCCCTTCTTTTCACATCTCCAATTTGAGTCCCTTGTTTCTTATAGCACCATCGAACCACGCATTGCGAAAGATCAGGATCTTCTGAGGTGGGGAAACGTTTATCAGCGGAACTACGTGTATTTGTTGCTCGGGGAAAATGCAAGTGCCTCTGACATTCAGGCACGGCTCGATGCAATCTGTGCCGATGAAAATAAATTGGACAAAGATGCTCAGGTTCAACTCACGCTTCATCCGTTGCGCGACATTATGATGGGTGAAGACCTGGAGAACTCTATACGACCTGTGATGCCGCGAATCGTATTCTGGGTCATTGGTGGATTAGCGCTGATCGTGATCTTGTCGGCTTGCTTCAACTACACCAACCTTTCCATTGCCCGATCGATGAGACGCTACAAGGAAGTTGGTTTGCGTAAAGTGATTGGAGCGGGAAGAAGCCAGGTGCGTACGCAATTTCTGGCCGAGGCAGTGATCGTTTCACTTGTTGCGCTTGTGCTTTCATTCGGGATGTTCCTGTTGATGCGACCACAGTTTATGACCATCGCCCCAGAACTGACCAAAATGGTGAAGCTTGAAATAACACTACCGATGGTATTGCTGTTTCTTGCTTTCTCGATGATGGTGGGTATCGTGGCAGGCTTCTTACCTGCACTCTTCTTCGCGAAGGTAAATGTCATGAGTGCACTGCGAGATGTGTCTTCGATAAGAGTATTCAAAGGGATTAGCTTCAGGCGCGCACTGGTAGTAGTTCAATACACACTTACATTGATCTTCATTACCAGCACAGTCATAGGTTACGTTCAGTATAAAAATATTCTTGCTTTCGATCTCGGTTTTACTACCGAGAACATTATCAATATCGATCTGCAAGGCAATAAACCCGAAGAGATGATCCACAAGCTGAAAGCCTTGTCCGAAGTATCGGGAGTCTCCCAGTCGAAGATCGTAACTAGTGTGGGCAACGCCTGGGGTGGCTTTGTGAAATACAAAGACTTACGCGATTCCGCCCTTGTATTCACCAACATCATTGATGAAAATTATATCCCCGTTCATGATTATCAGTTGGTGGCTGGCCAGAATTTTATCACTCGACCATTAACGAAAGGTGCTACCAGCGAAATTATCGTGAACGAAAAAACACTCAGGATATTTAATATTGCCAATGGCGATCCGCAAAATGCATTGGGCGAAGAGATCCTTCTGAGTAGTTTTCAGGAAGCCGGTAAAAAGCTTACAATCGTGGGAGTGATTAAGGACTTTCATTACGGAAAGCTCAATGAAGAAATCAAACCCGTTGCCTTTACTTACCTCACACCCGATACATTCCTCCGGCCAGATAAGATAGATGGTCTGCTGAACGTACGTCTTGACACCAGCACCCCAATTGCCACCATGGCAAAGATTCAGAAGGCATGGAAGAGCGTTGACCCAGTTCATCCATTTGAGGCTAAATTTTATGATGACTCCATCGAGGAAGCTTACAGTGAACTCTCTGCGATGATCAAAGTAATCGGGTTCCTTTCCTTCCTTGCAATCTCCATCGCTTCATTGGGACTACTAGGTATGGTGGTGTTCACTACCGAAACCCGACTCAAGGAGATCAGTATTCGCAAGGTAATGGGGGCAAGCTCCGGTAACTTGGTGTTCTTACTCAGTCGCAACTTCGTGATGCTGCTCTTGCTATCGGCATTGATAGCTTTGCCTATAACTCATCTCTTCTTCGAAAATGTAGTACTTACTCATTTCCCTTTCCACGAAGCGATTGGTATTGAATTGTTTGTTGGATTACTGGCCGTATTAGCGATTGCATTCATCATGATCGGATCGCAGACCATGAGGGCTGCACAATGTAACCCGACCGAAATACTGAAGAGTGAATAATGAAGCCAAATGAACAACATCCTCCCCGCTGGGCAACACGATTCCTTCGTTGGTATTGCAAGTCTTCGTTGATAGAAGATCTCGAAGGTGATCTGAATGAATACTTCGAGCGAAACTTAAAAAGCAAAGGAGCAAGAAGAGCTCGTCTCATCTACGTCATTGACGTCTTCAAATTTTTAAGATTATACACACTGCGCAAACCAGAATTTATTAACCTTTTAATTAATTGGATTATGATTGGCAGCTACATCAAAACCTCCGGACGAAGCATTGTCCGCAATAAATTATTTTCAGCCATCAATATTGTAGGGCTCGCAATAAGTATGTTAGTCGGCCTCATCATGATTGGCACTTTATTGGACATGTATTCTTACGATAAATTCCATGAAAAACATGATCGCATTTATCGGGTTATCAGCCGATATGAATACTTGGGCAATAAAGACGACCAATTTAATGCGACCAATTCGTTGCGTACAGCAAAGTCAATTAAGGAAACGTTTCCCGGGCAAGAGGATGTTGCCATTCTTCGCAGAGGATTGGATGGTGATTTTCAGGTTGGAGATAAAATAATTCCACTGAAAGGTTTTTGGTCCAATGAAGCATTGTTCAACGTGTTCTCCTTTAAACTATTGCAAGGGAATCCGGCTACTGCATTGAAAGACCCTTTTTCTGTTGTGCTTACTGAAGAGTCAATTAAGAAATTATTTGGAAATGAAAATGCTCTGGGCAAAACCATTATCCTGAACAAAGATCGCGAATATACGATTACCGGCATTACGGAAAATGTGCCTAAGCTTTCGCATATAAAATTCGATGTGCTTGCCTCCTTAAGTGGCCGCGAAATCACCGAAAAGGATAATGCCAATGAAATGGCGTGGGATAACGTTTGGAATGCATGGGTATACGTGCTCTTACCTGACGATGCTAATCTTGCTTCCTTTCAAGTCAATCTAAATGAGTTAAGTAAAAAAGAAGATCCTTCCGTAAAAAACACACATATTGAATTAGCGCTGCAACCCTTGGACAAGATCATGATTGGAGAAAGTATGAATAACCAGATAAGTTCAGTTATGGGCAGCGCGCTTTTATGGATTTTCGGTGGGCTTTCATTTGTTGTCCTTCTTTCCGCATGCTTTAATTATACGAATCTTTCAATTGCCCGATCGTTGAAGCGGTCACGTGAAGTGGGCATCCGAAAAGTGATTGGCGCGATGAAAGGTCATGTGATAGGACAGTTTGTAGTAGAAGCTATCATCATTTCTTTGCTTTCTTTGATTGCTGCCTTTGTTCTATTCCTATTGATTAAGCCCTATTTTCTAACCATGCATTCGGATCTACAAGAATTGCTGATACTAGATCTGAAACCTATTTTGATTGGCTATTTTATCTTGTTTGCCATTTTTGTAGGTGTAGCCGCTGGCTTTTTTCCTGCCCTCTTCTTTGCACGTATTAATGCCATTCAGGCATTAAAAAATACCTCAACGGTAAGATTATTCCGTAAAGTAAACATGCGCAAAGCTTTAGTCGTATTTCAATACTGCATTTCAATTATGCTTATCACAGGAACACTCATCATTTACAAACAATACAAACACTTTCTGGCTTTTGATCTTGGCTACTCCACGGAAAACATTTTGAATATCCAACTCCAGGGTAACAAAGCAGAATTGTTAAAAAAAGAATTGAATGAACTTCCCGAAATAAAACTAATATCGAAATCCGCTTTGATTACCAGTGTGGGAAGCATGTACGGTACCATTATGAAAAATCCCAATAATCCCGAGGATTCTGCCGGTGTTCGTTTTAATTACGTGGATGAGAACTACATTCCACTTCACGAGCATCACCTGCTCGCAGGTCACAATTTCCTCCCTAAATCAGATAGCGCAAAAGAGACAGAAGTAATTGTGAACCAGCAAGTGCTCAAGAGATTTAATATTGCTGATCAGGACCCGGCAAAAGCTATTGGTGAGTCTGTGAAAATAGATAGAATTGAATTACAAATCATTGGTGTGATGAAGGATTTCCAATATGGCAGGGCTAATAATGCTTCAGGGGAAAAGGTGGTTCTCCGCTACTCGAACCACGAGTTTGACTACTTAAACGTGAAAATACTTTCAAGTGATTTACACGCGACATATGCAAAAATCAACGCCATTTGGAGAGAGATTGATTCCGTTCATCCTTTAGAGGCTAAATTTTATGATGATGAAATTGAACAGGCATTCAGTGGGCTATCTGCTTCTATTAAACTGGCTGGCGCATTAGCATTTCTTGCTATTTGTATTGCTTCTTTAGGGTTATTGGGGATGGTAGTATTTACCACAGAGACTCGAATAAAAGAAATAAGCATACGCAAAGTGATGGGCGCCAGCGAAGGAAAGCTTGTTTATCTACTTGGTAAAGGATTCTATATTCTCCTTACCATTGCTATTTTGATTGCCTTACCTGTTACGTACTTACTTTTTGACAAAGTATTTTTTCCGAATCTTGCCAATCATGCTCCTTTGAGTTTAGTAGATGGACTAATTGGAGTGATTGCTGTAATTGGGATTGCCTCGATTATGATTGGCTCACAAACTTTGAAAGTGGCTCGAAGCAATCCAGCTGAAGTATTAAAGAATGAGTAAAAACAAATCAGGTTCAATCAAAAAGCAGTGTGCCAAACTTTTCAAAATCATGAAAATTGGTCCGCGTTGATTGCCATGACCATTCTGAAGGGCCTTCATCATAGTCAATGCGATAAAAATTAGCACGCCACTTTGTGCCTTTAGTCGGTGGTACTTGCTTCAATGGCTTCAATAGAGCATATGGAATGAAAAATTCTGCCGTCCAGGATTTTGCAGTAACATGAGTAGCATGACTGGTCCTGCGATCACCTTCATAGTGCCAGGGCCGCCAACCAAAAAAATCCCCACTATAATTGGGGACTAAAATGGGTAGCTCAAAATTGTGCGGAGAAAGTTCATATTCAAAATACAAAGGTGTTGCTTCGTCCGTCCAAAAAAAGACTTCTACCACATCCTCAATGTAGAGGTCGGCAAAATCCTCCTTTAATGTAGAGGTAATCTTTTCATCTTCACAATAAAATAGACAATAGACGCCCTTCGCGGAATAAAGCAGTTTAACTTTTGTTTGATATTTTTTACTTCCTTCACGATAAGGTATTGCCACCCATGTTGTTTGTTTCCATGCTATTGAGTTGCTATCACCGGTAATTTCAAAATCGTTGGTGGATTGGATTTTCAAAACTGCCGTTGAGGTTGACTGGCAGAAGCCCAATGAAGGCACTACCATAAGAAAGCAAATCAATGATCGTATTAGTAACATACGCGCAGGCTAAATAACTAAACGGGCACTACTTAGGTGCCCGCTTTTCTTTTATGTGGTTTCACAATCAATACCCCCACTTTTTCATGATGTCGTAATCTTCTTTCATACAGGCCAGCGGAGTCTTGCCCTGGTAGGATTCTTGTTCAATAATAAAATGTATTGTTCCACCTGCCTTCCGGCCAAGGTCGATTACCTCCTTTGGGTTAACAATCCCGGCACCGAGAATCGTGCTTTCATATTTCTCATGACCACTTGGTGCTAGAATTTCATCCTTCACATGCATGGATTCAAATCGGCCAGGGTATTGGCGCACAATGTCAATGGCCTTCGCTCCTCCATTGTACAAATTGCCAATGTCCAATTGCTGCATTACCAATGAGGGATCAGTATTCTGAAGCATAATATCGTATACCGTCATGCCATTTAACTTCTGACTAAATTCAAAGTCGTGGTTGTGATAGCCAAATTTCATTCCTGACTTCTTACATAATTCACCGCTCTTATTAAAAATATCCATCTGTATTTTCAGATCATCATAGGATTTTCTAAGATTCTCATCCAGCCATGGGCTAATTACAAATTGCTGACCTACCGTAGCGGCATCTTGAACTGTATTCTTCCAGGCATCTGTAAAATCCTTTTTAGAATCATCCCAATGTTGCTTCCCCATCACCGTATGGCCGCTTGGCATTTTCATACCGAGGTCATCTAACACTTTTTTAAATTCCGTAGCAGAATAACCATAAAATTTACGGTCTACATAGTTTGCGTGCTCAACATGCTTATAACCTATTGCAGCCAATTGCTTTAGAGTACCGAGTGGATCCAATTTCATTTCATCCCGTACGCAATAAAGTTGAAGGCCCAATAATTCCTGATTGCTTATTGCCGCAAATAGGTGTTGTGACAAAAAGGAAGTGCTCGCAAGTGCAACCGCACTTTTCTTAAGAAAATCTCTTCGTGATGTATTCATAGTTGTAGTTTTTATTTTTTTCGAATGAATGAATGTGGAATATCCTGAAAAAGATTTAATAATAAAAGGTATTTTTTACCAAATCAAACTGTGCTTATAAAAGCGGAGTATTTTGAAGATAACTTATATTCATGTAGAAAATACGATTTACCAGAATGGCCTGGTTTATATTAATTGGCGGGATTATTGAAATCAAAACATGAGGAAAGCGATTCTTGTTATAAGCCCTCTTCAATATTAAAATGACGTTTTAGCCTGTCCAAACCTTTACGGTCCATAAGCACAATCAGGTAGTCTCCAATTTCTACTTTCACATCACCTTCCGGGTTCTTCATCAATTTTTTTTTGCCAGCCATCTTTACAATTCCAAAAAGGACAACATTGCATTGTTTCTTCAAATCAAAGAAAACCTTTTCATAAAATATGCCAGCAAATGGATTACCTGCTTTTACCATGATCTGCTTCATATCGTATTCATGATCTTCGTGGGCGTAGGCTATGATCTCCTCTGTCAATAAAGCAACATCTGGCTCATAGATATAACTTGCGAGAAGTTTAGAGGAAATCTCATTCTTAGAAATAGCGTATGTAACACCCGCGGCATGAAACGTGTTTTTTAGATTACCATTATCTAATGTGACTACATAATTAAGGTCCGCAAAATGTTTTTTAAGATTAATAACATACACTAGTTTTTCAGTGTCATCATTCAAGTTAACAAAGACAACAGAGGCAGCTCGTATATTTGCCTTTTCAAGCATTTCAAAATTGTTAAAGTCCGTAAAAAGTGTATACACCTTATCGGTGCTATAATACTCTCTGATGATTTCAATGGAGCTACGATCTTTAGTAATTACAGCAACTTCACGGCTAGCCCCTACCAGGTGACTAATGACGGATTGGCTAAAATCATTCCAACCTATAATCACAACATGATTTTTGAAGGTAGTGCCATTAAGACCTAATTCTTTTTGCTCTCTTAGTGTCGTCATAAAATTTGCAATCTGTCCAATAATAAAACCATAAACGCCCAAACTAGATAACATCGCAACAAACCCCAAAGCCCTGCCCCAATAGGTAACAGGAATTACATCACCATAGCCTATTGTAGTAATAGTGGCCACAATGTACCATAGTACATCTTGCCAATTTCTCATCTTCGTGCCAGCCACCTCAGACTCCAGGTAGTGCAAAAGAAGGATAATCACTCCATAAAAGATAACTAAACCAAGAAGGGAGTAAACGAGTCTTTTGTTATCTGGCTTCTTCACACTATTAAAAGAAATATAAATAAGATAAAAAAAACCGCAAAATAAAAATTACGCATTGATTTTATAACTCAATTTGGGCAAACCAAGAGCGCATCAGAAACTTCCTTCACCTCCACAATGCCGCGTTGATGGTCCCAGGTATTATATATGTAGGTAGTAATTTCTGCAATCTCAAGCTCAGTAAGGGACACTATTCCTTTCATGGGCTTATTGTAGTGTCTTCCGTTCACGATAAGTTCACCCTCTCTCCCATTCTTAATCATACAAATCACTTCCTCAAATTGAGTATCCATAAAATCAGATTTATTTATGGGTGGATAAAGTAGTCGAAGTCCTGTGCCGGACTTCTGGTGACAATTGCCACAGTTGGCCTCGTACAATACTTTGCCTTGCACATAGTACTGATCAAATTTTGTCGCTTGCTTGTGGTCTTGATTTGTGCATGAAAAAAGGAACACCAAAAATCCAAACCCACATAAAGTGAACCGGAAAAGCATTTCCGAACTTCTATTGCACATATTCTTTTCTCAGTCGTGCAATATCACCAATCAATCGGTTGACATCTTCTTCTTTTGTACCATCGTATTTACCCCGGATTCGGGCAGATTTATCCATTAACAAAAAGGCACCGCTGTGAATAAATCCATCAGGTTCTGTTTTGTCTTCCATAGCAGTAGCAAAATAGCTGGTCTGAGCAATCTTATAAATCGAATCTTTCGGACCGGTAACAAAATGCCATTTCCTACTTTCAACGCCTAACCTTTCTGCAAAATCATGAAGTAAGGCAACCGAATCAAATTCTGGATCAATCGTATGGGAAAGAAGGAGTACATCCGTGCTATTTTGAATAGTATCATAAACACGCAACATTTGTGTTTTCATGATGGGACAAATGGTGCGGCAGGAGGTAAAGAAAAAATCCGCCACATAAATTTTATCTTTAAAAGTGTCGTTGGTGATAATCGCACTGTCCTGATCAACAAACTCAAAATGAGCAATCTTATGATAAACTGTATCTCGACCAACAACATTTCGCTCGCCAAAAATTGGCAATGAATTTTCCTTTGTCGTACAGCTAAATAACAATAGGTTCAATGTAAAAAGTACAAGATATTTCATGGTTGTTGCTTCTTAAAGTCAATTATCTCAATTACATCTCCTTCACTTACTTCTCCATCAGTTCTGGCGAGCAAGTTTTCACCAAAATTGATTTTTCCGTTTTTCCTTCGATAGGCGGATAGTGTTTTTAACGGTTCATCTCCCCTTTCAGCCGTGTCGGGATTCACCGTGGTGAGTACACATCGTGAACAAGGCTTTACACCCTCAAAGATAATGGAACCGATCGTAAAATTTCTCCAGGAATCCTCTTCGTGTGGTAAGCCATTCATAAAAACAAAATTAGGTCGAAATCTTTTCATCGAAACTTGGTTCTTGAGCCTCCTGTTTAGCTCATCTAATGAAGATTGGCCAATTATTAAGAACGGATAACCATCTGCAAGACTCACTTGCTCGTTCCTAATCGCATAATCGGGGTCAACATCCCTGCGATTCTTTTCTGGAAAGAAAACAAGTCGGCACTCGATGTTGATATATTTGGAAAACCACGAACTGAATCCAGGTTCCATTTCAAAAGCTTCCACCTCATCATCCCAAATTTTAACCTTTACGGTATCGCCAGAAACTTCTTGCATCAAATTCAACTTAATGGAGTCAGGCAGGTCACCACTATTTGATTGCTGGCGGCTTATTATCAAAGTTTCATGGTCAATGGTTACCCTGAACAAAGCCATCTCAGGATGCTCGCGTTGGGTCAAAAACCTTCCGTCTTTGTCGACAAGCATCCAACGCCTGTCATACAGCAAACCTTTTTGCTTAACAATTGCTTTCTGTAATCGTATTCCTGCTAAAGATTTTATAGGGTAAATCCAGATTTCACTGATTCTACGTTTATTCATCAACTTTTTGACTTAATTTTTTGCTAACTTAACAAGGATTAATGTAAACATGAATACTACTGCCGCCCTTTGGTTTTTTGAAAGCGTTAATCTCTATAAAACGCTTTGTCCGCACAAGGTGAAAAGCATGGCAGATAGGCATGCCTATACGTACTATAAAAAAGAACAGTTTATATATTTTCCTGAAGAGACTGCCCAGGACATTTTCATGATAGTCACCGGCAGAGTAAAAATCGGTCATTATTTAGAAGATGGTAAAGAAGTAATATCCGCAATCCTTTCTACGGGAGAAATTTTCGGTGAATTGGCCCTGGCAGGAGAAGACAAGCGCAAGGATTTTGCCCAAGCCATGGATGCCAATACTACTATTTGCCCACTAAGCATTTCAGACCTTAAAGAATTAATGAAAGATAATAAAGAGCTAAGTTTCAGTCTTTTAAAATTGGTAGGCTTACGACTAATGAAGGTCGAACGCAAACTTGAGTTATTGGTATTTAGAGATGCCCGCACACGCATTGTTGAGTTTTTGAAAGATGCCGCATCCTGGAAAGGGAAAAAGGTTGGATTTGAAACTATGATTCCTACACGGCTCACCCACAAAGATATTGCTGCCCTTACCGGAACATCCCGACAAACCGTAACGACTATCCTGAACGACCTGAAAGAAAAAAATTTAATCAATTTTGACAGAAAGAAAATATTGATTCGTGATTTAGAAAAGCTTGCCTGACTGTAGCAGATCTTTTTCATCATCAATATCAGACAGGGTTTGAAGTTCCGAAAAACGCAATTTCAGATTTATAAAATCCAAAATCGTATCCCTGCTAACAGTAGCGGTACTCCACGATTTGTTTTTAAAAACCTCCGGATAATGTTTATTCATACCTAAAAGATAATAACCGCCATCGGCAGCAGGTCCTATAACTACATCATATGTTATCAACTTTTTAAAGGCATCCTTAATAATAGATGACGTCAGCTCCAGACAATCTGTACCAATAATACAAACAGATCGATAGCCTTCTGCAAAGGCCTGTGCAAATGCATTATGCATCCTTTCACCCAAATCATTTCCTTGCTGCACTTTCTTTTGATAAGACCTATTTGGCCAATGGTCTTCCGTATCCGCAAACTGAGAATAGCAGACCACTTTGTTAACGGACAAGTCTTCTGTTATATGGTGGGTGTAGGATGAAAGCTTTAAATAAATAGCTAAGGCCATTTCATCACCAATGGCTTTGGCTAAACGAGTTTTTACTTTTCCAAGTTCGGGGTTGCGATAAAATATGATTAACAGAGAGCACTTAGACATAGGTTTTGCATTCTCAGTTGAATTTAACTCTTTTCCTAATCAGCTTTTGATTCCTTCCTGAGCAACATGATGATCAACTCTTTTTTTCTCCATCACCTCAAAAACAAGATAACCCATCACCAAAACATATTCAATTAAGGTTAGCCAAAGATTTTCCTCAAATCCATCACTGGTATACCCTGCGTAAGTTAAAAAAATCAGGGCTGCCCAAAGCACGGCAAATCGATACGTATTGAAAGTAGAAAACGCAACGAGTGTGGTAATGTACCAGGGGTGAACAATAGTTGAAAAGGCGAAGTAAATTGACAGTAAAAATATGTAGTCCATGGGCAATAAGCCTACGGTCATAAGCAACCGATCTTGAATGCGGAACTTTGAACTTTGCATAAAATCCCACAACGTGTAAAGTAGAATTGATGCCGTACAGCACACCGCCAGTTTCCATCCCACTGTTTGAATGATATTGTAGCCATACTTCCAGAAACCCCATTCGCGAACGAGGTAATAGATGCTTGCATTGAATTCGAATTTTTTGAAATAGTAGGCAATACTTTCCCGAAAACCTGAAATGATTTCCCAATTTAAGAGTGGTAAAGAAAGCAACACGCAACAAAATCCTGTTATCAAACAAAATTGAAATGACCTTCTTAGACCAAGTCTTGTTACCAATAGTGGCAGAAAAATAATTGGAATGAGTTTAGTGCAAATAGCTGCAGCAAAATTAAAGGCAGCCCACATAAGATTTCCCTTTTTCAAAAACCAAAAGCTGAGCAACAGGAAAAAAATCAGGAAAGCTTCGAAATGCAGATTACCCGTAAGCTCAATAATAACCAGTGGATTTAACGCATAGAGAAGGGCATTCTTATTTGGCAGATTGTAGTGCTTCAGTATCTTTCGAATCAAAAGCAGGCTACCCACTTCTGACGCTATGATTAGTGATCGGATAACAACAACACTACCGAATATAGATTTTGGTGAAAGCCTGACAGAAAGCCAAAATACAAATTGACTGATAGGTGGATAGATAGTAAAGTAATCGGGACTATTTAACTTTTCAAAAAGTGTGCGATCAATCCCAGGAATGACTTCAGAATGCTCCATGTAATATCGGGGTAGCTCTGCAAAAGGGTGAAACCCTGCAGCCAGTAAACGACCATCCCAAATAAAACGATAAAAATCGTCTGACAAATTAGGCAAGGCAAACCATAGGCTTGAACGAAATAACAGCGAGGCTATTAACCAGTATGATACTTCACTCTCATCAACAGATCGCATTACCCATGCATAAATTAAAAATAAAACTCCGGCACAACTGAAAAGCCCGAATGTGTCATGGCGTGTAATATCATACTCAACAAAAACATATAGAAATGCCGAGCCGATAAATAAAAACCAGGATGATGCTTTTACCTTAGGCATGAAAGGCTGGTCTTACCGAATAATAAAATACTCCACCATATCCCAGGGTCAGCATAACATGAAACAACAATAGGCCATTATCATGAAGTTGAAAGCCTGCTATAATTCCAAAAATAAAATAGAGACACAAAATTCCTTCGAGGATGGTGAGCCAGTTAATTCGAGTAGTGATGTAGCTATTTTGTCTCCACATTTCACCTTTGTCTAAATTAAATTTGGGTGTGCGAACAAATGAAGTTCTACGACCAAGGAGACCTTCTAATACTGCTAACCCATTGTGCAACGAAAGCCCCATCGAAACAATCAGAAAACGTGGATAAAGTGACAAAAAAGTCGTGGCCGGACTATTCTCATAAAATCGTTTCGTAGCGACCCAATAAAATAAGGTGATAGACATAAATCCTATTAGAAAAATAATGCCAAAGTCAAACAACCATTCAATCCCCGGGTGCGACTGCTTAATATATAGCATGGGAATACTAAGCAAAGCAGCAGTTAACAAACAAACAAATACAGAGCTATTAAAGAGATGAAAAAATGCGTGAACTTTATTTTTCATAGGAAGGTCAGATCGTAAGATTTTTCCAAAATTTTTGCGGGCTGTTTCGGCTGCTCCTTTGTTCCATCGGTATTGCTGCGATTTAATAGCGGTCATAATAATTGGAAGCTCACCTGGCGTAGCAACATCTTCCAGATACTTGAATTTCCACTTCTTAAGTTGTGCCCGATAGCTGAGATCAAGATCTTCCGTTAGGGTATCCTGACTCCATCCACCAGCATCTTCAATACATTTTTTTCTCCATACACCGCCTGTACCATTGAAGTTGATAAAACTTCCTGCCGCGCTTCTTGCGCTTTGTTCAATCGAAAAATGAGCATCCAGGCCAAACGCCTGGAGTTGAGTAAGCAGTGAATAATCTTTATTGATGTGCCCCCATCGGGTTTGTACCACACCTATGGTCGGATCAGTGAAGTAGGGCAATGTTTCCAAAAGAAAATCAGGTTCGGGAATAAAATCCGCATCGAAAATAGCAATGAACTCACCTTTTGCAGATTGTATTCCATGGTCAAGTGCACCTGCCTTAAACCCAGCTCTATTTTCGCGATGCACAAGAATAAAATCAAGGTCAAGCAGGCGGAGTTGATCTATCTTTCTGATGATAATTGAAGTTGTTTCATCCGTTGAGTCGTCCAAAACCTGAATCTCCAACTTCTTTTTGGGGTAATTAAATTTGCTTATCGCATCCAGCAAACGCTCTATGACGTATTTTTCATTATATACCGGTAGTTGCACAGTAACTTTCGGAAAATCAACGAGTTTCTCCACAGTAGTGGTCGCTTCCTTGCTTCTTTTGTAAATCCAAGTAAGGTGCAATTGTCCCAGACTAAACAAGAAAATATAAAGAAGTGATAAACTGTAAAGAGTAGTGATTATAATTTCCATTGACTTCAGGCGACACGCTTTACGTTTATTGCATGCAACAGGGGCTTATGAATACTTGAAAATAGTATACAAGATCTTATACCCTGCCATTATTGTTCCTTTTACTGTACCCGAAATTTTGGAAGTACCAATCCGCTTGCGGTATCGCACTGGAACCTCATCACACCTCAACCCCATTTTTGCAGCTTTCAGTTGCATCTCAACCGTCCAACCATACGTTTTGTCCTGCATATCCATTAACAACAATTTCTCGAATTTAATAGCTCGAAAAGGGCCTAAGTCTGTAAACGCAACTCCATAGAAGAATTTTAAAAGTCGTGTAGCTAACCAGTTCCCAACAATTTGCTGTGGGGTCATCGAACCCCTCTCCTTCTTTCCTAAAGCACGCGACCCAATTACTAAGTCCATGTCTTGTTCTATAATGGGTTTGATCAATTCCCGTATCTCTTCCGGATAATCTGAATGATCGGCATCTAAAAATACAACAATGTCCGGTTTGCTTACCGATGCAGTCAGGTATTCAATTCCTTTCAAACATGCACGTCCGTAACCAGGAACCGGTTCGCGCAAAACCGTAGCTCCATGCTGCCTGGCAATTCTTTCGGTGTCATCAGTGGAGGCATTGTTCACTACGATAATCTCGGTTACCAGGTCCTTTGGTAACTCATGAACTACTTCACCAATACCATTCTCCTCGTTAAAGGCAGGGATGATGACTTTAATAACAGGTGGCAACGTTTTACTATTAGAGTCACAAAGTAGGACTAATTTGACATTGGCAACCCTCTTATCCTCAAATTATTCAACTAATTTGAAATTGTTGTTGCCAAGCAAAATGGGCTCTCCAAATCTTCCATCTTCTGTCTTCACTTCCAGGTTCAGAACTCCACGAGGACAGACCGAAGAACATATACCACAGCCCACGCAAGACGAACGCACAATATTTTGTCCTCTCTGAGCATACCATCGAACATCGATACCCATTTCGCAATATGTTGAACAATTGCCACAGGAAATACATTGCCCTCCATTTGTAGTAATTCTAAACCTGGATTTAAATCGTTGAATAATTCCAAGGTAGGCTGCCAACGGACATCCAAACCTACACCAGGTACGGTTGCCCATCAATGGATAAAAGCCTGTTCCGACTACACCCGCAAAACCTGCTCCGATAAAAGCACCATAGACTTCACGAAGCTTATAGGTATCAAAAAATAAGAACCAGGAAGCGCTCGTAAAATATGTGTATAGTACGCCAACTGTCATAACTATGGCAAAAACCAATACGCCATGGATCATCCAGCGTTCCACTTTCCATGCACTTAATTTTTTGTTGGAAAGATGACGGTAAGGATCACCTACTGTTTCGGCTAAGCCACCACAGCCGCATACCCAGGAACAATACCACCGTTTTCCAAAGAAGTACACCAATACCGGAACTGCTATAAGTGTAAGGACGATTCCCCAAACGAGCATGAAAATTCCAAGTCCTCCGTTGGCAAGCAGTTCATCCAGACGGTTGTTAAAAAAGAAAGAATAATCCAGAGGCCAGATATTTTTAAAGTCAAAGTAAGGTTGATTAAGCCTGATCATGATTTCTGGAATCAAAAATGCAAAAGCGGTTTGAAAGAACATCACGGAGCAGGTGCGCAAGAGTTGGTATTTGCTATGGCGATAGGTGATGATCATACGAACGCCCATCACTAAAATGCAAAGCGTGTATAAAAAACCATAGAGAAAAAATCGACCCGCCTCATGACCACTCAACATCATACTTACCGGATCCACCATCAACACCCAGTTGGTCATGTATTCGGGATAGAAATACAGGAAAATATAGAAAGCAATCAACCAACATCCGGTAAGGATGCCAAGCCATTGCACATTTTTCATGGGGTTAAAAAATATGCCATTATTTTTTATTCCGGCTGGTAACATAAGCTTGGGCAGGATATACATAAGAGCACCCACTATGCTAAGTCCAAAAGTCAGTAACAAAAAAAGAAAAGGATTGCTTCTTACCGGACTAATAGCAGACGCTTTGGTGATGGAGTACATTAACTCTTTGATAACATAACGATCAAATCCAAACTGACTTACAATTCCATAGGTCCTGATATTGTCAGCAACATTTTGAAGCTGGTCACGTGATGCCAGTTGACCCTCTAACCAACTGCCATACTCTCTAAAGGCTTTGCGCTTAAACGTATTTTGTTCATCACCCCCTTTAAACAACGCATCTACAGATGCAATTTGAAATTTATCCTTGTTGAGCTCAGCAAGTTGATCCAACTCCTGATTTGATAATCCAAAAGTTGCGACCTGCTCTTCATTCACTCGATCTATTGCCGATGATAGTTCGGCAACAAACCCAAAATTAGATGACACCTCCGTTCCAAGAATACCAGATACTTCCTGCAGCAAGGAGTTTGCCTTCTTCTCGTCACTCACCTGACTTTTCAGGATGGCCGGTGTTAGCGTATAGCTTGACCAAAAAAAAGAAAAATTAAAAATGGTAAAGCCAATGATAAAGAGAGTGAGGCCAATAGTTTTGATCAATTTCATACTTATTGGCTAATTTTCATTACTTGTTCTTTGAACCTGCAAAGTATCTCCTTTTCATGCCTATAAAAAAACTCAGGGTCGAAATTTGCCTCTGCTAAATGTTCCATGATATAGTCAATACTTTTATTCTCTCGCAGCCACCTGTCAAAACATTCATGTCGCATGCGAATCCCAAACGTATTCAAGCCAAGAAATTGATTCGTGGTCTTGTCCCACACTACATGAATACATTTCATTCCGGTGGTATGTTCCCAATAAAATTCAGTCTCATCTGGTTTTAACTCATTCCAGACACTTCCGTAAGTTTGATACTCTATATCAAAAAACTTCGCTGAGTTAAACCAGGGACCCGGTTCATACTTTGTCCTTTCTCCACATATTGTTTGCGCTACTACTTCACCCATCATTCGACCAGTATACCAAACTTGCTCTATGTTTTTCCGTCCTGGCAAATCATATTTACGTTCCACACAATCGCCAATAGCAAACACATCAGGTACATTGGTCTCTAAAAATTCATTGACTAAGACCCCGCGTTTTAGTTCTACCCCTGAGTCTTTCAGAAACCTGACGTTTGGCAAAACTCCAACAGTCAATCCTACAAACTGGCATTCAATAGTGTCTCCTGCATTTGTAACAATGCCCTTTACTCTTCCCGTTTCATCACTTAGAATTTCATTTAGCTCAATCCCAAGTCGCAAATCAACGTGATGTGAACGTATATGACGGCTGATCATACCGGCTTCCTGCACTGGAAGTACAATACTCCAGAATTCGGGTTCGCGTACTAAAAAAGTTACAGCAATGTTCCTTGATAGCAACATCTCAGTCATTTCAATACCAATCAATCCTCCACCAACCACAACAGCATGTTTAATACCTTTTGTATTTTGCTCCATTAATTCAAGATCGGGATGACCGTAAAGCCCTTGTACTCCCTGCAGATCCTGACCAGGCCATCCAAATTTATTTGAGGATGAGCCCGTAGCAATTATCAAAACATCGTAATTAATTTTAGTCCCGGATTTCAGCTTGACTGTTTTTACACTCGTCTCTAGCTTTTCAACATAATCGCGTACCAGTTCAATTTTGTTCTTTTTCCAGAACCAGTCTTCGTATGGCTTAGTATTTTCATATTTCATGTGACCCATGTAGATGTACATGAGCGCTGTTCGGGAAAAGAAATGATCTGTCTCGGATGAAATTACGGTAATTCGAAAATTGCAGCGTTTACGAACGTGCCGTGCCGCTGTTATTCCTGAGATTCCATTTCCGATAATGACGAGGTGTTTCATGCAAGGGAAGATCAAATATCAATATCCATGTCTGATCAGGTTATCTCCTAATTTAACAAATCAAGATACCCGTAAAATTCTATTTCTTCCACATAAGCTGATCAATCAATTCGGAAAAAAACATAGTCACCTTAAGGATGATAGATGAGGATACTTAAAGACAGAAGGTTGAATTCAACACCTGAACATACAGTTTTAGTTCACCACAAGTTCTTTTATTGATTTTTTCTTTGGGATACCTTCTGGATCGGCCAAATACATTTTTTCATAGTACTCTCGAGCCATTCGGTTAGAGTCAAACATAGGGATGATATCTTTCATGCTTTGTTTCATGATCTTCATCCACGAATTCGGTTCAGAGTAATACATAGGAATCACTTCCTTCTCTAATAAAGTAAGCAGGTTATTATTATCGGTGTCATCCTGTTTTTCGACACTGTTAACGTCTTCAGAAGGTGCAATAATAAAACAATTTTCACCATGCTTTGAAAATTCTGGAACCCACCCATCAGGAATGGATACGTTAATTGATCCATTCATCGCTGCGGTCATGCCACTTGTGCCAGAAGCTTCGCGATACATTCTGGGGTTATTGAGCCAGACATCAGATCCTTTTTTTAACAACCCGGAAAGTTCCATTTCATATCCTATTAGTACTGCACAATTGGAAAATTCTTTTGTTTTGCGCATTATGCCATTGAATGTATCAAATGATCCATAATCTTCTGGATATGGTTTCCCTGCCCAAATAAACTGCACCGGATACTTCTTATTTAAGATCATTTTTTTGAATCTCTCAAAATCTCTTAAAAGCAAGTCAGCACGTTTGTATCCAGCAAATCGCCTGGCCCATACAATGGTAATTATGTTTTCATCAAATAGTTTGCCCGTCTGATTGGCCACCACTTTGAAGAGGTTTTGTTTCATCTGTTTCTTTCTAATGGCTAAACCTTTGTCGTTACCAGATTTCAGGTAAGAATCAAGTTGGGCATCTAACCAATACGTTTTATTTTGGGCGTTTGTGATTTCTGTAATTTCGCAGACGCCATCATGGGCTTCCCACATCTTTCGTGAAACAACTCCGTGCAAATAGGAAACCCCATTCGCTTTATTGGCCATCCTTAGAGCGGCCAATGTATAGCTCAAGTTATTTTGATCTGGTGCAGCTAATTTTAAAACCATATCATGTCCGACTCCATGGAAAAAGCTAAGAAGTTCCAATGTCTTTATTGAATGCTCTTCATTGCCGGCTTTTTCAGGAGTATGCGTGGTAAACACAATCCTTTTCTTTACTTCATCCAATTCTTTATACTTATCGAGAAGGTAAAAACATAATGGCAAGGCATGACCTTCATTCATGTGGTAGGTTTCCGTTTCCCTGCCTAATGCCTCCAATAACTTGGCCCCCCCAATTCCCAATAAAATAGACTGGGCAATTCGTGCTGATTCATGAGAGTCATATAAGCGATGGCAAATAGTTTGAGCTAAATGATCATTTTCAGCTATGTCAGTACTTAATAAGAAAACAGGAACGGTGTTAAACACTTCTGGCCTTAATAAGAACGCTTTTACATTAACGACATGATTGTGAATGGTTATCGGAAATAATATGCCCGTATCCATTAAAAAAGAATACTCCTTTTGAATATAGCTTGCTTTAAGGGTTCCATCCTTATTTCTCTCCTGATCGTAGTACCCATATTTCCACAAGATACCAATGCCAATCAGGTTTTGTTTCAATTCGAAGGCGCTACGCATATGCGACCCTGCAAGAAAGCCTAACCCTCCACTATAGATTTTTAAAGCCTGATCAATGGCAAATTCCATTGAGAAGTATGCAACCGGTTTGGAATATTTCTTGTCGAATTTGTAGGGAAACAGTTCAGAAAGTAGGGTCATGAAGTTAAAATCCGTTTAAGTTTATTGCCGTACGTTTCGCGAATCTAACAAATGAAGTGCAATTCGGTTTAATAATATCAATACCACGCAGGAAAGAGCTTTTGCAATCGTTTGATGTCGTCATTATTTGAGTGTGAGGATTTTTTACTGGATATGATCATTAAGAATAATCTGTCCACTGGAATTAATCATGATGTGGCTAGTTAACTCCTGGTTGGACTTTTGGCTGGCCAGCGTACCATTGTATCCAAGTAAATGAATTGAACTGTCATTTATTTTCACGACTCGTGTCGTCACCAGAGTTGTGCTCAAACTCAGCGGCTTAATGAAGGATATCTCTCCGGTGATTTTAATCTTAATAAAATAGGGATTAACCTCCCGTTCGGTTATGCGTGTGCGAAATTCCTTACCGCCAAGGTCTGTAATCAACAGGTAATTACCCGCTATCGCATATCCATCATTCAAGTTAGAAAGTTTAATAACGTTCCCCATTAACGGAATTTCCGTTTTCCACAATTGGTCACCCAACACATTATAGCTAAGAAGAACTATATTCTCTTTTGTGGTAGTATTTTCATTTTGCAGATCACCTTTTAATAAAATAACAATACCATTTATTGATTCGTTATAAGTGATGTACCTTGGGTAATTCAACTCCGCAAGTTTCTTCCTCTTTTTTTCTTCACCTTTTTCGCTTAGATAAACGAGGGTATTTAGTCTCCTTGCCGTACTTGGTTGTCCGGTAGGTACAGAGACCTCTTTCGTGTGAATAATAAAAACGCACCCTTCTTTTGTCAATGTCATAGGGCCAATCATATTGTCAAATGCGTTTTTGCTCAAGCTGTCAGCTTTTAAGTTGAATGATTTAAACCATTCACCTTTACCTTCCGGATTTATTTTAGCAACAAATACAACAAGATTGCCAGGCTTTTTATCAGGTCTATACATCCCACCAGCATACAAGCTTCCATCCGGATTTCTGATAAGTTTCCGGGTATGCAATAAATTATCAACCGGTAGGGAATCGCCAGTCAAAATAAATAGAGGAACATTTGCCCGCGTTACCCTTACTGTTTTTCCGGGTTCACCCGCATAATCAATTTGCATTTGTCTGACAACAGTTTGAATTAAACTTGATTGCTTCCGAAAATCATCTCGAATTGCCGTTTCCTCCATCTGAATCATGCTGTCTAATCCGGTTTTCCCCTTGTAATAAGTAGTTAAAAAATCTTTGTGCTTTTCTATTTTCAAAGGTGTAATGTCAGTTTTGACCTGCAAAAGAAGTGTGTCTGCCTTACGGTTGGAATAGATCAATTGGGTATACACTTGCGCATTTCTCTCACTTATCAAGGTATCCACTTGTAATTGCTTACGTTGACGTATGTATTCTTGCTTAAATGCTTTATAATTAAAGAGCGATTGTACTAATGATTGCCTGTCAAAATTCGCCAATGCAAACATGGACTGCTTGTCCAGGGTCATTAATGGGTATGAATCTCCAAAAGAAATAGAAGATGCTTTTTCAAGAGACTTGTCTAAACTTACTTCTTGTTGTTTCAGTTTTGTGCGCAAGCTTATAATATCTGTGACCACCTTCTCCCGTACCTGATTAACCCATATTCCATAGTCCCACAAAGAAATTGCATTTACCAGAAAATTTACTCTGGATTGCAATCCATCCAGACGGTATGTTTTGATGAGCTGAACTTGATAGTGCTGTTGATGATTGTGAACCGGATAAGCTTTTATAAGCTCCAGGTATTGATTCAGAAAAATTAGTGTCGAGTCATAATGCATCTTTAACTTTCCAAGTTCTGCATCCAACTCATTATTGTGAAGCAAAAGTAAATCTTCCGTTGAGTGATACCGGCTGCTGATGCCCGCAAATAGTTTTGCAGCCAAATCATAGTGATAGACGCTCCTGGTAAAATTTCCATAAATGGTGGGCATTCTTTCCATAAACAGATTCGCTGAATCATAACCATTATCAATTTTTTGTTGGACCTGAACAAAATTTACGTATGGCTTTCCATTTGCATCAAACGTTTTAAAAAGAGGAAAGTAGTATTCATTATTTCGTTCAACTTCACGTTCGTCCACAAGTTGCTTCGATTTTATATAGCGAACCTTTGTTTGCTCGGCATTAGCCATAGCAAATTCAAACGCTGTCAAAGGATCTGCTCTTCTATAATTGATTTCATATACATAGGCTAACCTGAAATTTGCATTCGGGTTGTCTAAGTCCTGTGCTAAATATTCTTTAAGTTTATCTTTAATTTCCTCATTTGACAATGAGGATAGTGTTGGAAATAAATCTTTGTATTTTACACGTTGTCCATAACCAAGTTGACTGAGGGAGAGCAGCGCTATTAGAAAAGTTAATATTCTCATCGAATTACCTTAAATACTTAATATTCTTAATTCCACCCGTCTGTTGGCAGCCCGGTTCTCTTCGTTGGTATTGGGAACCTTCACTAAGGATTCTCCAAAGCCCTTTGCGATGAACCGTTCCAATACGATACTATTCTGCAGGAGATACTCCACTACACTTTTTGCGCGTTTTTCGGATAATATCAAGTTATAACTATCTGACCCAACATCATCCGTGTGAGCACCAATTTCCACTTTCAAAGTTGGATTCTGGCGCATCAACTGGATCACACGTTGTAATTCAATAAATGAACTTTCTGAAAGTACTGCAGAGTTCGATTCGAAAACAATATCTTTCAGGGTAAGCAACGCATTTTGCTCCAGTTTCAGTAACGGAATAGTAATTGGTTCAGTAGATCCTTCACTTAAATCCAACGTTGCCGAGTTAAAGGCATAGCCCTGATCACTCGTCACCTCTACCTCATATCGGTCGCCAGCGCGTAAAGAGACCATTTGATTACCTTGCACTTCGATAATTTCATCACGACTTTTATTCTTTAATAAAATCTTTGATTTAACTTTTGAATTGTTTGAACGATCTAAAACATTTATGACAAGTTCCGTTTTCTCAGGGACAAGCTCAATGTATTTTTCAAAATCACGATAGATGACCAATCCCGAAGCATCAAAATTATCGATAGTGCTTTTAAAATGTTGAGCCCCGGCAATGATCTCATAGTCATTACCTACGGGTAAATCAACACTGATAAAACCAGTTGTAGAATTGTTTTTTAGGTCCCTGATAAAGGTGTTCTCACCCTTTATTTTAATTTTAATTTCCGCAGCAATCGGTTCAAAAATTTCACGGTCATTAACGGTAATGTTCAGGCGCACAGCTTTGAAAAGCTGAACATCCATAGTTATCTCCTGGTATTTCTTTACTTCTCTCAAATCTAACGGAGAAGCAAAACTGGAATAGCCCTCTTTGACATATTCAATGTTAAAACTACGACCAACTGGCAATACCACGGTATAGCGTCCATCGGATGGATTGTTCTCCAATTGAATAATCTGTTCGGAAGTCAATGCATCGGTAACAATGACCGTAGCGGCAATACCTTGTTTTGTATCTTCATCTGTTATGTATCCTTGAACAATATTGTTCATAAACTGTCGAAATTTATATGGTATAGTTACAGAATAGATGTCGGTATTATTGTAGGTGTAATACATGATATCGCCTTCAGCCGAAATGCACGGCAGCTGATCATCGAGAGCTGTGTTCACAAAATCAAGAGGTTCAGGCATCATCCATTCACCCAAGACGTTCAATTTGGATTGATACATGTCATATCCTCCTTTCCCTCCTTGTCGGTTTGAAGAAAAGATCAACGTGCGTCCATCCGCCATGATTCTGGGTGCCTTTTCACAATCCTGATTAATGGGCCATCCTAATTTTTCGGGCCGCCCCCAATTTCCATCCGCATTCTTAACCGAACGATGAATAGAGGTGCAGAACTGCTCCAATTTGTGTAAGTCCTTATCTCGTGGTCCCTCTGTATTTTGTCTTACAAAATATAACGTTGATCCATCTGCACTTATGGAAGGAAATCCTTCATAGCCTGTGGTATTGATGGGTTTGCCTAATGTAACAGGCTCACTCCACCCGTTCTTTTCACGATTGGAAAAAAAAATTTCTTCGTTAGCATGTTTATTTCCGGTATCATCATTGGCCCAAACAGACCGAAAGAAATATAAAATATTACCATCAAAGCTAAGGCTTGGTCCTCCAATCAAATCCAACGAATCACCTGACGAATTAATTTGCTCCAGCGATAAAGGTGCACCCCATACTTTACTGTCATTCGTGGTTTGAAACAGGTTATATTTTTTTCCGTTCAAACTAGCCTCATAAATGATCGTCTTTCCATCCGCCTGAATAGTGGGAGCATACTCGGTCATCTTCGGGTCACTGATGGCTGGCTTTTTAGTAGCATTATAAAGAGCCATTGAATCTACCGTTACTGGCTGCGTATTTTGCGCCCACCCAATGGTGAAGATCAGATCTAATCCAATGATTAAAATTACTGCCTTCATATTCAATCTATTTTCCTACCATTATAAATCCACCCCAATAATAAGGTTCTTTAAACTTATCTTTCATTTCTAGCTGTGCTTTTTTAAACGCCTCGTGTTTGTCCTCACCACCTAACCAAACGGAATAAAACTTGATCATCAATTCCTGAGTTGCCACATCGTCAACCTGCCACAAACTCATTAGTATCGAACTGGCGCCTGCCACTAAAAAAGATCGCTGAAGGCCAAATACACCTTCTCCATTTTGAATTTCTCCAAGCCCTGTCTCACAGGCCGATAAAGCCACGAGTTCGGTCTTATCCATATTTAGACTCATTGCTTCGTATGCTGTTAATATTCCATCTTCCTTACCTTCGCGCGCCCGGGCCGGGACTGCCGCACCCGACAAAAGTATTCCGGATTGAAAAAGAGGGTTACTTAAAAAGTCTTGATTGTAGGAGGACTCTTCCTGGGCTATATCCATTAAGAAATAACCATGTGATGCAATATGAACGACCGATTGACCTTGAAGTTTCTTTATGTTTTCTTCAGAGGCCTCCGCCTGCATCAATTTAGTAACCGCCCATTGCCTGGAGGTCATCAATTGCCCCAAAAGATTTACTTCTTTCTCTGTTGCCGGAAGCACAGGGATCTCATCACCTTCAAATCCAAAAAAATGGGCGGCACTTCGTTTGGTATCTGATAATGATATGTTAGTAGCTTCTAAATTAAAATCAGCAAACCCAATCAGCAAGGCGCTATTTGAAACCGTAACAGATTCAGTGGCCTTTCTTATTTCCACCAATTCGCGTGTATTACTTAGCCTTCTTACTAACCATTTGTCGATGACAAATTGATCAGAATTCTTTTCTCTCAATACATTAAAATTGACCTTATTAAAAACACCATCACAACTTATAAATACGGTTTTAACATTGTTCAACTTCTCCTCCAAGGGCTTCCAGAAAACGGGATATGATATTGAATCTTTGTGAAAAAATTTGATACTGTTCCGGAGAAATTTATAATAGCGGCTCTCCAACTTATTGCCAAATGGAAAAATTACTGCTTCCGGGAATTCAGATTGGCTGTTTACCAGTAACCCAACATAGTAAATAGTATCTTTTTCAAATTTCTTTTTAATCCGAAGTATTTCTACAGCTGCTTCTCCTGTTGAAAGTGATTTTTTTACTTCTGACCAGGTGATCAACTCTTCGTCCATTCCTTCCTTAAAAAAAGAAGACTGAAGGGATAGCGATTTTTCCAGGTCATTTGCTCTGTTTTCAAGTTGTTTAATATCCATCTGGTCACGCTCTTCAATAGAGTATTGTGTATACCACTTCAAAATAAGTTCCTTCGTTCGAAGCCACTCCTGATACAGTGAGAGAATTTGGGTGTCTTTGGTTCCCAGAATTTTTGCCCGGATATTACTGGAAGAACTGAGTAAGATGGCTTTGTTAATAAGTTGCAGATCATAAACTTTTTTTAATAGCTCCGGCCTTTTTACACTATTGGTAGCAGAATACTCAAAAGCAAAATCGCTATAGGAGTCGAAAGCATTTCTCACTTTCGCAAAAAAAGCAGCCTTCTCCTTCTCGCTCATGGAAGGAAAAAAAACTTTAACCTGTTTTTGATAATTTTTAATGACAATCTCATACAAGGCTTCAGCATCTTCCAATTTAGATTGTGCATGATAAAGACCTGCCAATCCAAGTTGCGCGCGCACATAGTCCGGGTGTTCCTCCCCTACTAATTCTTTTCTAATATTCAGACTTTCTTTCCAGGCAGCTTCTGCCTGTTCCCATTTATATTCATCTTGATAAAGTGAAGCGAGGTTGCCAATGGTGGTGGCATAAGACCCATGTTTCCTCCCAAAATTAAATTCATAGTTTCTTAGTGCACTATTTAAATAGACTTCTGCCTCTTTTGTTCTGCCCGTCTTTTGATAGACAGTCGCCAGGTTTTGAATTAGAACCGCATATTGAGGGTTCATTTCGCCCAAAATAACTTTGTCAATTGACTGGGCCTCTTCCAACATCTTCTCTGCCCGAGCAAATTGGTTTTGCATTTGAAGAAGCGCGGCCACATTTTGAAGTGCTGTTGAGTATTCCACATTATTTTTACCAATTCGGTTTTCTACAATTTCCTTACATTCAATTAAAAGTTTCTCTGCACCCTCATAATTCCCAAGTGTTTGTAAGAGCAGGGCTTGATTATTCAATAATTGTGCATACTGGGGACTTTTAGGACCTTCATTTTTAGAAACAATTTCAAGAGCTCGCTTAAAGTCAGGCTCCGCCACATTGTAGTTACCCAGCATTTGATAGTATCTGCCTTTCGTGGCCAAACTCAGAGCATAATCAGTCGATTGGGTTGCCTTAAGATTTGTATAAATTGTTATCGTTGAATCAATTGAGAGTTTAGCGGCCGAAACAAAACCTAAGCGTAAGTCCAGCATGGCCAGATTATTTAGTGCAAGAGCATACAGTCTACTTTCATTACCATACAACTCAGCCGTCTGATTTGACATTTTACGCACGAGATCACGACTGACTTTTAACTGCCCTTGCAGTTGCTTGACGGAGGCAAGGTTATTCAAAGCGGCCAGGTAATTCGCATCTTTTCTTAGTTTTTGGCCTTCGTAAATAGCAATCACAAATTTAAAAATTGAATCTGCCTCGATTATTTTTCCTTTTTGAAAAGACAGTGAACCCAAGCCAGTTAATGACTGAAGACTAGCCACCATTGTTGTCTCCGGTGAATTAGAGGAAAGCACATAGGCTACATCGAAAGATTCTTTTGCTTGGGTATACTTCCCGGCTTTCAAATAAACGGATCCCATCTTGTTTAATACATTTAAGTATCCGACAGTTCCTGTTGCTTCTGAATCTTCATACGTATTCCTCGCATCCATTAACAAAGCAATGGCTTCATCGTATTTTCCCTGATCAGATTTTAGAATGGCAAGATTAGATTTCGTCTCTGCATGCAAGAGTTTACTATCCGTATTGCTTTGGTTGAATTTATTGAGCGCCTCCAGATACAATTTTTCGGCTTCTTCATAGTCGCCTTTGTTCTGATAGAAAGTAGCGCGGTTGTTTAGGGAGGCTGCATACATGGCGCCACCCTCAGGATGGCGTTGTATAATTGCGAAAAGTTCTTGTGCTTTGGCCGTTTGTCCTAAAGACTGAAGGTTGACCGCTCGCGCATTAATCAGTTTAAAATAATTATTATTAATTAATTGGAGCGATTCATAAAGTTGCTGTGCCAGCAGGTAGGCTTCTTCGGCTTTAAAAAATAAATTGTACTGATGAAAGGCCTGACCAAGACCGGAAAGCACCGAAGCAAACTCCAAATCATTGTTCTGCCCCTCCTTCTCCCACAATTCCCTGGCTCGTATAAAAGTATAGACTGCCTCTTCGATTTTGCCAAGATCGTTCAGTAAAAGTCCGTAGTAATACAAGGCACGAAGTTCTTCGTTCTCAGATCTGGTAATCTCATTCAGTTTCTTGAAGTGCTCCTGAAAAATTTCATACGATGCAGGCAATACTCCCGCCAGGTAATAGGTAGTCGCCAGATTGAGCCTGCATGAAATTAATTCTGGATCGGTGGATTGAAAATAACCCTGAAGTATCTTTTCGCTTACCTTAATCTGCTCAATAGCTTCACCATACTTTTCCTGCTGCTTGAAAAATTCTGCCAGGTTGATACGGGCATCTGCCAGGCCCTGATCTGGCTTCGATTCACGAATTTGAATCTCTTTAAGTAGATATTCAATTCCCTGATCATACTTCTCTAATCCATAGCACACATTGGCTAAGTGCCGGAGAATGGCTGCGTAATTCTCATCAACGGCCCCGCTTTCGTTAATATAGCGTTGCAGCGATAGCTCCGCTTGATCATAAGCTTCAACAAGTTGTTCCTGATCATACAGTTTTACAGACTGATCATAGAATTCCTTCCAACTCTGACTGAACGAGCCAAGAAAACCGAAAAGAAGAAAAACCAGCAAAAAAGCCGATCTGTACAACCCTGAGAGCATATTGCCATTTACCTGCCCTCAAATTAGATCAAGAATCCCGGATTAAAAATAACGGCTTATAGATATTGTATTTTACCTACAAAAGCTTCTGGAAATATCCACTACATATACTTCAGGGTAATGTAGACTTTATTTTCACCTGTAAAATTAAATTTCGCTTTCTCAAAAGATGGTGGACCAAACATCCCCATAGCATCATTGGAAAAACCAAAGCCCTCCTTTGGAATGCCAAATGCATTAGAATCGAGTTCATCATTTTCATTGGCATCGTGCATGACGCTGATGGCGTAAATACCCGGAACAATGTTTTCAAAAGTGACCTGAATTTCATCTGTTTTAGCCACAGTGGTTTTTCCTTGACGCATCTTGCTTGTGAAATCTGCTTCGTTATCAAATAAGGCGACAGCTATTGTTCCCTTTGCCTCTTTTATGTTCTTGATTACGACCACTAAGTTAGTTTGTTGAGAAAAGACTTTTCCCACCATTAGACTCACCATTGCCATTATTAATAATTTTGTTTTCATGTTTTATTTTTTTGCTAAATCTCTCATTTAAAAAAGAATGTAGTTAAAAAATTGTTACTGAACTGTTTATTTAGTATGATAAACTGCTGGTTGTTTGGGGTCAATAGTCCAACATTCCTCAGTTTAACGGGACGTTATATATAATATTAGCACAATTGGATTGCGAACTAATTATAGGTTAAACAGTTTGTTGTACATTTCTTATTGATCTTTCATTCAAAACAATTGGCTTAAAGCATTATGAAAAAGTTAAAACATCCGCTACTCGTTGTCATAATCTTGCTTATAGGGTTTGCCTGTGGCAAAAGACTAGCTGAACAACCTAAGGTTGGTGAGCCTACATTCAAGCTCATACCGTCTTCTAAATTTCTATTTAATTCATTTGTGGATTGCAACATGGCCGAAGTATGGATTGGTGATACTTTTCGCATTTTTCCAGGTAAATATGGCGAAGACCCGGTATGGGGAAATTCCAATGAACTGAACTATGCGGATGGGAACAATGCTGATGAGGCTTTTCTAAGGAAAGCAGAGGAATTTATTGTTCCTAAAATGCCACCGAATGCACCAGCAGGTACAAGAGGGCTACACGGTGCAGTATGGTTCGAGACTGTTTACCAGGATACAAATGATGGTTCCGGCAAAACATTATTTGCTGTGTATCACAATGAAAATTATCCCGCCACTCTTCCATTTGATGAAAAAATGGGAACCGGCTATAAAAACGAAAAATGGCCTGAAGGATTGCGGGGGCCTGAATCTGCAGCGGCAGTGTGCCGCATTGGTATTATGAAATCAACGGATGGAGGTTTAAGTTGGGAGAACAAAGGACTATTTCTGGAAGATCTGCAACCTCGTCTCATCTTAAAACCTCATAATACTTCCAACACATTTGCTGGTGGCGTTGGCGATCCATCAGCTGTGGCTGTTGGCGATTATTTGTATTTGTTTTATGGGGAATATGGTTATCCAGGGGAATATGGGGAAGACAGTTATAACGCCTCCGTTGAATGGAGTGGGCAATGCATCAGTGTGGCAAGGATCAAACTTGCCGGGTTAGAAAATCCTGAGGGCGCTGCAAGGCGCTGGGATGGAAATGGTTTTAATGCACCACACAATGGAATCGGTTCTCCTATTTCCTCTTTGCAAATCCCTGAAGGTGAAGGAGGGGGACCGGCATCTGCACCGGATAAAAAATTTCACTGGGGTCCTTCCGTTAGTTGGAACACTTACCTGAATTGTTGGGTGATGCTGATGGGAATGGTAGAAGGCAAATCATGGAAAGGAAGTAATCTATATATATCATTCAACACTAACCAGGATTTGGGAGAAGGCAAAAATTCGCAAGCCTGGAGTAAACCTCAGCTGCTAGTAAGCCGACCCGGCCACACGTTGTGGTATCCTTCATTGCAGCCGCTTAACAACCCGGAAGACATTAAGGAAAAATTCACATGCCTGAGATTAGGAAAAAAAGCGCGGCTCTTTTTTAAAGATATGGAAGGAAGTAACCATCAATATCTTTCTGAATACATAGTTGAATTTGAACGTTAAATCGCTTTGTCAAAAAAAGGTAGAATTCACCAATGCATCATTGATTTGAAGGTGGTTGAATTAAGAATTTTCCCGTCAGCCGTACATACATAAAAGATTAAACCAAACAAATCATTTAACCATACAACTACCCATGAAATATTTAGTGTTACTTTTCTTTATGCTTGTAGTGTCTCTTTCCTTATTCTCATTTCAGAAGAAATCTCCGTTCGACTTAAAGGCCAGTATGGAGAGGGGTAAGGAAGTCTACCTTACCTATTGCCTCTCATGCCACATGGAGCAAGGCGAAGGCGTAGAAGATATTTATCCACCAGTTGCCAAATCCGACTATATGATGGCAGATAAAAAACGGTCTGTCATGCAGGTCCTTAAAGGAGCTACTGGTGAGATGACCGTAAATGGAAAAAAATATAATACCGAAATGCTTGGAATTGATCTCTCAGCCCAGGAAACCAGCGATCTTCTAAACTACATAAGAAATTCATTCGGCAATAAAGGAGAAGCAGTTACACCAGATGAAATAACAGCTTTTATGAAGTAAACTTCATGAAATCAAGAAAAACTGCCCTCGGGTGTGGAGTATTAGCTCTGATACTCATAGCTGACACATTGAGTCTTTTTGATCTTCTTTTTTTAAGCCACCGGAAGAAATCGATTTCATGCTGCTAAACCGCTGGAGAAATAACACTTGTAAAGCCGTTCCAATTTCAAGAGCTTCATCAGAAAATTTGATTCTATGAAGCTTCTTCAATTTCTTTTCATCGCCTTACTAATTTCCTGCAATCAATCGAACGACCAATATACAGGTTGGAAGGTGAAGGGTGGCACTCCAGACGGGATACAATACTCTCAACTTGATGAAATAACAAAAGGGAATGTACACAAACTTCAGGTTGCCTGGACCTATCGCACTCACGATGCAGACACTATAAATAACCGTACTCAACTTCAATGCAATCCAATTATTGTAGATGGAGTGCTTTACGCAACGTCAGCTCAGCTGAAAGCCTTTGCTGTAGATGCAGCCACTGGAAAAGAACTTTGGAGGTTCGAACCGGGAGAAGAAAATGCAGGACTTGGTGTAAACAGGGGAGTTACCTATTGGGAAGAAGGCGAAGACAAGCGGATTTTATATTCCTTTGGTGAAAATCTTTATGCCATCAATGCACGTACCGGAAATAAAATCGAAAGTTTCGGAACCAACGGCCGCGTAAGTTTGAAAGAAGGACTTGGTGATCGTGCTGCCAAACTCATGGTGTTGTCAAACACGCCAGGAGTTATTTATAAAAACCTAATCATCATGGGATCACGCGTGCACGAAGGTCCTATTGCAGCCCCTGGATATCTCCGTGCGTTTGATGTGAAGACCGGAAAACTCATGTGGGTTTTTCATACGATCCCTCAACCGGGCGAACCAGGCTATGAGACCTGGCCCGAAGATGCCTGGAAAAAAGTGGGTGGTGTAAATGCGTGGTCAGGAATGTCAGTCGACCATCAACGTGGGTTAGTCTTTGCGGCAACAGGATCTGCTTCCTTTGATTTCTATGGTGGCAATCGCAAAGGACAAAATCTTTATGCTAATTGTGTGTTAGCACTGAATGCTGAAACAGGGGAACGCAAATGGCATTATCAAACAATTCATCACGACATGTGGGACCGTGATCTTCCGGCATCCCCTGTGCTGGTAACAGTCAATCATAATGGTCAAAAGATTGACGCTGTTGCCCAAGTAACCAAATCAGGATTTGTATACCTTTTCAACCGCGATAGTGGCGAACCACTTTTTCCAATTGAAGAAGTTCCCGTGCCACCGTCCGATTTGGATGGAGAAGAAGCGTGGCCTACGCAACCTGTTCCAACAAAACCGGCACCCTTTGCACGGCAGGTGTTTACCGAAGACATGATCAATACGGTTACTCTGGAAGCAGAAAGATACGTGAAAGAAAAATTCAAAGGCTTGCGAACTGGTCGGCAGTTTATTCCACCGAGCAAAGAAGGAACCATTATTTTTCCGGGCTTTGACGGTGGAGCGGAATGGGGCGGTCCATCTTTCGATCCGGAAAGCGGGGTGCTTTATGTGAATGCGAATGAAATGCCCTGGATATTACAGATGGTAGATGTTCGTATGAAAGGAGATGCGTGGGCTGGCATTTCATTATACCGCACCCACTGTGCAACTTGTCATGGAATAAACCGGGAAGGTGATGGTCGCACGCAACCGTCCATTAATAATTTACAAGAGAAATATACCAAAGAGAGCCTGAAAAAATATATTCTGACCGGCAAAGGTGTAATGCCCGCTTTCTCACATTTGAACGAAACAGATCGGGATGCTATCGCCCGTTATGTGTTAGATTTAAATGAACGAACAGTGGATGAAAAGAAAGGAATTTTTGAAAGAGAGCCAGATATTCTATTCTCCATGACAGGCTATAATCGTTTCTTAACTCCCGAAGGTTATCCGGCTGTTCAGCCTCCATGGGGAACACTAAATGCCATTGACCTAAATAAAGGCGAGATAAAATGGAAAGTTCCTCTTGGTGAGTTCAAGGAATTAAAAGAAAAAGGAGTGCCGCCAACTGGAACAGAAAATTATGGTGGCCTGGTAGCTACCGCTGGCGAAGTTATCTTTATTGCGGCCAGTCGTGATGAAAAGTTCCGGGCATTTGATAAAGATACGGGCAAGATTCTATTTGAATACCAACTGCCGGCTGGAGGTTATGCAACACCGGCTGTGTATGAAATTAATGGTAAACAATTTATTATAATCGCCTGCGGTGGTGGAAAGATGGGTACTAAATCTGGAGATAGTTACCTCGCGTTTTCCTTGCCATAGTCTGAACTATGATTTGGGTGATGAACGGATTAATATGATTAAAGAAGAATACAAGTATTCCGAACTCACATCCAAAATCATTGGCTGTGCTATGAAAGTGCATTCGGCCTTAGGAAATGGTTTTCAGGAAGTAATTTATCAAAGGGCGCTAGAAATAGAAATGCAGTATGAAGGATTACATTTTTCAAGAGAGTTTGAAATGCACATTTACTATCGGGATAAGCAAATTGGAACGAGACGAGTAGACTTTTTAGCAGAAGGAAAATTTCCGTTGAGGTGAAAGCAATTATCAAATTGGAAGATGTTCACTTTGTGCAGGCAATAAATTACCTCGAAGCGTATAACCTCGAAATTGGATTGCTTATTAATTTCGGAGAACGAAGCTTAGACTTTAAACGCTTCACCTATAAAAAGTATAAATCACAAGAATCAAGCAAACCATAGTTCAGATGATTGGCATCATCCTTCTCGCAGCAGGTCCTTCTTCACGCATGGGCCAATCCAAGCAGTTGTTAGAAATAGCCGGGGAACAACTATTGCTAAAAGCTACCCGCATTGCTCTTCAATCCGAAGTTGAAAGAGTTGTTGTTGTATTAGGCGCCAATGAATCGACTCATCGAAAAGTAATTGAACAGTTGCCCATCGAAATCATTACCAATGTGGATTGGCAAAGAGGAATGGGAAGCTCGCTGAAAAAAGGTCTCACAGAATTACGTAACATCATTCCGCAATTAGAGGCTGCGGTGGTGATGGTCTGTGATCAACCCTTACTTACCACTCAACATCTCAATAACCTTATTCGAAACTTCAAACAAACAAAAAATTTGATTGTCGCCTCGTATTATTCGGGTACTGCCGGTGTACCCGCTCTTTTTGAAAAATCACTTTTTGAAAAATTATTGACTGTTGATGATGACTCGGGTGCTAAAAAAATAATTCAACAACACAAAAATCTAGTTCAAACACTTGACTTTCCATCAGGTGCAATTGATTTAGATACTCTTGATGACTACCGAAAGTTTATTAAATAAGGTGCGTAAACTGACACTCCTCTGTTACAACCTCCAGGCCTGCCTGCTGCATGGCACTTAAGCCTCCGTATATATTCAAATCCGGGCTATCGCTTATCGCGACTAGTTAAGCTGGAAATTTAGCTCAAAGTTTCCAAAAAAAAACCTGATTTACATTCAGGTGGTTAACTTTGCAGAATGAAACGGCATATCATAATCATCCTTCTCATCTTGATGTGCCGTCACACCCATGCAGAATTGTATCTGGTTTTCGAAGAGAACGGAAAAGTGGGACTTAAAAATGAGGAAGGGGCAGTATTGCTCCCCGCCTCATTTGAGGCCCTTGGTTGGTCAGATGGGAGTTTTTCTGTGATCGGTCAAGTTACTGGCTACAAATTGGGAAACCGCTGGGGCATTGTTAATCTCAAAAAAGAATTTATCACTAATGCTGAATTTGAAGGCCTCTTGTACACAGGTGGGGATAGAATTATTGCTTTTAAAAAATTAGGTCCAACAATTAGTCGTTTCGGATGTCTGGATCTCACCGGGAAAATAAAAGTTCCTTTTAAGTACGATGGAATAAAAATTCAAAGCCTGCGGGCAGTGGTATTTATTAAAAAAGGTACACGGTTCGAACATGGTCTGATTGATTTACAGGACCATGAACTCATTCCATTAAAATTTAAAAATATCACTCCTATTGGAAGTCTGAGATATGCCGTTGAAAGCTTTGAAAATAAAACAGCGTTATTTACAGAAGAAGGTAAAAAGCTGACCAACTTTCTAATTGACAGTATCTCTGCCTTTAGTAAAGGTAAGGCGGTTATCTACCAGGATTTGAAACAAGGTCTGATTGACCGTGAAGGTGAAATAAAGATCCAATCGTTTTATCGCGAAATTAAAATTGCCGAAGATGGAACTGTATGGGCACGGCTGTTTGATGAATGGAAAGTATTGGATGGCGAAAATCATGAATTAAAGAAAATATCCGGAGATGAACTAAAGGCTCTGGCTAAAGGATCTTACCGCATTACGGTGTCAGGAAAAATAGGTGTTATTGATGAAAATTATACTACTATAATTGCTCCCATGTACGATGAACTCACTGACTTTCATTTTGATAAAATGGTCGGCCGATTAAATAGTAAATACGGACTCCTTCGTACGGATGGTTCTGAAGTTCTTCCCTTTACATTTGACTCCCTGCAATGGGATGGAAAATTTATAAAAGCCAAAGAAAAAATGAGTTGGCAGACAGGATGGAATTTGTACGATACTTTTGGCATTAAAAAAACTATTCGACTATATGACGATATAGGTTCTTACAACGGAAAATACTTTCCGGTTCATTACAATAACTATCAAGGAGCCATCAATCGCTACGGTGAAGAGTTAATACATTGCGTGTATGATTCAATTTTGGAATTCAAAGAAGATCTTCTTGCGGTGAAATTTCAAGGGCAATATGGCATTATTGCTTTGGATGAAAATTGGTTAGTAGCTCCCCAGCCCTTTCCTATCAAATTAGTAAATGGAGAAAAGTATGTAGAGTTACAACCCACCAATGCTTTTCTAAAAAGCTTTACAGGTGATATCATTTATTTTACGGATAACAAGTTTACAATTGAATCTGATCACTTACATGAGTTTCTACCAGATCGAACTGAAAAAATAGTGAGCTTGAATGGACAAACTATTAGCCGGACTTCATCTGAATCAATTATTGCAGGATCTACTTTCGTAGCTTCGGAAGGGCTTCAGGGTATTAAACGCGATGGCTTATACGGATTTGTTGATGACAAAGGAAGACTTCGTATTGCTAATCGATATGAAGGCATTGGGCAATTCAAAGAAGGATTGGCTCCTGTTAAAATTCTCGGTAAATGGGGTTTTGTCGACACTCATGATAACATAGCGATCAATCCTAACTATGAAAGTGCTCAAGAATTTGAACAGGGACTGGCTATTGTGAAACGTCATGAGAAAAGTGGCATCATCAATAAAGAAGGAAATATCATACTTCCCCTGCGCTATGATTCCGTGAAGAAATTAACGGCTCAGAAGTTTTTAATTATTTCCGAAACAAGACATGGGCTAGTCGACAATATTGGAAATGTATTAATTGAACCACACTTCGACAAGATCGAGAATCTATTTAATGGTTATGTAGTCGTTGAGCGGGAAAATAAATTTGGTTTACTCACCGTGGATGGTGTAAGTACTATACCCCTCATGTACGATACATTGGTCTACGACCGGGAGAAAAATCAATACCTGGCTTTGAAAAAAGCCGAATGGATGAACCTCAACTATTAGTTTAGTTAGTTAGAGAAATGGGCAACCTTGATCGCCCATTTTTTTTGATCTCTCATGTAAACATTACATAAAAAGGGCGAGCTCCTCAGCCCGCCCTAACCCCAAAAACCCGTCCTTCCCGAAACTCGGGATGAACTTACCCTACAAAACTCCCCGGTGATCCGGGGCCTCACAATCTTTAAACCTTACTGTACAACTTCCACACTGTCGAGGTTGATAAATTCAAACTCAACCTCATTTTTCATATCAACAAAAATTACGGTGTCTTTGTTTACTTTGCCAGACAAAATTTGTTTGGACAGCTCATTTAATATTTCCCTCTGTAAAACCCGTTTAAGTGGCCTGGCTCCAAATTGGGGGTCATACCCTAGTTTTGATAATCTGTCCAGCGCTTTTTCTGAAATGTCTAATTTGACACCACTTTCTGCTAAACGCTTTTTGACTAACTCAAATTGTATTTCTGCAATTTTTCGTATGTCTACCCGGCTCAACGGGCGGAACATAATGATTTCGTCAATTCGGTTTATAAACTCAGGTCTCACCGATTTCCTTAACACCTCCAACACTTGGTCCTTGGTTTCTTCAATTACATCGAAATAGTTGGCATCAGTAATTTTTTCAAAGTTCTCCTGAATAATGTGCGAACCAATATTAGTGGTCATGATGATAATGGTGTTCTTGAAATTAGCCACACGCCCTTTATTGTCGGTTAACCTACCATCATCCAACACCTGCAATAAAATATTGAATACATCAGCATGTGCCTTTTCAATCTCATCTAATAGAATTACGGAATAGGGTTTTCTTCGAACTGCCTCTGTCAATTGTCCACCTTCGTCATAGCCAACATAACCAGGGGGGGCACCGATCAAACGACTGACGCTGTGTCTCTCCTGATATTCACTCATATCAATGCGAACCATTGCACTGTCGTCATTAAACAAATAATCCGCCAGGGCTTTCGATAATTCTGTTTTACCCACTCCGGTTGTGCCCATGAAAATAAATGACCCTATCGGCCGCTTCGGATCTTGAATTCCAGCACGGCTTCTCCTTACCGCATCACTTAACGCCCGAATTGCCTCTTCCTGTCCTGCCACTCTCTTCCCTAACTCTTCCTCCAGAGACAATAATTTTTCGCGTTCGCTTTGAAGCATTTTTGAAACAGGTATGCGAGTCCATTTAGCAACTACCTCGGCAATATCTTCACTATCAACTTCCTCTTTCAAAAGTGAATGTTCACCTTGCAATTCCCTCATTTGGATTTGGAATTCTTTTAGTCGCTTTTCTGCTTCCGTAACTTTTCCATAGCGTATTTCAGCAACCTTCCCATAATCACCTGCCTTCTCGGCTTGCTCTGCTTCAAATTTAAGCTTATCAATATTCTCCTTTTCCTTTCTTAGATTATTAACAATCGATTTTTCATTTTCCCACTGTGCCTTAAGCGTATTTCTACTTGCCGATAGCTCAGCTATTTCTTTGGTAAGAACGGTCTCTTTATCTTTATTTTTCTCTCTGCGGATTGCCTCTCGTTCAATCTCTACCTGCATAATCTTTCGATTGAGTTCATCCAATTCTTCCGGAAGTGAATCCATTTCCAATCTTAACTTGGCAGCGGCTTCGTCCATCAAGTCAATCGCCTTATCAGGAAGAAAGCGATCTGAAATATAGCGACTTGATAATTCAACTGCCGAGATTACAGCATCATCTTTTATTCGTACACCATGATGCAGTTCGTATTTATCTTTTATCCCGCGAAGGATTGAAATGGAATCTTCTACAGAAGGTTCATCGACCATTACAGCCTGAAACCTGCGCTCCAATGCCTTATCCTTTTCAATATACTTTTGATACTCTTTTAATGTGGTTGCACCAATCGCATGAAGCTCGCCACGGGCCAATGCAGGCTTTAGTAAATTAGCAGCATCCATTGCTCCTTCGCCTCCACCGGCACCTATGAGTGTGTGTATTTCATCGATGAAAAGAACAATTTCTCCATTTGAATCCACCACTTCTTTGATCACTGATTTTAAACGCTCCTCAAACTCACCCTTATATTTTGCACCGGCTACAAGAAGACCCATATCCAGTGATATTAGTATTTTAGTTTTCAGATTTTCAGGAACATCCCCGTTAACAATGCGCTGGGCCATTCCCTCGACAATGGCGGTCTTGCCGACACCCGGTTCGCCTAAAAGAATTGGATTGTTCTTTGTTCTACGTGATAAAATTTGAAGTACTCGCCTGATCTCTTCATCGCGACCAATGACAGGGTCGATCTTTCCAAGTTTAGCAAGATCGTTTAGATTTTTTGAATACCGATCCAGGGATTTGTATTTTGCCTCAGCATTTTGATCGGTCACTTTCGAACCTCCTCGCAATTCTTTAATGGCTTTGATAAGAGAGGCTTTCTCAAAACCAGAGTCTTTCATAATAGAAGCCACCTTGTCTTTGGTGGCGAGTAGCGCTAACAATAAATGTTCAACGGCAACGTATTCATCTTTAAATTCACGTAGTTCTTTTTCCGCATTTTGCAAAACAGCATTTGTAGCTGTTGATAAATAAGGTTGTTGTCCAGACGCGTTTGTATAAGAATTCAGTATTTCTCCAAGCTTGGTTTCCAAAATGATTGCATTGATATTGAGTTTCTTGAATAGATAGTTAGAAACGTTCTCATCCGTCTCTAAAATAGCTTTAAGCAGGTGACCTGGCTCAATGGCCAGTTGCTGCTTACTCAATGCAATTTCTGCTGCTTTCTGTAAAGCTTCCTGGGACTTAATAGTGAATTTCTCGAAGTTCATCTTATAACTGTCTATCAAGGTGTTTAACACCACTGGTTAATCAAATTAGAATCCATCTCATTTTAGTTGTGGTTTTCAGAAAATTTGACATTATATTGAAGGTAAATCGTTCGCTTTCAGTCATTTTGACTTAACCTATGCCAAAACGCACTTTAAAAAAAACACCTACTCAACAAGATACGCTGCTACTTGAAGCAGCCTGGGAAGTTTGCAATCAGGTTGGGGGAATATATACGGTGATCCGTACGAAAGCTCCTTCCATGATGGAAAATCATAGCGGGCATTTTTGTATGATAGGGCCATACCTCGGTAAAAGTATACAGGCTGAACTTGAACCCTTGGATGATGCTGCCGATATATTTGGACAAGCTGCCGCTAATTTGAGTAAGAAAGGATACGAGGTAATTTATGCGGAGTGGCTTATCACCGGCAAACCAAGAGTCGTGTTGCTCAACCCTAATGCTATTGCAGAAAAAGCACTTGCCGTGATTAAATATTTATTATGGAAAAACCACAACATCAGCACCCCTTCCGGAAACACTTTAATTGATCAAGTCATTGGGTTTGCTTATCTCACAAAACTATTTTTTGATGAACTAGTGAAGCTTGCCGGTCACGGGAATAAAATCATTGGGCACTTTCACGAGTGGATGGCTGGCCTTCCAATACTCGATATCAAGAGAGATAAAATGCCGGTAAAAACAATCTTTACCACACATGCAACTCAGCTTGGCCGTCATTTGGCGATCAATTCACCCTTATTTTATGCTCATCTTCCTTTTTTCAGATGGGAAGATGAAGCAAAAAAATTTGGAGTAGAAACGGAAGCTGCTATCGAGTACGGCTGTGCGCAAAATTGCGATGTGATGACTACTGTGAGTGATGTAACTGCCCGTGAGTGTAAACACATTCTCAGACGAACTCCGGAAGTGATTCTGCCAAATGGCCTGAATATCGAACGCTTCGAAGCGCTGCATGAGTTTCAAAATCTACACGCCATTCACAAAGAGCAGATCCACCAATTTGTTATGGGCCACTTCTTTAGTTCGTATTCGTTTGATCTTGACAAAACAATTTATTTTTTCACATCGGGTCGCTACGAATATAAAAACAAAGGCTTCGACCTCACACTTGAAGCTCTTGTTCATCTCAATCAACAACTTAAACAGGAAAATTCCGACATTACAGTTGTGATGTTTTTTGTCACCAAACGTGAGTTCTATAGCATCAAGCCAGAAGCTATGCAATCGCGGGCCATGATGGAAGAAATCAGGCAAACGTGTGAAGCCATTCAAAAGCAAGTTGGTAAAAGACTATTCTTCGAAAGTACCATCCGAGAAGATCATCGACTCCCTGAACTTAATGATTTTGTTGAAGAGTACTGGAAACTTCGTTATCGCAGAACAATTCAGTCCTGGAAGAGCACTAAATTACCATTGCCCGTTACACACAAACTCGTCAACGAGGAACAAGATGAAATTGTACAATTTCTTGTGAGGAGAAATTTACTAAATCGCGAAGAAGACAAAGTAAAAATAGTTTACCATCCGGATTTCATCAACTCTACTAATCCACTCTTCGGCATGGACTATGGTCAATTTGTGCGCGGCTGTCATCTTGGAATTTTTCCAAGCTATTATGAGCCGTGGGGTTACACCCCTCTGGAATGTATGGCCAGTGGTGTGCCAGCTGTGACCAGCGACCTCAGCGGTTTTGGTGATTATTTACTTCGCAATATGCCGGACCATGACAAAGGTGGGATGTTTGTAGTTGAGCGGGGTAAGCGCACATTCGACTGGAGCGCGAAACAACTTTCCGCCTTCCTCCATAGATTTTTAATCCAAGACCGTAGAAGCCGCATCATGCAGCGCAACAATGTGGAGAATTATTCCTCTGCTTTTGATTGGAAGAATTTGATCAGGCACTACGAAGAAGCGTATCGACTGGCCTATCCTGTTTGAGCTCTTTTAGCGTATTGCAAAATTCGCTTTGTGCCGTAATTTGGATTCTCTTTTCGAACATTCGCTGCGTTATTAAGAACTGCGGACTCCGTAAAAAAATTGGCGCTTACCAATAAGTAAGCGTTGTTGGATTTAAAAATAAAAGGACTTATTGAGCCTTAATTGGAACTACAAATTTTGTATCCGACCACTCAAATACAACATTAATACCTCCATCTGCTGCTACTGTTGATATTGTGTATTGTTCAATAGAGGAACTGGTGCTTTCTGTCGGAACTTTGGTTGTAAGGACATCAAGATCATGATTAGGCTCGAAAGCTCCCCATTTTCCCAATTCTGAATTCAATATTATTTCAAATGTATCAGCCCCCGGAATAGCGTATACTCTGTACGTGCCGGCCTTAACAGGCTGGTCATTAAATAGGATATCTTTATTCACCGTTAATTCGGTAGCCTCATTTGCGCCCAGCCTCCAATATTTGCCATATGGCTGAAGTGCTTTTTGGTCTTCCGTTCCAAACACTATTCGCCCGCGGACAGATGGCCTGCTATAAGGAATCGATACGGTAAGTCCATTCACAGTCAATTCTGTATTACCGCGTGGGCTAAGTGAACGGTTTCGATAGTTTGCATACGCCAGGAATATAACTACGATTACTATAAAAGCAACCACTCCGATAATTATCTTCTTTTTCATGTCCGTAAGATTAATGCCGATAATACTAATCGATTCTATTTTGTTGGAGCCGTGGATTGTCCGCTTCCCCCTGTTTTTCCAGTTCCAGAGATGGACTCCCGCATGCTGGTATCGGCCTGCACATTTTGCATTTTATAATAATCCATTACACCAAGATTGCCTTTTGTGAATGCATCTGCAATAGCTCTTGGTATTTCTGCTTCTGCCTGAATAACATTAGCACGAGCTTCCTGGGCTTTTGCAATCATTTCCTGCTCTAACGCCACAGCCATAGCTCTCCGCTCCTCCGCTTTTGCCTCAGCTACTTTTAAATCGGCAGTTGCCTGATCAATTTGAAGTTTTGCACCAATATTTGCACCAACATCTACATCGGCAATATCAATGGAAAGGATTTCAAATGCTGTGCCCGCATCGAGTCCACGAGAAAGGACAAGCTTCGATATCTTATCTGGGTTGGCCAATACTTCTTTATGAGATTGCGCAGAACCAATGGAGGTAACAATACCCTCACCTACACGGGCAAGAATCGTTTCTTCACCAGCCCCGCCCACCAATTGCGCAAGACTGGCGCGTACCGTAACACGCGCAATAGCTATTAACTGAATTCCATCGGCTGCAACTGCTGCAACACGAGGTGTATTGATTACTTTCGGATTAACTGAAATTTGAACCGCTTCGAATACATCGCGGCCTGCAAGATCAATAGCTGTCGCTTGTTTAAACGTAAGGCTGATATTCGCTTTATCAGCAGAAATTAAAGCGCGAATTACATTTGGCACATTTCCCCCAGCCAGGTAATGGGTTTCAAGGTCAGTCGGGGTCAGAGGTATACCGGCTTTATTAGCAGTGATCAATGAGTTAACAATAACACTTGGCGGAATTTTACGAAGACGCATACCAATCAACTGTCCAATGCTCACTCTTACACCGGAAAATATAGCAGTCACCCATAGTCCCACCGGTACGAAATACATGAACGTGAAAAAGATAACTATCCCGATGAAAGCAAAGAAAATAAGTATTAATCCATCCATAATTTTAAAAGATAAGGTTTTAAGAAATTGGTTCTACGATAATTTGGTTTGATAAAATTTTTATGATGCGGATCCTCGTGCCACTATCTACGTATGCACCTTGTGTTCTGACCTCAAATGTTTTGTCTTTTAATTCTGCTTTGCCTGATGGCCGCAACGCGGATATGGCAACACCTTCTTCGCCTGCAGTTAGTCCATCCAAATCCCCTTCATTAACCTTACTATCACTGGATGTTTTCAATGAAAATTTGCCCCACAAATTCGATTTAAAGGCAAAATAAACAATGACTCCTGATGCAACGGCAGAGCCCCCCACAGTTATCCATCCGATTTCACGCCCAAAGTAATTAAAACTCAAAGATATACCCACGATCAGAAACGCAAAACCAAAAAGCCCAACCAGGGTTGTTCCGGGCACAAAAATGATTTCCGCAACAATTAAGGCCAGGCCAAAAAGTATTAATGATATTACGGTCATCCACTCAATCATATCTATGTCATTCAATTAAGAAGATTTAGAACTCAAAATGGCGTCTACAAGCCGTTTGTTCAAAGTTGAGAGCTTAAAGTTAACCAATTTTAATGGTTCGCATCCATCAAGCAATTTTTAGGTTAATAAGCTCTCGCAAATACTACTCGCTTTGTTGACTGTTTACCTGAATAGATGCACTTCCCTTCTTCATTAGGTGCATCTAACGGAATGCAACGGATGGTAGCTTTTGTTTCTTCTTTAATAAGACTTTCGGTTTCTGCAGTTCCATCCCAATGGGCTAACACAAATCCACCCTTTTCATCCAGTACTTTTTTGAAGTCATCATACGAATCAACCTTTGTTGTTTTGTCGTTCTTGAATTTTAACGCTTTCTGAAAAATGTTGCTCTGAATGTCATCCAGAAGTCTAGGTATTGCCATGGCTACATCGTCCATCTTTATTACTTGCTTTTCTTTTGTATCCCTTCGGGCTACTTCAACCGTGCCATTTTCTAAATCACGAGGGCCAATAGCTATACGAATTGGAACACCTTTGAGTTCCCACTCAGCAAACTTAAATCCCGGCTTTAGGTTATCACGATTATCGAATTTAACCGAATAACCTTTCGCCTTAAGAGCGGCCGAAATATCGTCTACTTTGCTACTCACGTTAAGCAACTCTTCATCACTTCTGAAAATTGGTATGATCACAATATGGACAGGTGCTAGCTTTGGCGGCAATACCAAACCATCATCATCCGAATGGGCCATTATTAAACCACCTATCAAGCGGGTACTCACCCCCCAAGATGTTCCCCATACTAATTCCAGCTTTCCTTCCTTTGTCGAAAATTTAACATCAAATGCTTTTGCAAAATTTTGGCCTAAAAAATGTGAAGTGCCTACTTGTAAAGCTTTGCCATCTTGCATCATGGCCTCAATACAATAGGTGTCAATAGCACCAGGAAATTTCTCTCCATCAGACTTCTTCCCCTTGATCACAGGCATAGCCATGAATGTTTCTGCAAACTCAGCATACACATCAAGCATCTGCTCCGTTTCTTTTACTGCCTCATTGGAAGTAGCATGCGCGGTGTGACCTTCCTGCCAAAGAAATTCCGCTGTTCTTAAAAAGAGCCTGGTGCGCATTTCCCATCGCACCACATTTGCCCATTGATTGATTAATAACGGCAAATCGCGATACGATTGAATCCATTTTTTATACGTGCTCCATATAATAGCTTCGCTAGTCGGGCGCACTACTAGCTCTTCTTCAAGTTTTGAATCTGGGTCTACAATCAACTTGCCTTTTTTTTCTGGATCTGCCTTCAAACGATAATGAGTCACGATAGCACATTCTTTAGCAAACCCTTCGGCATTTTTTTCCTCCGCTTCAAACAAACTTTTTGGAACGAAAAGTGGGAAATAGGCATTAACATGTCCCGTTTCCTTAAACATAATATCCAATGCTTGCTGCATTTTTTCCCAAATACTATATCCGTATGGCTTGATTACCATGCATCCCCGAACATCTGAGTTTTCGGCCAGATCGGCCTTTTTTACCAAATCAATGTACCACTGTGAATAATCAACGCTTCGCGCGGTCAGCTCCTTTCCCATTATCCTTAAAAATTTAGGCCTCAAAAATATGGATTTGGATTGGATTGTGGAGCCTTTAGAATTTTAGAAAACAGGAAGCGAGATTTTTTAGCATGACCTGTCTTTGATATCCGAACCATCTTTCTCCACCGCCAGCAGGACATTCAACCCAACCCATTTTTCAGATTTAAGACTGTCGGAGTGCTTAGAACCTGCACGATGGGATGATGAAAACCGGTTAACGTTAGAAAAACAGGACTAATGTTGAATATTACCCGCATGTTGGCATAACTACCTGAGCCCAAAATTGATTTTTTCTATTGCATCTAGGCACCACTCTGCGTAGATTTGCGTTAGTTAGATAAGCAAAATAGTAAGTATGAAAACGAAATACGCTTTATTAACTGGATTAGCGGTGTTTGCGCTGACTGCGGCATTAGCCCAGGTCGAGATTGACGATATGTATTTCAACTCCAAAGATAGAGCGCAACTAAATGCTACTAAGCAAGAGGTTTTAGCGAAGCAATACAAGGAGGAAGATTTACTTGCTGTAAAAGTATCACCTATCAACCCGACCGATAGCTATTCAGGCAGAAGTGTTAATCCAGAATATACTAATCGGCTGAAGACCAATCCCGATTTATCAAATACAGAAAATCAATATTTCGTTTCCGGATATCAGCCACTTAGTGTTAATCAAAACTTATCGAGCAATAATTGCAATTGTGGAAGTAACAACTTTTACAACCCTTATAATGGCTATATGCCATATGGTGGCTATGGGATGAATTCGTATTATGGTTCTTATTATGGTTCGTATTATGGTTTGAACTCAGGCTTTGGTTCGCCTTACAGTAGTTTCTACTCGCCTTGGGGCATGAGCAGCGGATTTTATCAGCCTGGCTGGTCATCAATGTTAGGATATAGCTTTGGAGGTATGAACTCCGGCTGGTTTGGTAGTATGAATTATGGCTTTGGCAACCCATGGAACTATGGATATGGAGGTTCATCTTTTTACAATAATTATGGTTATGGAATGCCATATGGTTATGGTTACGGTTCAAACTACTATGGAAATAATGGAGGAGATTATCCCAATCCTGTTGTACATGGTAAAAGGCCTAGCAGGAGTAGCGATACTGACAATGTAATTGATCGGTATAGACCAGAAACAGGCTACACGCGTAATGGCAGAATTGTTTCTAACGGAAGAAGCAGGACAGAAGATCAAACTCAATATTACGATCGCGCCTGGAAAAGAGATCCCGATAAAAATCCATCACGTTCGTCATGGAACGATTACTCATCATCTAACAACAGCGGATCGCGTTCCAGTTGGAATGACAATTCTTCAACTGGAAGACAATATTCGTCAGATTCTGGAAATTCACGCAGTGCATTTAATTCAGGAAGCATGTCAACAGGTTCAACTGGTAGCAGCAGTTCGACAGGGTCACGTTCGAGGGGTAGGGATTAATTCAAAAAAGGTGAGGTATGAATATTTTAAAGGGGCTTCTGCTCAGTGGAATTGGTTTGTTTTGGGCACACCAAGCATTAACCCAGAGCTTTTCAGAAACCGCTCTTTTGTTTAGTCGTACGCAGCCGGGAGGCAGTGCCAGAATTCAAGGAATAGGAGGAACACAAATTGCGCTCGGTGGTGATTACAGCAGTGCATACTCAAACCCAGCTGGACTTGGCATGTTCAACCGCTCTGAAGCTACTTTTACTCCGGCCATAAATTTTTCAAATGTATCAGCCGATTATCTCAATCAAACCACAAATTCTTCAAAGTCAACTTTTAACATCCCCGGACTAAGTCTTACTTTTCATAACAGCGACCTTAAGATCAAAGGGCTTCAGGGTGGAACATTTTCCATTTCTTATTCCCGTATTAGTGATTTTAATCGCAACCTTAATTACCACGGTACAAATGAAGACAATTCCATTATTGACTATTTTATTGAAGATGCTACAGGTGGCACTCCTGACCAATTCAAAAGTGGTGGTGCTCTTTATAACACTCCCACCGAATTAGCGTATGATAACTATTTGATTGGTGAAGCCACTCTATTAGATCCCGCCAATAGCAATACTGAATATTTTACGGATGTGGCCGGCATTCCGGTACAACACGAAATAATAGAAACCAGGGGCGCTCAAAACCAGTGGAATTTCTCGTATGGCGCCAACTTCAATGATAAAGTCTTTATTGGTGCCGGAGTTGGTCTCGCTTCCATTCGTTATAAGTCCAAAAAAATATACACTGAAGATTTTGTAGATGAACCTCTTTCCGATTTACTACTTGAAGAGACTCTTGAAATCAGAGGTCCTGGAATTAATGCAACCCTGGGTACTATTTTCCGGCCTGCAGATTTTATTCAGTTTGGTGCATCCGCCACTACACCAACTGCTTACCATCTTACTGACAGCTATAGCGCTTCTATGAATACTTACTGGAAAAATTTTGAATACTTACCCGGTGAATTTATTAATGATGAAAGCGCGAACACAGATGTGATTAATTCTGAATACCCACTAAAAACTCCCTGGAAATTCAGTGGAGGTGTGGCCTTTTTCATAAAGAAACATGGATTTATTACAGTAGATATTGAAAGTTTAAATTATAGTAAAGCCAAATACGGTGCCGGCAGTGATGGTGTGTCATATAGTGACGATAATGAAAAAATAAAATCATTATATCAATCGGTAATCAATCTTCGCTTTGGTGGAGAGTTTCGGTTCAACAAGTTCAGATTCAGAGGGGGCTATGGTTACATGCCAGAACCTTTTAAAAATGAACAAAACGGCATTTCACGTATGATTCAAAATCTTTCAGGTGGAATCGGATATCGAACAGAAAAATTCTATATTGACTTTGCTACCATTTTCAAACAAGGAAATAATTCGTACAGACCGTATCGGGTAAACACCGCTACCAGCCCACTTGTAAAATACAATCAGAGCGACACTAATCTTCTATTGACAATCGGATTCCCTTTCTAGCAAAGTGGTTTGAGATCGGAAGACATTCTGCGAGACAACTCTTCCCTTAAATTAATACAATCACCCTCGAAAAGATTTTAATTCCAGTTTTTCCACTAATTCCTTAATATCGATCCGCTCGCCTATAATTGTGAAGTGTGCCTGCTTATAAAAATTAATCCGCTGCGACCGCATAAACTCAATCCGGTCTTTTAAGCTTTCGGCATTATCTGTTGAAAAAAGGGGCCTCTCGGAAATGTGTGAGTTCAAAATCCGCCTGGCAATCTCACTAGCGGGCACATCTAAAAAGATACTTTTGCCGGCAGCATTAATTTGGTCCATGTTGTCAAAAAAGCACGGTGCACCTCCACCCGTTGCCATCACAAATGAATCAGGTGATTCACATCTTTTTCTTAAGGCCTGGGTTTCACATTGGCGAAAATAGCCCTCCTTCATTTCTTTAAAGATTTTCTTGATTGTTCTACCCTCTTCCTTTTCAATTTCCTGATCAAGGTCAATGAAGGGTACGGACAATTCTATCGCAAGGGATTTTCCAATGGTTGATTTTCCAGAGCCTGGAAGGCCAATGAGAAAAATTTTCATTCTAAAAGATCTTCAATTGTTTTAACACTTGGTGTATCATTATGATGCCAATTACCAAGCACAGTCCCATCTTTCCAGAGCGAAATACCCGGATTAGAGCGGATGATGGTTTTTAAAACTGTAGCATCAGCATAATAGTAGGGTATAGCCAACTGGTGTTCGTGACGAAAGGCTTCCATTTCCTCGGCCAATGATGAAGTTAGCACGAACGCCTCAACTTTCCCGTCCAATGAGCCTGTTAAAGATTTGATCATTCGAATATTTTTAGGAGACGCCTTTGTAACATCATATATAGTGATCAGAAGCTTTGGGCCTTGAAACGTGTAAAGTGTTTTATCTTCCCCCTCAGGACTTGTTACTAAGTAATCGGTGATCTTGGGTTTGCTTGCCTCTTCATTCAAAACTCGTGACGAGACATATTTGTGTTCCGGATCTGTCAAAAATTTTTGCGATGTGATCTTTTCATTTCCCCTTTCAAATGTGTATTCAATGACAGGTGATTCTGACGGAATCATCTGCTGAGGAATGGAGTTACCAATTCTGTATGCACGGAAGTCAATAAATGGCAAATGTTCAATTGCATAAACACCAAGAAATACACTTAAGATAACTGCCGCTATCACCAAGGCATGACCTTCACTAGATCGCAAAACTGGTTCAAACCTTTTCCTATGCCACACCAAATGACCCACAAAGACCATTAGGATAACATCTTTATAAAATGATTCCCATGGAGTAAGTTTGATAGCATCACCAAAGCAACCACAGTCTGTCACTTTATTAAAGTAAGCAGAGTAGAAAGTTAAAAAAGTAAAGAAAACCATCAAGGCAAGAAGTACCCATGTGGTTTGATTCATGCGATAGTAAACCAGAATTCCAATACCCAATGCTATCTCCAATACAATCATGATCATGCCGATCTCCAACGCCCAAGGAATGAAGTAATGAAAGAATGTACCAAAGTCCTGAACAAAGACTTCAAAGTATTCCTCCATTTTTATCTGTGTGCCAATGGGGTCATTCAATTTGATGAGTCCCGAAAAAATCAGGAGTCCACCCACAAAAAAACGAGAAAATTGATCAAGGAATTTTTTCATAATACATAGTCTACGGACCAAAGTCGACAGCGAACAGTTAGTTTAGTGAATTTCTTAAAGCCTGAATTCTTTTTACAAGTTGATCAGTGGCGTTATAAATCGTTTCAAAATCTACACCAGCAATAATGTTTCGCTTCTTCGCAAGGTAAATACATCCAACTCCTTCAACTCCGGATCGAATCGCCTACAAACCTTATGTACAAACTCGCTCACCTATACTGAATCTTTCCATACCTCCAATTTTTCAAATTTAAATGGCATAACTGTGATCAGTTGAATGTTGACAATTTAATCAAACAAAACACAGCGTAATTAATTATATCCTGATAATTCGCCTTTACTCCTTCGCTCACCAATGTTTTACCCTGGTTGTCCTCAATTTGCTTTACCCTCAAAAGTTTCATTAACATGATATCCGTCATCGAGTCAATTCGCATGTCGCGCCAGGCCTCGTCATAATCATGGTTTTTATTTTGAAGCAGATCAAAAGTTTCACCTAGCGCGTTATCATAGTATTTTTCTACTTCTTGAAAATTCATTTCCAGCCTATCAGAATCTCCAAGTTGCATTTGGATTAGTGCAATAGCGCAATAATTAATAATGCCGGTAAATTCGTCTTTAATAGGGTCTCCTACTTTTTGCGTCCCTTTCACCTGAACGCTTCGGATTCTTTGAGCTTTAATATAAATCTGATCAGTGATAGAAGGCAACCGCAAAATGCGCCAGGCAGTACCATAGTCCTTGGTTTTCTTAGCAAACAAAGCTTTGCAGGTGGCAATTACCTGCTTATATTCGGAGGTGGTTTGTTCCTTCATAAATTACATCACAAAGTAGATCAGCTTTTTTTGACTTTATTAGGTGAACTGAAAATAAATTAATCCAACTTCTGCTGATCGCCAGCAATTGGTACAAAAGGTAAAAATAATGCAATAAAAGAAATGAAAGCCGATACCATTTTTAAAATTAATAAAACACTTCTCGTAAAAGGCAAACTCCTTGACTTATCTGAACCAAAGTTAATGGGCATTCTCAACATTACGCCCGATAGCTTCTATGACGGAGGAAAATTCGTGGGTGATAGTGAGATTTTAATGCAGGTGGAAAAAATGCTAAAAGAAGGAGCAACTTTTATCGATATCGGTGGATACTCTTCCCGCCCAGGCGCAAAAGACATCAGTGAAGAAGAAGAAAAAAGCCGGGTACTTCCTGTGATTGAATCCGTCCACAAAAACTTTCCCGCCAGCATCATTTCTGTTGATAGCTTCAGAAGTTCAATTGCCAAGCTTGCCGTGGAAGCCGGAGCTGTTATGATTAATGATATTTCAGGTGGATCGCTGGATGATAAAATGCTGCAAGTGGCTGCTTTTTTACAGGTACCGTATATCCTGATGCACATGCAAGGGACACCACAAACAATGTCGACCTTGACGAACTATGAAAATTTATTAAAAGAAATGATTGATTACTTTCATCAGAAAATTCATATGTGTCAGGCACTTGGAGTAAAAGATATTATCATCGATCCAGGATTTGGTTTTGCTAAAACCATCGATCAGAACTTTGAGCTGCTTAGAAAATTGGAGTATTTGAAAATTCTGCAGAAACCTGTACTCGTTGGGCTTTCCAGAAAATCTACCATTTGTAAAACGCTAAGCATAAGACCTGAAGAAGCTCTGAATGGAACAACAGCTCTTAATACTGTTGCGCTATTAAAAGGTGCCAGTATTCTGCGCGTACACGATGTGAAAGAAGCCATGGAAGTAGTAAAACTTATAAAGGGTTTAAGCAATAGCAATTAGGCATTCGGCAATGGTCTTCCTAAATTTGGAGTGATGATTTTTGTATTCAAAGTTGGATTCCTGGATATCGGTTGGGTGGACCTCGTGGATGTAACACTGGTGGCTATTTTGTTGTACCAAGTATATAAACTGATCCGAGGAAGCATTGCCGTAAATATCTTTCTGGGAATCCTTGCACTTTATCTTATCTATCTAATCGTTCGTGCCGTGCAAATGGAACTACTGGCCACCATACTAGGTCAGTTTATGGGTGTGGGAGTTTTAGCAATGATCATTTTGTTCCAGCCGGAGATCAGAAAATTTTTATTGGTCATTGGTCGAACTACCGAGTTTAATCGTAGCAATTTTCTAAAAGCACTTGTTAGCTGGCGCAATGATTATCACGATGACTTTGATATTCACCAGATAATCGATGCAGCGAAAACTATGAAGGCCACCAGAACAGGTGCTCTCATCGTTTTTTCACGCGATACCGAATTAAAATTCTACACCCAAACGGGTGACACCTTAGATGCAGAAGTAAGCAAGCGGCTTTTGCTATCGATTTTCAATAAAAATAGCCCGTTACACGATGGCGCTATTATTATTTATAAAGGTCGCATTAAAGCGGCACGATGCGTATTGCCGGTTAGCGAAAATGATCATCTGCCCACACATTTTGGCTTGCGACATCGGTCTGCCATTGGTATGTCTGAAACAACTGACACCTTAGTAATGGCCATCTCGGAAGAAACTGGTCGACTTATTTTGGCCCGCAATGGAAAATTTCTTAAAGCTCTTAAACTAAGGCAGGTGGAACAAAAAATACTGGAGTACCTTCATAACGAAGAACCTAAAAATTGGAATGAAGTCCACGAAGAAGCTGAGACGGAAGGACAAGAAGTGAAAGTATAAATCACAATTAGTAATTTTAAGTAGCCTCGTCTACAGGCAATATTTCTAATTCCTCAAAAAACTGAACTACTTTTTCCAATCGAATAACCTGAATCAGAAATAGCAAATGATCGCTATGGTAACTTTCTCAGAATAAAAACGTAACTTAGCATTACCTTAACTTAGCATTACCTTAACCAAATTTTTTATGTAAAATGAAAGAAGCCAGTCGGGTGAAGTACTACTTCGCTAAGTATTTTTTTCTGGCCTTAGGTTTACTGCAGTGGTTCATCGGAAGCATCATCTTCATTCGAAATGGGCATTTGCCCAAAGGCCAACTTGCAGTGTTCGTTTTTTTTACCTTAGGCTTGGTGTGTGTCTCCTTGTTTTTGATCATCGCCTCTAAAATCAAAAGAGTAGCGATTGGCAAAAAGAAAGTTGCTGTGATCAACAGTTACAAAACTCAAGAATATGAATGGCCTGAAATCAAATCAATCAGGTTCTTGCCACTCTTTAACATGTACCGAATGAAGGTGAAGGGCAGGAAAGGAAAAATTTACTTTCTGCCAACACAGGAATCAGAAGTGATTTACGGCATTTTTTCTTCTGGACAGTTAACGAAAAATTGAATAATCAGTTCAACCTAAACATAGGAACACTAATTGGTGTCCCTATGTTTTCTTCAATACACCAAGTTCTTTGCCAACCTCCGTAAAAGCTTGTATTGCTTTATCCAGGTGGTGCTTTTCATGAGCCGCTGAAATTTGGACACGAATTCTCGCTTTGCCTTTGGCCACCACTGGAAAGAAAAATCCAATCACATAAATTCCTTTCTTTAATAAGCGCTCGGCAAATTTTTGCGCAAGGGGCGCTTCATACAACATGATGGGCACAATGGGATGCACGCCAGGTTTAATTTCGAAACCGGCTGCTGTCATTTCTTCACGGAAGTATTTGGTGTTTTTTTCCAGTTTATCGCGGAGGTTGGTCGTCTCTGAAAGCATCTTGAAAACTTCAATAGAGGCTCCGGTAATGGAAGGTGCCAATGTATTAGAGAAAAGATACGGCCTTGAGCGCTGGCGCAATAAGCTAATAATTTCTTTGCGACCAGAAGTAAACCCACCGGAAGCCCCGCCTAATGCTTTGCCCAAAGTGCCGGTGATTATGTCCACGCGCCCAATAACACCGCAATATTCAGGAACACCACGCCCTGTTTTTCCAATGAACCCGGAAGAATGACATTCGTCTGTCATCACCAAGGCTTCAAATTGATCGGCCAGATCACAGATCTTATCCAACTGGGCAATGGTTCCATCCATAGAGAAGGCTCCATCCGTTACCACAATGATTTGATTGGCTCCAGCTTTTCTTGCCTCTTCCAATTGCACTTTCAAGTCATCCATATCGTTGTGCTTGTACCGATAGCACATAGCCTTGCACAAACGAACCCCATCAATAATCGAAGCATGATTCAACTCATCCGAAATGATGGCATCTTTTTCTCCGAACAACGGCTCGAACACACCGCCATTAGCATCAAAGGCAGCCGCATATAAAATAGTATCTTCCGTACCGAGAAATTCAGAAATCTTTTTTTCCAACTCTTTATGCAAGTCTTGCGTGCCACAGATAAAGCGCACGGAAGACATACCGAATCCATGTGTATCGATTGCTTTCTTGGCAGCGGCAATCACACGAGGGTGTGAGGAGAGCCCCAGATAGTTATTTGCACAAAAATTGATGACCTCTTTCCCGTCCACAGTCTTTATCTCTGCGCCTTGTGGTGTGGTAATGATTCTCTCTTTTTTGTAGAGTCCTGCTTCTTGGATTGACTTGAGTTCTCTCTCTAAGAATGGTTGCATCCTTTTATACATAGCATACTTGAATTTATTTTCTGAATGATTTACTCCGAAGTCAAATCTACAAATCGTAAATCGTACATCACAATTTTCCATACCTTCGCCCCGCCTTCGATTTTACATGAAGAAAACAAAGATTTTGCTTATTGGTGCAGGGGGACAACTGGGCTCTGAACTCACACAGGGACTGTGGCGTATTTATGGTAAGGACAATGTAATTGCGTCTGATATTAAAGATGCACAAGGAATACTGAAAGAAGGACGATACGAAAAATTTGATGTCATGCAACGTGACAAACTGTTCGAGCTTCTTAAAAGAAACGATATCACACAAATCTATCATTTGGCCGCACTGCTTTCTGCTACGGGCGAAAAAGATCCCCGCTGGGCCTGGAAACTGAACATGGAAAGCCTGCTTTTTGTTCTGGAAGCTGCACTTGAATTAAAGTTGGACAAGGTATATTGGCCAAGTTCGATTGCGGCTTTTGGACCCATGACCCCAAAGCAAAACACGCCACAAGATACCATCATGGATCCCACCACAGTTTATGGCATTACCAAGCTTGCCGGTGAGCTTTGGTGTGAATATTATTTCAGAAGATACGGGGTAGATGTTCGCAGTCTTCGCTATCCGGGTCTGATTGGGTATAAAACTCCGCCCGGTGGCGGCACTACAGATTATGCCGTTGATATTTATTTTAAAGCCTTAAAAGAAAAAAAATACGAATGCTTTTTAGCTGCGGACACATATCTACCCATGATGTATATGGACGATGCCGTAAAAGCTACCTTGGATTTGATGGAAGCACCAGCTGAAAAAGTAAAAGTAAGGACGAGCTATAACATTGGCGCAATGAGTTTCTGCCCGGCACAAGTGGCCGCCACCATTAAGAGACACATTCCCGATTTTAGCATTACCTATAAACCAGATTTTCGCCAGGCTATTGCAGACTCGTGGCCAAAGTCAATTGATGATACATCGGCTCGCGCTGACTGGGGCTGGAAACACAAATTTGGATTGAGCGAGATGACGGATGATATTTTAAAAAATCTGGAATTAAACCCTCACTATCTGAGTCATTGAAAAATTATCTCACCACAAACCACTCCACTTTTACAAATTCTCCTGAGATAAGCTTCGCAAAGTATAGTCATTTTTTTAACCCAATATATATGATTCAATAGGTTTTTATCCACAAAGGTAAACACAAGTGAGCAGTAATAATTTTTACTAACAAAAAATATCAATTCCTAAAAAATCAGGAACTCACTCGACAATTATGCTATTTGTTCTTCATCCATGAATATCTCAAATTTGGACTAATTACTTTATTTTGAAACCCTCCTGATAGCCTTGAATGTCTAAACTCAAACAACTCGCAGGCGAAACTGTTCTGTATGGCCTTGGGAGCATTTTGCCCAGGTTGTTGAACTTCTTACTAGTTCCTCTTCACACGATCAACGTTTTCAGTAGGGCGGAATACGGTGTGGTTACAAAACTGTACGCCTTCGTTGCTTTTATCAACATTGTTTTCATGTTTGGAATGGAGACGGCCTTTTTTCGATTTGCCACAAAATCAGGTGCCGATACTAAGAGGATTTTTAACATTGCACAAACCAGTGTCCTCCTAATTAGCGTTCCTCTTTCCATTTTATTTATTCTATTTTCATCCTCCATTGCCGACTCCCTGGGTGTGGTGCAGCATCCTGAGTTTATCACCTGGCTCACGTTGGTAATGTTGACAGATGCAGTTGTCGCCATTCCCTTCGCCAGACTAAGGCTTGAAAAAAAAGCACTCCAATTTGCATCCGCCAAAATCATTAGTATACTGATACTGCTTATTCTCAACTATTACTTCCTGAAAATCAATTACGACCCCTCGATCAATGTTGGCTATGTGTTCCTGGCCAACCTCATTGCCAATTCATTTTTCGTCATATTCTTTTCGAGAACATTATTGAGCTGGCGACCAGCGTATGACAAAGAGATTTCGCCAGTCATGCTGCGTTATGCTTATCCTGTAATGCTAACCGGTGTGGCGGGTATGACCAACGAAATGTTTTCAAGAATCACACTGGACTGGTGGCTGCCAGATAATTTTTACAACTCACTGACTAAAAAGGATGCACTTGGGGTATTTGGAGCCTGCTATAAGTTCGCTGTACTGATGAACCTGGGGATACAAGCTTTCCGCTATGCTGCTGAACCTTTCTTTTTTTCCAATGCTTTGGATAAAAATTCACCCAAGCTGTTCGCGAAAATAAACCACTACTTTGTGATCACTTGCTGCCTTGTTCTCCTTGGCATTAGCATTAATCTCGACATTCTAAAAAACCTTATCGGTGAGGACTTTTGGATTGGGTTACCCGTTGTGCCTATTTTATTAGTCGCTTATCTATTCCTTGGTGTGTATTACAATTTTAGTGTTTGGTTTAAACTAATGGATAAAACATATTATGGCACATGGATCACCGTTGGTGGCGCCAGTATTACCATTGCTGCAAATTATTTTCTCATTCCGTACTTCGGGTACATGGGGAGTGCCTGGGCAGCGTTGGCCTGCTATTTTAGTATGACGGTAGCCTGCTATGCGATCGGTCAGAAGTATTATCCTATTCCCTACAAAATGATTCCCAGTGCGGTCTACCTGATGGTGACGGTATCTCTGGTCCATTTTGTCAATAAAATTGAATTGACGAACCAGGGATTTGCAACTGCTTTTCATAGTATGATCATTCTACTTTTTATGGGTATAGTTTACCTGCTAGAAAGAAGAAAATGGAAAGAAGAGACATGATTCCTATTCTTTGTTTGGTGATTCCTCTTTAACTTGAACCGGTCAACTTGTATATAACTAGCTGAATAGTATGAACATTATTATTCCCATGGCGGGCCTGGGCAAACGCCTAAGGCCTCATACACTCACTACTGCTAAACCTCTGATTCCTATAGCAGGTAAGCCTATGGTCCATCGTTTGGTAGAAGATATTGCAAAAGTCTGTCCCGAGAAAATCAAGTACATTGGCTTTATTGTTCATCCCAGCTTTGGCAAACAGGTGGAAGATGATTTAAAGGAAGTTGCCCTTGCCGTGGGCGCTGAAGGAAAAATCTATTATCAGGAACAAGCGCTTGGCATTTCCCACGCTTTACTCTTCGCAAAAGAATTATTTGAAGGAAAAGTAATTGTTGCTTTCGCGGATACACTTTTCAAGGCCGATTTTAAACTAGACCTGTCAAGAGATGGAATAATCTGGGTGCAGAAGGTTGAGAATCCTTCTCACTTTGGAGTTGTGAAATTGAACCAGCAGGGTGAAATTATTGAATTAATTGAAAAACCCTCCACATTTGTTTCAGATCTCGCCATTATTGGAATCTACTTCTTTAAGAAAGGTGAAGTGATTCGTGAAGAAATGCAATACCTGATCTACAACAACATCAAAGAAAAAGGAGAGTTTCAATTCACCACAGCTCTAGAGAACATGAAAAAGAAAGGCGCGACCTTCATCCCAGGACAAGTACGGGAGTGGCTTGATTGCGGCAACAAAGATGTGGTGATTCAAACCAACCAACGGTACCTGGAATTCATAAAGGATCAACCACTAATCTCCGCCAAAGCGAAGTTGATCAATTCGGTAATTCTTCCACCCGTTTTCATTGGAGATGATGCAGTCATTGAAAACTCAATTATCGGTCCTTATGTTTCGATTGGTGCGCACACCTTGGTGAAGGATTCCAGGATTTCAAATTCGATTATTCAGAAAAATTGTACCCTGAAGGCTGCTATGTTGAATAATAGCTTGTTGGGAAATTTCGTTAATTTTGAGGGCAAATCCGAAGATGTAAGCCTCGGAGATTACAGCTCCTCACAGTGACTTTCAAAAAATACGTTTTATCCAGTTTCCTATTGATGATGGTGATGGTAATCGCGTTGCCATCTATTGCCCAGCGCGAGAAAAAAACAAAGAAACAAGGTGATTTTAAACTTTCAGAGGCACGTCTTCGCGAAGCGGAATATTTTTTTACCGAAGGTCAGAAGTATTTTATTCTGGAGGATTACACCAAAGCCCTGTTATACTTTCAACGAGTAGTCGAACTAAACCCGGAAAATGGTACCGTTCACTATAAGATTGCAGAGATCCTTTTTAAAGGTAACAAGCAAGATGACTTTATTAGAGCTTCAATCAGCATAGAGAATGCCCTAAAGCTCGAAAAGAAAAACAAGTACTTCTATCTACTTGCTTCTAATATCTATTCCCGGCTGGATAATTTCGAGAAAGCCGAAAATGCCCTTGAGGTGATGATGAAAGAAATTCCGGGTACAGACGAATACCTTTATGAACTTGCCGCAATTTACCAATATGACAACAAACTGGATGAAGCGGTAAAAGTCTATAACCGATCAGAGAATAGTTTGGGCATAAATGAAATTTCTTCTTTTCAAAAACAAAAGATCTTCCTGCAGCAAGGTAAAATCGAAGAGGCGATTGAAGAAGGTGAAAAACTTATAATGGCCTTCCCTGACGAAGAAAATTACGTGCTTGAATTTGCTGAAACTCTTTCCCAAAATGATCAAGGTGCCAGGGGTATCACGTATCTCGAAAAATTTATTCAAGACCATACGGATGCCAGTAGAGCGAAGGTATTACTGGCAGGACTCTATCGGGCTAACGGCCAAGAGCAAAAGGCACGTGAATTCATCCTCCTTACTTTTAAGGATCCAAGCGTTGATGTGAGCAGTAAAATCCTACTGTTGGGGACCTATAGCAATGCACTTCACCAGCAAAAAGAAAAAAAGATCGAAGATAGTGAGACGAAAAGATTTGCGTTAGAACTTTATGAAATACTCAAGATGTCATCTCCCAACGAACCCAATGTGCATATTATCGGTGGTGATTTGTATCTGATTCTTGAAAAAACAATTGAAGCACATAAGGAATATTTGGAAGCAATTCAGTTGGGCTCCACCAATTTTGATACCTGGCAGAATTTACTTTTTCTGGAGTCGCAGTTAAATCTATTCGATAGTCTGATTTTTCATTCTGAACAGGGCCTTGAACTCTTTCCGAATCAATCCATGATGAATTATTTCAATGGCTATGGGCACATGCGCAAGAAACATTATCGGGAAGCAACAGTATCATTGGAGCAAGCCAAAAAGCTTTCTGCTACTAATCCCGGTTTGGTCAGTGAAATCAACAGTTTACTCGGGGATGCCTACAACGGCTTAAAAGAATATGAAAAATCTGATAAAGCCTATGAGGAATCATTGGCCTTTAATCCTGCCAATGATTTCGTTTTGAATAACTACAGTTATTACCTGGCGCTGCGAAGAGAGAACCTTGAAAAAGCAGAAAAGATGTCTTCTCAATTAGTAAAGAACAATCCGAAAAATACTGCTTATCTGGATACACATGCGTGGGTATTATTTATGCGGGAAAAGTACAAAGAAGCAAGAAAATACATAGAAAAAGCCTTTGAGGTCGGAAATGTGAGTGCGACACATTATGAGCATTACGGTGATATTCTATTTCAATTGGGAAACATTGAGGAGGCGGTAACGCAGTGGCAAAAAGCCAAATCTTTAGATCTTGGAAATGAACTAATCGATAAGAAGATTGCCAATAAAAGACTGTACTAACCACCAAACACAATCACGAACCTTCTACAATAAGGTCCTTAAATCAAGATACCTTCGAATGAAATTTTACAGACCTGTTAATTCGTACATCGAACGGTATTCCTTATTTTTGACCAAACGCTAAGAGTTAACTCCCAACCGCACCTCTACCAAGAGTTAGATTACTATGCCACGAAAAGCTTTACTCTATTTATTCCTGCTAGCTTTCGCGCTTCAGGCTTGTACCAAAAAAGCAGTACCGCTTTTAAGTGTGGAGCCAAAAAAACTTAGCATCGAAGAAATTGATTTTGAATACTTCCATGGAAAAGCACGTATTAATTTCAGAGATGATAAAAAAGTGCGTGACGTAAAGTCAACGATACGAGTACGTAAAGACAGCATTATATGGATGACTTTCTCGGTGGTAGGAGTGCAGGGCGGAAAGGCGTTGATTAATAAAGACTCCATTGTCATCGTGAGTACTGTAGATAAAGAGTATTATGTATTCGACTACAAGGAATTATCAGAACGATTCAAATTCAAAATAGATTACGATGTTGTACAGGCTGCTTTCTTGGGAAACTTGATTGTTCCACGAATAGAAGCAGACAAAATAGTGCAAGAAACAAGTTTCAATTTATTGAAACAGACAAGAGGTACTGTCACCATTACGAATTATATCAATGCGGCCAGCACAAAACTGGAAAAGGTAGAAATGATTGAATCGGATACGAACAATTCACTTACCGTTAATTATACCAATTTTCAGGAAGTTGGTCCAAAGATTTTTCCATTTAATGGTGTGATTAGCTTGTTCTATAAAACTGCGGCTGGAGTTTTAAACAATACGATTACTTTTGAATACACCAAAGCAGAGGTTGGCGATCGTGAATTGAGATTCCCCTTCAATATTCCGAGGAAGTATGATCGCAGATAAGCGCATATTTCTCAGATTCCTGATCTTTCTTTTGCTAATGTCTGGTGCTTGTTTTGCACAAAAGAACAAGAATCAACTTCAAAAAGAAAAACAAAAGAATTTAGAGAAGGTAAAAGAGACTGAAAAAATTCTTTCGGAAACAGCCAGACAAAAAAAGAATTCACTAGGCGAACTGACAGCGCTTAACCAACGCATTCGCGACCAGGAAAATTTAATTTCTTCTATTAAAGGTGAGATCGCTTTACTTGAAGATGATATCAATGAAAATAATGATATCATTTCTGCTTTGCAAAAAGACCTCGCTAAATTAAAAGAAGAATATGCGGCAATGCTGTTTTCAGCTCAAAAGGCAAGCGGCAAAATAACGAAACTTACATTTCTTTTTTCTGCTGAATCTTTTGATCAAATGCTTATGCGACTCAAATATATGGAGCAGTACGGAGATGTAAGGCAAGAACAAGCTGAGGTTATTGGCCGTGTGCAAAATCTTTTGAGCAGCCAGGTACGGCAAACTGAAATTATTAAAGAACAAAAGAATACTCTACTGAATGAAGAAGTCACTGAAAATGATAACCTCGCCAACCTAAAGAAAAAACAAAAGACTGTAGTGCGTTCACTGGAAAAAGAAGAAAAACGTTTGAAAAAGGATTTGGAAGAAACCAAAAAAGCAGTAGCTCAACTCGATAAGATGATCAATGACATTATCAAAGAAGAACTGGAGCGTGCCGCACGGGAAGCCAGAGAAGCAAAAGAAAAACGAACGGCCAATGCGGCCACTGCTGCCAAAGCTATTGAGGCCTCCGTAGCGTTATCTTCTTCATTCGAAGAAAATAAATCAAAGTTCCCTTGGCCAACATCGGGATTTGTGTCTCAACGATTCGGACGTCAAAATCATCCGGTTTTAAAAGGGATTGAATTGCAAAATGATGGAATCAACATCCAAACCAAGCAAGCTGAAAAAGTTAAGTCCATCTTTCAGGGCGAAGTGAGATATGTAGCCTTCATTCCTGCTATCGGCAGTTCTGTAATCATCAGTCATGGAGGATATTTTACGGTTTATTCTGGCCTAAAAGAAGTTTTTGTAAAGCAAGGTCAAAAAGTTACCACTAATCAGGAAATTGGAAAGGTCTCCATCAATAGCGATGGCATTTCTGAATTGCGTTTTCAAATTCGCAAAAGTACCGTTGCGTTGGATCCACAAGCGTGGCTTAAAAATTGAGCATGGAGTATATGCATATTAAAGGTCGAAATTGCCCATAACTGCTTATTTTGAACCTTAACGGTTAACTTTCGTCATTTTATTTGAATATTAATTCTTATCTTTACCTCCTAATTTCTTAATGCTATGAACGCAATACTTTTGTTTGGAATGCCCGGTATGGGCGAGTGGGTGATCATTGGACTATTTGTACTTATTTTCTTTGGCGCAAAGAAAATACCTGAATTTGCAAAAGGGCTTGGAAAAGGTATCCGCGAATTTAAGGATGCAGTAAAAGATGTTAAAAAAGAAGTGGACGATGCAGGCAAGGAAGTCCCCAAGATTGATGACGTGAAATAAGTGTCGAAGACGTACTCGAGTTTTCAGGACATCCAATACGATCTTCATCGCGGAATTATCTCCTGTGTAGAGCGCGTTAACTTTCACCTCACTCATATCCAAAAAAAAAAACACCTTAATGTTTTTTTAAGCGTATATGGGGAGGAAGCTCTCAAACGTGCTGCAGAAATAGATCAAAAAATCAAAAATGGAACGGCCGGCAAACTGGCGGGTCTGGTTGTGGGGCTGAAAGATGTGTTGTGTTACAAAGACCATCCGATGCAGGCCAGCAGTAAAATTCTTGATGGCTTTATCTCACAATTCAACGGAACGGCAGTCCAACGATTGCTAGATGAAGACGCCATCATTATTGGAAGGCAAAACTGTGATGAGTTTGCCATGGGTTCATCCAATGAAAACTCTGCCTTTGGGCCAGTATTAAATGAGATCAACACGGAACGCGTGCCTGGTGGGTCGTCCGGTGGATCAGCAGTGGCGGTTATGGCCAATATGTGTCAGGTTTCACTAGGATCAGATACAGGTGGCTCAGTTAGACAGCCGGCAGCCTTTTGTGGCATTATAGGATTGAAGCCAACTTACTCGCGTATCTCGCGATATGGATTAATTGCATTTGCCTCCTCTTTTGATTGCATCGGTATTTTCTCTAAAAGCATTGAGGACATTGCTTTGGTGTTGGAAGTAATAGCCGGGGCTGATGAGTACGACAGCAGCGTTTCGCGAAAAGTAGTTCCCTCTTATTCACACGAGGTGGCATCCTCGGCAAAGAAAAAATATAAGATTGCGTATATTAAAGAGATCGACTCACCAGCATTGCAACGAGAAATTAGAGAAAACATCACCGAGAAAATCATGGCTTTGAAATCAGATGGTCATACTGTTGAATCCATTGAATTTCCTTTGATGGATTATATTCTTCCAACGTATTATGTATTGACAACAGCAGAGGCCAGTTCTAATTTATCACGATACGATGGCGTGCGTTTTGGTTACCGAAGTTCCAATACCCAAGATATTCAGTCACTCTATAAGAAAACACGATCAGAGGCATTTGGCAAAGAAGTGCAACGCAGAATTCTACTTGGCACTTTTGTACTAAGTGCCCGCTATTATGACGCGTATTACAATAAAGCACAAAAAGTTAGGAGGATTATCCGTGATAAAACAAAAAGTCTATTGGAGGAATATGATTTTATATTGATGCCCACCGCGCCAACTACTGCCTTTAAGTTGGGTGAACATACCGATAACCCAGTGGAAATGTACTTGGCGGATTTATTTTCCGTTCAGGCTAATGTTGTGGGTGTGCCAGGTATTTCCGTTCCTTGTGGAACAGATGATAATGGGCTGCCTATTGGATTACAGGTGATCACGAATGATTTCGAAGAATCGAAACTCTTACAATTTTCACATCTTTTGACGAAATTGGAATCATCAGTCTCGCACTGATTAAATAGCGATAGTCTATGAAAAGATTGGTTTTCTGTTTAGTACTATGGGCTTGGGCTCACCATTCTTCCGCACAGGGATTAGAAATTGATACTCTTGCTGTACTTCAAGCTAATCTGGAAATCGAAAATCCATATGATACACTCAAGCCGTTAGTAACTTTTGTTCCTTCTGGATATCTGGAATATATCCCTGCTGATGAGACCCCGGAATTGATTGCTGATCGACTTAGTTGTCTTCAACAAACAGTGCCGTTGAGGTATAATGATAAGACCCATGCTTTCATTACCTACTTTGTAGTTAAAGATCGCGAATACACACGAATGGTTATTCGCAGAAAAGATTTATTCTTTCCTCTATTCGAAAAATACTTTGAGAAATATAATTTGCCAGATGAGTTAAAATATCTTGCTGTTATTGAATCTGGTTTAAATCCAAAGGCGGCCTCCCGGGCAAGAGCAGTTGGTCTCTGGCAGTTTATGGCAGGGACTGGTAAGTATTTTAACCTGAAGCATGACTGGTATTTAGACGATCGAATGGATCCTGAGAAATCAACTGAAGCCGCCTGCAAATACTTGTCCCAACTCTATTCTATCTTTCACGATTGGGAGCTCGCACTGGCGGCTTATAATTCAGGACCAGGTACCGTTCGCAAAGCCATACGCAGAAGTGGTTATAAAAAATCCTTTTGGGAAGTGTATCGCTTTCTGCCACGCGAAACAAGGGCTTATGTACCGCAATATATAGCCATTGTCTATGCAATGAACTATGCCGTTGAGCATAATATCATGGAGACAGCATCTGAGGAAGTAATTCCCCATGATACATTACGGATAAAAAAATTCCTTCACTTCGAAACGTTTGCAAACTTAACTGGTACGTGCCTGGAAGATTTACAAAAATTAAATCCTTCAGTTCAACGTAATGCTCTGCCGGAAACAGGAAAAACCCATATCTTGAAAATTCCAGTTCATTCCAAATCAAATCTGGAAATAAACAGGCTTTCAATACTGGATTCAGCTTCGAAAGTAGGGCGAATAGAGTTAGAAAAACTTGCAAAAAAAGCAACAGGAAGTACTTACGGAAGGGAATTAGTAGGTTATTCTGTCAAATCAGGCGATGTAATCGGATTAATTGCACAGCTTCACCACGTGCGTGTGGATGATATTAAAGGTTGGAATAATTTACGAAACAATATCATTCATCCTGGTCAGAAATTAAACATTTGGGTAGTACCTTCAACGACAGGCCCTGTAGCTAAAATACCTAAGGCTACTACAGAAGTTACTAGTGCTACTCAAAATAAAGTTTATACTGTACAGCCGGGTGATTCACTTTGGGAAATTTCCAAAAAATTTCAAGGGCTCACCATTGAAAAAATCAAAAGCCTTAATAATCTGAAAACAAATAAGCTGCAACCTGGTCAGAAGCTTATAGTTGGGTAGTTCATTTCGGCAATTCCCCTAAAATTCGAGAAATCTCACTTCATTGATGTGACCTTCTCAGGTTTCTTGACTTATTGTCTATAACTATCTATCATTACTTTATGAAATTTCTTCCGATTATCTATATCAGTTTATTAGTTGTTTCATGTTCTGGTAATAAGGGTGAAAACCTACCACCCGCAACAGGAGTATCCGGAGACATGTATTTGGTAATGGACTCGCTTCAATGGAAAGGCCCGCTTGGGAATCTGTTGGATTCCATCTTTAATGCTGAGATGAGGGGCCTTCCCAGGACCGAAAATATTTATAACATGCATTGGATTGATTCACGGAAACTAAATTTTCTTTTAAAACAAAGAAGAAATTTAATCTTTGCCACCACACTCGACCAACGTTCCTATGGTGCAGGAATTATTAAAAAAAATTTTACTGAAGAGTTTATTCAAAAAATAAAATCTGACCCTAACCTGTTTGTTAGTACATCCAAAAATGTCTTTGCTAAAGGACAAGATGTAATGTATCTCTATGGAAATACCGAAAGAGAGTTGATCAAAAACGTTCAAAAAAATAGCCAGCAACTGATTGACCATTTCGATAAGAATGAGCGAGAGCGTCTATCTGCATCGTTGCTCAAATCAAACCAACAAAAGGGTGTACGAGATTGGATACGAAAAAATATGCAGGCTGAACTTCAAGTACCATTTGGGTATAAACTAGTGATGAATGAAAAGGACTTCCTGTGGGTACGCCAGATTAACCCAAGAGATGATAAAGACATCTTTATCGCTCGCAAAAAATATTTCTCACCCGAACAATTCACCAGGGATAGTCTCATCCGTTTTAGAGATGAAGTTTGCAAAAAATATTTATTTGAAGATCCTGATGTGCCGGATTCTTATTTAATTACCGAAACAACCATACCTTTTGTTCCAATAGAATGTCGCCAGGTAAATTTTAACAACCATTTTGCGGTTGAAACCCGCGGGCTCTGGCGTGCCAATAACTTTTCAATGGGCGGTCCTTTTGTCAGTTATGCTTTGGTCGATGAAGCAACCGGTTATTTATATTATCTGGAGGGTTTTACCTTTAGTCCAAAACGAAGTCAACGCGAGATAATACGAGAGTTAGAAACTATTTTATATACATTTAAAACAAGCGATCAATTATCACCTTCTGTAGTTAGGTAGTTAAAAGCTCTGGAAGGTGATCAAAATCCTGATATCAAGGCTATTGAATTTCTCCGCGAATTGACATTTAATTGTAAATTGCTCTCTGCAATAAAAATATGAAAATATGGCTATAAAAATCCGCAAGCAGGATGCCCTTGACTATCATATGCAAGGACAACCAGGAAAAATTGAGGTAGTGCCTACGAAAGCACTAAGCACTCAACTTGACTTGGCACTGGCTTATTCACCTGGAGTTGCTGAGCCCTGCAAAGAAATTGCAGCCAACAAGGAGGATGTTTATAAATATACAGCCAAAGGAAATCTGGTAGCAGTAATTTCAAATGGCACCGCTGTGTTAGGCCTTGGAAATATTGGCCCGGAGGCGTCAAAACCTGTGATGGAAGGCAAAGGCGTTCTTTTCAAAAAGTTCGCAGGTATTGATGTCTTTGATATTGAGATTGATGAAGAAGATCCAGATGCATTTATTAAAATTGTTAAATCACTTGAACCCACCTTTGGAGGGATCAACCTGGAAGACATCAAGGCCCCAGAGTGTTTCAAAATTGAAACCGAGCTTCGTGAAAAGATGAACATCCCTATCATGCACGATGATCAACACGGAACGGCCATTATTTCAAGTGCAGCACTACTAAACGCGTTGGAGATTATAGGTAAAAAAATTGATGAAGTCGTTCTGGTCGTCAATGGCGCAGGAGCTGCCGCAGTCTCCTGTACTCGATTATATTTTTCACTTGGTTTAACGCGCGAAAATCTCATTATGTGCGATAGCAAGGGAGTCATTCGGATAGACCGTGATCAACTTGATCCCATCAAAGCCGAATTTGCTACCGCCCGTGATGTACTTACGTTGCAGCAAGCCATCAAAGGAGCGGATGTTTTCATTGGCTTGTCAAAAGCGGATATTCTTACTCCTCAAGATATTCTCAATATGGCCAACGATCCGATTGTTTTTGCATTAGCCAATCCAAATCCGGAGATTGCTTATGACGTTGCCATGAAAACGCGTCCCGATTTGATCATGGCAACGGGACGCTCTGATCATCCTAACCAGGTAAACAACGTTCTTGGCTTTCCTTACATTTTCCGTGGTGCTCTGGATGTTCGCGCCACAGAAATAAATGAAGCCATGAAGCTTGCTGCCGTTAAAGCATTGTCAATTCTTGCAAAGGAGCCTGTACCTGAAATGGTTATTAAAGCATACGGTGACACCAAGATACAGTTCGGTAGGCAATACCTAATTCCAAAGCCTCTGGATCCGCGGCTGATTACTACTATCTCTCCTGCCGTGGCTAAGGCAGCTATGGATTCAGGAATGGCTACAAATCCAATACGTGATTGGACGAAATATCATCAGGATCTATTAAAGAGGATTGGTATCGATGATAAGCTCACCACACGAATAATCGATCTTGCTAAGAAAAATCCTAAGCGTGTCGTCTTTGCGGAGGCAGACAATCATAAAATCCTGAAAGCCGCACAGGTCTTACAAGATGAAGGTATAGCAAAACCAATTTTATTGGGTAAGCGATCTGAAATTGAACTATTGATCAAAGAATATAGTCTTGAATTAGGCGACTGTATTATAGTAGATCCTCGCGAAGAAAAAGCCTTAACTGAAAAATACGCTCAACACTATTATGAAAAACGTCAGCGCAAAGGTGCAACGATGTATGATGCCAATCGAGTGATGAGAGATCGCAATGGATTTGGGGCGATGATGGTTGAGTTTGGTGAGGCTGATGCGTTAGTGTCCGGCCTCACAAAAGATTATCCTAAAACCATTTTACCATCCCTTCAAATCATTGGAATGGCCCCTGGTGTGAAACGGGTGGCGGGAATGTACATCATCATGAATAAAAAAGGAAACTTCTTTTTTGCAGATTGTACTGTAAATGTTGATCCCACAGCTGAAGAGTTGGTTGGAATTATTGGTCTAGCCAAGCGTGGTGTAAAGTTCTTTGACTATGAGCCGCGTGTGGCAATGTTGTCCTACTCCAACTTTGGATCAAGTAAAGGAGAAATACCAGACAAAACCAGAGAAGCTGTCAGACTGGCAAAAGAAAGATATCCCGATCTAATTATTGAAGGTGACATTCAGGCAAATGTTGCACTGAACACAGATTTGCAAAATGAAAATTATCCATTTAGTTCTTTAGCTAAAGAAGGAGCTAATACACTCATTTTTCCCAATCTTGCATCAGGCAACATCGCATATAAATTATTGATGGAAATTGGCGGAGCTGAAACTATTGGACCAATTCTTCTAGGGATGAAAAAACCGGTACATATTTTACAACTTGGCAGTTCTATTCGAGAAATTGTAAATATGGCAGCTATCGCTGTAGTGGATGCACAGTTGCAGGAAAAGAATGAACATCTTTAGTACTTGGGCGTTGGGACTTAGGCATTAGGCGAATCATGATACATTCCTTAGAGGATTTTAAAGTATACGGCTTTGCAATGAGTTTAGGTGGAGAAACCTGGAATCTTGTGGATGGTTGGAATTCTTTTCAGAAGGACACTATCGGCAAGCAATTGGTAAGAGCATGCGACTCCATTGCTGCCAATCTTTCAGAAAGTTTAGGTCGATATCATTTTAAAGAAATAAAAAACTTCACTCATTATTCAAGAGGTTCTCTTTTCAAAACCAAGACCTGGCCGGTAAAGGCTTATAGCCGAGAACTAATTTCAGAAGCTCAATTCAATAAATTCATTTCAGAAATTGAAATCATTGGCAAAATGATAAACAGTTAAATCAACTCCCTCGGAGATGTGAAAGAAAATTCCACGTCCTAAGTCCTATGACCCAAGCCTTAAGTCCCAAGTCCTGACTATGATTGCCTACCTGAATGGAAAGCTGGCCCACAAAGAACCTACTTTTGTCATCATTGATGTGAATGGTGTCGGGTATCATGTAAGCATTTCGTTGAATACTTTTTCGGAAATAAAAGACAAGGAGGCTATTAAACTATCCACCTACATGCATGTGCGCGAAGACGCCCAGATTTTGTATGGATTTTCTTCTGATGCGGAGAAAAATATGTTCCAAAACCTGATTTCGGTAAATGGTGTTGGACCCAATACAGCAATGGTTGTACTCTCTTATTTGACTACCGTAGAGTTGAAAAATGCCATAATACATGAAGATGCAGCCACCTTGCAAGGAGTAAAGGGCATAGGTGGAAAAACAGCCCTGAGGTTAATTCTTGAACTAAAGGATAAATTAAAAAAAGGAGCAGAAGAAATCCCTGGAATTCCTGGTTTTGGCCACAATACTATGCGCCAGGAAGCGTTAGGAGCGTTAATGACTCTTGGCATCAGCAAAACGGTAGCCGAGAAAAGCATTGACATGGTCCTAAAAAAAACAGGAAATACCATTAGTTTAGAAGAGCTGGTAAAACAGTCACTTAAAAACGCCTGAGATACGATTGATCCCGATACAATGGAAGCAACGGTTCGTCACTGGACTGAGCATGTTTATAGTAACATGCCTTGGCTGTGCTACTGTGCTTGCCCAACGGCAAGACACCACGCGCATTGATACCATTCGAAGTAAAATCATAAATCCCTATTTGCCTTCCTTTCAGCCAATCGATCGGTATGGTGATCCCTTCTCAAATACCACCACCTACTCCCCGCTCTTTTTAAAAGACCCTAAGAGTTTAAGCCTTGATGTGCAGATCGATTCGGGCATGAACTATACTATTTATGAAAAAATTGGCAACGTGAATTTCAGGCCCACATCGTCAATGAGTTTTGAAGAGTTTAGCCGTCAGCAGGAGCGTAGAATTCTTAAAGATTATTGGCAAGGGCGCAGCAAAGCATTAGACGGTGAAAGTGCAATAAGCGGCCGAAATTTGTTACCCAAAATCTACGTAAGCCCAGCTCTTGACCGCATTTTTGGGGGAAGTTATGTGGAACTTATTCCTCGTGGTTTTGTGACATTGGATTTTGGTGGCTCCTGGCAAAAAATCGAAAATCCAGCTATCCCCATACGTCAGCAAAAAAATGGTGGCTTTGAATTTGACCAACAGATCAATCTGAGCGTTGTCGGAAAAATAGGTGAGAAACTAAAAGTGGCTACCAATTTTGATAACAACAACTCCTTCGACTTTCAGAATAGTATGAAAGTGGAGTATACTGGCTTCAAAGAAGACGTATTGAAAAAACTGGAGTTGGGTAACGTGAGCCTTCCGCTTAACAATAGTTTGATTACCGGATCGCAAAATTTATTTGGTGTTAAAGCTCAAATGCAGTTTGGCAAAATGTTTGTGACCACCATTGCTACTACTCAACGAGGCAAACAATCAAGTATTGAAATCCAGGGTAACACAAGTGGTACTGCGCAGGGACGGCCTTTTGAAATTGTAGGCTCCAATTATGATGAGAACCGGCATTTTTTTTTGGGACAGTTCTTTCGTGATAATTTTGAAGACTGGCTCGGCACGCTTCCTCAGATTACATCAGGCATTAATATCACACGCATTGAAATTTATTTGTTGAATCGTCAGAATGATACACAAACGCAGCGTGATGTAGTTGGCCTTATGGATCTTGGCGAATCCGATAAAGCCTATCGGAAATCCTACTACGAAATTAATGTACCAGACGGATCACCCACCAGCAATGACGCCAACAATCTTTTTGAATTAGTAAGTAACATTCCTGGAGAATCGGAAGGAATCAATCAGGAGCTTGAAAATCTCTTTCCAGGGAAACCGTTTGTCAATGGCACTGACTTTGAAAAAATCACCAGCGCAAGAAAACTTTCTTCTACTGAATTTACTTTTCACAAGGAACTTGGCTACATCACACTTCAACGGAAACTTCAAAATGATGAAGCCCTGGCTGTGGCATTTGAATACACATATAATGGTCGAATATATAAAGTGGGTGAGTTGACAGAAGACTACTCTAATAAGGAGGACCAAGAGGTGGTTTTCTTAAAATTGCTCAGGCCGAGAAAAATCAGCATTAAGGATCCCACTGGAAAGATATTGCCCACCTGGAACCTGATGATGAAAAATATCTACAGTTTAAATGTAACACAACTTACACGAGAAAATTTCCAACTTCGCGTGATCTACCGCGATGATCGTACGGGTATTGACAATCCGCAATTACAAGAGGGCGATGTAGCGCGCACCAAACAGTTGATTGAGGTAATGGGTTTGGATAAACTCAATCCTTACAATGACCCGCAACCTGATGGTAACTTTGACTTTGTTGATAGAATCACCGTGCAAACCGAAACAGGGCTCATTATTTTGCCATACCTCGAGCCTTTTAATACTGCGCTGCGAAACCTCTTTAATAAAGAAACGAACCCCACCACACGTGACTACCTAACTCAAAAATATGTGTACGACACGCTTTACCACACCACCAAGGCTGAAGCAGAGCTGGTGGCTACTAAAAATAAATTTTATTTCGTGGGTTCGTTTAAGGCAGGATCGGGAAAAGACATCATCATACAGGGATTTAACATTGCTCAAGGTTCGGTGAAAGTCTTTGCCGGTGGTAGTCCCTTGCGTGAAGGCACAGACTATACAGTAGATTACACTTTTGGAAAGGTCACTATTCTGAACGAAGGAATCCTTAGTTCAGGCAAAAATATAAGCATTACATATGAACAGCAAGATCCGTTTGCTTTTCAAACCAGGTCGTTAATTGGAACACGACTGGATTATAAACTAAACGATGATATTAATTTAGGCTCAACACTTCTTTACTATAATGAACGACCACTGATCAGTCGTAACTTAATTGGCAACGAGCCAGCGCGCAACTTGCAGTACGGCCTGGATGTAAATCTGAAAAAAGATTCCCGCATCCTGACAAAAATAGTTGATGCTCTTCCTTTTTTGCAAACCAAAGAAGTCTCGACCGTTAACCTAAATGCCGAATGGGCACAACTACTTCCCGGTACGTCAAACATTGTATCGGGTGAAGGCACATCTTTCATTGATGATTTTGAAAATTCGGCCACGCCTTATAGCTTATTGAGTCCCGTAGGTTGGAAACTTTCTACTGTACCTAAGACAGATGACAATCGGTTTGATCTTGCCAATGGTGCTATTGATGATGTGGCCGCGGGTTATAAGCGAGCTAAAATGGCCTGGTACCAGGTTGACAATCAGTTTTACCGCTCGGGCACAGGCAATAGTTATAAACCTCCCAACATCACCGATAAAGATCTTGAAAATCATTATGTTCGGGCGATACCACCTCAAGAGATTTTTCCTTACCGGGATTTATACATAGGAAATTTTTATGAACAGATTTTTGATATTGCCTACTATCCACAGGAACGAGGACCTTACAACTACAATCCGGATCTCAATGCAGATGGCACCTTGAAAAACCCAACTACGAATTGGGGTGGAATCACAACGGCCATCCGCAATGAAGTGGATTGGGACAAATCCAATATTGAATATGTCGAATTTTGGCTGATGGATCCTTTCATCAATTCGGCAAACGGAATAATTGATGATGGCAGTGGAGAGGCTCGGCCAAATACTACAGGTGGCAAGGTTGTATTCCATTTAGGAAGCTTGTCTGAAGATTTAATGCGTGACGGAAAACATGCTTTTGAAAATGGACTTCCTACTGATGGAAACCTTGCAGGAAATGGTGCAACTGCTAATCCCTGGGGGTATGTAACAACGCAACAATATTTGAACAACGCATTTGATAATAGCCCCGACTCACGTGCTAACCAGGATGTGGGACTTGATGGCTTAGGCACAGCAAAAGAAAATGATTATTTCAATGATTTTCTAGAAGAGGTAACGCCTGCCGCTGCTCCCATAGTTAAATTAGACCCTTCGGCTGATGATTTTTTAAGTCCGTTTAATACAGCTTATGATGATACCGATGCTAAAATTCTGGAGCGCTACAAAAGCTACAATGGCCAGGAGAAAAACTCTCCTATCATAACTTCAAACGAACCAGCACAAGGATCTACTATACCAGAAAATGAGGACTTAAATGCGGATAATACCCTAAGCGATCTGGAAGAATATTATGCCTACAACTTTGACCTGAAGCCAAATAACCTGGAAGTAGGAAAAAAATATGTAGTCGACAAAATTACAAATGTTATTAATGGTGATAACGTAAGTTGGTACTTATTCAGAATACCCGTGCGTCAATTTGATGAGAAAGTGGGTGATATTACCGGATTCAAATCCATCCGCTATGCCCGCATGTACCTTACGGGCTTTTCTCAACCTGTTGTAATGAGGCTCGCCAATTTCAGGTTTGTTGGCAACCGTTGGAGAAGATACACGGGCAATCTGGAAGAGTCAAAATTTGGTGAAGTCCTGGAACCCAACCTTGATAATTTTTCAGTGTCTACGGTAAACGTTGAAGAGAATGGACAAGGTAGTCCGGAAAAACCTGCCTATGTTGAACCTCTGAAACGCGATCGCGACAATACATCTGTTCAGCAACGAAGGCTCAACGAACAAGCAGTTCAACTGTGTGTGACCGACTTGCCGGATGGAGATGGCCGATCTATTTTCAAAAATGTTACCATGGATTTTTTCAATTACGGACGAATCAAAATGTTTTTGCATGCGCATGGCGGAACTCAGAAAGACAACGAAGAACTTCTGGACAATCAATTGGTCGGCTTCATGCGCTTAGGAACAGACTTTGATCAGAACTATTACGAAATTGAAATTCCGCTCAAGATCACACGATATGGAACGAGACGCGATCCTGCTTTGATATGGCCTGAAGCGAATAGCATTGACATGGATTTAAATGAACTCTATGCCCTTAAAGCTCAGCGTGACAGGGAGAATTATTCATTAGGCGAGCTTTATCCGAAAGAAGGACCCAGGATTATTGGGAATCAGGGGATACGAATTTTTGGCAGGCCAGATCTAAGCCAGGTTAAACTAATGATGATTGGCGTGCGCAATCCGAGAAGTGATGATGCTAAATCAATAAATGTTTGTTTATGGGCCAACGAACTTCGACTTACAGAATTTGACCGCACGGCTGGGTGGGCAGTCAATGCCGTACTCAATGCCAAACTAGCTGACTTTGGTACTGTGACAGGGTCCTTCAAGCATATCACGTTTGGATATGGAGGAGTTCAATCTAAAATCTCAGAAAGAGCACGCGGAGAAACTACTATCTATGATATTTCGTCAAACCTCAACCTTGACAAACTTTTACCAAAGAGTTTAGGGTTAAAGATTCCGATGTTTGCCAGTTATGAGACAACCACGATCAATCCCAACTATGATCCAGCCAATCCGGACCTGCGGCTCGAGGCCGCTTTCAAATCTTTTAGTACCGATCAGGAAAGGGAGGACTATCAGAAATTGATTCAGGATAAAGCAGAGAGACGCAGTTTGAATTTTACGAACGTGCGCAAAGTGAAAGTAAAAAAGGATGCTGTCAATCATATTTACGATATCGAAAACTTTGCCTTCACCTATGCCTATAGCGAAGCCACGCAAACTAACTTTAACCTGATAGAGAATACAAGGCGAAGTATCAAAGGCGCTGTCGCCTGGCAGTATAGCCCTAAGTTTAAGGGGTTTGAACCCTTCAAGGAATCCAAACTCTTATCGTCACCATTTTTGCAGCTTATCAAGGACTTTAATTTTAATCCTATGCCCACCAATATTTCCATACGTGGTGAATTAGATCGGGCATTTAGCAAGCTTGTCTATCGAAACAATGTGAAAGACCTGGCGGGTGCTCAACCCAACTATCAAAAGTTCTTTGTCTTCAACCGCTACTATAACGCCAAGTGGAGCCTGGCCAAATCATTGACACTCGATTACAACGCACGAATGAATGCGATCATTGATGAGCCCGATGGTGATTTGGACAATGAGGATTCAATTAAGATAGTGAAAGATAATTTAAAAGACTTCGGTAGGCCCAAAAATTTTGAACAGACTATTTCCGCAAATTATACAGTGCCGCTTGATAAACTTCCAATCACAAACTGGCTGGGTGCCGATTATCGCTACAATGTTGGATACTCATGGAGAGCAGGGCCACTTAATCAAATTGACAGCCTTAAGCTGGGTAATATTATTCAAAACACCCAGGAGCAAGCCCTTACTGGTCGTGTTGATTTTGTAAAGCTCTATAACAAGGTTAAATTTTTGAAAGATATAAACACACCCAAACGAAAGTTGACCCCGGTAGAAAAAGCAAAGCAAGCTCAGGTAAAGCCTGATACAGTAAAAACTCCACGAGATCTTTTTGCGCTTAAGGGAATTATGCGTTTGATCATGTCTCTTCGAAATATCAGCGGGAACTATAACCTGAGTCGAGGTACTATTTTGCCGGGCTTTACTCCAACGCCTTACCTGTTTGGAAACGATAAGTCCGGAACCGCACCCGGGTGGAATTTTATTTTAGGCGGACAAGATCCTAACATCCGATTCAAAGCCTCTGACAATGACTGGTTAAGTAAGAGCCCAAAACTAACAACTCCTTTCAGTCAACTCGAAACAAAAGATATAAGCGTGAAGGCCAGTGTTGAGCCCACAACTGATTTCAAAATACAACTGGATGTAAAGAAAACATCCACCAGCTCATTCTCGGAAATCTATCGATATGATCTTGATAGTAATGCATACCAATCATTAAGCCCAAGCCAGACTGGTAGTTACAAAGTATCTATTTTAACGATCAACACAGCATTTAAAAATAACACGAGTACAAACTCTACCGTTTTTCATGAATTCGAAAAAAATATTTCTGCCATCCAAAATCGATTTACGGAAGCTGCCGGTTCAGGGTATGAATCGCAATCGCAAGATGTTTTGATACCCGCATTCATTGCAGCCTACTCCGGCACTAGTGCGGACAAGGTAAACCTGTCTCCCTTCCCCAACATTCCAATTCCTAACTGGCGGGTAGACTACTCTGGATTAAATAAAATTGAGGCCTTCAAAGATATTTTTCAATCCATCACTCTAAATCATGCTTATAGCTCATCGTATGGCGTTACCAATTTTAGTAACTCTCTTGAGTACACCGATGTGGGCATCAATGTTCCCCTGGAGGATTACAACAATGGCGTGTTTGCTTCTAAGTCTAATAAGCAAGGCCAATTAATACCAGTTTATATAGTCAGTCAGGTGATGATTTCAGAACAATTTGCTCCACTTATTGGTGTGAATATCCGAACAAAAAACAAACTAACGATGCGCTTTGATTACAAAACAAAAAGAGACCTGTCGCTGAATATTTCAAATGCGCAAGTCACTGAATTGATCGGTAAAGACTGGTCATTTGAAGTGGGTTATACCAAGAACAATTTAAAGCTTCCCATTAAAGATCAAGGCCGCGTTATCACTTTAAAAAATGATGTGACCTTTAGAATGAATATGAGTGTGACCAATAATCGAACTATTCAACGCAAGATCGAAGAAGTTAACACGGTCACCAATGGCAACATCAATTTTCAACTTCGTCCCAACATCAGCTATGTTGTTAATCAAAAGCTTAATGTCCAACTATATTTTGAACGCAATGTTAATGAACCTCTTGTAACCAACTCATACAAAAGGTCAACTACGCGGTTTGGCACAAAAATCCAGTTTAATCTGGCACAATAAATTCCAAGCCACTAGCTTTTAGCTTCTGGCTACTAGCTAATGAATACACCTTCAAAGCAATTTTCCAGCATCAAGTATCCTGCATCAAGAATCCGGATTTTCCCCGTATTTTTGAACCCTAATCATTTAATCAACTATTTATGAACATCCCCAAAGAACTTCTATACACCAAAGATCACGAGTGGATCAAAATTGATGGCACAACTGCTACCATAGGTATTACTGATTTCGCGCAAGGTGAACTTGGCGACATTGTTTATATTGATATAAGCACCGTTGGCAAAGAAATAAATGAACATCAGGTTTTTGGAACTGTTGAGGCCGTGAAAACTGTTTCTGATTTATTTATGCCTGTAACCGGAAAGGTCCTGGAAGTGAACTCGATTTTAGATGCTAGCCCTGAAAAAGTAAATGCCGACCCTTATGGTGATGGCTGGATGGTTAAAGTTGAAGTGAAAGGCTCTACAGCCGGCTTGCTGTCAGCTGATCAGTATAAGGGACTTATTGGTAAGTAAATCTGTAAGAAGGCAGTAGGCAAATTGCAATAGGCAATTTGTTTCGCCAATTACGAATATTAGTTAAACGTATGGCACTAAGTAAGCAAACAAAAGATTTAACAAACGACTTTGCCTATTGCCTATTGTCAACTGCCTATTGCTAATGATAGAACTACCCGTAATATCCAAAGAAGAGACACAGAGAAGAAAACCCGATTGGCTTCGGGTGAAGTTGCCTATAGGACCTGAGTATGCGAAAGTAAGAAGGCTTGTGGATGATCATAAGCTTCATACGATCTGCGAAAGTGGAAATTGCCCAAACATGGGGGAATGTTGGGGAGCAGGAACTGCCACCTTCATGATCTTGGGTAATATCTGTACACGAAGTTGCACCTTTTGTGCTGTGGCAACGGGCCGGCCGACCGAATATGATCTGGAGGAACCAATGCGCGTAGCCCAGGCAATCAAACTGATGGGTGTAAAGCATGCTGTGATAACTTCAGTGAATAGAGATGAACTGAAAGACCGCGGTGCGGAAGTCTGGTATCAAACGGTGGCACAAACTAAATGCCTAAGCCCAGGTACCACGATAGAAACATTAATACCAGATACGAAAGGAAATTGGGATGCCCTCTATCGTATGATAGAGGCAGGTCAGGAGGTGGTATCGCACAACATGGAAACGGTAGGACGGCTCTACCGAATTGTGAGACCACAAGCAAAATACGAAAGAAGTCTTGAGCAGATCAAACGTATACGCGAAGCAGGCAAACGTACAAAATCCGGCATTATGCTCGGTGTAGGCGAAACGAAGGAAGAAGTATTCAAAGCAATGGACGACCTAACTGAAAATGGCTTGATGATTTTAACGCTTGGCCAATACTTACAACCCACCAAGATGCATTTGGAAGTTGCAGAGTTTGTCCATCCAGATACATTTGCGATGTACAAAGAGGAAGGTCTTAAGCGCGGATTAAAATATGTTGAGTCTGGCCCACTGGTACGCTCTTCGTATCATGCCGAGCGACACGTGAATGTGCCTTTATAATCGACTTGCCTCACATAGACACTTCAAAACTCTCAGCAGACGATCTGTTAAAATAAGTTTCTAAGTCAAACGGCACATCCCCACCCTCCAGTAGGCAGCCTTCGGGTATGCTGGGATAGATTTCTTCATAGGTTTTTACCAAATTCATAAACACCCTACGGTAAACATGTGTACGATTAATCTTATCCGGGTGGCTAATTCCTGATGCCGCCAATAGTTCAACAAAACTCTCCACCGTGTTTTTGTGATAATTGGCCACGCGCTGTTTTTTATCTTCGACTACAAGTCCGCTCATCAACTGAGGATTTTGCGTGGCCACTCCTGTGGGACAGGTATTCTTGTTACACTCAAGTGCCTGGATGCAGCCAAGTGCCATCATCATGGCACGGGCGCTATTACAAGTATCCGCCCCAAGGGCCATTGCCCTGACGATATTAAATCCTGTCAAAATTTTTCCTGAAGCAATCAATTTCATCTCATTACGAATACCAAACCCACGCAATGCATCGTCCACAAAAGCAAGCGCATCCAGTAGTGGCATACCAACTGAATTAGAAAATTCAGGAGGTGCTGCCCCCGTTCCGCCTTCACCACCATCCACTGTAATAAAATCAGGGAATATATTTAGCTTAACCATCGCTTTGCAAATTGACAAGAACTCACTCTTGCGGCCAATGCAAAGTTTAAACCCAATCGGCTTGCCATCCGATAAGGTACGCAAGCGTTTAACAAATTGTAAAAGTTCAATTGGTGTACTAAAGGCGCTATGAAAGGGTGGTGAGAATACGGTGGTACCAGGTTCTACCAATCGAATAGCAGCAATTTCCGGAGTGTTTTTAGCAGCTGGCAAAATACCACCGTGTCCCGGTTTTGCGCCTTGAGAAAGCTTAATCTCAATCATTTTCACGCTTGCTTGGGCAGCATTTTTTTGAAAGGCATCATCAGAAAATCCACCATCTGGAGTGCGAGCGCCAAAATAACCAGTCCCAATTTGCCAAATTACATCGCCACCGTGCTTAAGATGATAAGGGCTCAACCCTCCTTCACCTGTATTGTGAGCAAACCCTCCTATTTTTGCACCTGCATTCAATGACTCTATGGCGTTCTTGCTAAGCGAACCAAAACTCATGGCTGATACATTTAAGACACTCATGGCGTAAGGTTGCTTACATTCTTTGCCGCCAAAAAGAACACGCGGGTTATGATCTAGCTTATGAAAATCCATCGGTGCAATAGAGTGGGTCATCCATTCATATCCTTCCGCATAAACATTTAATTGAGTCCCAAAAGGTATCGTGTCTACTTGTTTTTTAGATCGCTGATAAATAACTGAACGCTCATTTCGATTAATGGGCGCACCATCTGTATCCGATTCAACAAAGTATTGTTGAATTTTTGGTCGTAAATCTTCAAACACATATCGAAGGCGGCCCGCTAATGGAAAATTCCGCTTCAGGGATTGACGCGTTTGTACCATATCATGAATGCCCATTGCAATCAGCGGACCTACAATAGCAAAAAGTAAAAGGACATCTATCCAGAAGTATCCCCAAAATATCAGAAATGCGGTAACCGCAATTGAACTCGTAATAAATATCTGCCTGGCGTTCATAGAGAGGAGTTTAGATTAAGCCCGATCAAATTAGTGATTTCGCTTGAGAATGCAAACGAGTAAGGAACCAGGCCGTTGATCTTATGCAATACAACATTGAGATTTTAATGCCCTAAGGCTGACTCAGGCAACTTTCATTTCCAAAATACCCCTGCTTTTGTGGATTTTCAATTCAAATTGGCATAGGATAAAATGGTTCATCCGATTTTCAGCGAGGTAAGCCTGGCGGTTATCTGGTAGAAAAACTGACAGGTCTAGTATGGCATTGAGAAATAATTCCTGTTGACAGAATTCTAATGTCCATTGTATAAATGCCTCGGTCCAATCTACTTTATATTTTTCAATGTGATCGCGACCGTCCCACACAAACTCCAATTGACTATTCCCAAATTTATAGCGGTAAACAGCGGCAAGGTTTTGATAAAAAATATGAAGTGGTTTTACATTTTTAGGTTGGTACTTCTTAATGCGCTCACTGAACGAATCACAAATCCCCAACGGGTTGTGTCGAAGCTCATATTGAATCTTAACCGTGTCAATTAATTGAGTCAGCAATTCATCCTGAAGAGTGAACTGTACTTCTTCGAGTAGGTAATTCTTATCCAGAGGAAAAAATTTGCGGATCACGCTGGCAAAGATAGTTTTACAAAAGTAGCAAAATTTTAAACAGGAATGAGAGCATAACATCGAACGGGTGAGATAAAGGCTATACTAGCGAATACAGTTACTGGCTAAAGCCTGGAAATTGAATTTATCTTCCTGACTCGCTACTTATAAATGGACCATAAAAAATAGCATTCATCAGCAGTTTATTGGTTCCGTACCAAAATGCCCTGAATGTAACGCCATCTGTAAATCCAATTACCCTTCCCTTTCCTACTACAGACATCCCCAGGGCTGACGAGTTCTTTAATTTCTCATAATTTGATCTTCTGATATAGCCGCTTAACAATGGAGCGCTTCCATACACCATAGGATTGGCATAGGCACCTTTTGCTTTCTCCATAAAAATATTATTTGACTTGAAGAGTGCTACTCTTGAATCATAGTAGCCATACAATAAAGGGTTGGTTAAGTCAACGGTGGTCTGGAAAAGGGCACCGCTGGTTTGCTCAGCACCGCGGTTCTCATTTATCTCAGCATAGGGCTTGGGTGTTTTGACTTCTTTTTTTCCTGCCTGCTCTACCAATAGTTCTTCATCTTTTTTCACATCAAATTTGCCTAACCCTGCAGTCTGTAGCCAACTCAAGGCATTTTCAAAACCGATGATCAGGCCACCATTTTGTGTCCAAACTTTTAGTTTCTCCTTAGCGCTTTCGCTGATGATGTTGTAAGTTCCGGGAGGCAATATTAATGTGTTGTATCTGTTTATGGGTGTAGTGTTAAACACATTCAATGACATTAACGTCACTGGAATATTGAAACGTTGATCAAAGAGGTGCCACATTTCTCCTGCATCGTTTGCCGATACTCCACCCTCAACTAGCATAGCAATTTCAGGCTTTTTCAACACTTGAAATGAACTGCTTCCTAAACTCACACCCCTGAAATCCAGGCCAGTATTGAAAGCATACACATCGATACCATCACGCTCGGCAATTTCGCGGATATACACTTCTATCTGATCCGGGTTTTTATCCTGATTATCAAGTGAAACAAGTATAGCGCCACTTTCAAATCTCTTTCCGCCAGGATGGAAAAATGGTTCGGTTGAAACTTTAGTTCGAATGCCATGACTCAACAATCGATAGATAGCCCGAGGCGCATAGTATCCGTATGATTCAAACACATAAGCATACGTTGCCTTCTCCCCAACTAATTTTCCAAGAGGCATTTTAAGGTTTGAGATTTTCTCACCAAGCGAAGGGGTAGCTTTCATTTCTTCATATTCGAGACCAAATGCAAGTGGCAACGTCCAACTGGAGATGTCATAGAAAAGACTGTCTTTAAATTGCGATCGCTTTTCGAACATTGCTTTGATGGTACGGTATTGGGGCTGGTTGAGGGGTACGATATAGCTTGATTCTATTTCGTATGTCCTTCCATTAATTGTTTGGTTAGATGTTGGTTTATAAATTTCGATGCTTTGTCGCTGAATCAGTTCCGCTAAATGAAAAGCCTTCACTTTGTCTTTTGAGGAACCAAAAACATACGCCTTAATCGGATCTTTCGCTGCATCTGATACATTGGTTTTATAAAAATCGCGCTGATAGTTAAGAAAGTCCTCCCGCAATTCATTCACCGCTTTTAGCGAACTAAGCATCGTGGTGAATTGATTACGAATTGTGAATGGAAAACGAAGTATGCCATTCACACTTTCTTGAGCGTGACCGCGAGAACTAGCTTGTTCAAATAAAACTCCCACGGCTCCCTGAATATCAGGGTAAGTAGAACCTTTGCCATAATAAAAATCATCGTAGCCTTCTTGCGTAAAGTAAAGTGAGCCAATTTGATCAAGGGCCTTTGCGTGATATTCTCCCATCCTGCGCGTGAGCTCCTGATTTTTGTCAAGGGTTAATGGATGTACTCGCGTAGGCTCACCTGGCATGAAGAAAAATGTAGCATTCGTGCCTTGTTCATGGTGGTCCGATAGATAGTTGGGTTTCCATTGTTGGAATTTTTTAATACGCGCCTGTGATTCCGGCAACTGTGCAACCAACCAATCGCGGTTTAGATCAAACCAATAGTGGTTCGTTCTTCCGCCAGGCCATGGTTCATTGTGTTCGATGTCATTAGGGTCAGCAGAAATAAGTTTGCTCTTGCGTGAGTTAGCCCAGCTTGCAAATCGATGCAATCCATCAGGGTTAAAACTTGGATCAAACAAAATAATGGTACTCTCTAAATACTTCTCGATTTCCGGTCCCTGTGCGGCCGCCAAATGATATGCCATAACCAATCCTGCATTTGATCCGCTTGGCTCGTTACCGTGAATACTACAACCCAAATAGAAAACAACCGGCATATTTTTTACATCCAAAGAGCCTGATTTTTGAGGATCACTCAATTGGAGGTGTTGGGTGCGAAGTGCTTCAATGTTTTGGTGATTTTTAGGCGAGGTAATCGTCAAAAGCAACAATGGCCGAGCTTCATAGGTAAGACCAGTCTGTTCTAATGTTATGCGATCAGAGGCTTTATCGAGAGCCTGCATATAACTGATAAGTCGGTCATGACTAATATGCCACTCCCCAACTTCATGACCTACAATTGATTTGGGAGTTGGAATTGTAGAGTCATAGACCACCCCATCTGGCAGATAATAAGTTAAATCAACCTGGCCAAAAACGTATGAAAGAGACGAAACAAAAACGAGAATAACACAGGATATCCTATTCATAATTATGTACAGAATTAAAAGTTCCGGAAAGTAATCGCTTTTTCAGGTAAGCAGCAAGTACTTAAGTATAGGCGGTACAAGAATATTAATCTGTTTTCCCTCTGGCTATGAATAGTCTTCATAGCGCAAATCAGTAGCTGTTATATTTTCAGCAGCCAATTTACTATTAACATTATTTCTGAAGGCAGTTGAATTCGGTCTCTTTTCATTTACAAAGAGTTTGATTACTTTCAACATATGGCTAGACTAAAAGCTGCAAGTTTTATTCTGTTTTGCCTGCTTTCCCTACCCTTTTGCAATCCGATTAAAAAAGAAAGCTTCGCAACAGAGCCTCTTGTAAAACTTGATCTCGATCAAATTGTAAAACGTGGCTACATCAATGCCCTGGTGGACAACAATTCTACGAGCTACTTTATCTACCGTGGAACACCCATGGGGTATGAGTATGAATTACTGGAACGCCTTGCTGACTACTTGAAAGTTGAGTTGAGGATCAGGGTAATTGCAGGCATTGAGGAAGCCATTGATCTTCTGAATAAAGGCAAGGGCGATGTGATTGCCTTCCCGCTCACCATCACAAAAGAGCGAACAAACTTCGTGGCTTTTTCACAAACTCATTTTAATACCTGCCAGGTCTTGATTCAAAAGAAGCCTGATAATTGGAAAGCCAATCCTTACTTGGCGGAAAAGGAGTTGATCCGCAATCCGGCCGATTTGATTGGAAAGGAGATTTATGTGAAGAAGGGTTCTTCTTTTAAAGATCGACTGGAAAACCTATCAAATGAAATAGGTGGTGAAATAGTAATTCATGAAGATTCTGCAGACAGCGAGACGGAATCTTTGATCGCCAAAGTCGCCAACGGTGAAATACCATTAACAGTTAATGATCAAACCATCGCAATGGTCAACGCCACGTATTATCCGGAGATTGACATTAAAACTGTACTAAGTTTACCTCAGCAAATAGCGTGGGCGGTTAGAAAAAATTCTCCCATTATGCTGGAGTCGCTAAATAAATGGCTTAGCAAAATAAAAAAAGAGGGCACCTTTAGAGTGATCTTTGACAAGTATTTCAATAGTCCACGCACTTCCCTTAAGCGAGTCAATAGCGACTTCTCATCGCTTGGCGGAAATAAACTTTCGCCATATGATGACTATATTAAAGAAGGTGCAAAATTACTAGGGTGGGATTGGCGGTTAGTTGCCTCTGTGGTGTATCAAGAATCGAATTTCGATCCGAATGTAAAGTCTTGGGCTGGCGCCAGCGGTTTAATGCAACTAATGCCGGGAACTGCAGAGCAATATGACGTCAGTAACGTTTATGATCCCAAACAAAATATAAAAGCAGGAGTACAGTTTCTAAAATACCTGGACAATCAATGGGCTAAGTCGATCGTTGCCCAGAATGAAAGGATGAAGTTTGTGTTGGCTTCCTACAATGTAGGTCTTTCCCATGTGCTGGATGCCCGCAACCTCACCAAAAAATACGGAAAGAATCCAACCCTTTGGGAGGATCATGTTGAGTATTTTCTTCTTCAAAAATCAAATCCCAAATACTATCGCGATGCGGTAGCGGTGGCAGGGTTCTGTCGCTGCGAAGGGCCGGTAAAATATGTAAAAGAAGTATTATATCGTTTTGAAGAATATAAAATTCATATTCCTGAGGAGGCGATAGATTTTTAGTCCCTACATTAATTTGCACCAGCTGTAACCTCCAGCTTTAGGCAGATAATTTTTCAGTAATTTTTTTAAAATCCAGGGTTTGCCAGACCGACTCTATCTCTGGCATTTTCATTACTTCATCCATTATTTTCTTATGTTTTTGCCCGGTAGAGTAAGCTTCTGAATATCGAATATGATCATGAAAGGTTACCATGGAATAAAGCGGAATCCATTTGTCAGGGAATAATTCATAAAGCTTAGCTTCAATTTTTTTGCGAAGGAGGAAATCGGCATCCGCTACCAAATCACGCATCTCAATAAAATTATCCAATGCAAGCTGCGCAATAGCATCAGCATCAGGCTTGCGTAAGTTTTGAAATTCAGGCAACATAGTACCCCAATCATCACCATGTTTATCCAAAAGCTGGTTTAAAATTCTACAATCTTCAAACCCTGCATTCATGCCTTGACCAAAAAAGGGTACAATAGCATGCGCGGCATCACCGATCAACAACGTTTTATTTCGGACCCATGGAAAACATTTTACGGTGACCAACGAAGAGGTAGGGTTCTGCCGAAAGTCGGAAAGCAATTCAGGCATCAGGGCTTTTACATCGGGAAATACCTTATGAAAGAAATCTGTGATTTCATGATCCGTTTTAAGTTTACCAAAAGATGGGTTGCCCTCAAACGGAAAAAACAAAGTACAGGTAAAACTTCCATCAGGATTTGGAAGCGCTATCATCATAAAGCTTTCACGTGGCCAAATGTGTAAGGCATTCTTCTCTAATTGAAAAGTGCCTTCCTTCCCTGCGGGAATATGAAGTTCCTTATACCCATGATCAATATAATCCTGAGCATAAGCAAACCTGTCCGTGAATTGGAGGGCACTTCTAACTGCTGAGAAGGCACCATCAGAACCAATGATGATATCAAAGCACCTGTCGACTACCGAAAGTTGACTATCAACTGTAGTAAGAATAGTACTGATAAGATTTACAGTCTCCACCCGCTGTTCAAAGAAAAACTCAACACCCAATTTCTCTGCTTCAATCATCAATGCCTTATTTAGTCCACTTCTTGACACCGAGTTGATAAACTGCCCTTGCTTTCCGTAAGGCTGAAACGTGAGCTTTCCCTGGAGATCGTGCATGGCTCGACCGTGCATGGGCACGGCAGTTTGCTTGATTACATCGGCTAAACCAATTTCCTCCAATGCCCGAATACCGCGGTTGCTCAACGCAAGATTGATGGATCGTCCACCTCCAATTGCTTGCTTACGCATATCGGACCTTCTTTCAAAAACCGAAATCTTATAACCTCGCTTAGCTAAATAAATAGAAAGCAACGAACCAACTAATCCGGCACCTACCATGGCAATGCGCTGATAAGGATTTATCATAACTCAAGTTTACTAAAAAAACTCTAACTTTGAGGAAACAAATCTCGTATGAAATTCACAGCTATAATTGAAAAATCTGATGACGGATGGTTTGTAGGACAAGTAGAAGAAATCCCTGCCGCGCTCTCACAAGGGAAAACGATTGAGGAGTTAAAGCATAATCTTTTAGATGCAATAAGACTTTTGTTAGATACAAATAAGCAAAATACTGAGAAAGAGTATAGCGGCAAGATCGTAACCCGCGAGGAGCTTATCTATTTGTGAAGAGAAATAAACTAATTAAACACTTAGAAACTCAGGGTTGCTTGTTACTTCGCGAAGGTAGTAACCACGCAATCTATCAAAACCCACAAAACAAAAGACAATCTGCTGTTGGCCGACACCGCGAGTTATCTGACCTTTTGTGCAATAAAATTTGCAAGCAACTGGGAATCTCAGAAATTAAACAATAGAATTCTTGAAAATCTCACTGAACCTGAACACTTCCACGAACGTGTTATACAATGGAACAGGGGCCACTCGTATCACATCCGGTTCCCGCCAATCCGCCAGCACACCAGCCTTCATTATTTTATCAAATATTTGTCTTCCTCTTTGTTTCATTAAAATGGAAAGCTGGCAACCCCGTTCTTTAGAAGCCTTTGGTGTTATTATCAAAAAATATATTCCTTCAGGATCAATCTCTTTTAATAAATATTCAAGATAGCTGGTGAGCAAAATACTTTTCTGTCTTAATTTTTTTATCCCTGCTTGCTGAAAAATCTCTAAGGATGCCAACTGGGCAGCACCCGATAAAACAGGAAAGTTTGAAAGCTGCCATCCATCTGCACCAGGCATTGGCTTAAAACCTTTTTTCATCTGAAACCGCTCTTTGTCGTCATGTCCCCACCAGCCTGCTAGCCTTGGAAGATCAAAATTAGTAGCATGTTTCTCATGCACGAATGCACCCCCTACTCCACCTGGCCCAGAGTTTAGATACTTGTAACTGCACCATACGGCAAAGTCAACCTCATCCTTGTGAAGTGCCAGGGGCACATTACCGGCAATATGAGCCAAATCAAACCCAACATAGGCCCCCGCTTTGTGCCCAGCCTCGGTTATTTTTTTCATGTCAAAAAATTGTCCCGTATAATACTGGACTGCTCCAAAAATAACGAGAGCTAAATGCCCAGCATTCTCTCCAATAGTTTTAACAATATCTTCTGTACGTAAAGTGAACTCCCCTGTTCTTGGTTTCACTTCAATCAGGGCAACCTCTGGATCGAGTTTGTGAAATTTCAATTGCGACTCGAAAGCATATTGATCAGAAGAAAAAGCGCCAGCTTCTGTGATGATCTTAAAACGTTTTTCAGTGGGCCTGTAAAAAGAAGCCATCATCAAATGCAAGTTGACTGTAAGTTGATTCATCGCTACAACCTCAGAGGGTTTCGCTCCAACAATTCCGGCTAATGCCTTCTTACTGAATTTATGATAATGAAGCCAAGGTCTCTTTGCGTGAAAATGCCCTTCAACGCCTAATCGTGCCCAATCATTTAGTTCCTCTGTTATAAATTTTTTTGTGGATTTAGGTTGTAAGCCCAATGAGTTACCTGTAAAATACAAAACCTCCCTACCTTTAATTTTGGGCAAATGAAACTTCCCGCGATATGATTTTAACGGATCGGCCTGATCGAGTGTACGAGCAAAAGAAAGCGTACTTTGAAATTTCATGCCAAGGCACTTCTAAAAAGTTTTCGTAATTTTTTGCGAAATGAATCCTGATTCTCCATGGCGAAGGAATGTGGCCTTGAATTCATGGCTCATACAAACCTGGGATCAGCTTCCATTACGGTACCACAGTTTTTGCATGTTCGAAATTCCTGAGATCCATAGAAATCACGGAAGCGAGGGATAAAATCTTTCTCTATGTTATTCAAATGAAACTTGTACTCATGCAATTTATGGTTGCAGCTTTCGCAAAACCACATCAGCCCGTCATCTTCTATAGCAGCTCGCTTACACTCAATCACCAGCCCGATCGTATTGGCGGGGCGTATCGGTGAGTGCGGAACCCGTGCCGGTAATAGAAACATGTCTCCTTCTTTCAATGGGATGGCTACCGCTTTTCCATCTTCTTGAATTTTGACTGTAATTTCTCCTTCCAGTTGATAATATAATTCTTCAGTTTCATTGAAGTGATAATCTTTACGAGCATTAGGACCTGCCACAATCATGACAATGTAGTCGCCTGCATCAGCATATAAATTCTTGTTGCCAACGGGTGGTTTCAACAACGCACGGTTGTCGGTGATCCATTGCTTCAGGTTAAAAGGTCTGCGGATAGCCATAGTAGTACGCGTTAAAAGACGAAGTGTTAATGTGATAAAGTTAGCAAAGATGATGTTCTTTTTATATTTGCCTAAATTGAATTATGAATCTTGATTTAACAGGTAAAAGAGCAATTGTCTGCGGTAGCACCCAGGGGATTGGCAAAGCATCGGCTATTGAACTGGCGTCCTTAGGTGCGAACGTCACACTAGTCGCCCGAAACGAAGAAAAACTCAAGTCTACCTTAAAAGAATTAGCCACCCACCGGCAACAAGCGCATACTTTCCTGGTTGCTGATTTTAATTTTCCGGAAGTTTTACAAACCGCAATTGGAAATTATGCACGCGAAGAAATTGTGCACATACTCGTCAATAATACAGGAGGTCCTACGGCTGGTCAGGCCATTGATGCCTCTGTTGAAGAATTTATAAAGGCATTCTCCAGTCATCTTCTATGCAACCAGATTTTGGTGCAAGCACTGGTGCCTGGAATGAAAAAAGCAGGCTATGGAAGAATAATCAATATCATTTCCACTTCCGTGAAGATCCCCATTCGGGGGCTTGGTGTTTCCAATACCATTCGGGGGGCTGTTGCGAATTGGTCGAAAACTTTGTCAATTGAATTAGGGCCCTTCGGTATAACGGTCAACAATGTTTTGCCTGGCGCTACTATGACGGGTAGGTTGGAATCCATTCTCAAAACCAAAGCTGAAAAATCGAACAAGACATTTGAAGAGGCAAAGCAGGAAATGATTTCAGAAATTCCGGCAGGAAGAATTTCAGAATCTTATGAAGTGGCCGCTGCAGTTGCATTTCTGGCTTCTCCGGCTGCTGGTTATATTAATGGAATCAATGTGCCTGTGGATGGGGGAAGGACTGGTAGTTTATAAACTATTGTTAGCTTTGAGGTATGGTAACTGAACTCAAAAAAGCGATTGAAGAAGCTGAGAAACTTTCTGATAAAGAACAGCAAGTGATTGCTCGACTTATCGTTGACGAAATTAGTTGGGACAAAACTTTAAAAGATTCAGAGAAACAACTTTCATCGCTGGCACAAGAAGCAGTTAATGAGTACAAACAAGGAAAGACCAAACCTTTTGAACCCTAGTTGTGCTCTCCGTTACTACAGATCGATTTAGAAAAGCATTTGACCGTCTTCCTTCTACAATAAAAGATAAAGCAAGAAGTGTCTATTTACTTTGGCAGTCCAATCCTTATCATCCATCCCTAAATTTCAAACAAGTCTATTCAGAAAAGCAGATTTATTTAGTACGAATTGGATTTTCTTATCGGTCATTGGGAATTAAACAAGATGATACTTTTGATTTGGTTTTTGGATTGGCTCACATGAAGACTATAATTACCTTATTAATAATCTATAAAGTAGTATGCAAAAAATACAAAACTACATCAACGGAGAATTAGTAAGCCCAACGTCCGATCACTATTTGGATAATTATAACCCGGCAGAAGGAAAAGTATACAGCCTCATTCCCGATTCCAATGAACAGGATGTAGCCCTAGCTGTTATTGCTGCGAAGGCAGCTTTTGCAGAATGGTCAACAATGCCGCTTGATAAACGATCAGCCATCCTTCTGAAAATTGCTGACCTGATCGATCGTGATTTTGAAAAACTTTCACTGGCAGAGTCTATTGATAGTGGAAAGCCAGTTACACTTGCCAAATCAATGGATATTGCCCGGGCTTCTGCCAACATCAAATTCTATGCAACTGCAGCTATGCACTTCGCATCGGAGTCGCACTTGATGGAGGGTGAAGCTGTTAACTATACCACACGATCACCCATTGGAGTAGCCGGTTGCATTTCTCCCTGGAATCTTCCGCTGTATTTATTCACCTGGAAAATAGCACCCGCTTTGGCAGCTGGTTGCACAGTTGTTGCAAAACCATCTGAACTTACACCGATGACTGCTTTTCTGTTTTCTCAACTATGTATAGAAGCAGGATTACCAAAAGGAGTATTAAATATTATTCACGGACTGGGAGGTAAAGTAGGGCAAGCAATCATTGAACATCCGGATATTCCCGTCATTTCATTTACAGGAGGCACAGTGACAGGCAGAAAAATCGCTGCCACTGCTGCCCCAATGTTTAAAAAACTTTCACTTGAACTTGGTGGCAAGAATCCAAGCATCATATTTTCAGATTGCGACTTCAAACAGGCTATCGAAACTTCCATTCGATCATCATTCTCCAATCAGGGAGAGATATGTTTATGTGGCTCACGTATTCTTGTTGAGAGAAGTCTGTATGATCGATTTGTGACAGAGTTTACCAGACGTACACAAGCATTGGTAGTGGGCGATCCGCTGGAAGAGGAAACAAAGATTGGGGCATTAGTATCCGAAGCGCACATGAATAAAGTCCTTTCTTATATCGAACTAGCCAAACAAGAAGGCGGTAAAATTCTTTGCGGAGGCAAGAAGATTAAAATTTCCGGTCGATGTGAAAACGGATACTTTGTTGAGCCAACGGTCATCACTGGCTTAGATCAAACTTGTCGTACGAACCAGGAAGAAATATTTGGACCAGTGGTAACGATCATGCCATTTGATAAGGAAGAAGAAGCAATAGGATTTGCAAATGCCACTACCTATGGTCTCAGTGCCACCATCTGGACAGAAAATCTAAAAAGGGCGCACCGTGTAGCTCACCAACTTAAAAGTGGTATCATCTGGATCAACTGCTGGCTGCTCCGCGATTTACGTACTCCTTTTGGCGGCATGAAACAATCCGGAGTGGGAAGAGAGGGTGGTTGGGAAGCAATCCGGTTTTTTACAGAAGCGAAGAATGTATGTATTAAATTATAAATTAAAAATAGCCAACTAGCAATTGAGTATTATCAATTGCCAATTGTTTCTGCTATGAAATTCTTCGACATCGATCAGATCTTATTTACCATTCTGGACTACCCTATGAGTTACCTCGAGTTCTTCGGAGTTATCACAGGTGGTGTTGCAGTCTGGCTTTCGGCCAAGGCAAATATCTGGAGTTGGCCAATCGGCATGGTCAGTGTTGCCTTACTTTTTTTTCTTTTTTACCAGGTGCAACTCTATCCCGACATGTTTCTTCAACTATTTTTTTTTATTACCAATGCACTCGGCTGGTGGCGCTGGGCCCATCCTAAGAAAGAAGAAGAGGACCGTCATCGTCAGCTAAAGGTTAGCTATATGCAAGTACAGCAACTCTTATTTTTAGGTTTTGCCGGAGTAAGCGGCACTTTTTTATTCGGCATGCTGGCCAGCAATTTGCACGAATGGGTACCCTCCCTTTTTAGCAAGCCAAGTTCTTTTCCATATCTGGATTCGTTTATTACCGTTATGAGTGTGTTTGTTACGTTTCTTATGATCCAGAAAAAAGTGGAATGCTGGATACTCTGGATTATAATTGATGTCGTTGCCACGGGAGTGTACTTTGCTAAAGGAATCAACTTATTGGGACTGGAATACCTGGTGTTTTGCTTCATCGCAGCATTTGGACTTTGGAACTGGATACGTGAATTCAATCTAAATAGAGTTCAGCATGAGAATAACCATTAAATCCTTCTGGCCTGCTATCATTTGGTTGATTCTTTCATCCGTTGCGTTCTGCCTTCCAGGGCAAGCGTTGCCAAAAGAAGACTGGTTTGGAATCATTCAATTAGATAAATGGATACACGTTGGACTTTTTTTTGTGATGGTATTTTTTTGGTGCTTGCCTTTCTTCCATAAGTCAGCTATTCAGTCATCTTTAACTAAACTGATTATCTGGATTACTATCGGTTCTTTTGGATATGGTATTCTCATTGAATTTATCCAACATTTTTTTATTCCCAATCGATCATTTGATGCAGGAGACATTGCAGCTGATGCAGCCGGGTGTTTGATTGGGTTCTTTTTTGTAAAAAGACAGCAACAAATTGCTGCAAAATAAATGAAAATAGGCTTGGTCATTGGTAAGTTCATGCCCATTCACATAGGCCATATTGCCCTGATCAACTTTGCATTACTGGAGTGTGACAATGTCATAGTCTCCATGAGTATTGCTAATAATGACCCGATTAATCCTGACTTACGACTCAGATGGATAAAAGAGATTTTTAAAGGAAGCTCTAAGATCAGTATTCACTCCGTCAGGGATGATTTCGATCGGGAAGAGCTTCCATGGAGTGAGCGCATTAAAATCTGGGCGCAGTTTGTTAAAACTAAGTTCCCATCCGTAAATGTCATTATCAGTTCAGAAGAATATGGTCCCCTGTTGTCACAGCAGCTTGGAATCACGCATGCGTCTTTTGATCCTCAAAGGATCCAGTTTCCGGTTTCAGCTTCCATGATCAGGAAACAACCCTTACACTATTGGGAGTTTATACCAACCGAAGTGCGACCATATTTTGTGAAGAAGCTTTGCTTCTTTGGTCCGGAGAGCACAGGCAAATCTACCTTGGCCAAAAAGATAGCCGGATTCTATAACACAGAATCAGTGCCTGAAGTAGCCCGCGAGATTGTGACTTCCAATGATTTCACAATGGATGACATTGTAAAAATCGGACATGCTCAAATTCAACGTACGCTTGAAAAAACAAAAACAGCAAACAAGGTCCTCTTTTGCGATACTGATTTGATCACCACCCAAATTTATTGCAGGCATTATCTGAAAGATGTGCCACCAGTTTTGTTTGAACTGGAGAAACAAATAAAATACAATCTGTATTTTCTCTTTGAGCCCGATGTACCGTGGGTAGCCGATGGCCTGCGGGACCTTGGTGAGAGGAGAATGGAAATGTTTGAGGTTTTTAAAATGGAATTGGACAAACGCAACATTCATTACATTCCCGTTAAAGGAAATTGGCAAGAGCGGGAGGCAACAATAAAAAGTGAAGTAAATAAATTTTTGATCTGAAAACCTGGCAAGAGGATTTAGCAATATAGGGTATCTCTAAAAACCTAAAAAAGTTGTCAGGCTGAGAATACCATCACCCTGGGAGCAATACCTGTTGTAAATGACAAGCTGTTATCCAAACTTAGCAGAGTTGAGAATTAACTTGAATTTGTACCCGGTCCTTTCGATCGGGCAAATTTCGATACAAGACACTAATGACATTGCCTGCCTGACCGGTAGGCAGGCGAGAAACCTTCTCACAATAGGGCTGATTACGTTATAGTTCAACATTATGGGCTCTTGTTATTTGGAAGAGATACCCTATATTTAAATGATACATAAAGCCAAATGTTGCTGACCATGAAACCAGTCATCACAGTTGACTAACGAAAGTTATAGAAACCATTTATGGACAATTTGAAAATTTCAACAGCACAATTTGAGAACAGAAGCGGTGATAAAAACTATAACCTTTCTGTTATTGAAAAACTTTCTCAAAAAGCATCCACTGAAGGTTCACAGGTAATTGCTTTTCACGAATGCTCTATCACGGGGTATACCTTTGCAAGACATCTTTCAAAGCAACAAATGCTTGACCTGGCAGAATTCATTCCGGATGGACCAAGTGTTTTGAAACTTGCGGAAATAGCAAAAAAGACTGACATCGTCATATTAGCCGGACTTTTTGAAAAAGATGAAAATGATAATCTCTTCAAGGCTTACGTTTGTGTAGACAAAAATGGATTGATCGCTAAATTCAGAAAATTACATCCCTTCATAAATCCATATCTAACACCAGGCGATGCGTATTGTGTTTTTGAACTTTATGGATGGAAATGCGGCATTTTAGTCTGCTACGATAATAACATCATTGAAAACGTAAGAGCAACCACCCTACTGGGAGCTACTATCATTTTTATGCCTCACGTAACGATGTGCACACCCTCATCACGACCTGGAGCAGGTTTTGTGGAACCTGGACTCTGGACAAATCGCGAGCATGACCCTACTTCATTGCGTTTGGAGTTTGATGGAATGAAGGGACGAGGCTGGTTAATGAAATGGCTACCGGCAAGGGCCTATGACAATGCCGTTTACGTAGTTTTTTCTAATCCGATAGGTATGGATGATGATCAGTTAAAAAATGGTTGCTCCATGATTATCGACCCCTTTGGAGATGTGCTTGCTGAATGCCGTTCATTTGATGATAGTTTCGTTACGACTACTATTACACCTGAAAAAATTACCCAGGCAGGCGGCCACCGGTATATAAAAGCGAGACGACCTGAATTATACCGGGACATTATAGGGCAAGATCACACATCAGAGCAAAAAGTTATTTGGTTCACAAACGTGAAAATCAATTCAGGCCAGCCAAAAGACTAGAGTTTTTTAAACCTATTCCTCGACCTCTAACGTTGGACAAAAAGTAAAAAAATAACGGTCAACCCTTCGTATTTTAAATTCTTGCTCACACTTTTGGCACTTGCCATTGCCACACATTCCTGCATACCTAAGCTATAGCAAGAACCAAAGCCACCCGCTTTAATCATTGATAAACCCTTTAAGTTTTTAAATTTGGGGTCTTACATTTAAGACAGAACACATAGAATGATAATCATCCACAAAATAGACGGCTTGCTATACAAACTATTTCCTGATGCCAAAGATTATTCTGTAGAGGGGGGGGGTAAACAGAATTTACTAAGGGATAAAATACAAGAATTCTATTCGTACGGTCCATTCCGACCGAAAGTCACCATCGAGAATGGTTTATTAACTGTAGAAATTGACACACATGGAATAATCAACCAGGATGTTGATTATAAAAAAGTGGTGTCGTTATGTGACAAAAAGAAATTTCAGGAAGCCAAGCCAATACTTCTTGAGCTAATTAAAAAGAATCCTGCCAATTCCGAGTATCACCGAATATTCGGACAAATTTTATCCGAAGAGGGGAATCAAAATGAAGCCATCAATTATCTCATTGATGCTTTAAGGTGGAATCCAAAAAACAATTACGCTTTACTAATGATGGGCAATATTTTCGCCCGGGAAAAAGATGATTTAGAAACAGCAAGAACTTATTATGATGAGGCAATTGCACTTAATCCTAATGATCATATTGCTATTAACAATCTCGGGACAAACCTGCTTCAACTTGACAAATGGGAAAAAGGACTTGAGTATCTCGAGAAAGCATACGAACTCAATCCAAAATATCCGAACTCAAGTTATGGCATTGCATTGGCAAATGACAAATTAGGAAATACTTTAGTCGCGTTCGACTTTGCCATAATCTCTTTAAAGAATTGCGGGGCAAACGACCAAAATCTTTTTGACCATGTTTTATCTCTTGTCATAAAGACTTCAGAGGATTGGATTAAAACTGATTCCGGAAAGAAAGTTTTCCAGGAATATAAATCATATCTCGAAAAAGAGGGAGGCAAAGAAATAAGAGTAGAAGAAGATGTTGAGCTGCCGACAGCAGCAAAGATTGAGTTTGCTGAGAATTACAATCGCGATTTTCATTTGATTAAATACAAGCCCGGTTACCAGGCGGTTGAGCACTTGATGATGCATGAGTTAGTCCATCTTGACTTTGTAATTGAAGCACGGAAAGAAAATCAGAATAAACTATTCATAACCAACGGAGAAAAGAAGCGGAAATTTATCAGCGACCATGAAAAGGATTTGAAAGACCTGAATAAAAAAGGTTATTCAGAAAAAACACTTTCAGGTTTCATTGGCGCACTGTTTGATGGACTAAACAGGCAAACTTATAACGCTCCAATCGATTTATTCATTGAGGACTTTCTATTTAATAACTATTCAGAATTACGTCCTTATCAATTTGTATCGCTCTACGGACTTGAAATGGAGTACATCAACTCATCGACAAACAAGCAGGTAATTCTAATAACCCCTAAAGATGTTCAGTACGCCAACAAAGTCATGAACATAGTATTTGCATTTCATTTTAAAGAATTGTTTGGGTTTGACCTCGTTGCAAAGTTCAATCCAACTCCTAATGAAATAAGAGAAGCAAATAAACTGTTTAAAGAATTTAAGGAGTACCAAAAAGATAAAGAACCAGGAGAAGAATACGAACTGGTCCAGCATTGGGCTGACGACTTAAAGGTTGCAAATTACTTTGAACTAATTGACGAAGAGACGCACAGACGAAGAACTGATGCTAATAAAATATTAGAAGATATAGAAGACGATCCGTTTGGCACAGAGTCTGACATAGGCTTTAAGCAAAGCGAGATGGACAAGTTTCAAAAATCACAAAACGAAATTGGTTTAAACATGGCAGTTGTTATGTTCATGGTTGACGCACTTCAGTATTTTAAAGACAAGCCAAAGGAAAAAATAAAAGCCACGGCCTTAGAAATTGCTATGTTAGGAACTCAGGGGATTGTCCCTGGAGGAGATCACAAATACAAACTTGCCAACATTTCAGGTAAAGACTTTTCAGGTTATCATCTTCTCGCCTACTATTATACTTCCTGGTCATTAGCAATTCCGGAAATGCTCAAGGACTTAAAACTCCCTTACGAAAAAGAGTATTCGTTAGCAAAACAAATGTTTAAGGAATGAAGGAGATAGACGAAATAATTGAAAAACTAGTAAAGTTCAGAGACGAAAGAGACTGGGAGCAGTTTCATAATTCAAAGGACTTAGCATTAGCAATATCAGTTGAAGCGGGTGAGTTATTAGAACTGTTCCTTTGGAAGAAGGCAGAAGATGTTAACAAGGAAAAACTAAAAGAAGAACTCGCAGACATTTTAGCCTTCAGCTTTTTATTAGCACAAAAGAACGGCTTAGACATTAAAGAAATCTTATTAGAAAAATTCAAGAAGAACGCGGAGAAATACCCAATAGAGAAAGCAAAAGGAACAGCAAAGAAATACGATGAGCTATGAGTATTCCTAAAAATATTACCAAAGAGCATATAGATAGAGCTCTTAAGGAAATAGAATCATCTGAAATTCCTAAGGACAGGCTTTCTAATACATATTTTTTGAAAGCTAATGAAAAAGATTTGCCACCGAAATTTGTAATAAGTAAAGCAAATAAATATGCTAACAACATAGAACTAGATAGTAATGATTTTAACGCTGTTGAAGCGGTGGCTTTCCTAAGGAAACTTAAATACATAGTAATAGATAAGTCGCAAATGAAAAATATTAAGATTTATAAAATTTCACCAAACAGCAATAGCAACGCAACTAATCTATTTTCCGATAACAATATATATTTCTATTGGAATAACAAGGAGTTCAATAGCCTTGAAATAGATGATTGCATTTTTTTTATTAATAGAGGAGCTAAATATGGGTTGTTCACGAAATTGATGAACAAGTCGATTAGCACTGAAATTGGTAATGATAATACTAAATTCTCAGACAGTGGAAAAACATTTATAGTAAAGAATATTCCTAACGAACGATGGGAGCTCTTTTGCAAATTTAAAGTGGTTCAAAAAATTGATATACCTGACACTTGGAATTGGACTTTACATATGGGTCAAGGGGAATCAAATTTCATCTACAAAGCGAACATAGATAAAATAGATAAAAGAATTAAGTATGCTGAAGACCTACAAAAAATATTTACTGAAGGTGAAGCAAACGATATATTAAATGATGCAATTAACATTTTAGGTCCAGCTGCAACCCAATCAAGTAAAGCCCAAAATGCAAATACGGTTTCAACAACGAAAGATTCTATAATGGAAACAATATTAACAGCAATTAAAACTAAACCATTTATTCTCTTAGCAGGAATATCAGGAACAGGCAAATCAAGGTTGGTAAGAACTTTGGCATATAAAACATGTGCTAAAAAAGAATTACAGAATGACCCAAAGAAGCCCGGAAATTTTGAATTAATTCCTGTTAGACCTAATTGGCACGATTCATCAGAGTTAATGGGTTATGTAAGCAGAATTAATGGTGAGAAATATATTACAACTTCATTTTTACAATTCATTTCGAAAGCTTGGAAAACCCTTGATGTTCCATTCTTTCTGTGTTTAGATGAAATGAATTTGGCTCCCGTTGAGCAATACTTTGCAGAATACCTAAGCATTATTGAAACTCGACAAGTTCATAGTAATGAAATTGGAACAGATTATTTGCTTTCAAAATCAAGTTTCGAAAATCAGGATTTATACACCCAACTATTAAAAGATTTAGGGCTTGGGGATGATGCGAGATTCAACGATGGTTTAAGTATTCCGAACAATTTAATTGTTATAGGGACAGTCAACATGGATGAAACAACACATTCATTTAGCAGGAAAGTATTGGATAGGGCAATGACGTTTGAGATGAATGAAATAGACTTGAATGCAGGATTAGATAGTTCAAATAACGATTGGGTTTACCCGGAAAGCTTCATAACTGCAAGCAAAGTTCTTGGACAATTCACAGCAGGTAGGGAGGTCGTAAATCAATTTACTGAAAGTAAAAAGGTAATTGAGTTCCTACATAAAGTTAATAATGAATTAGAAGGAACGCCCTTCAAAATAGCATACCGAGTAAGGGATGAATTTTTGATCTATTGCTATTATGCAAGTTTGGGTAAATCAAATTCAAATTGGCTAGATATTGCATTGGATGAAATGACAAGCATGAAAATATTATCAAGAATCGAAGGTGATGAAACTAAAACCGGTGAAGTGCTAAGAACCCTTCAGAAAGTATTGACATCTGATTTTATAAAATCAAACTCGAAATTAAAGGAAATGGAAACTCGTTTGCAAAATAGCGGATACACCTCATTCTGGTCATAAATGCAAATAGTAAAAGTAGCACATAATGACTTTGATTTAGTTATTGAATGCAATAACCTAATGTCTACTTTTAATAAAGCAAGACAAAAGCAAAGCCAAATATTAACTTCAACTTCCTATTCCACTAACGAGGGAAATATTTCAATTTACAATTTTGAATCGAACCAATTAGAACCGTTTCCCAAAGACAAAACGCATCCCTTAATCTTTGAAAACAAGGACTATTTTATTGGCATTACTTTTAAGAATAAGGAATCTATCAAAGCACCGTCTGTTTATTCAAAACTTAAGGAAGTAGAAGATAAATTCTTCTATCGTGAGGATTTAGGTTTTTTAGCAGGAACAATTAACTATGGAAATGATTTAGGCAAAAGCAACCTTTTATTAAGATATTCAAAAGAAAGTCATTTGCATGAAATCAATTTGCAGTTCGAGGTATTCCCAACAAAACTGAATTACAAAAGTGACTATGAAAAGATAATTTCGGATATAGAAAAAGAATATCCTTATTTGGTACTAGATTTTCTTAAGAAAACTTATACATCATACAAAACAGGAAGCTCTCCAAACACAGATTTAATTTGGTGGCAAGTTTTTGGCGGCCTTTACCATGATTTTATCAAGGCTTCGAAGTTTATTTTAAACAAGCCACACAGTCGAATAATAAGACAAGTAAAATTTGTTAAAGCTGACAGAATCAATAAATGGACACCTTCTCTTGAAGAGGAGTTCACAAGATCCAAACATTTACCAAGCAAAAGTTACCGTTCAGAATACAAGACACTTAGCACCAACACTTCGGAAAACAAGTTCCTTAAACATGCAGTTTTCCAAACATTGAGGAGATATAAGAGAGTTAGATCGTTTATTGAAAATAGGTTTGGAAATTCAATTACCAATTCATTTAAAGATGAAATAGCGTCAATTGAAAGGCGATTCGAAATCATTTCTGCAAATCCGTTTTTTAGAACTATTGATTACTTTCAAGGCATAAGACAAGAATCCTTAGTGCTACAAAAGGCGACAGGATACAGCGCTATCTATAAATGCTGGATAATGTTGAACAGTGGGCTTAAGTTCCTGAATGGCATCCAAAAAATTGAACTTAAAAATATTGCCGATCTGTATCAAATCTGGTGCTTTCTTGAAATAAAGAATGTTTTACAGAACTTACTAGGGAAAGAAAGCCCAGATGATGTTGACTTAGCAGAAATTCAAATTGATGATTTTGTTTTCAAAATTGAACGTGGGGTGAAGTCGAAAGTTTCTTTTGAAAAGGGCAACGGTGAATTAATAGACCTCTTCCACGATTTTTCTTACGAGACTTCTTCAAATAAAAATGTTAAATCATTTACAGTTAATCAAAGACCAGACATTGTTCTTCAGATTACAAAAAATGATCTGAAAGAAAACTATGTATTAACATATTTATATGATGCAAAGTATAGATTAGCTTCTGATGACCGAGAAGGAGCACCAGATCTTCCTCCTGAAGATGCCATCAATCAAATGCATCGTTATCGAGATGCAATCTACTATGTTAACAAAGACAAGAGAAAACCTGAAAAGGAGGTAATTGGTGCATATATACTTTTTCCTGGCTCTGGAGAAATTGAATCGATTAAGAACTTAGATTATTTTAAATCAATTGAAGCCGTAAACATCGGTGCTTTCCCACTTCGTCCTAATGACTATATAAACAAAACACTTTTAGAGGAACATCTAAAAGCTATTCTTGGCCTCGATACAGAAGCCGTTTTAAACGAAGTTTCTCCGCAAAAGGAAAACGTATATGAATCTCCAAATCCATATGTTTTAATTGGTTTCGTTCCATCTGAGAATCACATGTTGTGCTTTGACAATAGCGAAGATCCATTCTACTTTTCAGGAGAAAGGAAGCCATCAAGATTCGGCTTTAATAATTTGAAATACTTTGCTCCATATATCAAAGAAAAAGGAGTAAGAGATTACTATGAAATATTAGACTACAAAATCGTTGAACGAAAACAAATATTCAAAAAAAATCATCCTTTATACAAAGATGAAGTAAACGAAAGACTAGTTATCCGCCTTGGCGGAAGGATTCAAATTGATAAAGGGAAATATTTAAAAATATCTGACGGCTCTATTGGACAAATTCCCTACAGGTATACAAATTTGAAAAACATCAGAAGTCCCAAAGATAATAAAATTGAAGTATTAAAAGTAAGTTGATCCCCCAGCCTTGGTTCTTGTCTTCACGAATCAAGAAAACTTAACACATGGTGTTTCGTGGGGACACGAACCACGGAATGGGTGGAATGGGGGGAGTATTGACAACAAAAAGGACAGGAGATCCCAGCCAGTTATTACCTTTGATGAAATTAGTCTTTCCCAAGAAGCAATGAAGTTTATTGGAGTGATGCCGAGCTGGTAAAGCAACGGTTGGATAAAGCGGCAAGCAGGTAAAAAAATATGAGTTAAGTTTGGTCGCGGAGCCGGAATAGTTCAAAGCTTTGTAAAGATGCTAAGAACAAAGGCTATAGTAGCCTTAACTCCTTCCTGCACCCTCTCCCTTAGCGATTTCTCCTCTTCTGCCTGAATCAGCTCAATAACAGATGATTGTTGTTTACTGGCATTGTTAGCGGCAGTCTCTGTCATCTTTTCATCATGTGCATGTTGTTGTTTCTGCCAAATCAATAAAAAACTAAAAACAAGAGCAAGGATGAAAATAAGCGGGGTCAGCACATTAATAAAATTCTTCATGGTAATCTTGATTTAATGTTATTATGGAATTTTAAATAGTTTGCAATTCAAAGCCATGCTTATAACTTATTAGCTGATGGTCTTTTTCGTTTTTAATCCAGGCTGGCTCTTTGTGGCTAATGTCAATAATCTCTACTGTCTTAGTCCTTTTAAAGTTCTCAGCCACAGTTTGCAACACACTCAATTCACTCTCTTCAAAAAGGGCTGATCTAAACGGCCGGTTGGCCCTTGGAACAAACTGTTCACCTATTCCTCCGTCAGCAAATAGTGTCTGGTGTATATCCACCTCGTCTTTATTGGCTGCATACTCAAAAATGGAGCTAAAGTTTTTTACAACTGGCCCCATTTGCAAGGCATGGTAACGGGAACCGCTTATAGAGAAGCATGTATTCTTAAAATGCAGAAAGTCAGCATAGAAAAGTAACTTATTCAGTTTTGTCTTCCATGGCTTCATTTCCTGAGTAAAGAACACAACCATTTCAATCATCTTATTCAGATGGGGCATACGGTAGCCTGTGAATTCATCCGGCAACTTTTCACCCATAGCATATTCTTCAAAATCAAGAACAAATTGAATTCGCTCTTTTTGCTTCAGCTCATGTGTACGGTCGATTACTTTCGAAAGTTCAGTGCGGGAATACACCTTGCTCAACTTGAGAAGTTTTTCAAACTCTTCAGGGTCGTTGGCTAATTGCATAAGTCTTGCATTTGACTCACTTGGTATTTCACCGTTCTCGTAGTTCCGATAAACATTAACACCAAACCCAAGTATCTCCGCCATTTTGTTAGCCGGCACACCATACTTTTTACGGATAGAGATTATTTCATCAGGAAAGGGCAAATGATATTTTGCCCGGTACTGATTGTACAGTTGGTTGAGATTTACCTCATCCAACTTGGTGTCCGTGAATTGTTCACCACTGCCCTCACATATATAATAATGATAAAGAACTTCGAACTCTTCTTTTCGGAAGGTCATAGTTCTATCCTCCTTTTTCAAAGGCATTTCTTTTCCAGTGACTGGACTTTTCATAACAGATTATTTTTATAAGGATAGGTCATTGCTTTCTCAGCCGTGTGAAAGGAGATACAGATAGGGTTTCCGCCAAATTCACCCATGGTTATCTTAATATATACTTCAACCTGTTTTACCATTTTACCAAAGACCCACATGCCTGTTGTCTTATACAATGTATCCGCTATGGGGCCTTCGCTGAAATCATTTACTTGCAACTCCTTAACTATAGTTTCCCGTTGCATAGGTGTAATCTCCAAATCTGCCAATGTCTGAGCATTCTTTCCACGGTCATCCCGGAAGACAATAGGCCAAATATTGGCCTTTACCTTTAAATCTGCGAGGAATTTTAATACCTCGTCCTGTGTTGCCATATCGTTTTATGAATGTCAATCCGAACAACTATAAAGTTGTAAATATAGTACAGATACTGTAAGTTTACAACATTAAAGTAATAATTTATGATTTATGTGGGTTTGACGGATGAACCCAATGTTAGGAAGTCAGCACACGGAAATCCAACAGATTGGCAATACTACATTGTCGGCAAAGAGCCTCGATTAAACAAAATTGCAAAAGAATTTTCTAATGCGTAATCTGGGTTGAAGCATCTTACTCACACAACTTCATCTTTTGCTCAATCAATTGCTTTTCCTGATTGGAATTGGTAAGTGGTAAAGCCAATTCGCAGCAGGACCTGGCCTGAGGCTTGTCCCTGATTCAAATTACTTTTTTACTTCTTGCTGGAGATCCATATCAGCCTTGCAGTAATTCCACCAATGGTTTGTTGATATACAATTGGTATTTCCCCACCTGCTGGTTCTGTAAAAACTTTTCCTTCTCCAGTTGTTTTAAATAACGGGTGGCCGTTGTGTAATGGACATTCAACATGCTGCCCAACCGGACAGGTGTAACAATCGGCATTGCGAATAACTGTTCTACCAGGTCAGCGGAGTAAATATTGGCGCACTTGGCTTTGATGCCCTCTTTGCAGGCGTTGAACAAGTCCATCACTTTAAAAAGTTGATCCTTTGTGTCACGTGCCTGCATATAAAAACCTCGAAGCAGGTACTCAATAAATTCACACCAATTTTCATGGGTGGTTACTTCGCGCAAGAGTTTATAATAGTCGTTTCGGTTCTTGTTGATGTAGGCGCTGATAAACAGAATGGGATAATTGAGCAAACCTGCCTCCACCAGGTATAATACCATTAATATCCTGCCAACTCTTCCGTTGCCATCGCCAAAGGGGTGGATCGCTTCGAACTGATAGTGCGCAATGGCGCATTTGATCAACGGGTCAGTGCCATTTTCTTCATGAATGTAATTTTCCCAATTACCAATGAGTTTACCGATCTCGGTCGCAGGTGGTGTGTACAACACTTCGCCCGTTGAAGAATTTTCGATTCTGTTTTGAGTGCTACGGTAGCCATGGCTACGCTCGCCCAATAGTTCTTTATGAATGCCAAGGATCAAGCGATTACCTAATGGTATGTTCCTCATCTTATCAAAGCCCCAGAGAATAGCATCGCGATACCGAAGCACTTCTTTGTTTTCGACCCGCTGTTCGGTTTCCGGGAAGAGTTGTTGCTCCAACACTTTCTCTACCGTAGTGTTGATGTTTTCAATGCCAGAGCTGGCCACAGATTCACGAATAATAGCAGGGCTTAAAAACAGCATGGGGTTGGGTAAACCATGCGAATAGCCTTTTAACTCACCCAGTTCTGTGCGTGCTTTCAGTAACCAGGGAATAAAACGCTCCTGGCTACAACGGATATCCGGAGGCAGTTCGGGCAGGCTGAAAGGATATGCTGCAGAAAATGACATATATGCTTCGATATGTTACAAAAGTAATACAATTGTGATATATAACATTATTGCATCCAATTTTAACCCTGATATAGGGGATCCCGGCCACCTGCCTATAAAAAACGCTACTTAACTTAATAAACGATTTAGACCTTCATTCCACCATGTCCAGTAAGATCGCCTTCCTGGCAGAGTCTCGCCTCGGATTCTGCTAAAATTTGAACCCAAATAATGCATTAGGATTTTCGAATGAATAATATGCTGTTGGCGTGAAACTTATATTTTGACTATTCTATCAATTTAGTCTTATGTCCTTTCGACCCTGCCTGCGTAGCCGCTTCGGCAAAGGCAGGCGTAGGGAGAAATCTTATCTAATGGAAACAACTTGTCAACCAAAGAAGATTTCTCGCCTGGATTTTCTAATGCGAATCTGGGTTGAAGCATCTTACTCACACAATCTCATCTTCTGCTCAATCAATTGTTTCTCCTGATTGGAATTGGTGAGTGGTAATGCCTGCTCATAGCAGGACCTGGCCTGGGGCTTGTCACTCATTTGCAAATAAAAATCACCAAGCGCTGCGTGATACAAGTAATGTCGTTCCAGTCCTTCAATTTTATTCAGTTCCTCTATTCCGCGCTGAGCGGACTCCACATAACCTGTAACGATCGCTTTATTGAGATCAACGATGGGCCCTGGTTTTATGTTAGAAAGCAGTTCGTACAAACTCAAAATCTGGTGCCAGTTTGTTTGTTCAAAGCTTGGTGCAAACGCATGACACACTGCTATGGCGGCTTCCAGGTGATAATCACTTAGTTCCTCTCCGCTGGCAGCAGACACTAAATAAGCGTGACCTCTTGAAATAAGGTCCCGGTTCCAAAGCTGGCGATTTTGATATTTCAATAAAATGATACTGCCATCATCGGAAAGGCGCGCATCAAGTCGTGAAGCCTGAAAACACATCAGCGCGAGCAAAGCCCCTGTCTTTGGAAGGTTAGTTCTCCCCTGTTGGGTGAGCAGGATGCAAAGTCTGATCGCTTCAGCACACAAATCCTGTCGCACCAATAACAACGGATGGGAGGAGTTATAACCTTCATTGAACAATAAATAAAGTGTGTGCAACACGGCATCAAGCCGCTCTCGAAGCAAGTCTTCCGATGGCGCTTCCAACTCAATCTTCTCAGACCTGATTTTCTCTTTCGCCCGATAGAGTCGTTTTGAAATAGTTTCTTCGGTGGTGAGAAACCCGTGGGCAATTTCATTCACACTTAATCCGCAAAGTGTTTTGAGTGTTAAGGCTATTTGCGATTCATACGGAATAGAAGGGTGACAGCACGCAAAGATCATTCGCAACTGGCTGTCTTCAATTTCATTTTCCAGAAAAAGTTGGTTTACCGTTGGCGTCAGTGTCCACTCGGATTGCAGTTCGCGTACAAGGTCGCCTTCAATTTTTTTTAATACTTGCTGCTTGCGCAACAGATCAATGGCTTTGTTCTTGGCAGTCCTATAAAGCCAGGCAGATGGATTATCGGGAATACCCTGATACTTCCAGGTGTTCAATGCTTTCAACAAAGCATCCTGCACAATGTCCTCGGCCAATTCAATGTTTTGAAATCCCAAAAGGCGCGTCAACACAGCGGCCATCTTCCCCGCCTCATGTCGGAAAAGATGGCCTGCCAGTTCTTGTACTTTTTCTTCTTGCTCAGGCATTTACCTGGTCAACGGTTTTCAATCGGTTACTTCTTAGGAAAATTCGCATTGGCCTTTACTTCTTCAATCTGTAGCGTATGTCGTTTGGTGTGACCTGCCATAAACACGACTACTTGATAAGTATCGATTAAGCCAAAAGGCAAAGTTGCGTAATGGTTCCTTAAATCATCCTGGGTTGTTTTAATATAATCGATATGACTGTCGCGCTTTGCCAGGAACTCTTTGACTGAACCCTCATACGAACCAAATTTACCGGTAGGCACAAAAGCTTCCGAGGTCTTCACTTTACCGGAACGGTCCGTGATCATGCCAAAGATTTGTTCGTCTGACATTTTTACTTCTGCCCGTTTGGATGGATCTGCTGGCGCTTTCAATCCGCCTTCTGCCATCCCAAAAATCATGTTTTCAGAAATAGCAATGTGCTCAACACACTCTGCTACCGACCAACTTTCCGGACTGCTCTTAAAATTTAATTGTGCTGTGCTTAAGCCCTTAATACTCTCCTGCAGAAATTCTCTTGTATCAGTGAGCTGGGCGATAGCTGCTTTTCTTTCCTGTTCAGTTAGTGGGCTAACCGGAGCCTTAAAACCCGTGAAGGCCAGAAGGACAAATGGAATAAATAATTTCTTCATACGTCTAAGGTTTATGGTTAATTAAAAAGTTAACAGTTATTTAGTTCTATGAAAAATTCGAATGCTACATTTTCATCACTTGCCTCACTTCTACAGAACCACCATTTTTATAATCTGGAGAGTCCTTTGCCATTTCAGTGGCTTCATCGAGGCTATTTGCATCGACAATAAAAAAACCACCCACTAATTCCTTTCCTTCAGCATAGGGTCCATCGGTGATCGTTTTCTTTGCACCTGCAACAGTTTTGCCTGTAGGATGCAACGGTTCTCCTGAAATGTATTTTCCTTCCTTTCTTAACTTCTCAACCCAGGCGAACCACTCCTGCATGTTCGCTTGCATAGCTTCTGGCGATCCTGAGGTCATTCCTCCTCTGAATAAAAACAAGAATTTTTCCATAGGTAATTAGTTTTGGTTAAACAATATGTCCCGAAGACGAATGTGTTTTCAAAATCAGGACAGTGCTTAATTAAATATTTTCTTTTACCCCATCCCTGCCTTCCACAGGCAGGCCCGACCCTTCTACCAATGAACTCGAGCATCACCTCACCCCCAGCCCCTCTCCGAAACGGAGAGGGGAGTCGCTCCCTTCTCCTTAGGGGAAGGGTTGGGGATGGGGTAATAAAACGCATAATGCTTCCTGTTCATGATCTTCTTTTTAAATCGCATTTATACAATACTCCTGAAGGAGAATGGAGGAGGTCACCTCCACCGTCTCCCGGGGATTTCTGAACGGAAGGTCTCCACACATTTGCGATCCTGCAACGTAACATAACAGGTGCGTCCATCTTTGCCTCCAAAAATGATATTGCTTACCTTTTTGCCTTTCAATTCCACTTCGCGAAACAGTTCCCCATCGGGCTCAATGATGGCGATCGTGCCCTTACCATGGCGGGTCACATAAAGGTTCCCCTGCAAATCGCATTTCATTCCATCAAAACCAAAGTCTTCAAATTCAGTCACCAGACGTTTATTGCTAATGTCTCCCTGTTCGTTCACATCGAACGACCAGATTTTCCGCTGCACACTTTCATTCACATATAAAATCTTCTCATCAGGACTTAGTTCAATTCCGTTTGTTGTGCCCATATTTTCCGCTAATAAAACGGCCTCACCATTGGTATCAATGCGCCAGAGTTTGCCGGTGCTCTCTTTCCAATTTGGATCTGAAGCAAAGAGCTGACCTTTTTTATTGATGCATAGATCATTTGGCTGATTAAAATGATCATTGTGACAATAGGTTGAAATGGCTTTTGTTTTTTTGTTAACCTTTAAAACATTGTGGCCTGTCCAATCGGCCAACAATAAATTATCATCTGCGTCAAACATAATGGCATTGGCAATACTTCCTTCCGGAAGGGTCACAAACAGGGTTACTTTCCCTTTGCGATTAACCAATCCTATTGTTCCATCTTTTTGAAAATTGACGACAAATAAATTTCCCTTCTTGTCCACATTCGACCCTTCAATATTTTCGGTGAAAAGATTTTCAGACGTTAAGTCTTTTGCCTGATAATACTGACCATACGAATGAAATGAGAAGAAAAGAAGAACAAGTATAACAAGCGTATATTTTAACAGCTTCATTTTAAAACCTTGCATTAAGCAATGCCCTTTCCCATATTATGTCCTTTGACACCATAATATAATATAAAAAGAAAACAGGGCACCATCAGTAAGTATGCCTGTTGTGAGCCCCAAACTTCAGATAGCTTACCATATAACAAGGGCATAATAGCACCGCCTGCTATGGACATAATCAACAAAGCCGATCCTATCTTGGTGAATTTTCCAAGTCCATCGATGGCCAATGGAAAAATGGCAGGCCACATTAATGAATTTGCAAGGCCCAGAGCTGCAATGAAACCTACTGATACACCTCCATCCGTTACAACTGCCAGACCAGTAAATACTGCACCAAGAATAGCGCATATAGCCAATGCGTTTGATTGAGAAATGTATTTTGGAATTGCTATGATTCCTATAATGTACCCCAACAACATGAAAGCCAATGTACCTTGAGTAAAGTATCGTGCTGTGGATAATTCAATTCCAAGTGACTTACCATAACTTATAATGGTGTCTCCGGCCATAACCTCCACTCCCACATATAAAAAGATCGCCAGCATCCCTAGTACGAGATGAGGATACTGAAATACACTGGTCTTGGGCACTGCTGTTGATGTTACATTTTCAGCTTCATCTGCCTCCTTAATATCCGGAAGGCCTGAAAATAGAATGGCGACTGACAACGCGATTAATATTCCCGCAATTATTATGTATGGAACAACTACCCGACCCGCCAGTTCATTCAATGTTGCTTCCCTGGCTGCGGCATCCATAGTTTGTAAACTCTTCTCCAGTACATCAGCATCATTTAACGCGATGTAACCAAAAATAAGTCCCGCCAGTATACCCGCTCCTTTATTACAAATGCCCATAATACTAATGCGCATGGCGGCACTTTCTATTGGGCCAATAATAGACACATAGGGGTTGGAAGCAGTCTGCAACAGCGCCAGTCCTGTACCAATGATGAATAATCCAATGAGAAACATATTGTAGTCACGTGCATTGGCAGCAGGTACAAATAGTATGGCCCCAAACGCCATGATTAATAAACCCAGTGCCATCCCCTTTTTATATCCCGTTTTCCGCAGCACAAAAAATGAAGGAACAGCCATGACGGTATAGGCAATAAAAAAAGCGGTAGCAACCAGATAGGATTGAAAATCCGTTTCTAACTGACACGCAATTTTTAGGTATGGAATAAGGGTGCCATTCACCCATGTTACAAATCCGAAAATGAAGAAAAGGGCCCCAATAATGATCATGGGAAGGACATAATTCTTTTGGTTACTCATGGTTGGACGGAAATTTAGTTTAGGGCTTAATTAAGAAATTAAAATTAAAAGAAGTTAGCATAGGGTTCTTACACTCACCTTACGAAAGGTTATTTTTGGGTTTTAATAACTCTATTATAGGTGAAATAAATTAAAGTTCAATGATCAATCAGAAAAAACTCACGCTTTTGGTATTAGCAGCTGGTATCGGCAGCCGCTATGGTGGCATCAAACAGATAGATGGCTTTGGACCAAATGGCGAAACAATTATGGACTACTCGCTTTTTGATGCTATTCATTCGGGGTTTACCAAGGTTGTGTTTATTGTTCGTGAGGAGATTTTAGAAATTGTCAAAGACAAGTTTCTGCCAAAATTAAAAGGGAAAGTGGAAGTGGAATTTGTAGTTCAGTCCCTGGATAAATTAATCCCGACCGAATATTATAATCCAGCTCGTACAAAACCCTGGGGCACCGGGCATGCTATACTCTGCGCTAAAGATGTGATTCACGAGCCGTTTGCCGCGATTAATGCCGATGATTTTTATGGGCGAGATGCCTTTCAGTCGCTTGCAGATTTCTTTGCTACTGAAACCAATGGCGCACATTGCATGGTGGGTTTTACGTTAAAAAATGTTTTGTCCGAACATGGCAGTGTTTCGCGAGGCTGTGGAGAACGGGATGAGGCGGGCTATCTGAAAACTGTAATAGAACGCACTACCATAGTAAAAGAAAATGGCAAAATTATAGCCAGGGAAAAAGAAGGTGATCTTTTGCTTTCGCCAGAAACCCCTACTTCGATGAACTTCTGGGGGTTTCATCCTAATGTTTTTGGTTTAGCCCAAAAATTATTCAATGAGTTTTTAAAAACCAATCAGCAAAACTTAAAATCAGAATTTTACATTCCCATCATTGTCAATGAAATGATCAAGCGCAACGAGGGAAAAGTTAAAGTTATATCAGGTGGAAATATATGGTTTGGTGTTACTTACAGGGAAGATAAAGAGGTTGTTGCTTCCAGGATAAGTGCATTGGTAAAGGAGGGTAAATATCCAGCTGGATTGTGGAGCTAGTGCTCTTTCTGTTTACACTCGTCTTTGCGTTAGTAGTTACCATTATCTCATGACCTCAAAACGGATAAAACCCTGTACCTCTCCAGATTTTATTGTAACATCGTCTACCTGCGCACGGGGAGGGCCGCTGCTACACCATTTTACAAATTCATGCAGTACTTCTTCTGGCGCTTCTGCCTCGATGTAAACATTTCCAGAAGGTTCGTTGCGGGCAAATCCACTTACCCCCATTTCTTCGGCCTTCCGTTTAGCTGAAGCACGATAAAATACACCTTGTACTTTTCCGCACACAACAATGTTTAAGTGCTTCATCATCACTTTACACAAACGCGCTTGTTAAGGGGTACGAGCAGATTCATTAGTATTTATTGCTTCTGAAACTTGATCGTAATATTAAACAGAACAATGATTGTACCTGACGGAGCGCCAGGCACTAAATCAGCCGGTAGCGGGAGATTGGAAATTTTACCCGTTAGTGTAGACCCGGAAAAATTAACCTCAGAGATGATCAATGAAAATGGCTGCGGGAAAGGCGGTGCACTGAAATTTAAAGTTAATTCCGTTTCATCCGTATTGGCGAACCAGGTCCCTCCTTTCGTCTCTTTTGATTCACTAATGCACGTGAAAAAAAGTTCTTTCGTTCCGCGCAATTCGATTGCCGAATTGGTAGCTGAGGTGCACGTAAGAACAGAAAACAATCCAGAACTTATAATTGCAGTAACATCCGTTCCAGCGGTGAGCGAGGGTATCCCGGTATCTGCCGTTAGTGTTGCCGATGAAAATTTGTATTCCCCCACAAGTGGATCAACTGTTACTGGGTCATCTTTTTCGCAGGAATGAAAAAGACAAGCAGAGGCGATTACTGCTAAAATGGAAATCTTGTCAATACGAGTGGAGAGACTTTTCATAAATAGAATTTAATGTATTTTTAACCTTATAAAATTAACACAAAGCCATACAAAAACCATTTAATAAATACAAACGCTAAAAATGCAGTCCGCTAAACTTTCTATATTCCTTTTATGGAGCGTATTGCAACTTTCTTTTCAGTTTTCTGCTGCCCAAAATATTTCAGTAAGTGGACGAGTCGTAGATGAAACCACTGGGACTCCTTTAACAGGTGTGAACATCTCTGTTAAAAATGCCACCGCTGGAACGATTACTAACGAAAAGGGAGAGTTTCTTTTTTCTTCGAATACCGGACTTCCTTTTACCTTGATCTTTTCTTATGTTGGATATGAACATCACGTTGTACCTGTACCCCGAAGTGTAGACCATCTTCTCATCTCCCTAAAGGAAGAAGTTTTGCTTGGCAAAGAAGTTGTCATTGCTGCCTCACGCGTGGAAGAGAATATTCTGCGCTCTCCCGTCACGATTGAAAAAATCGGCATAATCGAAATCCGACAGTCGTCTGCTGCCAACTTCTATGATGGCCTGGCTACGCTTAAAGGAGTAGACATGACCGTTCATGGACTCACTTTCCGTGTGCCTAACACCCGCGGCTTTAATGGGAACACTAGTGTAAGAATGAACCAACTCGTGGATGGAATGGACAACGCTCCACCGGGATTAAATTTTGCTGCTGGAAATATTTTTGGATTAAATCAACTGGATGTGGAGAGCGTGGAATTGTTGGTGGGTGCTTCATCAGCTTTGTATGGTCCGGGGGGAATGAATGGAACACTAATTATGACCAGCAAGAATCCATTTGATTACCAGGGGCTCAGTGCGTCTGCACAGATGGGTATGATGCATGTTAATTCGGATTATCGAAGCAGCCCGGCCCCGATGGGAGATTTTAACATTCGTTACGCTAAAGCATTTAACAGTCGCCTGGGCCTAAAACTTTCAGTTGGATACCTGCAGGCAGAAGATTGGCATGCCTCCGACTTTCGCGATCGCAACGATGTTTCTAATGATGCGCTAAACCGAAAATCCAATCCCGGCTATGATGGTGTGAATGTTTACGGAGATGATATCGTGGTACCCGTGAATTTAAAAGATGTGGCACCTGCAGTTGCCGAAGGCGTTGCCGTTGGTCTTGGCTATGCCGTAGGAAGCCCGGAATATACTGCTCTTTATAACCAGGTCATTTCACTTCTTCCCGATCAAATTATTTCGCGCACAGGTTGGGATGAAAAACATTTAGTGGATTATAACACAAGCAATTTGCGGATGAACACCGCTTTGCACTATCGCATTCATGAAAAGCTGGAGCTTATTGTTCAAGCCGGTTATGGAAAAGGAACAAGTGTTTACACCACCAACAACCGATTCTCACTCCGAAATTTTGAAATCGCCAGCGGAAAACTGGAATTGAAAAACTCTGATTTTTATGTGCGATCGTATGGACTTGCCGAATTCTCAGGAAATAGTTATGATGCCGGTGCTACTGCGCTGCTTATGAATGAAAAATGGAAGCCAAGTGAACTTTGGTACCAGGATTACATTGCAAATTATACGCAGCAAGTATTACTCGGCAACACCTCAACTTCCGCACACAGTTTTGCGCGACTGGTCGCTGACAACCGCGATGAATTTGGAAACCAATTCAATCCCAATTCACCAGCTCTGCCTTTGCCAGGATCTACTGAATTTAAAACTCTTTTTGATGAGATTACTCAAACACCTGTGAATCAGGGTGGATCGAAAGTGATTGATCGCAGCAAACTCTGGCACACAGAAGGAATGTATGACTTCAGTAGTAAAATAAAGTTCGCTGAAATAGTAGTGGGTGCAAGTCATCGATTATATTCCATTAATAGTCAGGGCACCATTTTCATTGATAAACCCGGAGCGCCCATTCTGATCAACCAAGTAGGTGCTTTCACCCAGATCTCCAAAAAAATAGTAAACGAAAAAGTAAAATTGGTTGGCTCAGCACGATTTGATAAGAATGAATATTTCAAAGGAAGAATTACACCTCGCTTTTCAGTGGTCTACTCAATTGATCATGATACCGACAGGAACATTCGGGCTTCTCTTCAAACAGCGTTCCGGTTCCCAACTATTGCTGACCAATGGGTAGACCTCAATACCGGACGCTACCGGGTGCTGGGAGGGCAGCCCCAGGTACAAAATCTTTATCAGTTCGATACCAGCCCGGTGTATCCGCTATCAGGAACCAATCCCATTAGCGATGTTCCTGTTACCGACAATGGTCCCTTCGTAATTCCTGTTTTTGGTCCTGAACGTGTAACTGCTATTGAAGTGGGCTACAAAGGCCTTCACCTGGATAAAAAGTTGTTGGTCGATGGTTATGTCTACCGTAATGTGTACAATGGTTTTTTAGCAACACAAGTGCTCGCCCAATTTCCAAATACCCCCGAGGAGAAACGATATGAAACAACCATCAGCACGGATTTTCCGATCACCACCTACGGCTGGGCGTTGGGCGCGGACGTGATGCTGCCACGTGGATTTCTTTTGCGAAGCAACGTCAACTATAATAGTTTCCAACTTGAAGGGCAACCGCCTACCGGTTTTCAATCCAGCTTTAATACGCCTCGCTATCGCTATAACCTTTCCATTGGCAACCATGCTATTTTTCGAAACATGGGATTCAACATCAACTGGCGCTGGCAACAAAAGTTTTTGTGGGAGTCCAATTTTGGTGTAGCCGATATCCCAGCTTTTGCTACACTGGATGCCAGCATCAGCATACCTATGCAAAAAATGAAGTCAACATTAAAAATAGGAGGCTCTAACCTAACCAACCATTACTACACTACCAACCTAGGCAGCGCACAAATTGGTGGTCTCTATTATGTAACATGGATTTTGAATGATCTACAGAAATAATATTCTTCCTTAGACTGCATTATTCAGTCATGATCCTGATACCGGATGACGTGCCGATGCGGGAAGCGCCAGCATCAATCATTTCAATCGCCTGTGCTTTTGTTTTAATTCCGCCAGAAGCCTTAATACCAACACCCGGACTTATGGAAGATTTTATTAACCTGATATGTTCAACTGTTGCGCCTGTCGGGGCAAAGCCTGTGGATGTTTTTACAAAATCAACTCCAGCATCACAACAGATTTTCGTTGCCGTTACAATTTCCTCTTGATTAAGATAAGCTGTCTCAATAATTACCTTTATTATTTTCTGATGATCGTGTACAAGTTTGCTACACTTCGCTATTTCTACCTTCGTCCACGGAATACCCGTTTTAAATGAACTGACGTTCCATACGACATCTAATTCATCTGCGCCATTGTCAATCGCACGTTTCATCTCATCCAGTTTCGTCTCTGTCATGTTGTAGCCCAATGGAAATCCGGCAACAGTAACAAGCGTAATATTTTCACTCCCTATCTCACGCTTTGCGCGCTTCACCCAAAAAGGTGGAACACATACACCCAAAAAATTATATTGTCTTGCTTCTGTAACTAACTGATCAATGTCTTTGATGGTAAGCGTTGGGCTTAAGTTAGTATGTTCAATGAAGCGGGATAGGTCCATGAATTGAGTAAATCAAGTTAGGAAGATGAAATTAGCCATCAACTGTTAAACCGACTCAAATTAGATAGTATCGCTTATATCGCGCTGTTGCTAAATCCTATCTAATGCCGTATACCACACACTTTACAAAACTTCATTTTGTTGACAGGACGTTTTCGGGGTGTGCGTTTGTGGCCAAAATATTGTGGATCGGCATATTGTGATTTGCTACCATCTTTCTCATTCTTGATGTTTTGCTTTTGCTGTGCCTCCATGCGTTTGTAAAAATTATCACGGGCATCGTACGTGGTTTTCGTATTCCCGGATTTCTTTTTCGCCTTTGGGGAATAGTCTTTTTGGGGGAATACCGGCTCCATCGAGGTGGGTTGGTCCGTACTCTTCTCCTGACCAAATACCCAAACACTACCTATGCAAAACAGACTTAATAGGAAGTTTTTTTTACAGATCATAAGGCAAAGTTAATACATAGTATCCTCTTCTTAGGAATAAAAGTAGGCAGCCTGCCTACCGAACAGGCAGGTAGGCAAACGCCAATAGGTAAAAAAAAATTTGATTGCCTATTGCCTACTTTTTTTAATGCCGTATCCCACACACTTTGCAGTATCGCATTCTCCAATACGGTCTCTTTTTAGGTAAGCATTTATGACCAAAGTGGCGTGGATTAGAATATTGAGGTTTGGCGAGCTTCCTTAACAACTTTTGCTTTTCTTTTGCAGCTTTTTCTATGCGTTCGTAAAATTCATAGCGAGCCGTACGCTGAACCTTAGCTTTTTTAAATTTTGTTGATTTGATGCGATGCTCCGAATGTGCTTTTGGAGGTTCGGAAGGTGCAAGTGAGGTAGGTGGCATGCTTCCTTGTTCCTTACTTTGCCCCAGTACTAACATAGGTATCAGGAGAAAGACATATAAAAACCTCAGTTTTGCAATTTGCATAGCTGTGGCTTAACGAACGCTTTTTACTATTATTTTATTGAGACTCAATTTAACTCAACCCCTACGATGACTTCTTTAAAAAATAGGATGAAAAGGTGTTTTATGTAAAAAATATTCGTGTGAATAATCTGTGAACTGATAGCTAAGACCCAATTGATTTGAAAAAAAAATTAGCCCATCAAGGATTTGTAGGAATAGTAAAGAATGGCAAAAATAATCATAGCCAATACAAGATACCCAAACACTTTGGCCCGTGTAAAATATCCCTTTACTGGAATAGTGCCTTTATTCTTTGCCATAGTCCATCGTTCAGCCAGCCAAATTAAAAAACACCCTTGCTACAATGTAAGCCACCATACTGAACGCCACTGAGATCGTAAAAACGATTACCCGGTAATAGACAAAACGGATTAAAATACTTTTCATAACTCCGTGATTTTAACACAATTATACATGAAGGTAAGAAGAAAAAGTTAAAGTGCATAAAAATCGGGGTAAATCGCCAAAAAAAGGAGGTGAAGTGCTGGGCAAATCGTTGTAAACTTGATTTCTCTGCTATGGCAACCAGCTTCATATGACCTCTTAAGCTGGATAAACTTTGCCTTCTAACAGGTAACTATTTTTGAATGGCAGTAAGGATCCAATTAAAAGGAAAAAAACCTCTTAGAAAGAGGTTTAAAATCAAAAGGTGCACTTGATAACTGATCTCGTCTGCTGATCTCCGGAGGTGTACTTCCCGAGGGGCCATAATCACTTCTATAAATGAATCACTTCGCCATAGGCAGCTGCGGCAGCCTCCATGATAGCTTCGCTCATGGTTGGGTGAGGGTGAACAGTTTTAATAATTTCATGTCCGGTTGTTTCAAGTTTGCGCAAGGCCACTATTTCGGCAATCATTTCCGTAACATTTGCTCCGATCATGTGTGCTCCTAACAACTCACCATACTTAGCATCAAAAATGAGTTTTACAAATCCATCACTTGCGCCAGCGGCTTTTGCTTTACCGGAAGCAGTGAATGGAAACTTGCCCACCTTAAGTTGATAGCCAGCTTTCTTCGCAGCATCTTCAGTATAACCAACAGATGCAATCTCAGGGGAACAATACGTGCATCCGGGTATATTATTATAATCCAATGGATGCGGATTTTGTCCAGCTATTTTTTCGACACAAATGATTCCTTCTGCAGACGCCACATGGGCTAATGCCTGGCCTTTGGTAATATCTCCAATCGCATAAACATTGGGAACATTGGTCTTGTAAAAGTCATCCACAAGTACTTTGCCTTTATCTGTCTTCACTCCAACTTCTTCCAATCCAATGTTTTCAAGATTAGTGGCAACACCTACTGCTGAAAGAACGATATCTGTCTCAATGGTGATTTCACCTGATGGCGTCTTCACGGTGGCTACACATCCCTTTCCTTTCGTGTCTACTTTTGTTACTTCAGAGCTTGTGTAGATGGTCATTCCAGCTTTCTTGAAAGACTTCTCCAGTGCTTTCGATATCTCCTCATCCTCCACCGGAACCACCCGTGGAAGAAACTCAACGAGCGTAACTTCCGTACCAATTGTATTGTAGAAATAGGCGAACTCAGATCCAATGGCTCCGGAACCGACTACCAACATTCGGTGTGGCCTTTCAGGAAGTATCATCGCTTCGCGATAGCCAATGATCTTCTTTCCATCAATGGGCATGGTGGGAAGTTCGCGCGAACGCCCACCTGTTGCCAGAATAATATTCTTCGCTTCGTGATCGGTTTTCTTACCTGAAGCATCCGTCACTTCTACCTTGCCTCCTTTTTTAAGTTTGCCATGTCCGGCAATCTGTTCAATCTTATTTTTCTTAAATAAAAACTGCACGCCTTTACTCATCCCGGCTGCCACATCGCGGCTGCGCTTAACCATGCCACTCATATCCGGAGAAGCATCTTTTACATTAATGCCATAATCAGAAGCATGCTGAATATACTCAAATACGTTTGCACTCTTTAATAAAGCCTTTGTTGGTATACAACCCCAGTTGAGGCAAATGCCACCTAATTCCGCCTTCTCCACCACACCTACTTTCATACCTAACTGTGAAGCACGGATGGCTGCCACATATCCACCGGGACCGGAGCCAATGATAATCAAATCATAATTCGCCATAGAAATCTATTTGCTGTCAAAGATAGACCCCTGATCCTCTTTTAAAAAGTCTGGGGGAAATATTTCAACTATCAATTGCCCCAAATTTTATTACTGATCTGATTGCGCTGATATTTTAGTTATTTTTGAACAGATCATCGATAAATGAATCAACTTCATTATGAAACTATTACAAAATAAAACGGCCCTCATTACCGGAGCCTCCAAAGGAATTGGCAGGTCAATCGCCCTAAAATTTGCTGAACAGGGTGCGAATGTAGCCTTTACGTATTTATCGAGTGTTGAACAAGGCCAGACGCTGGAGGCTGAGCTTTCCTCAAAAGGAGTGAAAGCAAAAGGCTACCGCTCAGACGCCTCTGATTTTGCACAAGCTGATAAATTGATCAATGATGTTGTGACGGAGTTTGGTTCTCTTGATATTCTGGTGAATAATGCCGGCATCACCATGGATAATTTATTGCTTCGTATGACGGAAGAAATGTGGGATAAAATCATCAATGTTAATCTTAAGTCGTGCTTCAACACGGTGAAAGCCGCTACTAAAGCTATGATGAAACAGAGAAGCGGTTCTATTATCAACATGACTTCCGTGGTTGGCTTGAAAGGTAATGCGGGCCAGGCCAACTATGCGGCTTCAAAAGCTGGCATTATTGGCTTTACAAAATCAGTTGCGCTGGAATTAGGTTCGCGCGGAATTAGATCCAATGCCATTGCACCTGGGTTTATTGAAACAGAAATGACCGAAAAACTTGATGCTAAAACGGTGCAAAGCTGGCGCGATGCCATTCCATTGAAGCGTGGCGGCAAGCCGGAAGATGTGGCAGATGCTTGTGTGTTCTTAGGTTCTGATATGTCTTCTTATATAACAGGTCAAGTGATTCAGGTGGATGGAGGTATGCTAACGTAATTCTATGAAAACTGAAATTCAAAAAATCTGCGACATCCTTACGCATTCTTTTAAGAAAAATGCCTGGCATGGACCGGCAGTCCTGGAAGTCCTAAGTGATATTGACGAAAATATTGTCGATAATAAAATAAATACCACACATTCTATTCTTGAACTCGTTGGGCATATGACTGCCTGGAAGACTTTTGTTACAGAAAAATTACAGGGGAACGAAAGTTTTGATGTCAGCGAAGAAATGAATTTTCCAACTTCAAAGTCCTTATCTGAGGCAGTTAATTCCTTACGCAAGAGTCAGGAGAAACTTTTGCAAAGCCTTAAACAATTTCCAGCGGAACGCCTTACGGAAGTTGTTCCTAATCGTCCCTACAAATTTTTCACCATGATCCATGGTGTCATCCATCATGACCTGTATCACCTGGGCCAGATTGTGTTGATTAAAAGAATTCACGAATAGCCAACGTGACGAACATGTTGCTCGATATCTAAAATTAACTAACCAATTATGAGGCTTTTCATTTGCTTTGCACTGCTTCTTGTCCTTCAGGATTCCATTGCCCAGAAAAAGAAAGATGTTGATCGGGGGACTGCTGCCTACGCACAAGGTAAAGCGTTGTATGACAAAAATGAATACAGTCAGGCCATACCCTTTTTTGAAGAATCACATGAGGCTGCCCCGGAAAATGAAGAGTACCTATATTATTTAGGAGTATCTTACCGCTACACATCACAGCCTCAAAAAGCGATAGCCACATTAAATAGCTTAGAAAAATTAAACCCAAACTATTGGGCCTGGTTCTTCTATGAATTGGGAGTTGCCTACGATGAACTGAAGCAATATGAAAATGCCGTAACCGCCTACGAAACATTCCAGAAGAAGTTCTCTCATGATGCCGCTTATGAGGTTTACCATCACCAGGCGAAATACAAAAAGAACTATGCCGCAAATCAAAAGACCCTCGGAGAAATGCCTAACTCCATAAAAGAGGCGGTTAAGCTAAGCAAAGTCGTAAACAGCGACTATTCTGATAACTTTCCCTACATGAATCCAACAGGAACAAAACTTTATTTTTCATCAAAACGATTGGGTGGTATTACTCCCGAAGAACCAATTGCAAAAGAAGGTGATGACGACTTGTACTTCACCACATTTTCTGGTGGCGCCTGGAGTGAACCACAATTATTACCAGAGCCTATTAACTCTGCTAAAAATGAGGGCGCTCCTTGTTTCTCTGCTGATGGACAGATAATGGTGTATACCGCCTGCAACCGGGATGGGAGCGTGGGAAGTTGCGACCTCTACATTTCTACATTAGAAGGAAATGAATGGACTATGCCTATAAACATGGGCAATGTGGTGAATAGTAAAGACTGGGATTCACAACCTACTCTATCATCGGATGGCAACAAAGTTATGTTTACTTCTGACCGGCCAGGTGGCTATGGATCGTATGATCTGTATATGTCAGAGCGAAATGTTTTTGGTGATTGGGGGCCGGCCACAAATCTGGGAGGGATGATCAATACCCCATTCTCTGATACCTCTCCTTTTCTAAGTCAGGATGGAAAAACTTTATATTTTGGATCGACCGGACATCCTGGTTATGGTCAGGCCGATTTGTTTAAAGCAGTTTTTGAAAACGGACGTTGGAGCATACCCCTTAATTTAGGAAAGCCATTGAACACATCAGGCGATGATAAATTTTTTACAATCGGAGGCTCTGGTGAAAAAGGCTACTTCTCTTCCAATCGGGAGGGTGGCAATGACGACCTCTATGAAATTGAAATTCCAGAAGAGATGAGGCCGCAACCAACTGTTGTAATCGCGGGCATTGTAACCAACGAAAAAACCGATCAGTATGTCGGGGCGTATGTTCTGGTGGAAGACTTGAATACTGGCGAACTGATTGCCGTAAATAAAAGCAATGCCTCTACTGGAAAATATCTGGTCGTGCTACCTTCTGGCCGCTCATATAGTGTCTCCGCTAATAAGGAAGGGTTCTTTTTTTATTCACAAAGTTTTGAGGTTCCCTCAAACTCCCGATACCAGGAGATTAAGAAAGATATTTCATTGAAGCCAATTGAAAAAGGGGCAAAAGTTGTACTCAACAATATATTCTTTGAAACCGGGAAAGCCACCCTTTCGCCCCAGAGTCGGTTAGAACTTAAAAAAGCAGTTGACCTTCTGAAAAACAATACAACTATGATCATTGAAGTAGGCGGGCACACTGATAATGTTGGGGAGGATGCCTACAACATAAAATTATCACACGACCGCGCTAAAGCTGTGAGGGAGTATCTCGTTAAGGCAGACATTGCGCCCGAACGCATTCAGGCCAAAGGCTATGGAGAATCAAATCCAATTGCTTCTAATGAAAAGGAAGATGGAAGAAAAGCAAACAGAAGAACTGAGTTTATTATTTTGGAATTTTAGAAAAAAAAATTTAAGTGAGCTCTCAATTCACGAGAAAGTTAAACTTCAAATACTCAGTCATGCGGGTACGAAGTTTTTGGTTTCGCTTCATTTAACTTGATTTGATGTCATTTTTCTGCACTAACACTCGTCAGTAAACAATATTTTAACAATTTTTTGACAGAGGATTTGGAAACTCTACTAAACTGGTATACGTTTGTGCCATCATAGTCGGTAAGCACATCGCAAACCGATTTATAAAGAAGCGTGGAGAGATAAGGCTCTTTGAAGCGCTAGCAACCGCCCGAATGGAAAGGTGCTACATCCTACCCTGAGATGGTCTCAGGGAACTATAAACCGGTAAGAAAATGAAAATTTTTTTCAATTCCCTCAATTCAGGTCTTCAGGACTTGCGTGCATTACTTCAAAATCTTTATCATTCTATTTGTTGCATGTGTTGTACATGCTGTTGCTGCTAAGCGATCATTGATCTCTTACACAACAAAGCCAGTGTTTGACCTTGCCGTGTGACGGGCAATTGGGTTCCCTGGTTCCTCAGCAACTTTATTCAAATTATTAAATCCATAAATATTATCATTATGTCAAACTTACGTTTCGAAACCTTACAATTACATGCCGGCCAGGAAGTAGACCCAACAACAGGATCTCGGGCCGTGCCCATCTATCAAACTACCTCGTATGTGTTTAAAAATTCTGAACATGGTGCCAATCTTTTTGCACTAAAAGAATTTGGCAACATCTATACACGCATCACGAATCCAACCTCTGATGTCTTTGAAAAACGCATCGCTGCTTTGGAAGGCGGGGTGGCTGCCTTGGCAGTGGGCTCTGGCCAGGCTGCACAGTTCATCGCACTAAATAATATTTTGCAAGCAGGTGATAATTTTGTTTCAACAACATTTTTATATGGTGGAACCTACAATCAATTTAAAGTTGCCTTTAAACGATTAGGTATTGATGCCCGCTTTGCGGAAGGGGACAAGCCTGAAGCATTTGAAAAGTTGATTGACAAAAAAACAAAGGCAATTTACCTGGAAACCATCGGCAATCCTGGTTTTAATATTCCCGACTTTGAGGCGATTGCAGCCCTTGCAAAAAAACATGATCTTCCACTGATCGTGGACAATACCTTTGGTGCCGCTGGCTATCTGTTTCAACCCATTAAGCATGGTGCCAACGTAGTGGTGGAGTCTGCCACAAAATGGATTGGTGGACATGGAACGACCATTGGTGGTGTGATTGTGGACGGAGGAAATTTCAATTGGGGCAATGGAAAGTATCCTCAATTTATTGAACCATCCGAAGGTTATCATGGATTAAAATTCTGGGAAGTATTTGGAGAGGGCAATCCCCTTGGCTTGCCCAACATTGCCTTCATCATCCGTGCACGTGTGGAAGGTCTTCGTGATTTTGGTCCGGCACAGAGTCCATTCAATTCTTTCCTTTTGCTCCAGGGATTGGAAACGTTATCACTTCGGGTTCAGCGTGCCGTGGACAACGCCTTGGCACTAGCCCAGTGGTTGGAAGAAAATCCATTGGTGGAAAGCGTTAACTATCCCGGTCTTCAAAGCAGCACCTATCATAAGTTAGCCAAGAAATATTTACGCAATGGCTTTGGCGCAGTGCTCTCTTTTACAGTAAAGGGTACGCAAGAAAACACGTCAAAACTGGTGGACAGTTTAAAATTAATAAGTCACCTTGCCAACGTGGGGGATTCGAAGACGTTGATCATTCAGCCTTCCGCCACTACACATCAGCAGTTATCCGAAGAAGAAAAGATTTCAAGTGGTGTATTGCCAAATTTGTTGAGAATCTCCGTTGGGACAGAACACATTGATGATATCAAAGCTGATTTGCAACAAGCCTTTGCGAAGGTATTTGAGAAGGAGTTGGTTTAACCCTCATCGTGATGTATTTGGAACGTTGCATTATTTAGAAGTACAAAATTAAAATAACTCTTCCCCTCTCCTCTGGAGAGGGGCTAGGGGTGAAGGTTATGAGTAAATCCGATCACATATTTCACAATCCAAATGATTTTGTGTTGGAGTCTGGAGAGAAACTTTCTGGATTCCAACTTAAATACACTACCCTCGGTCAATTAAATAAAGAGAGGAACAATGTTATTTGGATTTGTCATGCCCTCACGGGTAGTTCTGATTTTACAAGTTGGTGGGATGGCGCCTTTCGTGAAGGCAGTGCATTTGATCCACGGGAATTCTTTATCATTTGTGCTAATTCATTAGGAGGCTGCTATGGATCGACTGGCCCTTTATCCTTACACCCTGAATCCGGTAAACCCTATTATCACAGTTTTCCCGCATTGACAAATCGCGATGTAGTTCAATCATTTGATCTTTTGCGACAGCACCTTGGCTTAGAAAAAGTTCATACACTTATTGGCGGCTCGCTTGGGGGACAACAAGTACTGGAGTGGGCCATCCTATGTCCAACTGTATTTCGACATGTGATCCCTATCGCCTGCAATGCAAAACATTCATCCTGGGGAATTGCCATCAACGAAGCACAGCGTATGGCTATTGCTGCTGATCACACATGGAAAGAAAATGATGCCCGGGCAGGAAGCGAAGGAATGAAAGCCGCTCGTGCAATGGGAATGATTTCTTTTCGAACCTACAACACATACGATCAAACTCAGGGGGAAAAAACCAATGAAAAGCTGGATGACTTTCGGGCCGCTTCTTATCAACGATACCAGGGCGAAAAGTTATCAAATCGTTTCAATGCATTTAGTTATTGGTTGCTAACCAAGGCGATGGATGGTCATAATGTTGGACGTGGCAAAGAAAGCATAGCGAAAGCCCTTTCGGAAATTAAAGCCAGCACGCTGGTGATTAGTATTGATAGTGATATTTTATTTCCCGGGCAGGAACAAAAGCTTCTGGCAGAAAATATTCCGCATTCACAATGGGAAGTGATTTCTTCCCTTCATGGGCACGATGGTTTCTTAGTTGAGTTTGACCAGTTTAATCAAATTGTGAAGAAATTTTTATCCACCTCTAAAAAAGAGCCATCACAACTGGTAGAAAAAATCTAAAATCATAAACACCTTCAAAATGACAGTAGAGAAAACAAACGGAACAATTCACTCTGATCACAACCATCGACATCCTAACGTAAGACTTGGCGTTTTTGGATTTGGATGTGTCGGTCAGGGCCTCTATCACGTTCTTCATGAAACAAGAGGTGTGAAAGCAGAGATCAAAAAAATTTGCGTAAAGACTAAAAACAAACAACGGCCTTTGTTAGAAGATATTTTCACTTTTGATAAGGAGGAGATATTAAATGATCCGGACATTGATGTGGTGGTAGAATTAATTGATGATGCAGATGCCGCTTTCGAAATTGTAAAAAAAGCACTTGAAAATGGAAAGGCTGTAGTGACTGCCAATAAAAAAATGTTGGCTGAACACCTGGAAGAAATTTATCAGTTACAAAAAAAGTACAACAAGGCTGTTCTCTATGAAGGCTCAGTGTGCGGAAGCATTCCCATTCTGCGCAATCTCGAAGAATATTATGATAACGATCTGCTGATCAGCATCGAAGGAATATTTAATGGTTCTACCAATTTTATACTCACCAAAGTTTTTGAAGAGAGGAAGAATTACCTCGATGCCTTAAAGCAAGCTCAGAATCTTGGCTTTGCTGAATCTGACCCCAGTCTGGATGTAAAAGGTTTTGATCCCAAATTCAAACTTGTCATTGCCATTGCCCATACGTTCGGGGTCTTCGTTACCCCTGATGAAGTCATTAATATAGGGATTGATAAGATTTCAGATTTAGATTTGAAGTTTGCGCGCGAAAACAATTATACCATCAAACTAATTGCCAGGGCATTTAAAGAAGACGGAAAGGTTTTCGGTTTTGTTGCGCCCCAATTTATTGAGGCTACCAATCCTTTGGCCTCCGTGCGAAACGAATTTAATGCTGTTCAACTGCAAGGTGCCTTTGCCGAAAAGCAGCTGTTCATTGGTAAAGGAGCTGGCAGCTATCCCACAGGATCAGCCGTATTATCTGATATCTCAGCCCTCTCATATGACTACGCCTATGAGTATAAGAAGAGAAACCAACTGGGGGATTTAACCTTCTCCAATGATCTTTTGGTAGAAGTGTTTGTAAGCTTTGAAGAAGAAGATCTAATTACAATCCGGGATTTTGATCAATTCGAATCAGGTTATACTTCTCACGGCAAACAGTATATGGTTGGGCTTGTGAAGTTGAAAAAGCTACAAGAGTGGAATCAAACTGCCGGTGTTGGCATTATTCTGGCGCCAAATGCCAAGCTCATGTCAGCTTCCAAAAGAAAGGAAAAGCTCCAGCTAGCCTAAGAGATAGAATCAATGTCAAAAGTACAGCAGCTACGCCTTCGCATAGCTGCTTTTTTGTGTCTATTTCAAAGTTAAAACCTCTTATTGTCGGAATCTGGCCAGACGAAAAAACATTGCTTACTCGCCATTGTTTCTCCTACAAAAAATGGCCTATTTCTATAAGTTTCTGGCTTCTCTGAATATATTTGTAACCTATAAATTAATGTCCTTTCCATGCTAATTACTACTTCCATCATAGCGTTTACCATCATCATTTTAATGTTGGTGGCGGTATTGTTGTTTGCTCAAAAGAGTTTGGTGCAATCTGGACCGGTCAAAATTATTATCAATGGCGAAAAAACAATCACGGTTTCTGCCGGTAGTTCACTCCTTTCAACCCTTGCAAACGAAAAAATATTCCTTCCGTCCGCCTGTGGAGGTGGCGGTACATGCGCCATGTGCAAATGTGTAGTGGAGGTTGGTGGTGGCGATGTGCTCCCAACTGAAATCGGTCACCTTTCCCGCCAGGAGAAAAAAGAAAATGTGCGGTTAGGCTGCCAGGTAAAAGTAAAACAAGACCTCACCATTCGCATTCCAGATGAGATTTTTGGGATCAAAAAATGGGAGTGCGAAGTTGCATCTAACTACAATGTATCCACCTTCATTAAGGAATTTGTAGTGAAGTTACCCCCGGGCGAAACATTGAAGTTTGAGGCGGGAGGTTATATTCAAATCGATGTACCTGCCATTAATGTCGATTTTAAAACAATGGACATAACACCCCATCCTGAACTAGGTCACAAGCCCGGTGTTTTCCAAAGTGATTGGGACAAATTTAAGTTGTGGGATTTAAAGATGAAAAATGAGGAACCCATCTTCCGTGCGTATTCCATGGCCAATCACCCGGCAGAAGGAAATATCGTAATGTTAAATATCCGGATAGCCACCCCACCATGGGACCGCGCCAGTAATAAGTGGATGGATGTTAACCCTGGTATTTGTTCATCTTATGTTTTTTCACGCAAGCCTGGAGATAAAGTAACCATTTCTGGCCCGTATGGGGAATTTCACATCAACAAGACACAGCGTGAGATGATTTATGTAGGTGGTGGTGCCGGTATGGCTCCGTTAAGGGCGCAAATCTTTCATTTATTTCATACCGAGAAATCCAATCGCAAGGTTTCCTATTGGTATGGTGGCCGCTCAAAGAAAGAGCTTTTCTATACTGAACATTTTCGTAACATTGAAAAGAAGTTTCCCAATTTTAAATTTCATATCGCGCTTTCAGAACCTTTGCCTGATGATAATTGGAAAGTAAAAAAATCACTTGATGATAATGAGGCAGATGGTTACATTGGCTTTATTCACAAATCATTATTTGACAATTACCTGAAGGACCACCCCGCACCAGAAGATGTAGAATATTATCTCTGCGGCCCCCCCATGATGAATGCAGCTGTTTTGAAAATGCTGGATGACATGGGTATTCCGAAAGAGAACGTAAGATTTGATGACTTTGGAGGGTAAACCCTCAACTCTATTTTAAAAAACCTCTTGGTCGATTTGCTAAGAGGTTTTTTTATGAATCCTTTATCTACGGTATTGTAGCTTTTGATTACTTTTAAACTGCAAATGACAATTGAAGCAATAAAAGATATTGTAACGCCAATTCTACTGAAGAATAAAGTAAAGAAAGCGGCACTATTTGGATCTATGGCGAGTCAAAGTTATTCTGATGAAAGCGATGTGGATATTTTGGTTGAACTCGATGAATCTCATAGTCTTTTGGATTTTATTGGCATCAAACTAGAACTGGAAGATGCACTTCATAAAAAAGTTGATTTAGTGGAATATGAATCAATTAAGCCAGCGCTTAAGAAATACATATTAAAAGACCCAATTGTCATTTATGGGTAAGAAGCGATATGTGAAACATTTTCTGGACGACATTACAGAGTCGATTGAAAAAATAGATGAGTATTCAAACAGTTTAACAGAGGAACAGTTTCTAGTTAGTGTTGAAAAACAAGACGCTATCAGCCGCAGAATTGAAATAATTGGAGAAGCTGTTAAAAATATTCCTGAAGATATCCGCTACATGTTCCCTGAAGTTCAATGGAAGAAAGTTGCGGGCTTACGTGACGTTGTGATTCACAATTATTTTGGGATCAACCCAAAACGGTTGTGAAAAATTATCAAACAAGATTTGCCGATATTGAATCAACAAATCATTCTTATAAAAACAAGACTTAAAGATTAAGCATGGATCTCCTCCTCTTCTTTTCCCCTGTTGAAGAAACTGTATATTCTGAAATAGCGCAAACCAATTCGGTTTATAAAAACATTCGGGTCTATGGAGAGAAAATGCCAGCCTACAAAGATGCCCACATCGCCATTTTCGGGATCAACGAAGAGAGAGGAACCCGCAACAATAAAGGTTGCTCCAAAGCAGCAGATGAAATCCGCAAAAAATTTTACAATCTAAAGAAAGGAACCGGGGCGTATAATATTATTGACCTTGGAAATTTAAATCCAGGAATTGATTTAGATGAAACCTACGTGCGTATCAGTGAAGTCTGCCGGATGCTATTGGAAAGTAATGTGCTACCGGTACTTCTTGGCGGACCACATGATCTTGATTATGGCCAATACCGCGGATATGAAGAAATGGATAAACTGGTGAGTTTGCTAAACGTGGATGCCCTCCTCGATTTGGAAGATGGTAAAGACCAACCCATGTCGCGGCAGCACATCAACAAAATATTATTGCATGAGCCTAATTATCTCTTTAGCTATACTCACTTAGCTCATCAAACGTATTTGATCGATCCACTCTCAGCTTCCATTTTGGAAAAACTCTACTTCGAAGCTTTTCGAATCGGGCAGATGCGTACCAACTTACAGGAAATGGAACCTGCCATTCGGAATGCTGATATGGTTTCATTTGATATCACTGCTGTTCGCTCTTCGGATGCTCCCGGCAATGCCAATGCACAACCCTTTGGGCTCACCGGGGAGGAAGCTTGTCAAATTTGCTGGTACGCTGGCCTCAATGAAAAACTAAGTTCCATCGGCTTCTACGAATACAATCCATTAAAGGATGACGAACAAAAGAAAACAGCATCAGTAATTTCCACCATGATCTGGTATTTTATAGAGGGATATTATCATCGCAAAAGTGAGCAGGATTTCAAAGTGAATGATTTTATCAAGTATGTGGTAGCCATGCCTGTCGATCCTGAAACGATTGCCTTTTATAAAAGTAAACTCACTGAAAAGTGGTGGATGGAAGTAGCTTACAATAAGCCCGGTGCAAAATACCCACGCAACAGCATCGTACCCTGCAGTTATACAGACTATCAGACCGCAACGAAAGGCGAAGTACCCGGCCGTTACATCAGTACCCTGGCAAAATTGAATTAATAACTATTGATTTACACCATACATCCTAGAGCTACGGAGCTTCATAATAACATAAAGTTTTAGTCATGATATCAAAATTCTTCCTGTTTACAATTATCACCATCTCTTTCACTGGCTGCACAACCTTTCTCAAAGATCCTCTGAAGATAATTGACAAATCTATTGAAGCCGCTGGTGGTGATAAGTATTTGAATTCAACAATTGAATTTGATTTTCGTGATCGACATTATATCGCTAAACGAAAGGGTGGCAGTTTCTCCTATGAACGGATTTTTAAAAACTCCATCGGAACAATACGCGATATTGTCTCCAACAAAGGTCATGTACGGGAAATAAATGGTATGATGGAAGTAATACCTGATTCGATGAGTGTGAAGTACACAGCTTCCACAAACTCGGTACTCTATTTTGCGCTCTTGCCTTATGGGCTGAATGATCCATCTGTGCGAAAAAAATACCTGGGCGACACCATGATTGAAAACCAGATTTTTTATAAAGTGGAAATCACCTTTGCGCAGGAAGGCGGTGGAGAAGATTATCAGGACGTATTTCAATACTGGATTAACCGCGAAGATTTTACCATCGGCTATATGGCTTATTCTTTCAGTGAGAACGATGAAGTGAGCTTGCGTTTTCGGAAAGCCATCAATGCCCGAAAAGTAAATGACATACGGTTTTATGACTATGTCAATTACAAGCCTAAAAACAATTCCGTTAAAATGGAGGAGCTTGAACTTCTCTTTACAAAGGGCGAGTTGGAAGAACTAAGCAAAATTGAATTGCAGAATATTGTTGTGAAATAATCAAGCTTTCGACTTGAATAAATTCCATCCAACCGTAAAAACAAGGAGCGTTGTTACTGTAACAATTAGGGTAAAATGACTTTCCTTCCATCCTGCAAAAGCCGAAATAGACTTGTCTATACTGGTAAGCCCAATCAGAAGCACACTTGAAAAAATGATCAACAGCAACAGATTATAAAGACGAGCGTGTCTAAATTCTTTAGGGACAAGTTCATCATCATTGACAATAATGATCAAATAAGCAGTAACCAACGGAAGGATAAGTCCATTCAACGCCTGCACCGCAAGGATGATAGGAATAGGTTTTACTCCACTGATGCCAAACAGAAAACCAGTCAGCAAAACAGATCCCCACACCAACCTTACAGACCTCTTCTTTTCGGCACCCAGAACATGAGTGGCAATGATGGAAGCTGCATACGGGGATGTAATAGCAGAAGAAAACCCTGCGGCAAAAAGTCCAACGCCTAAAGCAAGTGCTCCGATCGCTCCCACTCTATTTTGAAATTCATCGGCCAATACCGGAAAAGATGAGAAATCATGCACTAATGTTCCCGCTAACAAAATCCAGGCGGTGACAATCCCTCCAATTAAAACAGAAATGGTTAGTCCCATTCGCATGATGGGAATGGTCTGTCCTTTACTAATGCCGGACCCGAGAAAAAGATTATAGGGGACAATCGTTGTCCCTAACAATCCTAACGTGATCATTTCGGCACCCATTGGAATTTTTGGGCTAAAGCCTGAAGCCATCACTTCAGAAATAGAAAAATCAATATTCAACGCCAGCACAAAAAAAGCAATGCCCATCATCCCCACCAAAATGGTCATCAGGGTCGAAATCCATTTTTGTTTTCCGCTCCATAAAACAAAGAGGGCAAAGAGGGATATTAGAATTGTATACAATTTGCCGCCTGCCTGTCCCTGCCCGTCCGGCAGGCGGGCGGCAGGCAGGTCCCCCTCAAATAAGAGGTTCATTCCGGAAACAGCGCCCAGGATATTACCCGCTTCGTAGGCAGCACAACCCAGCAATACAGACATTCCAATAGACATATTGATCCAAAATCCTTTTTGACTGCCAAACTTTTTAATCACAGCCTGACCCAGACTCAATCCGCTTGCAATGGTAATACGTGCAGAAACTTCTTGTAAGACAACGCAGGCAATCGTTGCAAAAACAACAGCCCACATCAGATCTAATTGATAGAGAGAGCCGGCTGAGACAGCAGTGGTAACCGTGCCCGGACCAATAAAGGCAGCTGAAATTACAGACCAAATGATAACGCTTGAAATCTTGTCTCTATTCATTTTATCCAACACAAAAAGCAATTTATCAAAAAATGGCTACCCCAAATCACCCATTATCTGTACACCCCCGAACAGAATCTGTACAATAATGATCACATCCATCGGTATCATATTCGCATTTCGTTAATAATCGAACGATGAAAAAAACGGCCGGCTTTTTGCAATTAAAAATAAAAGCTACCATTCATGAAGACTTTTGCAGTTCTTGTTCTCTGGTTCATCTTGCTGGTTATTTGCTGGCCATTGGCTCTGCTGATGTTATTCCTATTTCCTTTGGTCTGGCTACTTCTACTCCCCTTTAGAATAGTAGGGCTTACGATTGGCCTGCTCTTCAAGTTCATCAGCGCGGTGCTGCTTTTCCCATTCCAGGTAGCAGGCGTCAAATGAATTCTATAATATATTATTAAGCTGCTCTTTTATTTTTTCCAACTCTTCTTTCATCATCACTACATATTTTTGCATTTCAGCATCATTGGCTTTGGAGCCAATGGTGTTGATTTCCCGACCAATCTCCTGCGAAATGAACCCAAGCTTTTTACCATTGGATTGCTTGTCATCCAATGCTTTCAAAAAATAATCGAGGTGGGTCTTAAGCCGAACACGTTCTTCATGAATATCCAGCTTTTCAATATAGAAAATGATCTCTTGTTCGAGGCGATTCGCATCAAAACCTTCGCTGCCAAAAAATTCAGTGATATTACCTTTTATTCTACTTCTTATCTTCTCCACTCGTTTAGGGTCGATTTTCTCCACATGAGAAAGTTCAGTCCGGATACTCTCAATGTACTGAGCTAGTTTTTCTTCCATGGATTTTCCCTCTGCCAATCTATACTGCTCAAACTTTTGAATGGCTTCCATGATTGTGTGTAGTGTCTTTGACCACAGGATAGGATCCAATTCTTCTTTCAACTTGCTCTCTACAACATCCGGTGAACTCAAGGCTAACTGGAAAAGATTGTCATATGGCGCTACAACCCGATCTGCCAGTTTTTTTAACTCTGCGTAATAGGCCGTGAACAATGCTTCATTATACCGCTGATGAACTTCTTCTTTTGCAGTAGGTTGATAATCAATTGAAAATGACAATTTCCCTCTCTCTAATTTTTCAGAAATAAGATTACGAAGCTCAAGCTCCTTTTCAGAAAATAGTTTTGGTATGCGAAGGTTCAGATCAAGAAATTTTGAATTAAGGCTTTTTATTTCAACGGTAATGGTTGCTTCGGTATTGTTGGAAACTGCCTGGCCAAAGCCGGTCATGGATTTGATCATAAATGGTGTGATGTGGTTAAGCGTGTAGCCCTGAAATTACAGGGTCAGCACGAAGGTATAGAATATTTAATTTCCTGCCGTGAGGATTAATCGAAGAGCCGTCTTAGAAATCAAAACCGAGGGTTACAAAGAATCTCGGATCTTTAACTTTATAGTTTTCAACTGGCCAAGCCAGGTCAAACTTAATATAATATCCAAGCATCATGGAACGGAAGCCGAAGCCGTAGCTGTAGAGCCACGGATTAAGATACTCCTTAAGGTCAATCTGGAATGGGCCTTCATTTACCTCTCTGGTGCGAACACTGTTTTGAGTTTTGAATGGCACGGCACCGGACCAACTTGAACCTATATCATAGAATGCGGTGAATTGCATATTTCTGAAGAAATTAGAAGCTATCGGCCCACCGGATAAAGCGCGAATCAAGGGCACTCTTAATTCAGCATTTGCCAAGGCCACACTGTTACCGTAAAGCGTAGCATAATCAAACCCACGCAAACTGGTAGCAAATTCCGTAAATACTAAATTATCATTGTAGTTAGTTCCACTATTAACTAATGGGTTGCCTGCGCCTTCTACATTAAATTTGTTACCAAACCAATTGTCCATACCTCCTAATACATATTGCTTGGGTGAATTACCAAAAAACGTGCCCGCATAACCTCTTACAGCAAAAACGATCTCTTTATAAATTTTCTGATAATGACGAAGGTCAATGGAGATTTGAGAAAAACTGGCATTCTTGTTTCCTAATCCCTCATTGTGAATAAAATTTATTTTCCCCCGCGAGCCCTCAATAATATTTAACCCGGTGGTAATACTATTATCATACACTAACTCCGCTTTCGATCCCGCATAAAATTGCTGTTCGGTCGGTAGAAAGGATGGCGGTGAGGCAGGGAAATTTATATCACCCCTGTCAGTATAGCGAGTGTAACCGATATACGGTTTTATGGAAACACGTGCTTTTACAGAAAGAGGTAAAGCGGCACCAATCTCTAGACGCTGCCAGGTATATTTTTGATAGTTTGGTGTTTGCTCCGTAAGTCCATCCCAGAAAATTACTTTTCGATCAATTCGAATACTGTAATCTACCAGGTGCGGCAAATATTGCATTTCTCCAAAAACGTCTCCACTCTTCCAATCGAAAGCCGTTTGAAGCCCTCCATAAAAACGGAAATTTTGAAGCATGTCATTCATTTGAGCTTCTAACTTCACGCTGAAACCACGTAGAGGGTCAATAACAAAATTGGTCACTAAGTTTTCATAGCTAAATCTAGGTTCATAGGTAAATGGGCCTGAGAGTCGATTGCTATCCCTGGCCTTCATATATCGAGTTAGAAAAGTCTCCGTAGCCTTATTTTGGTTTGCATCGTCTTCGAATACATAATCCTCGGTGTTTACATTCTTTTCCTGTGTAATGGGTTTCACTACTGTATCTTTTTTGACTTCAGTAGAATCAAAGTTGAAGTCTTCTGTATTGATCTCCTTTTGTTGATCAACGGAATCTTTCTCCACTGCAGGTTTACTTTTATTCAGAGAGGTGGAGTCTCTTTTTTCCAACAATCTCGAGTTGATCAGCTCTTTTATCGTCATGCTTTTAACATTCTTCTGCTTGCGTTTTTCACTAACGACCTTGGCGAGCTGAACTTCTTTGCGTCTCGTGGCCGGTGTAAATACCTGCCTATCGTAGTTAAAATTTGAAACTATAAAAATATCCTCGCTTAGATTTTTTTTCATGACCACCGCAAGAGACCGATTATAAAAATCAAGATCGTATTCTTTAATACTGGAATCAAAATTTGTAATCTGTGAATAAATGCCACTAATTCGATTAAACTTGAAAAGATTGACAATACCACGCTGATCACTTAAATAGAAAAAGTTATCCTGGTCAATTGCTTTTGGGTAGAAGTCTTTGCTTAATGTATTGGTGATAAGCGTCACAATATTCGTGGTAGTATCCAGGTTGTAAGCGTAGAGATTATAGTTGCCGGTAGGTCGGTTATATCCCTTTACTATGTTATTAACTGTGTCACTGGTTCTATTCGAACTAAAAACAATTGAATTTGTGTTTGGAATGAAGGAAGGATCAAGATCATCATAAATATCGTTGGTCAGTCGCTTGGTGCGGTCGTTCCTGCTGCTTATTAAAAAAAGATCGTTCTGCCCACCTGCATCCGCACTCAAAACGGCCAGTCTTCCGTTACCAGAAAAATCGAAGCTCCGGATATTGCTGAATTTATCAAGTTGCCGTGGAAGTTTACTGCGCGTGCTTAGATCATACAACCAAAAAACATATTCTCCTTTGTTAACACCGATTACACCAAGTGTATTTTGATCTGCCCAACTTAGCAGTGGTACTCTGAAATCAACTGTTTGATGAATCACACGATTACCACCATTAATGATGGTAGTCTCTCGGCCACTTTCTAATGACTTTACTTTTACAACAAACCTTCCACGGTCATTCTCGGCATAGGCTACCTTCTTCCCATCAGGACTTATTTTAACTGTTGTGTAAACAATCGCACGATGATGTGATGGGCTGAACTTATTTGAATCTGGTGGCGATAAATAACTCAAGCTTACCTTCTGCTCCATGTCAGAATAATAGTTCTTCCAATCCACAATAAGTTGCTTGAAATTCACACCCAGGGTAATCAGTATGCTTTTTTGTTCATTGCGAATGACGCGAGTATAATTCAGGATATTAGAAATGCTACTCTTACCATATTTCTCTACAATGTAGTTCCAGATGGATTGCCCAACTAGTGCTGACTCCTTACCCGTAAACCGAAGGGCCTTATTTATTTTATTGCTCCGTACAAGCTGCCGCACATAATCATCCATTTCAGCATTCCATCCTTTCGAAACATACCCAGAAGCTCCATTGATAAACCACTCCGGAAGGTTTAGCAAAACGGCATTTTGAAACATGTCTTTAAGGCTTCCGCCAAACATCATCTCATTCACCATGAGATCTGCCATTTTATAGATAAGCTCTTCTTTAAACTCATCCAAATTACCAGGATGCGCAATCTCAACAATGGGTTTAATGAATTCGGTCTCTCCACCAACGTTGTATTGAGTGTTGTTTAGACCAATGTTACTTTGCTGCAAATCGGTGATAGAGTTATATAAAAATACTTTTGTTTTAAGGTAGGGAGGATAGCCGATGAGATCAGTGACCCGGTCAAATTCTCCTTCAAGGTATTGAATGGCTTCGGTTGCAACTTTCCTTCGCTCGTCATAATAATACAGATCGAAGTTCTCCGAGCTAATATATTGCCAATTAAACTGTCTATATTGAATCCTATTCTTACCGAATACTTCGCGCGTCTGTTGGCCATATGACTCGAAAAGCATGCCCAAGGCTAATAACGTACCTAAAATCCTAATAATCCCTCTCATATGATCATCCAAGACTACTAATATAACGGATTGAAACAGGTTTGCGCATCACGTAAAGATTCTATTTTCCAAATTTGAACCGATTAATATCAACTTCACGATCAATTGTCCCTTGACCCATTAACCAATTTGCCAACTGATTTGCAAAATACGGAGCCAAGCTAATCCCTTTGGTGCCTAGCCCATTAAAAATTACCACTTTTCTTTCATCCGGCCGACATCCCAGAAGTGGTCTCCGATCCGCAGTTGTCGGACGTATACCCCAATATTGGTTAGTAATCTCATATGGCAACCTGATAAGTTCAGTTAACTTTTTACTCAATTCCGTTTTCCCTTCCAGGGTAATTGATGTTGTGAAATCCTTTGTGTTGTAAGTCGCCCCGACCTTATAGTGTCCAGATGGATTGGATGGTACGATATAAACTCCCCGGTTATAAATATATGCAAACTCATGGTCCACTTTGACGTGAATCGTTTCGCCTTTCAACGGAATCAGTGGAAGCCATTTAAAAAACACACTCTTACGAGATTCAACTCCATTGCAATAAATCACTTTCTTCGCCTTTATGTTTTTATACAGTATAAAATCTTCACCCAGGATTAAATCACCCTCAGCAAAGTGCTCGTCACAATAAGATGATTGCACGACAAGGTTTTTTCTGACCGCTTTCATAAATAAGTGGGTATCAACATACCCACACTGCGAAAGCAGTAGGCCTCCTAAATCATCATAAACGTGGCACATAAATTCCGAATGTGTAAAAACTTGTTTAAGGTAAGGCCGCATTCCTGGCTCAGCACTCTTGCCCATCCACTCATTTTGCTCTTGGAAAGATGTGAAAGGACGATAGACTGACATCGGATAAAAAAAATGCTCACCTAGTTTTTTCTCAGCATTGGAATAAAACTCAATCAGAAACGGAAAAAGTAAATCCGCGTTCCAGGTTTTAGCCATTGCACGGCCTGTAATCGGGTTAAATAATCCCGCGGCAACAACCGAACAATGGTTTTCGTTTGGCTCATCGTAAACAACAACACTCATGTCACGCTTCAGCAATTCTAGTGCTAGCGTTGAACCGGCAAGTCCTTGTCCCACAATAATAAAGTCAACTTCTCTTTCCACTTTTTATTAAAGCTCTAAAAATCTTAAATAAACCTCAACCGTCCTATTAAGAAACATATTGGAAAAACGAAATAGTAATTCCATCAAATCTTAAAAAGGACGTTCACGACAAAATTGAAAGAGTTGCAGTATCAAAAGAACCTTTAACTTTGTTGTTAATTCATTTATGCTTTTCATTAAAACATTCGTATTTAACCCATTTTCGGAGAACACCAGTGTCGTTTATGATGAATCTTTGGAAGCGGTAGTCATAGATCCTGGGTGCTATGAGCGGGAAGAGAATGATGAACTTGATAGTTTTATTAATGCCAAAAAATTAAGGGTTAAATATCTGCTCAATACACACTGCCATATCGACCACGTATTGGGTAACTTCCACATAAAAGAAAAATACAAAGTACCTTTTCTAATGCACAAGAAAGAGGAATTTATTTTGAGAGCGATGAAAGCCTATGCACCAAGCTACGGCTTTACCAATTATTCAGAAGTCTTACCTGATCAATTTTTGGAAGAAGGTGAATATGTAGCCTTTGGAAATTCAAAATTGAAAGTTCTTTTTGTACCCGGCCACGCACCAGGCCATATTGCTTTTTACAACGAGAAGGAAAAAATTCTTATTGGGGGCGATGTCCTTTTTCAGGGAAGCGTGGGACGGACGGATCTGCCAGGAGGGAACCATGAAACACTGATTAATAGCATCCACCAAAAACTTTTTGTGCTACCCGATGACGTAGTGGTCTATCCAGGACATGGCGATACCACAACACTGGGAGAGGAAAAAATATCGAATCCATTTTGCGCCCTCTCCTTACACTGATTGATTATGTTCAAATATATTCCCAATCTTCTTACATGTTGCAATCTTGTGTGCGGTTGTTTTGGAATTGTGTATTGCCTGGAAGAGGGGAGTATTCCGGCTGCTTATTTTGTGTGGGCTGCCTGCTTCTTTGATTTTTTTGATGGCTTTGCCGCACGGCTGTTAAAAGTAACTTCGCCAATTGGAAAAGAACTGGACTCACTTGCTGATATGGTAAGCTTTGGCATATTACCATCTTTCGTCATGTATAAAATGATCGCAGGTTCGTCCTCGATTCCATGGCTGCCTTATATAGGATTCTTTATTGCTGTGTGCGCGGCCCTGCGACTTGCTATTTTTAATATCGATGAAACTCAACGGGATTCCTTCAAAGGACTTAATACACCAGCGAATACACTTTTTATTACTTCACTCCCTTTGGTATATGGCCAAGTAGGCACCTGGCTTTATCAGGATTGGGTTTTGGTCCTTATCACCATCATTTTTTCTTTGCTTATGGTTTCGCGAATTGAAATTTTTGCTTTCAAATTCAAAGACTATAGTTGGAAGAATAATAAAGTCAGGTTTACATTTATTGGCGTTTCCGTATTACTGCTTATCCTGTTAGGAAAATTAGCGCTGCCTCTGCTGATACTACTTTACATAGGCTTTTCGTTATTCAGCAAAGTTTTAAAACTGGCAGATTAAGGTATAATTCAGATTTTTGTGCGACAACACTTCTTCATAGCAGGAATACTTCTATACTTTTTGGGGGTACCCACCACGTCTGATGGTCAGTCCTCCATTTTAAGCACTGGCACCTGGTATAAATTTTCCGTGACTACGGATGGTGTTTATAAAATAGACTACAACCTTTTAAAAAAAGCAGGAGTTGACCCGGACAAAATCGACCCTAAAAATATTCGTATCTATGCAAGCGGCAATGGAATGTTGCCACAGGCTAATAGTTCACCAAGAAATGGGGAATTAACAGAGCTTTCTGTTTCTGTTTCTGGAGAAAGTGATGGCCATTTCGACAATAACGATTTCATACTTTTCTTTGGGCAGGGGCCGGATGTTTATCGCTACAATCTGGTAAAAGGTATGTTTGAGTACACGAATCATTTATACACCGATAAGAATTTCTATTTCATTACGGTGGCAGCAAGTGCCGGAAAAAGAATTGGTACCATTGAAACTGCCAGCACAGGATTTCCCGTTATTACAGAGTTTAATGATTTTGCCTTTCATGAAACGAATCAAACCAACGAATTAAAGTCCGGCCGCGAATGGTTTGGTGAGCAATTCGATGCTACAACCGAACAAACTATCAAATTTGAAATTCCCGGGATTACATCAGATTCTGAAATCAAAATGGCTTCTAATGTTATGGCAAAATCCTTTGCTGGGTCCTCATTTAAAGTTTTTCTGAATGGAGCTGAACTCGGAGAACAATTCGTTATTCAGATTCCTAACACAACCTATGGCATCAAAGGCCGTCATACCATTGATACATTTAAAACTACCTCGACACTTTCGTCTGCTTCAATCAGGTCTTCACAAGAACTAAAATATCAATATATAAAAAGCGCTACCGGGCCTTCAATTGGTTTCATCGATCATTTTCTAATTGACTTCAAAAGAAAACTGGCGCTATATAATAATCAAACAATTTTTGTTTCTGCCAAAAGCCTGGAAAATACATCCTCAACTTTTGAAGTTGAATCTGTTGGCCCTGGTGATTCTATTTGGGAGATTACAGATCCATTTAATGCGTCCGCACTTAAATTTATCACCGCTGGTACCAAGGCTACGTTTACATTACCTACGCAGGAATTAAAGAACTTCATTGTTTTTGATGACGCAAATATTCGGTTAGCCGATTTTGAAGGAGCAATTGCAAACCAAAGTCTTAGAGCACCTTTCTCCACCGATCTTATCATTGTTACTCACCCTGATTTCAAAGAAGCGGCAATAAGGTTAGCAAATCATCGAATCAGCTTTAATAAAATTTCGGTTCGGGTAGTCACCACCGAAGAAATATTCAACGAGTTTTCAGGTGGGAAACAAGATATTACAGCTATCCGGGATTTTGCCCGAACTGTGTTTCTTCAAGGTGACCTCAAAAATGTTCTGCTGTTTGGACGTTGCTCCTATGACTATAAAAACAAAATTGCAAAAAATACAAATTATGTTCCTACCTATGAATCCATCAACTCTTTAAGCCCGCTGGAGACTTACTCATCAGATGATTATTATGCTTTCTTTGATAATGATGAAGGCGAATGGCAGGAAAGCCCTGCACGGAATCACACGATGGAAATTGGTATTGGCCGCTTGTCAGTGAAAACAGTCCAGGAAGCAGCTGATGTTGTAGACAAACTTATTGAATATGATCTGGGTAAAAATACGTTCGGCAAGTGGCGAAAAGAAATCTTGTTTGTGGCCGATGATGGCGACTTCAATATTCATCAAGGGCAAGCAGATCTAATGGCAGAGCAAATCGAGGATAATAATCCTGAATTCAATCTTCAAAAACTATATTTGGATTCTTACGAACAAACCTCGCGACCTAGTGGGCAAATTTCACCCGAAGCAAGCGAGGCACTAAGACAAGCTTTAAAAAAAGGCGTGCTTATTGCAAACTTTACCGGTCATGGTAATGAACAACAATGGATGCAAGAGAAAATTTTAGATGACACGTTTATTTCGAATTGGAAAAATTATTCCAGTTACCCACTATTGGTTACTGCCACGTGTGAGTTTGGCCGGCACGATGATCCAGGCCAAATTTCCAGTGGTGAGTTGACACAAATCAAAAAAAATGGAGGGTCAATTGGCTTAGTCACCACAGCGCGACCTGTTAACTCTAGTTCTAACTTTACCTTAAACAAGGCTTTTTACGAATCTTTCTTTCAAAAAGAAGGAGGCAACTACAAAGACCTTGGGACAATCTTTCGCGATACAAAAAATAAAAGTATCAGCGGTGTTGCAAATCGAAATTTTTCTTTGCTGGGGGACCCGTCTATGCGGTTGGCTATTCCAGAAGGGCAAGTAATCATTTCAAAAATAAATGCCAAAAATAACTCTGATACGCTCAAGGCCCTTTCCATGGTTCAACTAAAAGGTGAAATTCATACCAATGGAGAGAAAAATTTAAACTTCAATGGCACATTACAAGCCACCCTATTCGATAAGGAAACATCTCTTCAAACAAAAGGCGATGAAAATCCTGTTTTCCCCTATTCATTATGGAATAATGCTCTATTCAGAGGAGAAGCAAGTATTATTGACGGTGTGTTCCAACTGGAGTTCCTTTTACCAAAAACTATCGCATACCAAATTGGAAATGGTAAGCTAAGTGCCTATGCACATGATGTAACAAATAAAACAGATGCTAGCGGAGGTACGGTGTCATTTAAAATCGGTGAAAGCGAAGATACCTTAATCTCAGATACTGCACCACCCACTATTCAACTGTTCATGGGCGACACTACTTTTATTGAAGGTGGCGTCATTAGCAGCAACTCACAATTAGTTGGTCGTCTTTTCGATGAAAGTGGAATCAACGTTTCCAACTATGGTACTGGCACAACAATGGTGGCAATTTTAGATGACAGCAAGACCTACGAAGTAAGTGAATACTTCACCGCAACAAAAGATAACTTTACAGAAGGCACACTGCTATTTCCAATAGAAGGATTAGAAATTGGATATCATACGCTCACACTGAAAGTTTGGGATAATCTTAATAATCCGGCAACTGCTTCTATTAGCTTTGAGGTCTCCGAAAGCGCAGAAATTAAGGTTCTTGAGTTATCTAACTATCCAAATCCCTTCTCGGAATCAACAATAGTACGGTTTATTCATACACGACCAGGTGAAGATCTGGAAGTAAGCCTGGCCATTTTTACAGTGACCGGGCAACAGGTTCAAACCATGAATTTTTCAGTACCAGAAAGCCAATATCGGGTAGTACTTACTAACTGGGATGGATCAGATATAAATGGTGCAAAATTGACAACTGGATTATACTTAATGAAGGTTTTAGTACGTTCATTGGCGGATGGCTCGAAAAATGAGCAATTTACCAAGCTAATTATTTTGAATTGATTATCTTTAGCCCTTAGGACTTGATTATGAATAAGTTAAGGAAATATTGTTTACTTAGTATAATTTCTTGTGCCGCTTTTTCGGTCTATTCCCAAAATGGACTGCAGGGTACTTTGGTTGGACAAGACAGCTCAAATAGAATAATTACCACCGCAGTACCATTTCTGGCTATAACTCCCGATTCCCGTGCTGCGGGGATGGGAGATGTTGGTGCTGCCACATCACCAGACGCTAACTCTGCTTATTGGAATTCAGCTAAACTTGCATTTATAGATCAAAGTTATGGCGTAGCCGCCTCTTATACTCCGTGGCTTGGTAAGATAATAAACGATATGTCCATCTTTTACCTATCTGGCTTTTACAAAATTAGTCGGGAGCAAACAGTTGCCGCCTCTATGAAGTACTTTGATTTAGGCGAAATTCAATTTCGTGATATTAATGCAGTTGATCAGGGACGGTTTAATCCAAGGGAATATGCTTTTGATGTCACCTATTCACGCCTACTAACAGAACAGTTTAGTTTGGGCGGAGCTATCCGCTACATACATTCCAATTTAACCGGTGCGCTCACCACAGGAAATGTTGACGCAAGACCTGGCAATTCAGTAGCGGTGGATTTAGGTGTTTTCTATACCAAGCCAATGGTTACCAAAAACTCAGCTCTTTCATTTGGAGCTGCCATTACTAACCTGGGTGCTAAAATTTCTTACTCAGATGCAACCAATAAAGATTTCATCCCTGTTAACCTCAGAATAGGAGGCGCATTTAAAACCGAACTGGATCCATTTAATAGTTTAACGATTGCCTTGGATTTTAACAAACTAATGGTTCCCTCTCGCAAACCCCCAGTTGGTGAAGCTCCCCCTTCCTTACTTAGTGGAATTTTTAGTTCATTCACTGACGCTCCAGGGGGGGGTGAAGAAGAGTTACACGAAATAATTGTTTCATCAGGTGTTGAATATTGGTATAAAAACATATTCTCTGGCAGGCTAGGATATTTTCTGGAAGCAAAGGATAAAGGCAACAGAAAGTATTTAACAGCCGGAGTTGGGATGAGAGTTAATAAATTCGGTTTAGACATCGCTTATCTTGTCCCTACTAATAAGAGAGAAAACGCACTGGCAGAAACTATTCGATTTACGATCTCTTATGTATTTAAGAATAAGGAAAAGGAGGATGAATCTGTTACTGACTAAATGCTCAAACGAAAAATTGCTCCCTCTTTTGTAAAGAGTGCCTCCTTTTTATTACCTAGTCCAATAACAATTCAACTACCCAATGGTATTAGCCTTCATTCTATAGAGGGAGTTCAGCAGGATATTATTAAAGTCGAATTCATTTTCAAGGCTGGAAAATGGTTTGAGCCAAAGATAGGGCTATCTCATTTTACTGCACAAATGATCGAGCGTGGGACAGCCGAAAAAACTTCTTCCCAACTGGCCGAATTTTTCGATCAATATGGCGCACACATTGAAATCAGCCCTGGTCTTGATTTTACCTCTATTGCCCTGTACACACTTTCTAAAAATCTTCATCATGTTTTGCCCGCCTTTCTTGAAATGCTAAAAACACCATCATTTCCAGAGAGTGAATTAAGGCAAATGAAAGAAGTATTTATCCAAAACCTGAAAGTTAATAATGAGAAGAATAGCTTCTTAGCTTCAAAAGCATTACGTAGAAATATCTTTGGTAGTGATCATCCCTATGGTAGTTCGATAGAGCAGGAAGATGTGAACAATTTAAAGCGCGCAGATCTGTTACAATATTTTGCGGGCTATATTGTGCCCTCAGAAATATTTGTGGTGTCAAAAGGGGAAAACGCTACAATTGACTACATCATCAAAAATGTGTCAGTATCTCATTTAATGTCAAAATCAAGGGATAAAATAACTCCGGTCCAATTATCCAATCCCTTTTTTCAAAAAATAAATAAAGCGAATAGCGTACAGTCATCAATACGGCTTGGGAAAAAAACAATTACCAGGAACCACCCGGATTATTTTGATTTGCTCTTCCTTAATCACATACTAGGCGGATACTTTGGCTCCAGGTTGATGAAAAATATTCGTGAAGAAAAAGGACTTACCTATGGAATACAGTCTTCCCTAAATAGCTTAGTGTATGAAAGTTATTTGGCAATCGGGGCAGACGTTAACAAAGAGAATGAGGATATAATATTTCAAGAGATTAAAAACGAACTTATTCAACTTCAAACCAATAAAATTGGAGACAATGAACTTGAGGCCGCTAAAGGTCACTTTTCAGGAAGTATTCAGTCTGAGATAGCAAACCCATTTTCGGTGGCCGAAAAAATTAAGACAATAAAATTGTTCTCCCTTCCAGATAATTACTACCAAACCCTTCTTGAGAAAGTATATTCAATCACCCCAAGTCAACTACTCGACACTGCTCAATCCTATCTTAATGATTGCGATTTCTTCAAAGTGGCCGCTGGGTAATTAATCGAAAAACAAGAGAAACTAAAAATACTATACAACTCCTCTGGTTTTTAGCACGTGCCTTAACTTTTTTGTTGGCAATCCTGGGCAGCTAAGTGGGCACATCCCTCTACGTATAAGCCAACGACTGGGGGAGTTTATCCCGATTTTTCATCGGAAGGCTTTCTGACTACTGACTATCTCACCGGGGTAGGATTTGGGTGGGTCTTCTTTTCTAAAAGTATGGCCAAAAAAAGAGCCTTGTTTTTCAACAAGGCTCTTTGATAAAAAAAGGCAACGA
>JBBTBZ010000018.1:0-33016 GCA_038043425.1 Bacteroidota bacterium
TCACGCCAACAGCATATTATTCATTCGAAAATCCTAATGCGTTATTTGGGTTCAATTTATGAATTTACTTTTTGCTCTTGTCACTATTTCAATGATTCGGTTAGATTTTAGATATTATTTATATTTAATGATCGTTAAACTTGATATTATGATGATTACGCGCAGAGGGTTACTTAAAACAATAGGCCTGACAACATTCGGTTTACCAACCATTGATGTTAGCGCCATCTGTCCAGGTGAAGAAATTATGGATTCTCCATTTGATTTACCTGCCCGGGAGGACCCAAAATTTTGGAGCAAAGTACGTGATCAATATATGTTGAATACAGATACCGTATTCTTTAATCCCGGAACTTTTGGTGCCATGCCTAAGATAGTGGTGGACAAGATGGTGGAGAACCTGCGCAATACCGCCATGAATGTAGCAGATTGGGATTATAAGGATGATAATACGGCTCAGGTTATCAGCGGCTATCAGGCCCTCATGTTCATCCGGACAAAAGTGGGTAAGATTTTAAATTGTGACCCCAAATACATTGCCATGACCGATAACGTAACAAACGGCATGAGCTACATTGCCAATGGGATTACGCTTCAGCCTGGCGATGAAATTATTACCAGTAATCAGGAACATGGTGGAGGAAAATCTTCCTGGGTGCTGAAAGAAAAGAGGAGTGGAGTAGTTTATAAAGAATTCGCTCTTCCAAAACCAATTCACGATGGAGCTGAAGTCTTGGATATTATCACGAAATCATTTACATCTCGCACGAAGGTGTTGATGCTCTCCCATATGATTTCTGGAAGTGGTGCAATTCTTCCGATGAAGGAGATTTGCGATGAAGCTCGTGAGCGTGGAATTTTTACGATAGTGGATGGGGCTCAATGCCTGGGCCACATTAAGGTAGATATAGGTGACATTGGATGTGATGCCTATGTGGGATGTTTTCATAAATGGATAGGGGCCCCTGCCGGAACAGGTTTTATGTACATTCAACCAGATAAGATGAAGGATATCTGGAGTACTGTAGCCAGTGGCAATTGGAATAATCATGAAGATGAAGGCTACCGGTTTACGCAACGCGGCACAGGAAATTTTTCGGTGATTGCCGGACTTGATGCGGCTTTGGATTTTCATTTAGCCCTGGGGCCAGAAAAAGTTTATGGCCGAATAAAGTTTTTGGGAGATAGATTGCGGGAAGGCCTTCGCAGGACCAATAAAGTCAAAATATTTTCCCCTGTCGACAATACAATGTGCGCTGGCATTACTGTGTATAACATCGAGGGATGGACCGGTGCACGGCTTCAGGATGAATTTTGGAGCCGCGCCAGGATGAGGCCACGTGCATCAGGTGCCGAGTTTGGTGTGCGCCATTGCACTCATATTTTTAATAGTGAAGAGGAAATCGATAAAGCCCTGAATATCGTGAAGCAACTAGCGGGATAAGGAGTCTTGGCTCACTTATATCCCGCTCAATCAATCCCGTAACTTACTGCTTTTAAGGTATCAGACGCATGGAGATGGTAATATCCTTTTCAAATGATCAATCTATATGCTGAATTTCACTGGAAATATTTAAGTGGCTAATCCTCATGCCGTGTTTATCCGTTACTTTGCACAACTACAATTGATTTATAAATGAGACGTTTCCCTTTCCCGCTGCTGGTATTCATTTCCTTTTCTTCATTCTGTCAACTTCATAGACAGCCTGATGCTACTGCCATTAAGTTGCAATTAAAGAAACTCAATTTTTTGGGCACAGTTTTGTATGTTGCAGCCCATCCTGACGATGAGAATACCAGGGCCATTACATTCTTTGCCAACGATAAATTAGCCACCACAGCGTACCTTTCAATAACACGTGGGGATGGAGGACAGAACCTGATTGGCCCGGAAATCAGAGACCAACTGGGACTTATACGGACACAGGAGCTCCTTTCTGCCAGGCAGATTGATGGAGGTCATCAGTTCTTTACCCGGGCCATTGATTTTGGTTACTCTAAGCGAGCTACAGAGACTTTTGACATTTGGAATAAGCAAGAGATACTCTCAGATGTAGTGAGGATAATGCGCGAATTTAAGCCTGATGTGATCCTTACCAGATTTCCACCGGATGAGAGGGCTGGCCATGGTCAGCACACGGCTTCGGGGGTATTGGCAGAAGAAGCATTTGATCTCGCTAGCAATCCTGATTTTTTACCGGACCAGGTGAAGGATTTTGGAACCTGGCAAGCCAGGAGGCTTTATACTAACACTGGTCGATGGTGGAACCAAACAATAAATGAAAATACGCCTGGGATTGTAGTGGTGGATGTTGGCACGTACAATGACCTTCTTGGCAAATCCTATTCAGAAATAGCGGCTGAAAGCAGAACACAACACAAGAGCCAGGGTTTTGGATCAGCCGGACGCAGAGGGGAAGCCTTGGAATTTTTTGAATATGTGAAAGGCGAAAAGGCCCAGAAAGATTTTTTTGAAAATATCAATACAACCTGGACCAGAGTAGTTGGCGGAGAACTCATTCAGTTACTTGTGGATAAAGCGATAAAAGAATTCGATGAAGAGAAGCCATTCAACTCTATTCCTCAGTTACTTCAGATCCGCAAAGAGATAACTCTGCTTGACAAGAGTATTTGGAAGGAAAGAAAACTAGCGGACCTGAATATATTGATTCAGGATTGTTTGGGTTTATTTGTTGAAGTTACAGCTGATAATTATTGGGTGGCCCCTGGGCAACAGGTGAAGTGTTCATTTGAGTTAGTAAACAGATCGCCCGTGGATGTTAAACTGGAAAGCATCAAAAGCTATGGACTTTCCATGGATTCCTCTGCAGATGTCCATTTGTTAAATAATAAATTACACGTTTTTAACTCTAAAAAATCACTATCACCTACACTTGTGTATTCTGATCCGTATTGGTTGTCTTCTGATCATGGACCTGGCACATTCAAAGTGACGAATAAAAACCTAATTGGAAAACCAGAAAATGATCCAGCGGTGACCGTAACGCTTTCATTTTTGGTGAATGGAGAGAGACTGGAAATTCGGTCACCACTGCTGTACAAATGGACTGATCCTGTGAGAGGAGAACTCTGGCGGCCATTTGAAATTGTGCCTCCTGTTTTTGTAAACCTGACTGAGCGCGTGCTTTTGTTTAAAGATCAAAATCCCAAGGACGTATTCGTTCTTCTCAAATCTGCTGCCGACAAAAGAATGACCGGTCAGTTAACGTTGTCGATGCCAGCAGGATGGAGGTCAGAGCCAATGGCCCAACCTTTTGACCTGGTTAAACGCGGTGAGGAAAAGACATTGAGTTTCAAAGTGTATCCCTCAAAAGAGGAAATGAGTTCATCATTAACGGCTGTGGCAGTGATTGACGGAAAAAGTTATGACCTATCCGTCCAGACGATTATGTATGATCATATTCCCACTCAGACCTTATTGCCAAAGGCTTCTTCCAAAATAATCAAAGTGGATTTGAAAAAGGAAGGTGCGATGATTGGTTATATCAAGGGTGCCGGAGATGATATTCCTGGTGCTTTGCGCAACATAGGTTATGAGGTGTGGGAGATGAAAAATGAGGAAGTAACTTCCGAAAACCTTAAAAAAGTGGATGCCGTTGTATTAGGTATTCGCACCCTCAATACAAATGATCGGGTCCGGTATTTCATGCCCGACCTTCTCAGCTATGTCAAAACAGGGGGCACTTTGGTGGTACAATACAATACCAATCATGATTTGGAAATAGATAAGGATAAGTTTTCACCATTTCCATTAACGCTTAGCCGTGATAGGGTTACCGAAGAGAGCAGTGAGGTCCGCATTTTAAAACCCGATCATCCTGTGTTGAATTATCCCAACAAGATTACGACTAAAGATTTTGAAGGATGGGTGCAAGAGCGTGGTCTGTATTTCCCTGATACCTGGGACCCTGCATTTGATGCGATATTGTCTGCGAATGATACCGGGGAAAAGGCGCGCGATGGTGTGTTGCTGGTGGCGAAATATGGAGAAGGTCACTATGTTTACACGGGTCTTTCATTCTTCCGGGAATTGCCGGAGGGGGTGATGGGCGCCTACAAACTATTTGCCAACCTTGCCTCTATCAGCAAAGTCAAAAAACCACAGAGTCAAAAAATTAAACATACCAGGTAATGACCCAACCCACTGACGAGAAGCCCCCGGTTTTTAAATCCTGGAACAGTTGGTATTGGCTGGTTATGGGTGTCCTTGTTTTTCAAATCTTACTTTACTTATTCATAACTCAATCCTTTTTATGAACACAGTGGATTGGGTTATTCTATTCGGAACGCTAGCGCTCATCGTAGGGTATGGCACCTGGAAAACAAAAGGAAGCAAAAATATTGACGGCTACCTGCTAGGCGATAAAACTATGCCCTGGTGGTCGGTATGTCTTTCTATAATGGCAACTCAGGCCAGCGCCATTACCTTTTTGTCTACACCGGGTCAGGCGTATGAAGATGGCATGCGATTTATGCAGTTCTATTTTGGATTGCCCCTGGCTATGGTGATCCTGAGCATCACGGCCGTTCCATTATATCACCGTTTGAAAGTCTATACGGCCTATGAATACCTGGAAACACGCTTTGATCTGAAGGTCCGTTCATTAGGTGCCTTTCTCTTTCTGATGTTACGGGGGATTTCGGTGGGTATCACCATTTACGCTCCTTCTCTGATCCTCGCTACGATTTTGGATTGGAACATCAGTCTCACCACCATTTTTATTGGATCGCTTGTCATGATCTACACAGTAACAGGCGGAACGAAAGCAGTAAGCCTGACACAGAAATACCAGCTTACCATTATCATGGCAGGAATGATCACTGCTGGGCTGATTGCTTTTTGGAATCTACCCGAGAGTATTTCGTTTGCCGATACTTTCCGTTTTGCTGGTGAGATGGGTAAGCTAAACATGATCAACCTTTCTTTTGATCTCACCGATCGCTACAATATCTGGTCGGGTTTGATAGGAGGGTTGTTTCTCTTTCTTTCCTATTTCGGTGCGGATCAATCGCAAGTGGGGCGTTACCTTGGTGGTAAGTCCATAACAGAGAGCCGATTAGGGTTAATCTTCAATGGATTGCTCAAGGTCCCTATGCAACTCATCATTCTCTACATTGGCATATTGGTCTTTGTGTTTTATCAGTTTCATCAGGCACCTGTGTTTCACAATACTTCTTTGAAAGAGAGGGCCATGCAAACGGCCCAGGCAGGTGAGATACAAAAGCTGGAACTTGAGTATGACCAGGTATTCCTGAAGAAAAAAGAGGAAGCCGGGCAGTTGGCCTCTGCTATCCGTGAGAATAACAGAACTCAAATCGAGCTTTCCAAGGAATCCCTAGCATCTATATCGATTTCCGAACGGGACATACGAAGCAGGGTCAAAGAGAGCATTGCCGCATCCGTTCCCGGAGCGAACACACTGGATAAGGATTATGTCTTTATCAATTTTGTGATGACCTACCTTCCACACGGACTGATTGGCCTCTTATTGGCAGTAGTATTCTCGGCAGCTATGTCTTCTACAGCCTCAGAATTAAACGCACTTGCTTCCACTACCACGGTAGATATTTACAAACGCTCTATCAACAGAAAAGGGAACGATCTTCATTATGTGAAGTCCTCCAAGCTATTCACAGCGGGCTGGGCCGTTATCGCGATGATTTTCGCCAGCATTGCCAACCAGGCGGAGAACCTGATTCAATTTGTAAACATCATCGGATCACTTTTTTATGGTACAATATTGGGGATTTTCTTATCCGCGTTTTACATCCGATACATTAAGTCTAATGCTGTCTTCTTCGCAGCTATCATTGCTGAGTCGGTGATCTTATATTGCTACTTCTTTACCGAGATTGCATTTCTCTTGTATAATATAATTGGCTGCGCGTTGGTGGTAGGGTTGGGGTTGATCTTCCAGGCATTCGAGAATAGTGTAAGGAAAGTTAAGGACGCAAGTTAAGGGGTGTTCAAGGCGTCAGCTCCACCTCACCCATCCAAGCCTTGTGAAAGGGTTGCAATGCACCAATGCCCTCTCCAGATGGAGAGGGGTTCAATAATCGTCCGGCCATAAAACCTTTTGAAGGGGTGAGGTAGAACTGCTGACCATTGCGTCAGGTTGGAAAAATTCTTGGGTCGGTGAGTCCTCCAAGGTCTTTTCGCGAAAAGCAATCAGACCTTGGAGGATTTTCGGCAATGGAAATGAGGGTTTATATATAATTGTCGCGGCCTCTCAACCTCACCCCATCCAAGCCAGTGCGGGTAAGCAGGGGTGCTAAAATCGTGCAGACATCAAGCCTTTTGACGGTTGAGGGGAACTGCTGACCATTGCGTCAGGTCGGAAGACCTGACGGCACTGCAATTCTATAAATTTAGTCTTATGTCCTTTCGACCGTAGGGAGAAATCTTATCTAATGGAAACAACTTGTCAACCAAGAGAAGATTTCTCGCAATTTCATGAATGCCCAGTACAGGAGGTTGTGCACTCGAAAGGACTTAGTTGGGGGATCGTTGAACGCTTCCATTTGGAGAGGGGTGCTAAAATTGTGCAGACATCAAGCCTTTTGACAGGTGAGCGGAACTGCTGACCATTGACACTTTAAACTTGCTACTCTCTTTTTGTTAACTTCTCAGGATTGCGTTTATCGTGATAGACTGCATACACCACTATCGTTTCCTGTTCAACCTCATATACAATTTTGTATGGGAAGCGATGCATGGTTTTTATTCTCTGGTCTCCGTGATATTGATAATGCTCTGGATTTTGAGTAATCTGATTATAGCACTCTTCCACAGCATCTAGAAATTCAAGTCCTAATCCGGTTCGTTTATTCTCGTACCAGCCAAAGGCTTCCGCCATGTCTTGAATGGCTTCAGCTTTTACGTAGAGTTGATACTTCATGCATGGCCTTCAATTTGTGCTCTGGCTTCCGACCAACTATAGGATTTTGATTCTCCTTTTTTGTGACGCGTGATTCGCTTATCCAGGTCATCTTTCTGCTCCGCGGTTAAAAATCCTTTCTCATTGTCAGCTTTCATCATTCCATGGATCAAATTTAAAATCCGTTCATCAGCCTGGTTGATAAACTGATGCAACTCTTCTCTAATTCGTGCTGCTCCCATCTCGTTATTATTTTGATTGATCAAAGTTAATGATTTCATAGCTTTTTTTCATTTTTTTGTGCCGTCAGGTCTTCCGCCCTGACGCCTGGGAGACACGGGAACAAAAAAACAATCCTCATCCAGAAATTGATTCCTGCCGCGAAGCCCCATGGTACGAATATAGCATTCTATGCGTCAGGTTGGAAAACCTGACAGCACAGGGAAGTCCTCCAAGGTCTTTTCGCGAAAAGCAATCAGACCTTGGAGGATTTTCGGCATAAAAAAACCTGAAGATTGCTCTCCAGGTTTCTTACAATTTAAATCAACATCTACTAAAATCTAAAACCAATCTTCAAAAATGTTTGCGAAAAAAATGACCAGGAATAATTGTTTGCTTCTAAAGACTCAAGTCCTGGAGCAGGAATCTTCTGTGAATAAGCGTATACATACGAGATGGGCTTGATTTCGAAACCGAAATAAAATCCTTCCATCAGGTAGTAATCAACACCGGCAACAGCTTGTATGCCAAAACCAATTTGCTCAGTATGTCTGATACCAACATCCAACTGATAGCTCGGATCGAAAGGAGCTTGAGAATAGTTTATCGTTGGGTCATACTGTGAATGTCTTCCATAGTAAAATGGAATGTTCAAACCGGCATACGGAGACAATCTGTTGTACTTAGTGGCGAAGTGATACTCACCGCCAAGGTTGATGTTGATGTCCGACCGGTTATCCGCTACAACTGCCGCGTAGTCTGGAATCCAGGCTGCCGTTGGCACGTTGGGATCGATAACACCTGGCAGGTTAGCGCTTTCAGGCGTATTACGAAGGATGGCACCGCCACTTAGTTTAAGTGCAATCTGGTCCGTAATAAAATACCTCATCTCGGCACCTACAATGTTACTGACAGTGTTTTGATCAGTACCGACAGTATTGTTGTAAGGCGAGTTACCAGGCACAGTCCAATAGCCAGTGCTGCCACTCACGTAAGGCGCTGGTGGAGCGTATATTCCCGAGTTCAGGAAATTTCCCCGGCCAAAAAGGATGGCCCCGGTAAAATCACCTGCAACAGGGATCATGCTGGGTGCTGCTTCTGTTGGTGTGGTATCCTGAGCATAAAGACTGCCCAGCATAGCAAAGAGCATCACCGTTAAAATTATATGTCTTTTCATTCTTTTGTCTTTAGGATTTAAAACTAAAATTTAAGAGAACCATAGGGTGGCGCGAAACGCGCCACCTTGGTTATATCCTAAAGTGATTAGCTGCCCAAAGCATCCAGGACAAGGGCAAGCCACGCGGCTGCTTCAGCCTGGTACACGGCCAGTTCTTCCTGCAAGTCAGCCAACTTAGCCTCCTGATAGGCAATTTGTTCAACTGCCTGTGCTTCATCGAAATCAACTTGAATCAAGGCATATTCAGCTTCTGCAACAAGCACTTTTTGCGCTTCTACATCGTCTTCGAAGTCTTCAATAGCACTATTGAACTCGGTCGCTGCTGTTATACCCAAGGCGCCTTTAAGTGCAGTCCGAACTAGAGCGGCATAATTTCTATCAACACCTATAAGGAGTATCTCATCTTCAAGAGCAGCTTGATCGTCTTCTGCGGCATCCAAAACATCATTAGCGTCAGACTGTGCAGCTAAATTTGCGGTATAATCAGCCGCGCCATCAGCGATGTCAGCATCAATTGCATCAAGATCTGCCTGCAACTGAACTGTTCCTTTTACGTCATCAATAGGCTGGTCAGGAGTAGCTGGATCATCAGCTTTATCGGTAACGTCACCATCTGCAGGATCTGTATTATCAATACCATCAGTTTTGTCATCAACGATAGCTTGAGCATTATCCAAAGCAATAGTTAAAGCAGTGTGTGGATCATCTTCATCAACACCAGCGATTGTTCCGGCTGCCTCAAAATCTGCCAAGAAAGTTGTTTCATCATACAATCCGATCTCATCGATCAAATTATAGGCAGGTTGGCCAGGGCCAAAGAAAGCAGCGACAGGGCCATACGTTACATATAATGTCTCAAGGTCAGAGGATGAAGTAGGAGTGATATCTTGAAATTGGGTATTGGTTGTAAAGAGCGTATTGAATGCAGATTTGACAGTTGGATTAGTTTCATCCCAGTTAGCGCCTAAACCGTCTTTTAAGCCATTATTCCAAAAAGCACCAAAAGTAAATGGAGTCGCATTTGAACCACCGGCAAGATCTGTGATAGTTTTGATAGCTGCGAGTAATGCAGTTTTCGCAGCCGTCACAGCAGCTACTGTAGCAGGGGTAGAAGCAGCGGCATCTTCGGTAACGGCAATATCATAAGTAGTTCTCTTTACTTCCCAGGCATCAATTGCGGCAAGTCCTGCAGTTTTCTTTGTACCAATAGAACCATATTTAGACTCCAATGGGGTAGTGTATTGCACCAGAAGAGCATTTTTAGCGGCAATGTCAGCTGTTGCATCGTCTACATCTGCCTGAGCGGCATCAACGTCATCTTGTGCATCAGCTAAGTCGTCTGTAATTGCTTCCTGGTCATCCAGCATAGTCTCATAATCCTCAACTAAATCATTAAGTCCACCATCTGGATTTGTTACATCACCGTTCAAAGGTACCTCAGCCGCACTTACTACATTCTTAGCAGTTGCGATATCAAGCTCCAATTGTGCAATCTGATTATCAAAATCTGCAATTTCGGCCTCCACGTCAGCAAGTTCCTGTTCAGCAATTGCCGGGTCAGCAGCTACTGCTTTAACTGTTGCCAAGGTGTTTTCAGCTGCGGCTAACTTAGCCTCTGCTAGAACCAAATCTCTGGCACTTTCTTCACGAAGAAGTTCCAGCGTTTTTCCCAAAACAACTGGATCCGTTGGTGATGGAGATAAAAACAAGTTCAACAACGAAATAAATTCGTTCTTAGCAGCAATTGCCTGAGAAGTTGCCAATACATTGTTAGAAGCGGTGGTGTAGGATGTCAGGTACGTAGCTGCTGTTTGCAAGCCTTGGGTTGCAAGTTCTTCAGCCAAATCTTGTACGGCTTGTGCAAGTGTAATCTTCGCTTGTTCGACAGCAATGTCAGCTGCGGCCTGAGCCTGCTGATTAGCGATAAGCTGTGCTTCAGTATCAGCTTCAGTCTGTGCAGTATAGGCGGCTTCATGTGCAGCCTGAGCATTTCTGTAAGCAGCGTCAGCAGTTTTCAATGCGGTCTGTGCATTGATAAGGCCAACTTGTGCGGCCCGTATTGCCGTCACCTCCGGAGCCACTGCATTGTCAATGCAAGATGACCATACAAAGGCTGCCAGAACCGCAGCCACAATTGTTAGTGTAAACTTTTTCATAGTTAGTTTTGTTTTGTTCATAATTGTTTTTAGAAATTGTGTTTGGTTGATTTAATTTATTTTTGTTTTAATAGATTCAAATTTAAGATTCACTTTGCTAAGGGCCATTACAGTATCGATGTAGTGTCATTTCTTTACCCGATGTTGTATTCTTTTCTTACTACTATTTGACTTTCTATGTTTTTGATGCCCAAAACTAAATATTTAATACAATAAAGCAAAAAAATATATAAACAGGGCAGCTTTTAATTCACGTTTAAACATCTTTCTTCCCACTCCGGCCTGTTACGCATTACTATATAGTGCAATAATCGCGTTTTGTTTCTGTACATCCAATACCTATTTAGTAGTATTTTCAAAAAATGTGAGTGCGAATGTAGCATAAAAAAGGCATTTTGTCTACATGACTGCTCTTTTTTATCTCCTGTCTCATAAAACATTACGAAAACACCTCACCCCTGCCTACCGGCAGGCCTGCCCCTCTCCAAAAGGGAGCGGGGTGACCAGGATGGTAAATCACCGTGCTCCTAATTCATGATCCGCTTTTTATTAAATTCCACTTAATGCACATTTAAAACTCATCCAACCCAGGTTTATTGTAAGCAGTGGGAAAAAAATACTGGTTTTTCCCTCACCAGAGACTCTCTTTGCGAACTTAGCGCCTGCGGTTAAAATTTTACCACAGAGAACGCAGAGGAATTCCCGCAAAGGCCCGCGGAGAATAAAATCTCGACCAGCTAAGTTAATCTATTTGAAGTTTGTTCAATTAAGAGAAGATTTCTCGCCTGCCTACCATTCGCACTGCTTTGGGAGGCGGGCCGGCTCGAAAAACCAGCTGGAAAAAATTTAGAAGCCACTCACGTTCAAACGGCCTCTGGTTACGCATTTGCGGCTCTTAGGGAGTGTTGGGGCAACACCAAATAACCGGTCCTTTCGAGCGTGCGAATTTCGGTACAAGGCCCTCATGATGTTTCGAGAAATCTTATCACGCTGAGGACTGATTAAACGTTATGGTAAGATGTCTCGCAAATTAATCCGCGTTTTATAGTACAATTTTGCTCGCTCGACAAGACTAACAAAGCCCTTTCGAGTGTGCGAATTTTGGTACAAGGCTCTCATGATGTTTCGAGAAATCTTCTCTTGGTTGACAAGTTGTTTCCATTAGATAAGTTTTCTCCCTACGGTCGAAAGGACATAAGACTAAATTGATAGAATAATCACATATACCACGCTTTCCTTCGCTGGAACTATATAAATTTAAATCAATCATTAACGTCTTTGCTCGAAAAGACCAGCTGGAAAAAATTTAGAAGCCACTCACGTTCAAACGGCCTCTGGTTACGCATTTGCGGCTCTTAGGGAGTGTTGGGGCAACACCAAAATAACCGGTCCTTTCGAGCGTGCGAATTTCGGTACAAGGCACTCATGATGTTTCGAGAAATCTTCCCACACTGAGGACTGATTAAACGTTATGGTAAGATGTCTCGCCTGCCTGGTCCGGTAGGCAGGCAAATTAATCCGCGTTTTATAGTACAATTTTGCTCGCTCGACAAGACTAACAAAGCCCTTTCGAGTGTGCGAATTTTGGTACAAGGCTCTCATGATGTTTCGAGAAATCTTCTCTTGGTTGACAAGTTGTTTCCATTAGATAAGTTTTCTCCCTACGGTCGAAAGGACATAAGACTAAATTGATAGAATAATCACATATACCACGCTTTCCTTCGCTGGAACTATATAAATTTAAATCAATCATTAACGTCTTTGCTCGAAAAGACCAGCTGGAAAAAATTTAGAAGCCACTTACATTCAAACGGCCTCCGGTTACGCATTTACCGGTTAATGATGGTGTTGGGGTAGCACTATTTAATATAGCGCTCTTGATTTGCGCTGCCGTTGCACCAGGATTAGAGGCTGCGTAGAGGGCTGCAGCCCCCGTTACATAGGCAGTGGCCATGGACGTGCCAGTTAAGCTTGCATAGTCGGAAACTACCTGGCTGTTTACCGTTATTGGATACGTTGACCAAATACCAGAACCCGGAGCGCCAATATCCACTGAAGCAGCCCCGTATTGAGAGAAGAATGATAAGGCCCCTGTACTGGTGATAGAGGCAACGGTAATGATATTTGCATTAGGATAGCTTGCCGGGTAGCTAGGATCGGTATCATTGTTACTGCCTCCGTTGCCGGCTGCGGCAATAAACAATATGTCGGCCCGGTTGGCCCTTTCGATGGCCTCTTCCAAGCTTTGCGAAAACTCACCACCGGTCCAGGAGTTGTTGGTAGCGACCAGATTCAGGCGGTGCCTTCTTTTCAAATCGGTAAAATAATCAACGGCTTTAATGGCATTGGCAACTGTTCCACCATTCTGACCGAAAAGCTTAGCATTCAGAAGTTTTACATTCGGGCATACACCCGTGATGCCTTTGCCGTTTCCGCCTGCTCCGCCAATGGTGCCTGCAATATGAGTACCGTGATCATCAACCGTTCCATCAAACACGGTATTATTATTACCTGCAAAGTCCCAGCCGTATATATCATCTATCAGGCCGTTGCCGTCATCGTCAATACCATTGTTATCGATTTCACCAGGGTTGGTACCAGCGTTGGCTGCCAGATCTTCGTGGGTGTACATATACCCTTTGTCGATGATGCCAACATAGACTGTTTGTAAACCTGTATGACCATTTGCCCACGCTGTGGCAGCGTGGCTGCCATATATATTGGATGGAGCGGAGACATCACCATACATTCCCCACAAAGATCCATTTAAATAATAGGTGTCATTCAATTTTGTACAGAGTGTGTATATCCAATTGGGTTCCGCGTACACGACTTCCGATAACTTCTTAAAGCGGGCGATGGCTTCCATCGTTCCAACTTTGGAATGCACTAATAAAAGGACTTCAGACTCAACACCGTTTCGTGCAGCGGATGATTTCATGGCGTTGGTAGAAATTGTTTCTACTACTTCTCCATCTACCAGTGATAAAAGGTTTGTGATGGATCTGCCACCGGCCTGGCCAACAGATTTGAATTTAAACTTAACCAGTACTTCGTTGGGTACGAATTCGGAAAGGGTGTTAGTAGAAGCAAGTTCTTGTGTGGCAATGGTCTCCTCGGTACATGCTGTTGCCAACACTATCAAAGAAGCAGTTATAAAAAATAGAATGCGATGTAACTTCATCAGCTTAAAAATGTACCTCTCCACAAGGAGAGGAGTGAGTTTACTTTCTGTTCATGATCCTTTTTATAAATCCATTCTTATGTTCCGGGTTAAGAGATGACCATTTGTAAAATTACTGAATTTTAGGTTATGAAACATGGAGGGTGCAATTCGGGTGCATCCCAAAATGTCGTGTCACGCCAAACGTTCCTAAGGAACGTGAAAGAGCTTTATCACAACCTTCTACCCACCACTCGCTCCGAAGGCGTTTCGTGGGTAGAAGCCAAATAGTGAATAGAAGCGTTCCGTAGGTCCGTAGGAAGGCTTGGTGCTAAATGTGACAATCTGGGATGCACCTTGCAATTCAAATTGATAAGGCACCAGCAACTAAAAATATTTCGTTCCTACCGAACTTGGTAAAAATGATTTTTCCACTTTACTACTAAATATATCGCCCATCGGGACAGAACACTATTGAATAGTTGTCGCGGCCTGCCCAATCGATTCTATTCACCTCACCCCTTCCAAGACCTTGCCGACTTAGATATTGATTTTTATGCAAACTAATAATTTGACGTCATCGCGAACACCTGAGAAGGAATGTGGGTGGCGTGAAGCGATCTTCCAATTCGAAGCAGAGCTACAGATTTGAAGACTGCTTTCGCCCTCTCGCGCTACCCAACGCTGGTGCTCGCAGTGACGTTTTTATTATTTATTGTAACCACAACTGGTCAGTAATTCCTGTGGTCGGCACTTAAAACTGTGGGTAGAATAGCCGAGCTTGGTTAAACTGGATTCTATGCTATTGGTATTATGCTAATAGTATAATACCTTTGGTAGAAGTATTAGATTTGAAAATATGAACCCATTTCTGGTTATCGGCTATGAGGAGGGTCTGTTCTGTGATCGTGAAGCAGAAACAGACACACTGCTCCGCAGCCTAAGCAATAGGCGTAATACCTGCATTATTTCCCCCAGGCGGCTGGGCAAAACGGCACTGATACACCATGTTTTTGCCCAACTGAAAAACTGGGTTTGTGTGTATGTGGATTTGAACAGGTGCAACAACCTTGATGATTTTTTGAAAACGCTTGGGTCTGCATTGGCCAATGTTCCCCAGGCAAATAAGCTTTCCCTATTGCAACTCCTTACTTCGTTAAAATTCTCGGTGGAAGCTGACCCGTTAACCGGCCAATTCAATGTTGGCTTCAACTTAGTGAAGCCTGGCGACAGCAAAAGGCCGGTGTCGGAATTATTAAAAGCATTGGCTACCCATAAAAAAGTCGTTATTGCATTAGACGAGTTTCAGCAAGTGCTTTCCTTTCCCGATTCGCAGGTAGAAGGCTGGCTCCGCTCCGAAGCGCAATTGCATCATTCCATTCGCTTCATTTATTCTGGCAGTCATCAGCGTGTATTAAACGAAATGTTTGGATCCAATAAGCGTCCATTCTACCATAGTGCCGAATTGATGAGGCTTGGGTGCATGGATAAATCCATTTACGTTAATTTTATTGTTTATCACTTCAAGAAAGGCAGGAAAGCAATATCGCGTGAGACGGCAGGTTTCATTTATGATTACTGTTTTGGGTTTACAGCATACATACAACAAATATGTAATCACTTGTACGACCTTCTCGAAAAGAACATTACGGAAGAACTTACGCTTAGGGTGGTGGGTAATTTGTTAACTCAGTATGAGCCATTTTATTTGAAGATAAAAAAACCTTTATCGGTTATTCAATTCCGCGCTTTGGTTGCCATAGCCCGCATGAAAAAAGTTTATTCTGTAACCGGCAATGAGTTTATGTCTCACGCCAAACTCACAAACGCCTCATCGGCAAGCAAAACTGTAAATTCCCTATTGAAGTACGACCTTATCTATGCCGATACCGACAACAAAGGCAAAGAATTTTATTCCATTGACGATGTTCTTTTCATACGCTGGTTGGAACGGTTTGGAGTTTAACTTGATGCAGAAATAAAAGCCTTAATGTTTAACTTTGTAACTGATGTTTAGGCATTAATCCTAGGCAATATTATTTTACTTTGTGAAACCTTAGTGTCTCTGTGGCCAAAATTTAGTGAATTTGCTTTGCCACCAAGACTCAAAGGCACAAAGAAATCACAAAGTGCGTAACAATAGTTTGTAAATTCTTCAATAACGTTTTCACGTATTAATTTAGCAATACCCTTCATGATGAACAGAATTTTGCTCACTACATTTTTGCTCATTATTCTGGTTTGTACTGGTGGCAATGCTATTGCTCAGACACAATGTAGTGGAGGCACTCCGGGCGGGACTTTGACAGCACCAACTGTTTCCTATCAAGTCGCCACCTATAGTGCAGCCGGTACGTACAAAACTTTTGATGCGCAGACTGGCACAACGTATAACTTCACCTTTTGCTCAAATGGGGGTTCTGCCGATTACGATACAGAGATTACTATTTTGCATGATAATACCGGTGAATATGCAGGAGGTTATAACGATCAGTATTGCGGAGACCTATCGGACCTGACATGGACTGCGCCTACCTCCGGAACTTTTCGAGTGTTGGTTACCGATTGGTTTGCCTGTACGAATACAATAGCCTCAGCCTTGGCTTACAAAGTTATCACGCAATGTACAGGCGGCACACCCGATGGTTCATTGCCAACTCCCTCTCTTGCCTATCAGACAGCAATCTTTAATGGTACAGGTAAATACAAAACCTTCGTGGCACAAGAGGGTGTGAAATATAATTTCACGTATTGTTCGAATGGTGGTAGCGCGTCATTTAAAACAGAAATTACTATTTTAGATAATGCCGGCAATGCAACTGAAGAAGGAAATAATTATAACGGTGTACGTTGTGGCCTGCTTTTATCAGGTCTTACCTGGATAGCGCCTTCTTCCGGAACCTATCGCGTTTTGGTAACGGAATTTAATTGTGTTACCAACTCTAAGGTCTCCACGCTGGCATACAATGCTGTTGCACCACCGGCCAATGATTTTTGTTCAGGCGCCATAGCTCTTGCGGTACCTTCTACAACAATGGGTAATACAACTACGGCAACAGTTGATAATGTTGATGTATGTGGAACCGATGATGGATTAGCAGGAGGATTATGGTATAGTGTGGTTGGCAATGGGCAGGTATTTGCTGCCTCATTATGCGGTAGTTCCTTCGATACAAAAATTCGGGTATTCACCGGTGATTGCGGAAGCTTTGCGTGTGTAACCGGAAACGATGATAGTGACTTTTGCAGCATCAATAGTGTACAATCTCATGTAACGTGGTGCTCCGCTCCGGGCACTACTTACCGTATTTTAGTGCATGGCTATTCTTTTTATGATGGTGCATTTTCGCTTGTACTGTCCGGTACTGATGTGCCGAAGCCTGATATTACTCCCTCGGCTCCATCCATTTGTTTAGGAGGTTCTGTGCTTTTAACAGCATCGGGATTGAATGATTATTCATGGACTCCCTCTGCAGGTTTGAATGTTACAAACTTAGCAGCCGTAACAGCCAGTCCGACCAGCACCACTACCTATACTGTGTCAGGAATAGAAACTACAACTCAATGTTATTCTTTTAAGGATGTTACCGTAACACTGATTCCTATACCTGCTCAGCCAGGAACCATCACCGGCAATGCGGAGGTTTGTTTTGGAAGTCCAAATAACTATAGTATATCAGTTGTACCCGATGCAACAAGTTATACCTGGACCTTGCCAGGGGGATGGACTGGAACATCCACCACAACTTCTATTACAACAGTTGCAAACGGACCCAGTGGAACAATTTCTGTAAAAGCAAATAACGTATGCGGGTCATCGGCTGTGCAACCATTAGCCGTAATAGTTAACACAGTTCCTACTGCACCGGGTAGCATCACCGGCCCCAGTGCTATTTGTTCAGGAAGTGAAAACGACTATAGTATAACAGCAGTACCCGGTGCAACAAGTTATACATGGACCTTGCCAGGCGGATGGATTGGAACATCCACCAGCGCGACAATCAACACAACGGCAAGCACAACCAGCGGAACTATTTCTGTAACGGCAAACAATTCGATTTGCTCGTCTGCTGCGCAGACATTAAATGTATTGGTGGATGTTGCTGTGCCCGGAAACATAACCGGTAACACATTTGTTTGTGTGGGAAGTTCAAACACCTATAGTATATCGTCTGTACCTGCTGCAACAAGTTATACATGGACATTGCCAGGAGGATGGACAGGTACTTCAACAACTACTTCTATCAACACAGTTGCAAGCGGAACAAGCGGAACTATTTTGGTGACAGCAAATAATAGTTGCGGCTCATCGGCAGCACAAACATTAAATGTAACAGTAAGCCTTACGGAACCTGCCATGCCGGGCACAGTCATTGGCAATACTACTACTTGTTCCGGAAGTTTTAACACCTACAGCATAGCCACAGTACCCGATGCAACAAGTTACACCTGGACCTTGCCCAGTGGATGGACGGGAACCTCCACCACCACTTCTATTACAACGAAAGCAAGCATCTCAGGTGGAGATGTTTCTGTTACCGCCAACAATAGCTGCGGACCATCCGCATCTTCACCACCATTATCAATAACCGTAAATATTGCGCCCGATATACCCGGAACAATTAGCGGCAACGCAGCTATTTGTTCCGGAAGTTCAAACACCTACAGCATCACCACAGTACCTGGTGCCATAAGTTACACCTGGATATTGCCAGATGGATGGACCGGCACTTCCACAACAACTTCTGTTACCACTACAGCAAGCACCCAGGGAGGAAACATTCTCGTGCAATCGAATAATACGTTATGTTCATCTCCCTTTCAATCCTTATCCGTATCTGTTGTTGTTGCTCCGACAACGTTGGGAAGTATAACCGGTAATACAGCACCCTGTTCAGCAAGTTCAAACACGTACAGCGTAGCGGCTGCGAACGGTGCAACAAGTTATACATGGACGTTGCCAGGTAGCTGGACAGGAACTTCAACAACCAATTCCATAAGTGCAATACCAGGCGCCACAGGTGGAAACATTTCTGTAGCAGCCAACAATAGTTGCGGCTCGTCCGCACAACAAACATTAGCTGTAACAGTAAACACTGTGCCTGAGATGCCTCAAGCTATAGTTGGAAGTGAATCCATTTGTAAAGGAAGTTCGAATACCTATAGTATAATAGCTGTGAATGGTGCAACAAGTTATGGCTGGACGTTTCCGGGTGGCTGGACAGGAACTTCAAAAACAACTGACATCACACTTAAAGCAAGCGTAAACAGCGGGAACATTTCTGTCGTATCAAAAAATAATTGTGGCTCATCAACTGCGCAAACATTGATTGTAACTGTAGGCAGTGTCCCCGCTACACCAGAGACAATCAGCGGCAATGCAGATGTTTGTGCTGGAAGCGAAACCACCTATAGTGTATTAGCAGTTACAGATGCAACGAGTTATACGTGGACATTACCTAGTGGCTGGGCAGGTGTTTCCACAACCAATGCTATTTCAACTACAGCAACTACAACGGATGGTACCATTTCTGTAAAAGCAAATAATAGTTGCGGCTCGTCTGGTGCGCGAACATTAGGGGTAACGATTAACGCAATACCGGTGATCACCGCGCAGCCGGCCACCATCATTTCATGTATTGGTGCAACCAAAGCGTTTGTTGTTACCGCATCGGGAACCTCCTTATCCTATAAATGGAAAGAGAATAGAGGGACAGGTTTTGCGGATGTTACAAACGGAGGTATTTATTCGGATGCAACTACTCCCAAACTTATGTTAACAGGAATAACATCCGATATGAATGGCTATTTATATCAATGTGTAGTAAGCAGTACGTGCGGAGAAGAAACTTCCTCTTCAGGACTGTTAACGGTTGCTCCTGCAAAACCTACCATTACAGTTGATGCTACAACTCATCCGGAGGCACCGGTGCTCATAGCCAGCGCAGGAGATAGCTATGAGTGGTTTAAAGATGGCATTTCTGTAGGAGGGAACTTACAAACCCTTGTCGCCTTGGAGGCAGGGGCGTACACAGTGAAAGTGAAAACCAATGGTTGTACCAGTGAGCTTTCTGATCCAGAGATCATCGTCATTACTGGTGATCTTGATAGCCATGTAATGTCGGCAACGAACGTTTATCCGAATCCGGGTTCGGACCATGTGATTTTATCGCTCGGTGGTTTTGAATTCGGCAAGCCGGTTTCTATTACTATTGTTGACCTGCAAGGTCGTGTCATGCAAAAGACCATTGGACCTGGTGAGCATGAAGTCTCTATTGATATTAGAAACTATGCTACGGGAAAATATATTGCATGGTTGCGACAACACAAGACAATTACTTCGCGTCAGTTTATTAAAGCTGATCAATAACGGGTGCTCCCGCAAAGGAAGGAAATAAATAAAAAAGCCTGCCTGTTTAACGGACAGGCAGGCTTGCAAGAAATTTTATGGTGCAGAGCAGCCCTGGTTACTTAAGGGTCTTTTGCAAGTCTTCATTCATTTTCTGGTAATCCTTGTTGTTCTCTTTGGTCGCGTCTGCTAAAGATGCTTTTGAAGTTGCCATAGCACCGACTTTGTCGCCAGCCGCTTTTTGAATGCGGGCCTTTTGGTAGAGCACCCAATAGGCAGGATTTGCTTCTGCTGCTTTATTCACCCATTCCAATGCCTGCTTGATGTCTTTTCCATTTTCTAAATAATAGACGGCAGCATTAAGATAGCTACCGGGAGTAACTTTAGTAGAAGCCTCAATCGACTTCATCACTTTGGCATCATAGTCTACACCAATCGTAAATTTCACAGACGTATTTTCCCATGCCAATTGAACTTTTGCGCTCTTGCTATCATCTGCTATGTCAGTAATATTAATTGTAAACGTTTCGACTTTCTCAGTCAACTTTTCAGATTTTACTTTAAAGTTAGCTGCTTCCTGTGCCTTGTCATACGCATCTGTGTTGCCGCCAAGTTTGATGTCTTTATATAAAGCGACAGTCCACTCAGAAGCACCCGGCCATGAGAAGATAAGATATTCTCCTTTTGCTACGGCCACACCTTCCACTTTCACATCGTCACCAAAAGTAATCTTGGTTCCGCTGTTGGCGCCTGTTCTCCAGATGGTGCCATAGGGAAGTAAATAATCTGCGCCTTCGCCAAATATCTTACGACCTTTTACGCGTGGGCGTGAATAATCAACTTTTACATCGGTAAGACCAACCACGGTATAAACAGATGCTGCTGGACTGCCCGCAGGCGTTTGTACTTGTGCCGAAGCAACAAAACAAAGTGCGGAGAGTAAAATGGTAAGCGTATTTTTCATAATGTATTTTTTTTTAGGAAGGCAAAGTTACCATAGTTTTAGATACTGCAAAATTCTCTCAACATATGTTATTTAGATAGACTTTGAATTTGATGTGCCTGTCTGGTTTTATATATTTCAAGAAGTATTTTTGAGGTGCGATGAAATTAGAAGAAAGCTTTTATCAACGAAAGGATGTGGTGAAGATCGCGAAAGAATTGCTGGGAAAAGTATTGATTACGAATATCAACCAGAACATCACAGGCGGAATAATTGTGGAGACGGAGGCTTACTCGTTTAAAGAGAAGGGATGCCATGCGTATAACAACCGTATGACGGAGAGAAATAAAGTGATGTTTGAAGATGGCGGACGTGCCTATGTTTATTTATGTTACGGCATACATCATCTTTTTAATGTTGTGACGAATGTGGAAGGCAAAGCAGATGCAGTGTTAATACGAGCATTAGAGCCTATTCTTGGAGAGACTTACATGTTGAAGCGAATGAAGACACAATCTATTAAACGAGTAACTTCCGGGCCCGGTAAATTAACGAAAGCATTGGGCATTGACAGAAGGCTTAATGGCCACTACCTTTTACATGGCAGAGTGTGGATTGAAGATTATGGTATTACCTTTCCTAAGAATTCCATTCGTGCGAGTTCGCGTATTGGTATTGCGTATGCAGAAGAAGATGCCGACTTGCCGTGGAGGTTTACGGTGAAAGGAAGTGAGTGGATAAGTAAGATGGTAATTGGTAATAGGGCAATCTGAATCCTCCAAGGTCTTTTCGCGAAAAGCAATCAGACCTTGGAGGATTTTCGGCAATGGAAATGAGGGGTTATATATAATTGTCGCAGTGTCTAAAATTGTTTATATGGCTGAAATTGCTTCGTGTGTTTTTTGCGTCTTCGTGTCATTGCGGTAAAATAATAACTTCAATGGCGCTGAGGCGCAAAAGAAAGCTCAAAGAATGCATAACTACAGAGTCAGTATTTACCATGCGCGACAATTTGAAATTCACCCAATACCGAGCACTCATTAGCAACTACTGGTTATATTTGTGGTTATGAAATTTTTATGGAGTGCAATTTTGTTCTTCTTATCCAATTTGGCGATGGCCCAGAGTAGTAGCCCAACTTCTTTTGGTCTGGTCAATGGGGTGTATGACGAACAAAATCCAATTATCAGCCCTGACGGGAAGGTACTCTATATTACGTTGGCCAATCACCCACAGAATATAGGCGGAAAAAAAGACCTTGGTGATATTTGGTTTTCACTATTAATAGGTTCTGAATGGACAAACCCCATACATGCAGGCAATGTTCTCAATGACACTGGCTACAATGGAGTTGCCGGGTTTTCAGCCGATGGCAATACGATGTTTTTGTTAAGCCATTATGATGGGACTAACGCAAAAGCTAATACGCAGGGAATTGCCTACTCGAGAAAGATAAGTTCCGGATGGTCGAGTCCTGAAAATATTCTGATTCCTTATTTTCTGAATCGATCTCCCGTTTTATGTGGATATGTCTCGTCCGATGGGTCCATTTTTGTTTTTTCTGCTGATTCCTACAACACCAAAGGTGCGGAGGATATCTACGTCAGCTTTCATAAGGGAGCGGGCCAGTGGACAGAGCCTATTAACCTTGGATCTTCAATCAATACGGAGCTTCAGGAATTAAGTCCAAGTTTAAGTGCAGATCAAACAATACTTTATTTTTCTTCCAACGGTCGCGCTGGATATGGAAGCTATGATGTGTATTATTCGCAACGGCTTGATGATACATGGACGAATTGGTCAATGCCAGTAAGCCAGGGGGCAAATGTAAATTCAGAAGGGCGCGAATTATATTATAGACCTTATCCTCAACAAAGTTTTGCCTTGTTTACCAGTACGTTAAATAGTGATGGCTATGGGGATGTAAGGATGGCCAAAGTAAAAAAGGAAATACAGGATTCACTTATACTTAAGGTATTAAAAAATGCACCCGATACGGTGGTGAAACTGGTGGAGATAAAGCGAGATAAGCCATTGACGAAAGATGAAAAAGTAGTGAGGGTGTTTGGCAAAGTAGTAAATATAAAAACGAATGCCCCCGTACCCGCTCGCCTTAGTTTTGAATCGGATACATTGAATATTTCAAACACAGATGTCAATGGAAGCTATTCGATCCTGATACCTTCGGTGAATGAATATATTATTAAAGTGGAAGCGCCAGACTTTGTAGGTAGCCTTGAACGACTTGACATTCGCACATTTGAAATGAAACAATTGGAAATGAATTTCAAGCTTCAGCAAATTGAAATAGGAGCAACGGTTAATTTGAAGAATGTATTATTCCAGCAAAGTACGGCCATTCTTTTAGCAGAATCGTCTGATGAGTTGAATATGGTAGCCGATTTTATGAAAACAAATCCCAAGGTTGAAATAGAATTGGCAGGTCACACTGATAATCGCGGACTTCATGCGCACAACGTGAAATTATCACGCGAGCGGGTTGAAAAAATCAGAGAGTATCTTATCTCTAAAGGGATAGAATCCAGACGCATATCCGGTCAGGGATACGGTGGGATAAAACCCATTGCGGAAAATGATGCAGAAGAAACGCGTAAGCTAAACCGTAGGGTAGAGTTTACGATTGTTAAGGATTAGCTGGAAGTTTGATACTAGATGCTGGATGCTAGGGCAAACATCCAGAATCTGGAATCCGGTTTAGTACCCTTTAGCTGTATCATCACCCCGCGGGTCTGCTCCGCCTTCGAGTTTGCCGTCTTTGCGAACAAGTATAGCATCCACTCTTCCAATGCCACCTCGTGATTTAAATGAATGTCCTAACGTGACTAAGGATAAACTATCCTCTTTAGTAATGGCGTTGATTTCCTGAAAAACCATATCCGGAAACCATTGACTGTGAACGCGCTTTGCTGTGACGGCTTCCTGCATGGTCATGTTATGTTCTAACACGTTCAAAATGGTTTGGAATACAGAAGTAATAATCGTTGACCCACCTGGAGTTCCCACTACCATCAGAAGTTTACCGTCTCTTTCTACGATGGTAGGAGTCATTGAGCTTAACATCCTTTTTTGGGGTATAATTTTATTCGCTTCGCCACCAATAACGCCATACATATTTGGAGTACCAGGCTTGGCGCTGAAGTCATCCATTTCATTGTTTAAAAAGAAGCCTGAGCCATCAACAATAACCATAGAGCCATAACCACCATTAAGCGTAGTGGTCACAGAAACTGCATTCCCTTCCTTATCAATAATCGACAGATGAGTTGTTTGATCTGATTCTCCAACCAGACTACCTTCTTTAATAGAAGTGCTGGGTGTAACCTTGTTCACATCGAAAGTTTTCATCCGTGATGCGATGTAAAATGAATCAGTCAATGTTTCTACTGGCACGTTAAAGAAATCAGGATCACCCAGGTATGCTGTCCTGTCGGCATACACTCTTCGTTCTGCTTCTACCATCAAATGGATGGTTTGTTTTGAATTCCATCCCCACTCTGCGATTGGGTAAGGTTCTATTGATTTTAATAATTGCAAGAGTGCAATACCGCCACTGGACGGAGGTGGCATGGAGATAATTTTGTAGCCCTTATAAAAACCAACGGTTGGTTTTCTCCAAATAGCACTATAGCTTTTTAAATCTTCTTTCGTAATTATTCCATTGCCCCGATTCATTTCAGAAACAAGGTCATCGGCAGTCTTGCCTTCGTAAAATCCTGCATTGCCATTGTCGCGGATGCGCTCCAGTGTCATGGAAAGATCAAGCCAATAAATCATGTCTCCTTCTTTCCAAAGTTCCTTCAATAGAAAATCCGGACGGACCGTATTAAGTCTTACCAAATCCTTTTGGATTTCATTAAGTCCTTCTGCTTCCTGACTGGTAAGAGCAAATCCATTTCGTGCAAGGTCGATAGCAGGCTGCACCAAGTCCTTCCATGGGAGTATACTAAACTTAGCATGTGCTTCAACCAATCCGGCTACCGTTCCGGGAATACCAGATGCCAGGTGGCCTTCCGTACTCAATCCTTCCACTAACTCGCCTGTCTCACCGATGTACATGTTTGGCGAGGCCGCTGCAGGTGCTTTTTCACGATAGTCAAGTGCTGCTATACTATCATTTGCTAATCTAAGAACCATAAAGCCTCCGCCTCCGATGTTTCCTGCAACAGGAAAGACAACGGCCAACGCAAATTGAGTGGCGATGGCTGCATCTACAGCATTGCCCCCTTTTTTCAGAATATCAACTCCAATTTTTGAAGCAAGTGGGTGAGCACTTACAACCATAGCGGATTCCGTCAGCAGTCCACTGTGTTTTTCTGTTTGTTCGTTCGTGCAGGCAACTGTGCAAATTGCCGATAAAAGAATAAAGTAGCGCTTCATGGAATGTCGTTTGTGTTTAGTGCCATAAATGTATTATTTCCACCTGAACTAAGCATGGGCCTAAGGAAAGAAAAAGCTGCGCGATTGAAGTTGAGCGTTTTGGATCAAACAATCCGCCTCATTGGAAAGAAATCTTTCGATGATGTACACGTGGAAGAAATCTGTCATAGGGTCAAAGTTTCCAAGGTCACACTTTTTAAATATTTTCCTCAGAAGGAGGATATCTTGTTGTACTATTTCAGAATTTGGTGTCTGAAACGGGCTGTTGAATTGAGGGCGAAGCCAAAGGAAGGATTACAAGGAGTATTTTTTTTATTTGAAAAGCTGGGCGAAGATTGCGATGCAAACCCGGGCATTATCCTGAGCCTGTTCGCGTATCTGGCAGATTTAAAACGTACACCACGACCTTTTCCCGTGAAGGTGGAGGAAAAGCGAATTCTATTTCCTGATCACCCTGATATAGCTACCATAGAAATTCAATCTGTGGATCAGATGATTGAAAAGTTTGCACTGGAGGCCATTTTTAAAAAAGAGGTAACCAAAACAACTTCTACGCGAGACATCACCAATTTGCTCTGCTCCATATTTTATGGAGGGGTGGTGACCGCCTATATTGGTCAGTTAAGCCCAATCAAATATTTTTTTAAGAAAAATGTGGAGATGACGTTGAAAGGATTACAGTAACAATGTTGGTAATCAGTGATCGGTTGAATCCATAATCGTTGCTAACCCTTCTTCTTGATCTGACCTACAGATTATCGAATACTGATTACCATTTCACCGATTACCCTTTCATCTTCACTGTTTTCGTCCCTTGCTTTTCAAACCATCGAACACGTACTCTGCCTACGGCAATTTTTTTGTGATGAGTGTGATTCTTATACCAACCATGATGATAGCGGGGTTTGGCAACGTCTACTGTATGGTAAGTTTTAGAGCTACACGAAAGCAGTATTGAAGCAAGTAAAAAGGCAGGTAGAATCTTCCGCATAGGATTTTTTCCGACTCTAAAATAGTACTTTTATTCCTTCCAAGGTGGTTTTACATTAGAAGGGTGTATTTCAAATTCCCCGCGTTGGGCCAAGGCTAGCAACAAAGTTTTGTATAACCATTCCTGGGTCGGTGAGTCCTCCAAGGTCTTTTCGCGAAATGCAATCAGACCTTGGAGGATTTTCGGCAATGGAAATGAGGGGTTATATATAAATGTCGAACATGGTAATTACTGCGATTAACAATCAGTCTTAGTACAAGCGAATCATGAGAAGGCCCTTTTTATTCAGTGTAGTTTTATTACTAGGTCAATTTCACCTTTACGGCCAGCTTCAAAATCTTGAAGTAGAAAATCTACGAGTAAAAAAATTTGTAGGTGATCGGAATTTTTCCATAGATCTTCCCCTGGTATCGTATGTCGTCAATGGAAATAACTTTATTTCGGGAGAGGCATCTATATTAGAGATTTCATTTACTCCATTGCAGTTCGCACCAGGAGTAAAAGGCAACGTATATTTTAAGAATGTTTCTAACGATACAGTTAGGTTGTCCAATGTTGTTCCTTTTGGCCAATCTGATAATCATGTTTTTATATCAGGTTTAGGTGATCATCGTTTGTCACGCACCCATCTCTTCCTTCCGGAAAAGAAGCCTGTTAATGTTATTGTACCGGACAATGCGTGGGAGCTAGGTTACTCCGGAATAAACCTTGCGGATTCAATAAATGTGTTTGCATTAATCAGGAGAGATCCTACCTCTCAGCAAAACGCAACTCTCAGACGATTTGAAACGGTCCTTCATCCGGGAGGGAGTGTCAACTATTATTTTTATTCCGACTACTATACCGGTGAATGGCAGGAAGGCGTGCGAAAGGTTTTTCAAGAGCGATCTCTTTATGATGTTGACAGTTTTGACGCGGCCATGTACCAACGCAATGATTTGAAGTGGATAAGGAAGGCCTATGTGATGCATTTGATCATGGCGTGGGACAAGGAATTTTATGATGACGGGACGGGCACATTCAACCTAACCTCCTTTGTGGCACGTGGCAAAAAGCTGTATGGTGGAGATGATGTAGTTTGCATTTGGCCCACCTGGCCAACACTTGGTGTTGATCAGCGAAACCAATTCGACATGTACCGTGATTTGCCTGGGGGATTAAAAGCAATCCGGTTGCTGGCAGATACGTTGCGGAAATCAGGAACAAAGTTTTTTATTGCGTACAACCCGTGGGATGAGAGCACTCGAAGTGAAGGACATCTTCAAGGACTTTCAGATTTAATACGGGAAACATCAGCCGATGGCATAGTGCTGGACACCAAAGGAGAATCCAGCAAAGAACTGCAAGAGGCAGCCGATAAAATTAAGTCGGGTGTGGTCATGTATAGTGAAGGAATGGCTGTTCCTAAAGATATGCCCGGCATTGTTTCGGGCAGAGTGCACAATGCCTTGTATTATCCTCCGATGCTCAACCTCAATAAACTTATTCGTCCAGACTTTGCCATCTTCAGAGTGGCCGAAGTGTATAAGGAACCAATTAAACGCGAGTATGCCGTTTCCTTTTTTAATGGTTACGGAACAGAAATTAACCAGTTTGCTCCGGGCCATCCGGAGTATGAAGGTAAACAGTATGAGTATTTAGGTAGGACCTCACATATTCTCAGGGAGAACACGGAAAATTTTACCAATGGAAAATTTACTCCATTGATTGAAACACTGCACGAAAGTATTTGGGTGAACCAATGGGAAACTGCTGAGAAGAGTATATACACCATTTTTAGTTTGAAGCCTGAAGGTTTTAAAGGCAACTTATTTAGGTTGGAAAGCAAGCCGGGCTATCACGTTGTCGATCTTTGGCATCATAAGGAGCTAAAAAAATCAGAAGATGGGTATGTGGAAATTGAGACAAGCTCTTTTGATAAAAGTTTTCTTGGAACGAACAACGAGGGAGAAGTTGATTGTATCGGGGTATTGCCTGAAATTATCACGTTCAAACTGGTGGGAAATACACTATCGCTAAAGGCTTCAGAAGGAACGGCTATTAAAATGTGGGCAGGTGATCCTTCCTATTCGAAAACACCCTTGACGCTACCAATATCCGTCCAGGAGATTTCACTCAACGAAGCGTTTGACCGCTTCGAAGGAAAATTTGTTCTACAAGTGTTTGATCAGGACGAACTGCTGGATGAAGTCATCTTCCATGTACTCCCTGGCACGCCACGGGTAATTAGTCAGAAAGAAAAAACACCACCAGAAAACAAAGCGCCTTCGGGCATGGTGAAAATACCTGCCGGAAAATTTGTGTTTAAAACAACGCAGGGTGACGGGTTCATTCCGTATCCGGCTGATGGTGTTGATCAAAAGCATGAAATGAATTCATTCTTTATGGATAAGTTTCCCGTGACGAACCGCCAGTTCAAAGCATTTATAGAATCCACTTTGTATGTGCCACGTGACACGGCCAATTTTCTTAAGCACTGGGTTGGCGGAGCAATACCGAAAGGAGAGGAGAACTTTCCGGTAGTCTATATTTCATATGAAGATGCAAAGACATACGCTACGTGGATCCGCAAAAGATTACCCACCGAAATTGAGTGGCAGTATGCAGCTCAAACTCCAATGCTACAGGAGTGGCCGTGGAAACAACAAAAGCCAGTGACGCGCAAGGAGCAATTTGTGACCGAAACACTGACAGTCACCTTAATTGAAGGCATTGATCCTAAACATACTAACCTTGGCGATGGCAAACCTTATGCAGTAGGAAGTTTTAGTAAAGGCGCTAATCCTTACGGTCTTCAGGATTTGGTAGGTTGTGTTTGGCATCTGACGAACGACATCTATGAAAGCGGAAGCTATCGCTACATCATAATGAAAGGAGGAAGCTATTTCAAACCTTCTTCCAGTTGGTGGTATGTGCAAGGTGGACCGCGCGAGTTGCATTACCGGCAATCCTTGTTGAGAGTGTCAGAGGGCTTCGAACGCAACGCAACGGTTGGATTTCGTTGTGTAAAAGATGCTAAGTAATTGCATTATTCTGATTAAATTTAGTCACTTGATTGTTTAGCATAAGGACTTAAAAATATTATTAAACAAAGATTGTATGGAACAGACCCGAAGAACTTTTCTGAAATCAACGACTACCGCTTTGGCAGGGCTTGGATTGTCAACGGCTTTGCCGCTGGATGTATTGGCAAACGCGAAGAAATTGGTTTCTGCAAGCGATAAAATTAACGTAGCCGCCATTGGTATAAATGGAATGGGCTGGGCAGACTTGCGTTCTTTAATGAAGATACCCGAAGTAAACGTAGTCGCCTTGTGCGATGTAGATGACAACGTTCTTAATTTTCGTAAATACGAACTAGCGAAAGGCGGAATTCAAACTAAAACGTTTGCCGACTATCGGAAAATGTTGGAGAGCAAGGACATTGATGTTGTCGTCATTGGAACACCTGATCACTGGCATTGTCTGCAAATGGCAGAAGCGTGTTCCGCTGGAAAAGATGTGTACGTGGAGAAACCAGTTGGGAATTCAATTCAGGAATGTCAGGTAATGGTTGCCGCTCAGCAAAAGTACAACAGGGCAGTTCAATGTGGTCAATGGCAACGCAGTGTGCCTCATTTTGTGGATGCCTTAAACTTTATTAAAACCGGGAAGTTGGGTAAAATACGCACCGTAAAGGCATGGGCTTATCAAGGTTGGATGACGAACATTGAAACCAAGCCTGATGGCCCTGCACCGGCTGGTGTAAACTATGACATGTGGCTTGGACCTGCAACCAGGAGACCATTCAATCCTAATCGCTTTCACTTCAACTTTCGTTGGTTCTGGGATTATGCCGGAGGGTTAATGACAGACTGGGGAGTACATTTGATTGATTATGCCTTGTTGGGTATGGATGCCAGGTTTCCAAAGTCGGCTGTAGCGCTTGGCGGAAAGTACGCCTATCCCGATGGTCCCCATGAAACTCCGGATACGTTGGCCGCTGTATATGAATTTGACGGGTATAACATGATTTGGGAGCATGCACAAAGTATCAGCAATGGAAACTATGGCCGCGATCATGGTATCAGTTACATTGGCAATAATGGCACATTAGTGCTGGACCGAAACGGATGGGAAGTGATCCCTGATGAAAAGAGAATGGAGGCCATTCCGATTCAACGACCAAAAGAAAACGGACTGGATTTGCATACTAAGAATTTTATTAAAGTGGTGCAGACCCGAAAGCTCGATGACCTTACGTGTCCAATCCAGGCCGGTGCTCATGTGGCCACCGTTTGCCAGATGGGAAACATTTCTTACAAAACCGGAGCGAAAGTAACCTGGGATTCAACTGCTCAAAAGTTTAAAGAGTCAGCCGCTAACAGCCTCATTCAGGCATCGTACAACAATGGGTACAAAATGCCAGTGGTGAGTTGATGACTGAATACTATTTCTTTGGACTTTTCCAGCCTGCCTGACCGATAGGAAGCCGCGTTCATTTTTGGTTAGACACAAATTGGATTGCGAGAAATCTTCCCGCAATTAAACCCGGTTGGTTTTGGTAAGATTTCTCCTACGGTTTAAAAGACCAGCGCTTTGGCCTTTTCGAGCCTATTGTTTTTTTTTGTTTAGCATAAGGCTGCTATTGTGTAGGCGAGAAATCTTCCCACAATTAAACCGTATAAATGTTTTGGTAAGGTTTCTCCTACGGTTTAAAAGACCAGCGCTTTGGCCTTTTCGAGCCTATTGGTTTTTTTTGTTTAGCATAAGGCTGCTATTGTGTAGGCGAGAAATCTTCCCGCAATTAAACCCGGTTGGTTTTGGTAAGATTTCTCCCTACGGTCGAAAAGACAAGCATTAAAGGAAAGAACTATTTCTTTGGTCTTTTCGAGCGTGCTTACTTTGTACAAGATTCAAAACCGAGTTGTGAGAAAACTTCCCACAATTAAACCGTATAAATGTTTTGGTAAGATTTCTCCCTACGGTCGAAAAGACATACTATTAAATAATGCAGGATAAATTCGACTACATCGTTATTGGTTCAGGCTTTGGGGGTTCTGTGTCTGCGATGCGTCTGGCAGAGAAAGGATATTCCGTTTTAATTATCGAAAAAGGAAAACGATGGAAGTCATCTGATTTCCCTGAATCGAACTGGAACATTAGAAAGTATCTATGGATTCCGATCATCAAGTGCTTTGGCTTTCAAAAGCTTAGCTTCTTCAGGGAAGTATTTGTGATTTCTGGAGTGGGAGTAGGAGGTGGGTCATTGGTGTATGCCAACACCCACATGATGCCTCGCGAAACATTCTATACCAATGCCATCTGGTCGCACTTTAAAGATTGGAAGGCTGTGCTGGCTCCCTATTTTGAAAGGGCCCGCTTTATGCTGGGAAGCGAAAAATTTACCAAAGAGTATGAAGAAGATCGTGTACTGAAATCGGTAGCCGAGGATATGGGTCGTGCCGATTCTTATAATCGTGTTGATTATGTAGGCGTCTATCTGGGCGATTCAAAAAAAGAAATTGATCCTTATTTCAAAGGCCTTGGGCCGAAACGTTTGGGTTGTACGGAATGTGCTGGCTGCATGGTGGGCTGCCGGTACAATGCCAAGAATACGCTCGATAAAAATTATTTATGGTTTGCAGAAAATCTTTTCGATGCGAAAGTAGCAGTTGAAACTAGTGTAGATAAAATTGAAGTCAAGGGAGGTAAGTACTTCATTCACACCAAGCAAAGTACGTCCTGGTTTGGAAATAGAAAGAAAATTTATACATCCGATGGGTTGGTCGTAAGTGGAGGAGTACTGGGAACTCTGGACTTATTGCTTAAGCAAAAGTATGTCTATAAGACCTTACCTCATTTGTCTGATAAACTGGGTGAAAACATTTTGACCAACTCCGAGATGTTGTCAGGTGTGGTAGCTGCCGATCGCAAACTTAATCATGGCATTGCCATCAGTTCGGTATTTAATCCTGACGAGAACACGCACATTGAGTTGTGCAAATATCCAGACGGATCAGGGGCGATGATACGCTTCGCAGTAATGGCAGCAGGTAACGGGACACCGCTCATTCGCACAGCTAAAATGATTGGAAATATGGTGACCAAACCTGTTGACTTTCTTCGGTCATTCTTCAATGTAAAGGTTGCGCAAACATCTATTATCTTCCTGATAATGCAGTCGTTACCCAATTCTATGAAAATGAAACTTAAACGTGGATGGTTTGGAGATAGCCTTTCCTTTGATAACGAAAGCGGGTTGAAAGTACCGAGTTATATTCCCATCGGGCAGGATGCACTTTGCCGCTATGCCGAAAAAGTTAAGGGTGTTCCGCATAATGCCTTTAGTGAAGTAGTCTTCGGCCTTGCCTCTACCGCACATATCCTTGGCGGTTGTCCAATGGGTAAAACAAGAGAAGAAGGAGTGGTGGATGAAGATTTTAAAGTGCACGGCTACTCCAACTTTTATATTCTTGACGGAAGTATTATTCCCTGCAATCTGGGTGTTAATCCTTCGCTGACTATCACCACCTTAAGTGAATATGCGATGGATAAAATTAAGGCAAAGGAAGGGGTGAGAACCAAAACATTGGCCGAGAGATTGGCGGCCATTTCTGGATGATATTATAAATAGGGCTTCAATCTTTTGGTTTGAATGACCCTAAAGTTATCTTTGCAGCCTTATTTCCTGTTTTCAGCGTTGCAACACCCTAGAAATTTTTTTGTGCGATTTGGTACA
>JBBTBZ010000019.1:0-254140 GCA_038043425.1 Bacteroidota bacterium
GGTGCGTCCGTTAGCTTTCGAAATTGATTTTCGTCTCGGAAATGGGATGAATTGCCACCAACGTTTCGCGGGTTTGAGAAGTGCGGGAATTCGGAGCGATAAACTGTCTGCCAGCACAAAAGTTTGATTGGAAAACTGCACTTGATTTACCCACGTCACCCCGCATTTCTTAAACCCGCTGTTGGCAACAGTTGGGTTTCGTCCGTTATCGTCAGGCGCACTCTCAATTCTCAGTTGTCGTTTGGTTTGAAGTCCGCGAGTAGTCCACTGTCAACGAAACCCAACTCCATATTTTATTTGTCGCTGTCGATAAAGTTTTTCAGTCCACTGTTTGTGATTTTGAATTCAAAGTCCAAACTGTCAGCGGATTCTAACCTTGTCCACCGTGATAAAATTGTCAACGGATATCAAATTTCTTCTCAGTCACTTTTGGTTTTGATTCATTCTCCACCGTCTGCGGAGATGTAACTTGTCCCCGAGCTGTAAACTGTCAGCGGAGAAAAGTTGAACTTTATTTTGTTTTCTGTCAACCGAACTTGTTCGTCTTGTACTTCACTGTCGGGTGGGTGAACCCAATTGTTGCCAACTTATATATACCCGCTATAAACCTTCTCATATACAACCCCCGTTGGCTGTATATGCGAAACTCAGTATCGGTTATTTCTAAATGTAGCAAGCATTCATAAAGTATCAAATGGAGAAGTAATCTTTTGTATACTATTGGTGCTCACATGGGTGTAGACCTCGGTGGTTTTGCTGCTTTTATGGCCTAAAATTTCCTGAATGTAGCGCAAGTCTGTTCCTGCCTCCAGTAAATGGGTGGCATAACTGTGTCTGAGCCAATGCAGAGTTACAGGTTTTTTAATGCCCGCTTTGGATACAGCTTGTTTTAATACTAACTGCAAACTACGTGAGTCATAGGCACTGCCGGCATGTTGTCCAATGGTAGAATGGGATCAATATTTTGCAGAACCACGCCAGTACGCTGCAAACTTCATGAATACAACTACAGGAGAACAGCGGCCAGTTACAATATGGGATGATTCATTTATAGTAGTACATCGGCCAGCTACAGTAGTATACTCAACCATTTACATGAAAGCCTGCCTGTACGGCAGGCAGGCATCAGTCAGCAACAGGATAGGATCAACCCGTAACAAGAGACCATCGGCCAGATTCAGTATTGGATCAATCCATGTACAGAAGAGCTCCGGTTAGTTACTGTATTGGACAAACCATTTATAGAAGAGCCTGCCAGTCCTGCAGGACGGCTCCGCTCAGCAACTATCATCTGAAAAAAACTTTTGTGAAATGAATCATTCATCAGGAAAAAAAGAGTACAAACGTGCCAGGGCTATCCCGGTTTCAGAAGGATGAAAAAATATAGTTTATAAAATAGTTGAAAATAATACAACACCGCAATAGCAGTATCGTGTACATTCTCATAACTAAAAAAACAAGTTATGAGCCATGTTAAAAACGTGCAAGCCTTTGGGAAGCTCAAGGGCATCTGCACCGGGTATGGAGGACAGTACAACCCCGGACAACAAAACCTTCAGGTGAATGCGATGTCCACCTTGTTGAACAGCGCACAACAAACGATGGAAGATCTAAACGAAGCTCAAACCATCTACGACAATGCCACGAACAACCGCGTTCTGGGTTTCAAGGGCATCCGAAAACTCAGTTCGCGGATTCTTAGCGTGCTGCAGTCCAGTGGTGCCCACCCATTGACGGTAGCGGATGCCCGAGTCAGTGTACGTAAGGTGTGGGGAGCACGTTCGAAGCGAGTGACCGAGCCGCCAAAGGCAGCGGAGCAAGCCAAGACCAGTATTGTTTACGGCCAGGACTATGTCAGCATTGCTTACCACTTTGCCAAATTGGTGGAGACGGTTTCTGCTGAAGCACAGTACAACCCGAACGAAGAGGAGCTCTCCGTGGAAGGGATGCATCAAAGACTGGAAGAACTGCACAGCCTGAACGATGCTGTGACCAACGCAGAAATAGTGCTGGGCCAGGCGCGCAGAAAGCGGAACGCCTTGTACTACACGGGCGATGGCAACCTGTTCTCTACCGCTCTGGCTGCCAAGCAGTATGTACGCGGTGTATTTGGGTTCGGTAGCACCCAGCATCTGGAGGTAAGACGAGTTCGTTTCACTAAACCCAAATTGTAATGGTATCCATCTTTAATTGAAAGCCTCTGCGGTCAGACTGCGGAGGTTTTTTTATGCCGTCATTTTGGGGAGAGATCACCATTATACAATTGGCCTTAGTCTAAGGCGCGGTCGGCAATCTTTACATTACTTTACTTAATAGTACAACAAATAACAGTTCCATTCGTATATATCCTCTACAATCTAGTAACAAACATTATGATAGAAACTAAACTGGGAGAATTTGAAGAGGTTATCCTGCTATTAGTGGGCATCCTCGGAGAGCAGGCTTATGCTTTTAATATTGCCGAAGAATTTGAGTCTCAAACAGATCGCTCGGTATCCATCGGGGCGGTCCACTCCACACTCACACGCTTGGAAGAGAAGGGGTTTCTGAAATCTGAGATGGGAGAGTCCACGGCTGAGCGGGGTGGAAGACGCAAGCGCATTTATACCATCACAGCGTATGGTCGTAAGACGCTGGAAGCTTCACGGGATTTCAAAGTTTCGCTATGGAATCAGTTCCCGGATTTTGCAACAAGTAAATTGAGTATTGGGTAATTGTCAGAATCAGGATAATCTGGATTTAGGGATTAACAGGATATAAAATTAACTGGATGAAGGAAGATATTACAAACGATGAACTGACCTACAAAATAATTGGGTGTGCTATGAAGGTCCACAATACTCTTGGCAATGGGTTCCAGGAAGTTATTTATCAAAGATGCCTTGCAATTGAAATGGAAAAGAAAAGAATTGTCTTTGCGCGTGAGCTCGAAATGCCCATTTACTATGAAGATATTGAAGTAGGAACCAGACGCGCAGACTTTGTTGTCGAGGATAAGGTACTTATTGAGCTTAAAGCAGTTATTAAATTAGAAGATGTTCATCTTGCTCAGGGCTTGAATTATTTGCAAGCGTACAAAATTGAAAAGGGATTACTAATCAATTTTGGATCAAACAGTTTGGAGGTTAAGAGACTATTTCGAAAGCCAAAACCCAGTTCATCCTTGAATCCAGCGAATCCTGATTCAGACAATTGAAGGAAGCCAAAATCATACCGCCCCGCCTTGCCATTAGGTTTTTGAACAAGTTCCTTCGAACGGATCTTGCAGAGGAAGTGCGTGGCGACCTGGAAGAAAAGTTTTATATAACACTGAAGAGGAAATCTTCATTAAAGGCGCAACTGAATTACTGGTACCAGGTCATAAATTATGTTCGTCCATTTGCGATAAGAAAATCAAAGCCTAATTATTCAAATCACTCTGCTATGCTTCAAAACTATTTTAAAATCGGTTGGAGAAATTTATCCAAACAGAAAATGTATTCCTCTATTAAGATAGGAGGGTTTGCATTAGGTATCGCTGCCTGTTTGCTGATTGCTTTGTTCATTAAGGATGAACTTAGTTATGATCGTCATTATCCGGACGGAGACAGAATTTACAGAGTAGTGATCGCCTACAATTTTAAAGGTGAAATGGGAAAGGACGTTTGGTTTCAGGCACCCTTTGCCAAGGCTTTAAAAGACGACTATCCTGAAATAGAAAAAGTAGGCCGCTATAATTCGAGCGAACTTTTTGGCGCAGGAAGTAATCAGATCAGACGAGCAGACGAAACTGAAAATACCTATGAAGAAGGATTTGTCTATGCCGACCAGGAGCTGTTGGAAATTCTTAAAGTGCCTATGGTGTATGGCAATCTTAAACATTGCCTGGACGAGCCGCGAACCATTGTCATTACAAAACGAAAGGCAGACAAATACTTCCCCAATGAAAACCCTGTCGGTAAGTTGATGGTGACCAACAATGACAACAATAATCCCTTTAAGATAGGTGGAGTGATTGAAGACTTTCCTGCCAACTCGCATCTTCATTTCGACTTTATTATGACCATGACAGGGGTTGAATTCTGGAAGGGTGAACAATCTTATTGGGGAGCGACAAATTATCCCACGTATGTTTTATTGCGACCAGGAACCGACCCAGTTGAATTACAGAAAAAATTAGGGAAGGTCATCGAAAAATATTTGTTGCCGCATTGGATAAACGAGGGAATGGCAGATGCCAAAGAGGCCGCTAATAGCGCATGGTTTGAACTTCAACCTATAAAAGATATTTACCTGAGATCCGAAGGTATTGCTGATCCGGTATCGCATGGGGATATACGTTTTGTTTGGTTGTTTGGTGCGATCGCTGGATTTATACTGGTTATTGCGTGCATTAACTTCATCAACCTTTCCACAGCAAAGTCGGCCAACCGCGCCAAAGAAGTAGGCTTGCGCAAAACAGTTGGTTCTTACCGAAGCAATATTATCAATCAGTTTTTGACAGAGTCTTTAGTATTTAGCTTTTTATCTTTTGCTATTGGGATTGTCATCGCATGGCTGCTTTTACCATTCTTTAATGTGTTGTCAGCAAAGTCATTGATCTTTCCCTGGCAGGAATGGCAGTTGTACCCAATCCTGGTTATAGCGGTGATCTCAGTAGGAATACTTGCTGGTCTGTACCCCGCCTTTTATCTATCGGCATTCAAGCCGGTAAATGTGTTGAAGGGAAATGTAAGCAGGGGAAGTAAAAATACGACAACCAGAAGTATGTTGGTCGTTTTTCAATTTACCACTTCCATCGCATTGATCATCGCTACGTTTATTATCTATCGGCAAGTTGATTACATTCTTAATAAAAAAGTCGGCTTTGACAAAGACCAGGTATTGCTGATACAAGGCACCGGGACTTTAGATAAACAAATCAAGACATTTAAAAATGAATTATTGCAGTTATCATCTGTAAAGAGTGTGACCATTAGCGATTACCTACCGATTAAGGGTACCAAACGAAATGGCAATGGATTTTTTAAAGAAGGCAGAAGCAAGGTAGACAAGTCTGTTGGCGGCCAAATGTGGCGTATTGATCATGACTACATTAAAACAATGGGCATGAAGCTCGTGGGCGGAAGAAATTTCTCGGAGGAAATGCGTACCGATTCTGCTTCCATTATCATTAACCAGGCAATGGCTAAACAATTGGGTTTAAATGACCCGGTGGGTCAACGAATTATGAATTGGCAGGTGTACAATGTGATTGGAGTAGTTGAAGATTTTCACTTCGAATCGTTACGCGAACAAATCAAACCGCTTGCTATGATTCTGGGTGAAGATTCTAATATTATTTCAGTTAAAATTAATTCAGCGGATATGTCTTCCGTTCTCACCTCAATTGTAGCGATTTGGAAAAAGTTTTCCCCAAATCAACCAATTCGATATTCTTTTCTGGATGAAAGTTATGCCCGCATGTATGAAGATGTCCAGCGCATGGGAAGAATTTTCATCAGTGCAGCGGTGCTCGCAATCATAGTGGCATGCCTCGGTTTATTTGCGCTGTCTGCCTTTATGGTGGAGCAGCGCAGCAAGGAGATCAGTATTCGCCTGGTGCTGGGTGCTTCCTTAAAAAGTATATTCACCCTGCTCACGCTTAATTTTCTCAAGTTAGTGCTTATCTCCATTGTAATAGCAGTACCGATAGCCTGGTACATGATGCAAAAATGGCTTCAGGATTTTACCTATCGTACCGAAATCACGTGGGAAGTATTTGCGTTAGCAGGGGTGATGGCTGTATTGATTGCGATTTTCACCATAAGCTATCAGGCTGTCCGAGCAGGAATGATGAATCCTGTAGAGAGTTTGAAAACGGAGTAGTAATACTTTAAGGATAACTGATCTTTGCTTTCAAGCCATTCTGATTTCATATCTTCGCAGAAATGTCATTGTTTATCTCTTCTTTAAATTCAGGCAGTAACGGCAATTGTTATTATATCGGCAATCAGGACGAGGCTGTTTTAATTGACGGTGGAATTTCGTGCCGCGAAACAGAAACGAGGATGAAGCGGCTTGGGCTAAACATAAAAAGGGTGAAAGCCATTTTTGTTTCGCATGAACATTCCGATCATATAAGCGGAGTTGCCAGACTTTCTAAAAAATATAGGATTCGGGTTTATATCACAGAGCCAACACTTCAAAACGGTAACTTACTGCTAAGTGATGAACTTACATTATCATTTAAGGCCTATGAGTCTATTCACATTGGCAATCTATCGGTAACTGCTTTCCCGAAATTTCACGATGCCATAGACCCCCATAGTTTTATGGTGGCTAGCGATACCGTAAAGGTGGGTATCTTCACGGATATTGGGCAAACCTGCGAGCAGCTGGTGAAACATTTTAATGAATGTCACGCTGCCTTTCTGGAAGCAAATTATGATGAGGTGATGTTGGAAACCGGCAGATATCCTTTAGGACTTAAGAATAGAATCCGCGATGGAAGAGGGCATCTTTCCAATACACAAGCATTGGAACTATTTATGAAACACAAGTCATCTCAGCTAAGTCATTTGTTCTTATCGCATTTATCCAAAAACAACAACAGTCCTAAAATTGTCAGAGATCTGTTCTTAAAGGAAGCTGGTGGCACAAAAATTATTATCGCACCCAGAAATATCCAGACAAAACTCTATCACATTCGGAATATAGAAGTTAACAGGATTAAGAAGGAACAGAAACCAAGTCCACAGCTTCAGCTTACACTGTTTCAGTAAGAGCCTTATGGTTGGCTTGCAAACAAACTCGCATCAATTCCAGGGATCACCTTCATTGCGTTTTCGTAATAGACTTTTCTGAGTACTGAATCGGGGAGGGCCAGCCCATACATTTTCCAATGTGCGTGCCGCTTGCGATAGTAGTCAAAGTATTCATCGTCTGTCTCCAGTACACGGAAATAAGTAAAGTACTCTTCTTTCTTATAGGTGTCTTTGCCCATCATCACTCTATCTTGATATTGAATCATCCACATCCGTGCAAAGCGAGGTTGCCGTCCTAACTCTGCCAATACAGCACCTAACTCTGTATAAACATTGGGAAGCTCATCAAATAATTTTCCAAGTCTTTCAAGATCGTTGCCAAACCAGCCCAGGTGTGCATCGATGAATTTAGTTTCCGGGTGTTTGCGAAAGACATGATGTTGCTCGCCCATAATTTGCTCGAAGGTTGGATATTTATCGGGCGAGCGATAGCGGCCGGGCTCTTGCTTAAGTTCTAACCATCGCTCATTGTACTTGTCTTTAGGGCTCCAAAATGAATTTGGTTCTCCCGAATGTATCAGGACAGGAATTCCCAATTCACCGCACTTGGCCCAGATAGGATCAATGCGAGGATCATCGATGGCTATCCTATTTCCCTCGTTATCTTTATCGGCAAGTCCTAAACCTTTGTACACTTTTAAGCCCTTCACGCCTTGCTTCACAGCTTCTTCCATCAGGGATAAGGTTTCGTTGGGCCATCCTTCATCATCCAGGTTTTCAAAGTTGATGTTGAGAAAAAGTATAAAGCGTGTTGGGTAGTTCTTATTTACATTGTCTAACGACCATTCCAGATATTTCCCCCGAAAGCCACTGAGGTTCACCATCACACCCATGTTGAGTGAATCCATTTCAACTACCAGCTTATCAAGGTCTTGAACGGGCATAGTCCATTGGTGATTATGAACATCAATGAACGGAAATTTAGAATGCGTAAGTAGATGATGAGGAACCTTTAACGTGGAGACTGGTTCATACTCTTCGACATCCATAACATTATTGCGATATTGGATCTTTCCAATGCCCCAATAAACCATAAGCATAAATACCAAAACAGAAATGGGTAGCAACACCCATTTCTTTTTAGAGATGGCCATGTGAAAGTAGCTTTATTGGATGGTGATCGGAATACTGAACAATGTTTTGTCCCACACAAAATCCATTTTCACCCCAGTAGAATCTGCCCAAAAGTTGATGGTAAACATCTCTGTTTCGTTTGACTGAGTTTGAACGGGCGCCTCTACTGACAGTACATCTAGACTGTGATCAGGCTCACTTGCCGCTGACATCGATACGCCTAATTCACTGTTCAGGAAGACCTGAAATGAAGCAGCGCCTGGCACCGCATACATTTTATAGCTACCAGCATTCACCGGTTTACCAGCAAAATGGATGTTCTTGTTGAAGGTTATTTCTGTGGCTGCATTAGCGCCAAGCCTCCAATATTTTCCATAAGGTTGTAGTGCTCCGGCAGCTTCTTCCCCAAAAATAAGTCTGCCCCGTTTAGAAGGCTGGCAATAGACCACCTTAATATCTAAGCCCTGATCGCTAAAGGTTGTCGTCCTGGAAGGACTTTTCTTGGCAGCGATGAGGGTTTCATAAGCTACTAAAGCAATTACGGCCACCAATACGATAGTCAATCCGATAAATATTTTCTTTTTCATAATGGGTAATATCTTTATTAGCGTGTAATATACGTACTAAATTCCTCAGCCAATCGGTGCAATTCTTTCGGTATAGCAACTAAAGCAAATTCTTATAAGATATTAAATGAAAAATAATATGGCAGAAAATGTTAACCTGGAAATCTTTGTAAAAATGGCAGTAAGCTCGTGGGAAACCCAAAATATAAGGGTCACCAAGCTTCTTAACTCACTGACAGATGAGCAGCTTTTATCTGAAACCGCACCCGGAAGAAACCGGGGCATTTACCTCATCGGCCACCTTGCGGCAGTCAGTGACGGATTATTAACCCTCATGGAGTGGGGTGAAAGACTACACCCGGAAAGGGACGTTGTCTTTGTCAAGAATGCAGATAAATCAGGAACTGAAATGCCTTCTGTCGAGGAGGTCAGAGCATATTGGAGTAAAGTGTGTGCGATGGTTGCCAAACATATAGGTAGCATGCAGTTGGATGACTGGTTTCAGAAACATACCACTGTCGCTGCAGAAGATTTTGCCAAAGAGCCGCATCGGAATAAATTAAATGTTTTGATAAACAGGACCAATCACATGAGTTATCATTTGGGACAGCTTATTTATTTGGAAAAAAAATAGAAAGAAGTTGAAGTAAAGGACATTAAAAATGACACAACGCATTGCACACATTTCGCTGGTAGTTGACGATTACGAAAAGGCCATTCAATTTTATACGCAAAAGTTGAATTTTGTACTAGTGGAAGACACCGTTCTAACGAATGCCAAACGATGGGTGTTAGTGGCGCCACGAAATTCTGATGGTGGATGCTGTCTGTTATTGGCGAAGGCCGCAACAGATGAACAAAAAGCCAGGGTCGGGAATCAAACTGGGGGACGTGTCTTTTTGTTTTTACATACAGATGATTTTTGGCGGGACTATCGCAACCTGAAGCAAAGCGGAGTCACCATTGTGAGAGATCCTTCCGAAGAAGTGTATGGAACAGTGGCTGTCTTTGCGGACTTGTACGGTAACCTCTGGGATCTGATACAGCCTAAATAACATGGTAACCTATGCGATAACTAAGTCAGATTTTTACTCATGCAGGATACGCTTGGAGCTTCACCAAAAAAAAGAATAACTTCTATTGACGCGCTTCGTGGAATGGTCATGGTCATTATGGCCCTGGATCATGTGCGCGACTTTTTCCACACCACGGCCTTTGTCTTTGATCCCACAGACCTTACTCAGACAAACCCTGCGCTATTTTTTACCCGGTGGATCACACATTTTTGTGCACCTGCCTTTGTATTTCTATCGGGGGTTTCCATGTATGTAACTCTGCAACGCAAAACCAAAAAGGAGCTTTCCTTTTTCTTACTTACGCGCGGCATTTGGTTAGTAGTAGTGGAAGTGATCGTGATGCGCTTTGCCTTCTTCTTTAATTTTTATTACGATGTAACCCTATTGAACATCATTTGGGTAATAGGGGCAAGTATGATGGCGATGGCAGCACTGATATATTTATCAGATCGCGTATTGTTAGTTCTTGGCTTAGTAATAATGCTTGGTTACAATTTTGCGGGTCCTATTCCAATCTTAACGGGTGTTGGATTCATACCCTTAACGTCAGATCATGCCTTGATTATTGCTTACCCAATCGTTCCATGGCTAGGAATCATGCTGCTGGGCTACTCGGCAGGAAAATTATTCGGCAGCAATATTGAACCGCAAAAGCGAAAAAGGAGATTGTTTTTGTTGGGCGTGTCGGCTATTGGTTTATTCATTGCCTTACGGTTACTCAACAGCTATGGCGATAATGTTCCATGGAGTATTCAAAAGGATATGCTATTCACCATTATGAGTTTCCTCAACGTAACCAAATATCCTGTGTCCTTATTATTTGCGTTAATGACGTTGGGTCCTGTAATGATAATGTTAGCTGTGCTGGAGGATGTGAATGAAAAAGAGGTGAAACCATTATTAGCCTTTGGCCGGGTCCCTTTATTCTATTTTGTGTTGCATTTTTTTATCATCCATTCCAGCGCACTGATACTTTTTATGATTCAGACCGGAAAGTCATTCTCAGAAATCGATCTTCATTTTGCAAAATCATTTGGAGGGATAACCCCAGAAGGTGGGGTTACTCTGACCTGGGTCTATGTTGCCTGGACCTTACTGATATTACTACTCTACCCGGTGAGCAAACTTTACGACAGATATAAAAGCAGTCATAGGCATTGGTGGCTGAGTTATCTATAGACAGTATCAATTTCTCAGATTGTCACTCTTTTTTTCTCCGCGACTGAGCGATAAATGGCTTCCACCACTTTAATATCTTTTAGCCCTTCTTCACCCGGCACCATTGCCTGAGTACCATTAATGATAGCCAAGGCATCATCATCCATTTGCCTGGCTTGCTCGTTTGGGATAGTGGCATTCAATTTCGTCCCGTTGCTGGTGATCCCATCGATACCATTATAAGCCTGGAACGGGGAAAGCTTATACCAACCTTCTGAACAAGTTACGAGGAGATTGTTCATACCTTTTCCAAAACTTGTTTCACAGGCAGCCGTCACACCACCCGGAAATTCAAGATCAAAAATCATCGTCTCTTCTACCTCGGTGTAAATGGCCGGCCGAGTGGTAGAGGCGCGTGCTGTCACTGCAATGGGTTCCAGGCCAGTACTATATCGCGCAGCATTTAAAGGATATACGCCCATATCGTACATACATCCGCCACCTAGTTTTTTCTTTTGCTTCCAATGATTGGTTCTTGAATCGTAGTAACCTGCAGCAGCTTCCACTCTTATCACTTTTCCATAGGTTAGGTCCCTTCTAAACTGAATAATCTGTCGGGTGTTGGGTTCATGATGCATGCGATAGCCAATACTCAGTTTTACACTGTTCATGGAACATGCATCGATCATGCTTTTGCATTCCACTTCTGTCATGGCCATGGGCTTTTCGCACCATACATGTTTGCCCGCATTAGCCGCACGTATACTAAATTCCGCATGCATAGAGGGTGGTAATACAATATAGACTATATCAATTTCTGGGTCGTTCGCCAAAGAATCGAAATTTTCGTAGTTGTAAATATTTTTATCAGCCAGATGATATATCTTTTTCCATTTCTCGGCCTTCGATGGAGTACCCGTAACCACACCAGCCAGGTAACAATGCTGGGTCAATTGCAATGCTGGAGCTAGTAGGTCAGTGCTGTAGTATCCAAGACCAACCAGCGCCACACCCAGTTTTTCTTTCTTCCTACCAACTAAAATCTGAGGGAAAGCATATTGGCTTACCGCAAGACCAACAGCTCCAACTGTCCCATTTCGTATAAATTTTCTTCGGTTGATCATGGTGAATTTGCTTTATAGGATATATATTAACTCATTAATTATAAGTGTTTTAGATGTTGTTTCACCGAATTTTATATTAGGCTATAACAAAGCTACTGCAAAGGCATTCTAAATTTAAAGGTATCTGACTCTTTAACAAAAATGTGCTTGCCGATAGAAGAGTTAAGATTTAGGAACTGGTGTCAGTTTGATGTTAGAAGCTATCAATTAAAATTTCCCGGCAACCATTTGGCGAAATAATGCCTTAATTGGAGAGATTTTCACTATCATTGCACTTCCTTCATTACCCGAATACTGTAAGGCTGAATTTGGGGCCATTTTAGCCCAATTGCCTTCCGTTTATTTAATTGTTATGCGGGAAGGTTCTTTTTGAACTTATTTAGCCACTACATGTTCCATAACCAATGAGACAATTAAAAATAAGCAAGCAGATTACGAACCGGGAAAGCCAATCCCTGGATAAGTATTTACAAGAGATTGGTAAGGTGGATTTAATTACCTCTGATGAGGAAGTAATCTTAGCACAAAGGATCAGGGAAGGTGATCAAATGGCACTTGAGAAGTTGACCAAAGCGAATCTTCGTTTTGTGGTTTCCGTTGCCAAACAATATCAGAACAATGGCCTTACCCTGGGTGACCTGATCAATGAAGGAAATGTAGGATTGATTAAAGCAGCTAAACGATTTGATGAAAAACGAGGTTTTAAATTCATTTCATATGCCGTTTGGTGGATTCGCCAATCTATCATGCAAGCTCTTGCAGAGCAATCACGTATTGTACGCCTTCCATTGAATAGAGTAGGGTCCCTTAATAAAATATCCAAGTCGTTTTCTGACCTGGAGCAAAAATTTCAGCGCGAACCATCTCCTGAAGAACTTGCAGAAGTATTGCAGGTAACAACAGAAGAAGTAGTCGACACGCTGAAAGTAGGTGGTCGTCATGTATCGATGAATGCACCGTTTGTTCAGGGAGAGGAGAATAGCCTTCTAGATGTGCTTGAAAATGATAGTGAAGAAAAGCCGGATTCAGAATTGATGGTAGATTCCTTGAAAAAGGAAGTACAGCGCACTCTTTCTACACTGACACAAAGAGAAGCAGATGTGATGTCATTTTACTTTGGACTTAACGGACAACAAGCGATGACATTAGAGGAAATTGGTGAGAAATTCAGCTTAACACGTGAGCGTGTACGCCAGATAAAAGAGAAAGCGACACGAAGACTCAGGCATAGTTCCAGAAGTAAATCCCTGAAGGCTTATTTAGGATAAGATCTTTTTTAACTAGTGATGTTTGGATCAGAAAAGCCTCAACCGTTGTTGAGGCTTTTTTATTGTCCCTTAAATAAAACTATTGATTGTTACAAACCACCTTCCATCTAATCGGATGCTGTGAGTTGCATTCAATTCATTGTAAATTAATGATGAAAATCATCATTTCCTTTGGCCAAGGTCATAGCAGATAATTAAGTTAGAAGGTAATTATGCGATAAGTCATCTAACCAACTGCAATCATGAAAAAAGTTGTAAGTATTTTGTCGATCCTGTTTTGCCTGTCTACATTAGGCTATAGTCAATTTAATAAGGGTCGGTTTCTTGCTGGCGGAAGCATTAATTCCAAATGGAGTAATGTAGCCGATTTCGGTGCAGGTTTCACCGGACAATTCTACTCGATTGACGGACAAACCTTCTCGATTAATTTGTATCCACAAGTTGGTTATTTCTTTGCAAAGAACTTTGCAGCCGGGGCCGGTCTTAATCTAGGAACAAAAACCGTAAAAATTCCGGAACCACTTATTCCACCTGATGATCAAACTAAATATACTACCAATACAATTTCTTTTGAGCCATTTGCTCGATTCTATTTTCTAAAAAATTTCTATTCACAAGCCAGCTTCAACGTAGGTATAGTTGAACAAAAGGAAGCTATATTTGGAGGAAGTTATGACAACTATAAAACCAAAGGTTGGTCATTGGCAGCGGGATATGCATATCTGCTAAATGAGCATGTTGCAATAGAACCCCAAATTGGTTATGGAGCAGATATCCCTAAATCTGGTCAAAAAGTTAGCAGGGATCTTTTCTTTAAAGTAGGAATCCAGGTTTATTTGGGAAAATAGACTTGTTTTTGAAGCAGGACTATTTTGCTAACTTTGACTGGTAAAGAAATAATATGAAAAAAATAATAGTACTGTCTGTTGGTTTGTTAATCGCAAGTATAATGTCGTACGGCCAGGTTGAAGTTTCACTTGGCTTAAAAGGTGGATTGAATTTAGCTAAGCTTGATATAAGCTCGGGCGCATCAAACATTGATAATCGTACCGGCTTCCATGGTGGAGCTTTCGCACTTTTTAAACTTACCAAGATTGGTATTCAGCCTGAGATATTGTTTTCCAAGCAAGGTGCAAACTTCACGGCAAACACAACCGATGTAGAAGCTAATTTCGATTATATCAATGTGCCCATTCTGTTAAAGTTGTACCTGGCGGCTGGTCTTAATTTGCAATTAGGTCCACAGTTTGGCTTTCTAACCACTTCTGAATTGGTTTCTACTACATCGGGCATTACAACTACTGAGGACATAAAAAGTTTTCTTGACAAAAAGTATGAAACGGCAGTGGCTGTTGGTTTAGGTTGGGATTTACCGTTTGGGGTTACTTTGGATGCCCGCTATAACATTGGCTTGTCTGATGTGGAAGTTACGAACTCTACCCCCCCTGTTAGCTTTAAAAATCAGGTGATTCAAATTTCGGTTGGTTACAAACTTATCAAACTAGGAAAATAGACTTAACGAGTTATCAACATAAGAATTAGCCATCGTGTGTGATGGCTTTTTTATTTTCAGATTGGCCGTGTTAATTTCACCGCCTTATGTTTAACGACTATCAATCCGCACTGGATTATCTTTACAAAAACCTACCCATGTTTCAACGCGTGGGTGCTGTTGCCTATAAAGCGGACTTAACAAATACAATTAGCCTCTGCCATGCGCTTGGCAATCCGCAACAGAAATTCAAATCTATCCACATAGCGGGCACCAACGGAAAGGGGAGTTCATCACATATGATCGCTGCTATTTTACAAAAGGCCGGGTACAAAACAGGTCTTTACACTTCGCCACATCTAAAGGAATTTACAGAGCGGATTAAAATAAATGGGACTGAAATTGATCAGAGATATGTAATTGAATTTGTAAATAGGATACAGCCTGAAATAGAAAAAATGCGTCCTTCCTTTTTTGAGATAACAGTAGCGATGGCATTTGATTATTTCGCTTTTCATAAAGTAGATTTTGCTGTTATCGAAACCGGTTTAGGTGGGCGACTGGATTCTACTAATGTCATAACTCCAATTCTCTCCTTAATCACTAACATTAGTTACGATCATATGGATTTGCTTGGAAATGCCTTACCCGCAATTGCCTCAGAAAAAGCAGGTATAATAAAAGAAGGAATTCCGGTAGTGATTAGCGAACTGCAAACTGAAGTTGAAACTGTTTTCCGGTCCAGGGCACTGGAACTGAAAGCTGACATTGTGTTTGCCAGTGAAAGGTTTCAAATAAAGAGCAAATCTGATTCAAGTGATTTAATCCAGAAGTGCGATGTTTACCATCAGGGAGACCTAATGTTTTCCAATTTATATCCGGAATTGAAAGGGTTCTATCAAATGAAAAATATTCCTGGCGTAGTAATGTCCCTTAAAATTATGCAGGAGCAAGGTTATATAATTAATAACCAGAATATTCGAGATGGAATTGAAAACGTAATCGGATTAACCGGCTTGAAAGGACGTTGGCAAAAGTTAGGAGAGTCGCCCTTGATCGTGTGCGATACAGGTCACAATGTAGAAGGCCTTCGGAATGTAGTGAAACAAATCCTGCAGCAAAAATTCAAGAAATTGTTTATCGTGCTTGGTATGGTACGAGATAAGGATATATATAATGCCTTGCTCGTACTTCCAAAGGAAGCGTATTACTTCTTCTGCCAGGCTACAATACCCCGCGCGTTAACGGCAGACATTCTAAGTGAAAAAGCTCATGCAGTTGGACTTCATGGAGAAGTTGTGCAGGATGTAAACAAAGCCATTGCTGCCGCGAAATTAATGGCAGAAAAAGATGATTTTATTTTTATAGGCGGAAGCACCTTTGTAGTGGCAGAGATTGAAAATCTATGAAAAGAAAGCGGGAGCGGTTTAGTATTATAGCAGAACGGGAAAATGTACTGGAACCTGGAAAGGAATTGTACTTTCAGGTTAAGGGAAAATGGAATGAAATCTATTTTAAAAATAGTAATCCCATCACATTAGAACTTGCCTGTGGCAGGGGAGAATACACCATTGGTCTGGCCAATAGGTTTCCTGATCGCAATTACATTGGAGTGGATATCAAAGGTGACAGGCTGTGGAAGGGCAGCACATTGGCGGTAGAGCAGAATTTAGCAAATGTTTCTTTTCTTCGCACTCAAATTCTACTGATTGAGAATTTTTTTGAATTTGGTGAAGTAGATGAAATCTGGCTGACCTTTCCCGATCCAAGGCCTCGGAAGATTGATGTACGCAGGAGACTCACCAATTCACGGTTCTTAATAATGTATAAAAGCCTTCTGAAATCCGATGGCTATTTTCGATTTAAAACAGACAACACAGGATTGTTTGAATACACGCTGGAAGAGATTAATAATCGATCCGATGTTGTTGACCTAAAGTTTACAGATAATCTGTATGAGTCAGCGTTGAGAGAGGAATGCTTTGATATCCGAACCAAATACGAGGAGATGTTTGCAAACAAAGGCGAAAAGATAAAGTACCTTCGATGCCGGTTCAAGGCAAGCTAATCGACTTCGAGTTTTTCAAGGATGGTGGAAAGGTGTTCGTAATCCTTAATTCCAGGGCTGGCTTCTTCACTGCCATTTAATGCAATGCCTGCAACAGGCCACGTGAGAATTTCTTCCAGAAACTGAACCTCACTATCCAGGTTAATCAGTACAGAGAAATCACTCGCTATTTCCTCAACAATAGACTTAACAAGATTCAACTGTTGGACTGGTACCTTTGTTATGTGTAAGTGCTTTATCCGATCGCGATTCGATAGTAACAGCTGGCGATGTGTTTTCCAACCTCCCAGATCAAGGGAGAGTATAAAATTCTGCTTCCTTCTTAATGAAGGAAGGTATGAAATCAGAGAAGCAGGTAATTCCACTAGATTTACTTTGTATTTTTCAAACAATAGCTCATTGGGCACATCGTTAATCTCTACTATAAAATCAGGCCCTGAAATCCAATCTGTGATCTCTTTAAACTTGAGGGATCCAATACCTTTGCCCTCGATATTACTTATTTTAAATCCCAGCATATCTACACCCATACCTGCGCAATAGCGCGCATCACTCAGATTCGTGATATTTCCAACTTTAACTTTTGTTTTTAATGCCATGATGTAAATATAGCTATCAATTTATAAGCGCTATGCCGGAAGTAGCTGTATAATCTAAATAAAGAAATAACTTTGCAGTCAGGACTACTTAAGTCAGTTTTCATGCGAGGTTGGAGTATTGTTATTAGCAGTCTTTTCTTTTTGATGTCTTGCAAGACCACTCCGGATCCCATTCCTGATGTTGGCTTAGATTACTTTCCTCTAAAAGTTGGAGCCTATCAGATTTATAATATAGAAGAAACTCAAATCAGCCAATCTATAGAGCAGAAATTTATATATGAATTAAAACTTGAAGTGGTGGATTCAGCGATCAATCAGGAAGAAGGGTACACGTATAACATCGAACGGAAAAAAAGAGATAATGCCAATTTGCCTTGGGACACGATGGATTCCTGGACAGCAAGAATATCGAATCGCGAGGCCATTATTACAGAAGGGAATATTTCATTCGTCAAGTTGACATTTCCGATTGTTATTGGACTGGAATGGGATGGAAATGCATATAATACCCTTGGTGGTGAACAATATTGTGGTGCGAATAAGGATCAATCCTGTGACATTTACAGGTTAGAAAATTCTCAACACGATACTCCGCTGTCAAATGGAATAACACTTGCTGGGACTATTACGGTTATCCAAAATGAAAACCCGGATTTGATAGTGAAAAAAGACGTTCGCAAAGAAGTGTATGCCAGGACAGTGGGTTTGATCTATAAAGAGAGTGTTGTATTAAATTATTGTACTTCGTCCGCGTGCCTTGGGCAACAGCAAGTTGACCAGGGATTCATGTATAAGCAGACCTTAAAAGAATATGGCTCGGAATAGTCTTCTATTTATTTTCTTAACTGCGTCATTTGTTCTTCCTGCGCAGACGAACCGATACATTGTCTTCTTGAAGGATAAAAGCAATACACCATACTCTATTTCCAAACCGGAGGAATTTCTTTCACAACGATCTATTCAAAGAAGATCAAATCAAAAAATTGCGATAGAGGAAGAGGATTTGCCTGTCAACCCAACTTACATTACACAATTAAGGGCAACAGGGGCCCGTGTCTTTTTTTCTTCCCGGTGGATGAATTGTATTTTGGTTGAGACTACTCCCTCCATACTTTCAACTATTGCATCACAACCTTATGTTGCCAGAACAGAACTGGTAGCACCAGGAAAAGGACTTTTGTCAGGACGTATTAAAAAATTCAGAAGGAAGAATGAATCCACATCCGCACTGGCTACCGACTCACAGCTTTCCATGATCGGTATTGATTCCATGCATCTGGATGGAGCTTTGGGTGGAGGTATTTCAATGGCAGTTTTCGACAGTGGCTTTCAGGGAGTAGATACAGCCTTGCCCTTTAAAACTATCTTTCAAGAAGGCAGACTCAGCTATTCATTTGATTTTGTTGCCAACAGTAAGAACGTATTTCAGTATGATGACCATGGAACAGAAGTTTTCTCCGTTATCGCTGCCTATTTACCTGAAAATTTTGTGGGTGGTGCATATAAAGCAACCTTCACTTTATTTGTTACGGAGGATGTGGGAAGTGAATACCGCATCGAAGAGTACAATTGGCTATTTGCAGCTGAAAAAGCAGACAGCGCTGGAGTAGACATAATCAATTCTTCATTGGGATACAACGAATTTGATGACCCTACGATGGATTACAAAGTGACCGATCTAAATGGATCTACTGCCATCGTTAGTATGGCGGCAAAGAAAGCCATAGAAAAAGGTATGGTAGTAGTTTGCAGTGCTGGCAATGAAGGATCCAATTCCTGGAAATTTGTTACGCCTCCAGCTGATGTTGAAGGAGTATTGGCGATTGGCTCTGTTACAACAACGGAAATAAAAAGTTCCTTTAGTTCAATAGGTCCAACTTCTGACGGAAGAATAAAGCCGGATGTCATGGCGCTCGGATCGGGTACCTCGGTAATCAACCCCAATGGATCTGTCAGTGCATCCAGTGGAACATCCCTTGCATCACCACTTATCGCTAGTCTGGTTGCCGGCATCTGGCAACGATTTCCACAGTTAACAGTAACTGAACTTTACGAGGCCATCATCAACACAGCCGATCAGGCCAAGGAACCTGACGAACTAAAAGGTTATGGCATTCCTAATTATAATGCGGCTATTAATTACCTAAACTCGCTGAAAATACTGGAGGATGTAAGTATTTATCCTAATCCAACCGATAGTTCTTTCAGGGTTGTCATCAAGGAACCGGAAGGACAAGCTGTCGTTATTTCCATTTACAACCTCCAAGGAATATTGTTTGCTGAACATACGGTTATGGTGACCTGGCAAAACAATCCACTGGTAGTTGACCTGGCAACATTTTCGGCTGGCCTATACATTATCAAAATTAAAATCAAAGATTCTGTTACCATATTCAGACTTGTCAAGCTTTGATCACGACAGCCAGATAGCTTTTCCAATCTCTAAAGGATAAGTATATTTGTAGGATGAAACCAATCATTGCGCCTTCTATTCTCGCGGCTGATTTCGCTAATCTTGAAAAGGAAATTTCGATGATCAATGAAAGTCAGGCTGACTGGGTGCATGTGGATATCATGGACGGTGTTTTTGTGCCAAATATCTCCATGGGAATTCCAGTGGTGACGGCTATCAAACGACATAGCAATAAGCCACTTGATGTTCATTTAATGATTGTCCGGCCGGAGCAATATGTTGAAGCCTTTCGTAAGGCAGGAGCTGAGGTGATTTCAGTTCATGCAGAAGCTTGTGATCATCTTCATCGGAACATTCAACAAATTAAAGCTTTGGGTGCAAAAGCTGGAGTAGCTATTAATCCTCATACTTCCATTCAATGCCTTGAAAATGTTATCGATCAAATTGATTTGATTTGTGTGATGTCTGTTAATCCTGGCTTTGGGGGGCAGAAGTTTATTGAAAATACATTCCGAAAAGTCGACTTGTTAAAAGAAATGATTGAAAAGGAGGGATCAAAAGCCTTAATCGAAATTGATGGCGGTGTAACCCTGGATAATGCGAAGCAGTTATTGGAAGCAGGTGCAGATGTCTTGGTAGCAGGCCATTTTGTTTTTTCATCCAGCAACCCCAAAGAGGTGATCCAACGTTTAAAGTCATTGAAGTAGTATGGTGCTTAAAGAAGAATCCGGCAGTAAATTTGCTGAGGTTGTAATAGAATGTTGGCCATGCGGTATTTAATAACGATCACCCTTCTTTTCATTTTTTCATCTTGCTCACAACGCACGGTAAGTCGCATCAATCCTGCGGAAGAAGTGAACCTGAGCGGCCGTTGGAATGATACAGACTCTCGACTGGTTGCCGATAAAATGACAACTGATCTTTTAGCCAGTGAAAAGTATAAGGAATATGCTGGTGCCTTAGGTAAAAAGCCCGCCATCATCATGGGTACTCTTCGCAATAGGACCAGCGAACACATTGATGCTGCTACCTATGTTAAAAAATTTGAAGTGGCTATTTTTAATTCGGGTGTGGCGGAGCTAGTAGAGTCCGATGAACAGCGGGACAAGCTTCGCCTGGAACGTGTGCAGCAGCAAGATTTTTCAGATCCGTCAACGATAGCGGAATGGGGCAAGGAAGTGGGTGCTGATCTCATGCTTTTTGGTGAAATGACTTCAGAGACGGATGTGTATAACAACAAGCGGGTTGTAAATTACATTACAACACTTTTTTTGACAGATATGGAAACGAATAAACGTGTTTGGTATGGACAACATGAAATCAAAAAGTTTATTAAGAACTAATCGTTCTGTAATCTGGAATTTGAACCATGAAATCCATTGAAAACGATAAAAAAATTTCAGGCATCAGGTTCCGGGAATCCAATACCATTTCAAGCTTATTAATTACGGTATTTTTAATTTCAGCATTTATATCCTGCGCGACCTATTACGAGGCTAACTATGGGTTCAACCAGGAATTTGAAAACGGTAATTTGGAAAATGCACTTGCGTCACTTCAAAATAAATCGTCTGATTCCAAAGGAAAGCAACAGTTCCTTTATGATGTCAATAGTGGATTGGTACTATCGTTATTAGGCCGTTATGAAGAAAGTAATACTTCTTTTGAAAAAGCTTTTCTCTATGGAGAGGATTATCGAGTCAACTATGTAAATGAAGCCGCTTCCTATCTGACTAATCCAAATTTTACGGCCTACCGTGGTGAAGACCACGAGCATCTGATCTTACTCTATTATAAGGCAATCAACTATTTAAAGCTTGGGAAGATAGAAGAAGCGCTGGTGGAGTGCCGAAGACTGAACATCCGCCTTCAGCAATTAAGCGATCGTTATCAATCAGAAGATAAGTACAAAGAAGATGCATTTGTCCATACCCTGATGGGCATTATCTACCAGGCCGATAAGGATTACAACAATGCCTTCATCGCTTACAAAAACGCGCTGGAGATTTACAAAAATGACTATATCCGTTTATTTAAGGTCGAACCTCCGCAGCAGCTTAAATACGATCTTCTTAAAGCGGCATGGCTCAGTGGTATGTTTGATGAATTTAACTATTACAAAGAAGAGTTCGGAATGGAGGACTATCGCTATCAGCCCTCAGAAGGAGGTGAGCTTGTATTCTTTTGGCACAATGGTCTGAGTCCTATAAAGGCCGAGTGGGGGATAAACTTTGTCGTAAGTAGACAAGGTAATATGGCATACTTTTCAAATTCAGATCTTGGGATTAGTTTCCCATTCAGCTTAGAAAACTATACGGATAAAGACAAAAACAATTTGTCGAACCTTGAAGTATTTCGAGTTGCATTTCCCAGGTATATAGAGAGACCCGCTTACTATCAAACCGCGATGATTGACTATCATGGTGAAAAATATTCACTGGAGCTTATGGAAGATATTAACCGCATTGCTTTCAAAACTCTTCAAGAACGTATGACCCTTGAATTTAGCAAAGCGTTGATTAGAGTTGCTATGAAAAAAGCGACCGAGTATGAAGTGAAAAAAGCCGATAAAACATTAGGCTCTGTTATTGGCTTGATAAATGCAATAACGGAAAAGGCGGATACCCGAAACTGGCAAACGTTGCCCCATAGTATTTATTATTGTCGCATTCCGCTGGCCGAGGGCAGCAATCCAATCCGATTAACAATTCAAAATGACAAAGGTGTTTCCACTGAGTATGATTTCACCTATGTGGTCAAAAAAGGAGAGACCCTTTTCCATACATTCAGCTCACTGGAAAGTGGCTATCCCAACTATAATTTCTATTAAGTTGGGTTATTTCTTTAATTTTAACTCGGGTTTGGGAAAATCAATATGTCAGAAATAAGTAATGGACACGGTTAACACCGGAAACCAGATGACTACACATAAATTCATATTGGTTATTTTGGGTTTTGTATTGGCGTTTCCAAACATTGTTTCTGCTCAGCAGAATCAGGAGGAAAAAGAAGATAAACCAGTATTTCCATTGGATGATTTCTATGCCAAACGAAAGCCCAATACAACAAGAAATATTCTCAAGAATTTTAGTCTAGGTTTAAGTAGTGGATATGGACATACTTTCTTTCGTCATAAACTAGATGGCTTTGGTGTCTTTCAGGTTGGTGGCTACCCCCCAAGTATTTTTTCATCTGGCAACACAACTGCACGGCTTTCAAATTGGGTAAATAATGTTGAGGCTGATACGGTTACTTCTATTATACCGAGAAGTTTATTCATGGCAAGCAGCGATTCAGTTGAACTTGGCTTTAGAGGAAAAGCTTTTAATATTCCCCTAAAGGCTACGTTACATTATGAATACGATCGTTACCGGATAGGTGGAGGGTATTCTTATGAATATATGAACATGCGAGAGTTTCACTCAATCTCTTATCAGGACTATATTGGTGATTTCAGACCGACTTCACCATCTGGCCTAATGAAGAAGTATTTTGGAATGGTGGGTATTTCCTTTTTAAGAAAGAACGATTTACTGTTTACGGCAGATGCCAATGTGGGTGGCTATAAGCCTGGCAAAAATTTCAATTCCAGTTTAATCAAGAAAGGAATATATGTGAATATTGGGGTCACCATCGAACGAGAATTTTCTGAATACTTGAAGGCATTTATCAGACCTTCTTTCGAGATAAAAAACTATAAACTGACTATACCAGAAGCAGGACAAACCATAAACCATAGCATAAATGCATTTTATCTAAATATCGGAGTTTCATTCAAGTTGCCCTCTTTAGCCAAATGCTATAATAAAGATTGTCATGTACAGATGAACCATGTACATGGCGATACGGAATACAGAAGCCAGATGCATCCTATTTATAAAAAACAGAATCCGATGTATGGCGAGAACCACCCCACGCTGATCAAATACAAGCGTAAAAACCGAAAGAGTTTAAGCCCTTATTGACCACACCAAAATAGTTGGTTTTTTATCTGATTTTTAACGCTTTTGGGGCTCCTCAGAAGAGGTAAATTAAGGCAAGTTTTACTATCTTGCGGAGCTAAAAATTAGCCCCTAAATCAGGTCAAGATTAACCCTAGAAATCCCTAATAAACAGTGGCAGAAGATATCGACAGTCCTTCCGGAAGACAGAGTATTATTCCTATCAATATTGAAGATGAAATGCGTGGCGCATACATTGATTATTCAATGTCCGTCATCATTTCGCGCGCCCTGCCCGATGTACGGGATGGTTTGAAGCCTGTTCACCGAAGGGTACTGTATGGTATGCAAGACCTGGGCGTTAATTATAACAAGCCTTATAAAAAGTCGGCCAGGATAGTCGGAGAAGTTCTTGGTAAGTACCACCCACATGGTGACTCCTCGGTATACGATACAATGGTGCGGATGGCTCAAGATTGGTCATTGCGCTATACGTTAGTAGACGGCCAGGGGAACTTTGGCTCCGTTGATGGCGATTCTCCAGCTGCGATGCGATATACTGAAGCGCGGTTGCGTAGAATTGCGGAAGAATTGCTGGCCGATCTTAATAAAGATACAGTAGATTTTCAGCCCAATTTTGACGATTCGCTTACGGAGCCAACCGTGATGCCTTCCAAAATCCCAAATTTGCTCATCAACGGATCATCAGGTATTGCTGTGGGTATGGCCACCAATATGGCACCCCATAATCTTACCGAAGTGGTGAATGGAATAAATGCCTATATCGATAACCGGGATATCACCATCCCAGAGTTGATGAAATTGATCACTGCACCCGACTTTCCGACCGGAGGTATTATTTATGGATACTCCGGTGTTCAGCAGGCTTTCCTTACGGGAAGAGGTCGGGTAGTTGTAAGGGCAAAAGCAGAGATCGTCACCAATGCACATGGCAAGGACCAAATCATTGTAACAGAAATTCCCTATATGGTGAATAAGGCCATGATGATTGAGAAGACAGCCGCACTGATTAACGAAAAGAAAATAGAAGGTATTAGTGACCTGCGTGATGAATCCGACAGGGAAGGTTATCGGGTAGTGTATGATTTGAAACGCGATGCCATTCCAAATATCGTTCTCAATAACCTATTCAAATATACACAGCTTCAATCTTCTTTCGGGGTGAACAATGTGGCATTGGTTAAAGGCAGACCACAAACACTTAACCTTAAAGATCTGATTGTCAATTTCGTAGAACATCGTCACGAAGTGGTGATTAGGAGAACTAAGTTTGACCTTGCCGAGGCGGAAAAACGTGCCCATATTCTGGAAGGTTACCTGATAGCGCTGGATCACCTTGATGAAGTCATTACCCTTATCCGCAACTCAAAAGATCCAGATGTTGCTAAGATTGGGTTGATGCAAACATTCAACCTCTCCGAGATACAATCAAAAGCTATCCTGGAAATGCGGTTACAGCGATTGACCGGTCTTGAACGTGAGAAAATTCAAAACGAATACAATGAAGTAAAAGCCCTGATCGCGCGCCTTACTGAAATATTAAGCAGCGAACCAATACGGATGGGAATAATCAAAAGCGAGCTCACGGAAATTCAGGAGCGTTATGGCGATGCCCGCAGAACGGAAGTGGTCAACAATGAAGATGACATTACGCTGGAGGATATGATTCCGAATGAAGAAATGGTAATCACCATTTCCAATCAGGGATACATTAAGCGCACCTCTTTATCTGAATACAGAACACAAGGAAGAGGCGGTATTGGATCCAAAGCCGTGACTACCAAAGAGGATGATTTCACAGAGCATCTCTTCATAGCACATGCTCACAACTACCTTCTCATTTTCACGGAACTTGGAACTGTGTATTGGAAAAAGGCTTATGAAATTCCGGAAGGAAATAAGACTTCCAAAGGAAGGGCCATACAAAATCTCCTAAACATCGAACCTGGTGATGCTGTACGCGCTGTGCTGAATGTGAAGAACCTGGAAGACGAAGAGTACATCAACAACAATTTTGTTATTCTTTGCACAGAGAAGGGAATAATTAAGAAGACATCGCTGGAGGCGTATTCAAGACCTCGGGCAAATGGTATCACCGCCATCACCATACATGAAGGCGATCGTTTGCTGGAGGCAGCCATGACTAACGGCAGCAACCACATCGTAATTGCAAAGAGCGGTGGCAAGGCAGTACATTTTAATGAATCTGATGTGCGCCCGATGGGTCGCACCGCTGCTGGTGTTCGGGGTGTTACGCTTGATTCAGGAGTTGAAAAAGTAGTAGGTATGGTCTGTATTTCAAGAGTCGATGCGAACTTGCTTGTAGTTTCTGAGAAAGGATATGGCAAACGCTCTGATATGGGCGACTACAGAATTACACGCAGGGGAGGGAAAGGAGTGAAGACCATCAATATCACCGAAAAAACTGGCAAGCTTGTTGCCATCAAGGAAGTAGGAGACAGGGATGAACTCATGATCATTAACAAATCCGGTATAAGCATTCGCATTGCGGTGGACCAATTACGGGTAATGGGCAGGGCTACGCAAGGTGTAAGGTTGATTAAATTAAACGAAGACGACTCCATTTCCTCTGTTGAAAAGATTGAAAAAATTGATGAAGTAGAAACTAATAACTAATTGAAAACCATAAATTTGTTCGACTAAATTAAACCCAAAATGAAAAAAGTAGTTCTTTTAGCAGCGCTTGCAATGCCTATGTTGTTGCTTGCGCAAAAAGAAATAAAACCAAGTTTACCTAAAGCTGAAAAGGCATTTAAAGAGGGCAAATTGGATGAAGCAAAAACTATTATTGATATCACCACTGCCAGTCAGGAATTTATGATGGATAAAAAAGGGCAGCCGACAAAAAAGGCATCTGAAGCCTGGTTTTATAAGGGATTAATTTATATGGCAATTGATACGAGCAAAAATCAGGCATTCAAGGGTCTGGAGGCTGAGCCTTATAAAGTTGCTATTGAAGCAATAGGTAAATCCCGGTCACTTTCAAAGGATGGCAATATTGATTATTATACAGATGAAATGGGACTACCTAAAATTACGGAGACTCAGATATTTCCATACTTTGCTGATGCCTATTCCAAAAAAGCCATAACCGCCTATCAAGAGGAGAAGAACTATAAACAAGCGCTGGAATATTTTGAGCGTACCCTGTATTTTATGCCAGAAGATACCTCTGTACTAATGAACGCAGGCGTTTTCTTTGCTCCCTCAGCAGAAGAATATGACAAAGCAATTGTGTATATCCGCAAGTACCAGGCAAATGGAGGTAAATCACCAGATGCGTACATTCAACTTTTCAGTATTTACAGGGACAGAAAGAAGGATTTAGAAACGGCACTTGCAGTCGCAAAAGAAGCTAGTGCTAAATTTCCTAATAATTCAGATTTCACAAAATATGAGCTGGACATTTACATCAAAATGAATAAGCTGCCAGAAGCATTAGCCATCATGGAAAAGCAGGTCAAAGATAATCCCAATGACAAAGAAGCTCGTTATTTTTGCGGTGTAATTACGAATGAGCTAGGCAACCAGGCAGCTGCAAAGAACTGGTTTGAGGAGGCCCTAAAATTAGATCCTAAGTATTTTGAAGCTCATCTCGCGCTGGCTGAACTTGTTTATCTGGATGCCAAAAAAGTAAAGAATGATATGAATCAATTGGGGAATTCAAAGGAGGATTTTAAAAAGAAACTTGATTTGGATAAACAATACCAGGAAAAACTCAGGGTATCGCTTCCTTACTGGGAGGCCTGTGAGAAACTCAGCCCAGATGACCCAAAGGTTCTGGATAACCTTTACTTGATGTACACCGATCTTGAAATGACAGATAAGGTGGCTCGCATTGAGAAGAAAATGAAAGCGCTTGGTTTATTAGATTAATTACTACATCTAATTCGCCCAAAAGAGAGCCTACCTAAATAGGCTCTCTTTTTTTGAATGGATTGACCGGAGATGGAAAGCGTAGGATTTTTTTTAAGTAAAACCATAGACTTGCTCCTGATATTCTTATCTTGAATTGACTATTAAGAAAAATGATTGTCAACCATGACGTAACAAAGTAGTATCCATGAAAAAATCCAGAAGAGAGTTTATCAGGCAATCGGCTTTTGCCACGGCAGGTGCCTTTGCATTTAGTGCAAAAAGCTATGCCAACATATTGGGAGCCAACGACCGCGTTCGCGTTGGAATAGTTGGGTTCTCAGACCGTTTCAGAGGGTCGCTACTCCCATGCTTCCTAAACCATCACAAAGAGCAGAATTTTGATATCGTTGCTGTTTCAGATATCTGGAGATTGAGAAGGGAAGAGGGGCAGGTACAACTTAAAGAAAAATTGGGTCACGATGTAAAAGCGTTTAGAAACAATGATGAATTATATGGAGCAAAAGAAATTGATGCGGTGATCATCAGCACGGCTGATTTTCAACACGCGCTTCACAGCATTGAGGCCGTAAGGGCGGGGTGTGACGCCTACGTTGAAAAACCTTTTGCCGAATCGATGGAAGATGCCAGGGCAGCGTTGAAGGCCATTAAAGAATCAAAAAAAATTGTACAGATCGGTTCCCAACGAAGAAGCGGAACCAATTATCATGAGGCTGCCAACTTTATCCAGGAAGGGAAGTTCGGAGACATCACGATGGTGGAACTTACCTGGAATGTCAATCAACCCGGTAGATGGCGAAGGCTGCAAGCAGTTGAGCGTATGAAAGAACAAGATACAGACTGGAAACGCTTTTTAATGAACCGGCCATTTGAGCCATTCAATGCCCGCAAGCATTTAGAATTCAGACTGTTCTGGCCCTATTCATCGGGCTTGCCAGGTCAATGGATGAGTCACCAGATCGACACTGTTCATTGGTTTTCAGGACTAAAGCATCCGCGAAGCGTAGTAGCGAATGGTGGAGTTTATGTATGGAAGGATGGGCGGGAAAATTGGGATACCATCACTGCTGTATTTGACTATGGACCTGAGCACGATCTTACTTCCGGATTCCAGGTTACTTTCGGTGCACGCATGCACAACGGAGAAGACAATCCTAAAGAGTTATATTATTCTAATGGTGGAGAACTAAACCTTAACACCAATAGGGTCTCACCTTTTGGAGGATTAGAGGAAAGTCATGCCAGGGCAATGAATATGAAGGCCAACCAGCTAACCGAAATGAGTCTCAAAAAATCCGAAGAGAAAGTAGAAACTGCTGCCAATACAGGTGGAGATGTTCTTACCTCTAATCATATGCGCAACTGGATGGAATGTGTAAGAAGCAGGAAGGAAACGAATGCACCTGTGGAAGCGGGCTATGCGCATGCCATTGCATGTATTATGACCAATGCTGCGGCCAGAACCGGAACGAAAGTTACGTTCGATGAGGTCAATCAGGAAGTGATGGCAGGTAGCAAGATTTTTAACCTTTAAATCAACTATCAACGTTTTTGCCGGATGAAAAAACTATTTTATATTCTTGTCCTCACAAGCTTCGCAATCCCGTCTATCATGGCACAAACTGGATTTGTGCTGAAGGACAATCCTTCGCAAAAGAAGGTAGAAGTCCGTTATGATGGAAAATTGCTCACTGCCTATTGTTATTTTGACTCAACGGAGAAACCCGTTCTGTTTCCCATCAAAACTTTAACGGGCATTACCATCACCCGTGGATTTCCTATCTCCCCAAGAGCTGGGGAACGGACCGACCATCCTCATCAGGTTGGCTTATGGATGAATTATGAAAGCGTAAATGGTATCGACTTCTGGAACAACAGTTCTGCTATTCCAGTTGATAAGAAATCTGGTTATGGATCGATCCAACATCAAAAGATTTTGTCTTTGGAAAATAAAGGAGACCAAGCAGTTTTGGAAACTTTGAGTCATTGGGCAAACCAGAGTGGCCAGGTACTGGTTGAGGAAAAAACACGGTTCGTTTTTATGAAAGTAGAAAAGGACTTTATCGTTGACCGGATTGCTACATGGGAAGCCAAAGTACCTGAATTAATTTTCAAAGATGTAAAAGATGGCATGCTGGCCATACGCGTGGCGAGGCAATTGGAGATGCCTTCCAGCCAGGAAGATAAATTCGTTGATGGTCGGGGGAACATAACAGCTGTTTCTAAAATGGATAATGAAGGAGTTACCGGAGTTTATCTCAATCAGGAAGGATTGACGGGGGATGCTGTTTGGGGAAAGCGATCGAGATGGGTTTGTTTGCAAGGAAAAAAAAATGGTGAGACCATCTCACTTGAAATAATTGATCATCCAACAAACGTGGGCTATCCCACTTACTGGCATGCCCGCGGATACGGATTGTTTGCTGCAAACCCCTTGGGACAAAAAATATTCAGTGAGGGTAAAGAAGAACTGAATTTTTCATTAAAGAAGGGCGAGAAGAGATCTTTCCAATATCGAATCGTTGTTCATTCGGGCAGCGCCCTTACTAAAGAAGAGTTGAATCAACGGGCTGATGACTTCTCTAATCTATCCGCAAAGGATTAATAAATATGGTTTTAGTTTAAAACTTTTTTATCAGGATAAGGGTACTTGCCAAATCACATGCCTAAAAAGGAATTAGAAGAAATTCGGTGGGGAATCATTGGAGTGGGGGATGTGTGCGAAGTAAAAAGCGCTCCTGCCATGCGTCTTATTAGAGGATCAAAGCTCGTGGCCGTCATGAGAAGGGACAGCGAGAAAGCAAAGGACTATGCACTACGGCATGGCGTAACAACATGGTATAGCAACGCAGATCAACTCATTAGCGACCCGAATGTAAATGCTATTTACATTGCCACTCCTCCTGATTCACACGCAGAGTATACACACAAAGCTGCAAAATCAGGAAAGCCTGTATATGTTGAAAAACCAATGGCGCGAACGCATCGCGAGTGTCTCTCCATGATCGATGTTTGCCAACGTGCAAGCGTACCGTTGTTTACAGCGTACTATAGAAGGATGCTACCCAACTTTTTAAAAATCAAATCGATGTTGGAGGATGGTATAATCGGTGATGTTCGCTATGTAACTGTATTACTCAACAAGACGATCCAACCAGATATTGTTGGTGCCAGTGGAAGCAAAGCAAACTGGCGCATATTTCCGAAAATTGCAGGAGGTGGATATTTCTATGACCTGGCCTGTCATCAACTTGATATACTGGATTTTCTTTTTGGTCCTATTCAGGACGCACTTGGCTTTTCCAGTAACCAAGCTCATCATTATCCTGCGGAGGACATTGTAGTCGGTTCATTTCATTTCAAAAATGGAATTATGGGCCAGGGCAATTGGTGCTTTACAACTTCAAATGCTTCCGATAAAGAAGTGACCACCATAGTAGGAAGCAAAGGCCAGATTTCTTTCCCCTTTTTTGGTGATCACTCCGTTACACTGGAACTCGAAGGAAAGCAAAAAGAAGTGATGCGGTTTGAAATCCCCGTGCATATTCAGCAACCTCTTATTCAAACCATCGTGGATGAACTTTTAGGTAATGGCCACTGCCCAAGTAGCGGCATTTCGGGTGCCCGCACAAATAAAGTAATGGAGCTTTTATGTAATAAGATTTAAAAATTAGCGCATATAATAAAAACTTACTGATCTTTAATAACCAATAATAGGGAATGAGGACATATAAAGATCAGCACGTTTTGGTAATTAACACCCCGTCAGGGAATTGTTGACTCAACGTGAAAATAGTATGGCATTAGTTTCGGAATGAAATGGTGAACGATCACCCGTTGGACGTCCTACCGAGGTTATAACTTATATTTTTTGAAATAATTAAAATCTATTACCAACTTAAACCCAACCATCATGAAAAGTATTCTGCAACAAATCATAAAACAAAATAAAGAACGGGAAACCCAGGCAGCTATTGCACGGCAAGTGGAAATAGAAAGCCCAAGCACAAATGATAATAGACGTAGCTTCCTTAAGAAAACCGCACTTGGAGGTATGGCCCTGACAAGTTTAGTGGGCTTGACCTTTGAAGATTCAATGGCCCAGACAACCTCAAAAGTTCAAAAGGCTTCAGCTCCATCTGATTTAAAAATAACGGACCTGCGTTATTGTTTGACTGCGGTAATGGGTGGAACAGCGATAATCAGGATCGATACAAATCAGGGTATCTATGGATTAGGTGAAGTAAGAGATGCAGCAGACCCTCGTTATGCATTGATGTTAAAGAGTCGCATACTGGGAGAAAATCCATGTAACGTGGAACGGATCTTTAAGATCATTAAACAATTTGGGGGCCAGGCACGTCAGGCTGGTGGAGTATGTGCAATTGAAATGGCGCTCTGGGATTTGTGTGGCAAAGCCTACAACGTTCCGGCATGGCAGTTGTTGGGCGGAAGGTATCGTGATAGCGTAAGGATATATGCTGATACACCGGAATCGGAAGATCTAGAAGTATTTAAGCAAAAAGTAAAATACAGGACGGTAGACCAGGGTTACACTTGGCTGAAAATGGATGTTTCAATAGGAGCACTCAAAAATATACCGGGAACATTGGTGAACCAGAAATTCTGGGGGGAGGGATTGGCCCAATGGCAAGGTGATTATATGTCTTATGCAAACGCAAAACATCCGTTTACCGGAATTCAGATTACAGAAAAAGGATTAGAGGTGTTGGCTCAACGGGTTAGCGATGTACGGGCTGTAATTGGAGACGAGATACCCCTTTGCACAGACCATTATGGACACTTCGATTTAAACAATATGATTCGGTTGGGAAGGTCGTTGGAGAAACATCGCCTGGCCTGGTTGGAAGACATGGTGCCATGGCAATATACGGAACAGCATAAGACTATAACGGACGCGCTGGAAACACCTACCCTAACGGGAGAAGATATTTACCTTCTTGAATACTTCAAGCCATTGATTGACAATCATGCAGTCGATATCATTCATCCCGATTTAGCTTCATCTGGCGGACTTTTAGAGACCAAGAGAATTGGCGACTATGCAGAAGAAAAAGGTATTGCTATGGCAATGCACCAGGCTGGAACACCTGTTTCGTTTATGGCCAATGTGCATTGTGCTGCTGCCACGCAAAATTTTCTGGCCGTTGAACATCATTCGGTAGATTTAACATGGTGGGAGGGATTGGTGAAAACCACTGATGGAAGAAAATTAATTGATAAAGGGTATGCACCTGTTCCGCTTTCAGCACCAGGATTAGGAATCGAATTGGTAGATGAAGAAGTCAAAAAACATCTTCATGTTAAGGATAGCACTTATTTTGCGCCTACAAAAGAGTGGGATGAGAAACGTTCCCATGACAGAACATGGAGTTGACCCCATACCAGCACCTTTTCTTTATGGAATATAAATGTTCACTATACGCTAAGTCCAATGGAAATGTGAATTGGAACGACCCGGAAATTAAATTAACACCAAAGCAATTGGCAGTCGGCATTTAATAAATGGAACTTCTTCCCAGGATAAATAGTAAATTAAAATGATAGTTTTAATACCGGAAAGGGTATACGTCATTGCGCCTGCCGCGGTAGGATTATTTTTCATCATTACCTAAATCACTAAAGGTGCTAGTAAGATTGTAGCTCGTGTTATGACCAGCCAGTAAGAGAAGTGGTATGATTTACCAAACAATATAAATGAACGTTGGTTCCTCATTAAACAATTTTTAGATTTGCTTTGCTTTAATCTAGTTCTTGAAAAAACTTTGGTTTAGGATTTCTCATAATGGAATTGCGAATGTCCATGATCTGATTGAATTGCAATCTTTAGTTGTAACCAATAGGATTTGTGTTATTGCAATAGCCCTGTTGATCGTCATCTGTATGGTCTTAGGATTCCGACAATGGAATGCGGAGCCCATGTTGGCTCTTTCTTTGTCCGTACTTTTTGGAATCATACTGTTTCTCATCTCCCGTCAGTATTTCAATACGGGCCGCTTGCTTTTGTGTTTTATGCTTCCGCCCATCATCGTAGGAATGTCCGTACTATCTAAAATCATACCCGGGGAGTCAGTGACGGATTCTGAATACTTTGATTACCGGTATGTTTTAATAACAGCTTCTATTGTGCCACCGTTGGTTTTCAGCTTTGCCCGTAAATGGCCACTGATGCTAAGCATACTTCCTTTTTTGTTGGCGTTTTTGTTTTTTGATAGTATCCATAATTATCTGCAAGTAGGATACTATCAGATCCCACATTCCGAAAGTTCCTACGGACTCTCACAATGGATTGCTACCATTATGTTTTGTTTTATTACGATTGGTGTGCTGATGCTGAGACGAACATCTGATGAAGTACAGTTCAGGAATTCTCAGTTGATTAAGAAGTTGAACGAGACTAACGTTTTATTAGAAAATTCAAGAAGCGAAATTGAGTTAGCGCATAGTAAAATTCAAGAGCAAAATGTGGAATTAAGCCATACCAACAAACTCCTGACTGATAAAGTTGATTCGGCAAATAAAGAGTTACAGGCCAGCAACGAGGAATTGGTTAAACATAATATTGAATTGCAGCAGTTTTCCCACACGGTCTCTCATAATCTGCGTAGCCCTGTGGCCAGCATATTAGGATTAATCAATTTGATTGATTCGCGATCTTCTTTGGCCAACGATCCAGTTGTTGAGCATCTAAAAAAATCTGCAAAAGTACTTGACGCTACGATTCGTGACCTCGGTCGGATTATTGACATCCGGAACGACATTTTTAAAGTCAAGCAAAACGTAAATATTATTGAAGTAATCGATGAAATACTGATTCCTTTCCAAAAGGAGATTGTTGAGAGAGGAGTAAAGGTTGATTACGATATTAGTGCAGGAGCACTCTACTGCATCAAACCTATGCTGGTGAGTATCCTTCATAACCTGCTAAGCAACGCATTGAAATATAGTGATAAGAATAGACCAGGAGTTATTACTATCTCTACTACAGAAACGGAAAAAGAATTTCAACTGACTGTGTGGGACAATGGTATTGGAATTGACTTGGAGACTTATGGTAATGAATTATTTAAGCTCTATAAACGATTTAATAACCATACAGAGGGTCGAGGAATAGGGTTGTACCTGATGAAACAGCAGGTAACCGCGTTAGGCGGTACAATCAGCATTTCAAGTAAGGTAAATTCATTTACTGAATTTACTATAATCATGCCAAAACCAGAAAATATTGATCATCAGATGCTGCTTGATGAGGATTGTGCAGAGGTTTTTTTCAATGCCGCAAGAAACTTAATCTGCATTACCTGGCGAAGAGAAGTCTCTGGCGAAGAGTTTCGCAACGTACTTAACAGAAGTTTAAATTTTATGCTGGAATGCCCTGTTGCGCACTGGCTGACCGATATAAGGAAGCGAAATAATCTCGCTCCGGAAGACCATTTCTGGCTTATTGATTCACTGCTTCCTGCTGTGTTTAAGAGAGGGTTAAAAAGATTGGCAGTAACCTATGCACATGATTTAAGTCCAGCCACAATCGAATTTTATAAGCGAAATGAGGACGTTTTTCAGAAGTATGATATTGAGATATTTTTTTCTAAATCAATAGAGGAAACATACGACTGGCTCCAGGATAGAAGATGGCATTCTACCAAATAAGTATCATGAGTATTAAGGATATCTGAATAAACCTATCAGGCTAATGATAGAACTGACATCAATCATTAATAGTCATGATTTAAGGCGTAAAAGTTCGCCATTGTTCTCTCAAAATTGATGATTATTTATGGTGGAAGAACTTTTTGTTGTTGGATTTGGTGGACAAGGTGTGTTGTCGCATGGTATGCGCTGGCATATGCTGGTCTGGTAGATGGAACATACCGGATTATAGATAATCAATTTAAGTATTCCTAATGACCGATTTCAAAATCGGGTAGAATGGGATTCAAAACGCTTACCTGCCTGTAAACCGGCTCAGCAGGTTCCAAACCTAAACCCGCGTGATAACTCCAACATTGATTCGGTCGCGGTAGTCGTTAAAACATCTTATTAAACCAAAAAACCCTCGCAGAGACAATAGATTAGACCCTCTTACCTTATATCAAAGAATTGATGTAATGGTATATATTGCAACATATTCATTCCGACATGAATCTAAACAACCAAAAACTTAAACTCGCAGAGAAAATCGGTTATGCCCTTGGAGATGGTGCCGCTAATATCGCCTGGCGCGGTGTGTCTACTTTCTTGTTTATTTTTTACACGGATGTATATGGAATTGCACCTGCTGTAGTAGGATTACTTTTATTGATTACGCGATTCAGCGATGGTGTTACGGATGTTATCATGGGTGTTATTGGCGACCGGACAGAAACGCGGCATGGTAAATTTCGACCGTGGATCTTATGGACGGCCATTCCATTAGGCGTGATTCTATCCCTGCTATTTACCAGCCCCAGTTTAAGTGAGACTGGAAAGATCGTGTATGCCTATACCATGTATATCCTTTTCACGCTTATCTATACAGCCAATAATATTCCCTACGGTGCACTCATGGCAGTCATGTCTGGGGATGATAAAGAGCGAACCAACATTGGTTCCTATCGCATGGTGGGTGCTTTTACCGGAGGGATGTTGGTTCAGGGGGCGCTGTTGTTTTTAGTTGCCTACTTTGGAAACATCAATCCGTCCATTGATGTCAGCAAGCTGGATGCTAAGAAATATGAAGTCACTGTTTCATCCGCAGCAGATGTGGAAAATGTAAACATTAAAACCAAAAATGGCATCGCGCTGTTTTCCTGGGCCAATAGGGCTGACTCTTCCGATGTTCCAACGCAAGGGAAAAGTTTCCCGATGAAGGCAGGGGAGGAATACTCCTTTATCGTGAGTGGCGAAGAAAACATAAACAGTGAAAGTATAACGCTTATCAATCAGAAAGTTGGGTACAGCCATTCGATCTATTTATTGTCAGCAGTTCTCTCATTGTGTCTGTTCATTACGTTTTATACAACGAAGGAACGTGTAAAGCCACCAAAGTCTCAGGAAACCAATTTAGGTAAAGATCTAAAAGACTTAATTAAAAACAGACCCTGGATAATATTATTAATTATCGGCTTAATCTTCCAGGTTTATAATTCGATTAAGCAAGGTATTGTGGTTATTTACTTTGCGCATTATCTGAATAATCAACTATTGTCGGCTTCGTTTATGGTGGCTTTGATGTTCGCCTCCATTGGCGGTGCCTTGATAACCGCGCCATTAGGGAAGCGACTGGGCAAGCGAAACCTGTTTATCTACGCGTTTCTATTCTCAGGTTTTGTAAATGCGTTGCTTGTATTTTGCGGCCCCAATGATATTGTAAGCATCTTCGGATTAGGAATACTTTCTGAATTTGGTGCTGCCATATTTCCAACACTGTTTTTTGCCATGCTGGGTGATGCTGCCGATTACTCTGAATTTAAAAACGGACGAAGGGCTACAGGGCTGGTATACTCTGCCGGATCGTTTTCCACAAAGTTTGGTGGCGGAGTTGCCGGTGCCATTATCGGATTTGTATTGGCTGCTTTCCATTATAACGGACAGGATGAGGTAGCCATTCAAGGTGCTGTGCCGGGAATCGTTATGCTGATGAGTTGGATACCTGCTATTGTAGCGTTGATTGGAGCAGGCGTGATGGCACTCTATCCACTGGATCAAAAGAAAATGGACACAATTACAATTGAACTCAACAGCCGCAGGTCTAAAGAAGCAGCACAGGCTTAAATTACTATCATTACTGATTATAAAGGAACAAGCTTAATAAAGTATGAAATTTGGACACTTTGATGATCAAAACAGGGAATATGTAATTACTAATCCAAAAACACCCTGGCCCTGGATCAATTATCTCGGCAATGAAGATTTCTTTTCTTTAATATCAAACACAGCAGGTGGCTACTCTTTCTATAAAGACGCTAAATTCCGAAGGCTTACTCGCTACCGGTATAACAATGTACCTATGGATAGTGGTGGTCACTATTTCTACATCAAAGATGAAGAAACCATTTGGTCACCGGGATGGAAGCCGTGCAAAACACCACTCGATAGCTATGAATGCCGACATGGAATGAATTACACGTCCATTCAGGGGGAAAAGAATGGAATTACTGCTAAGGTGTTATTCTTCGTTCCTCTGAAAACGTGGGCCGAAGTACAAAAGCTTACAATAATTAACACCACTTCGAAAGCAAAGAAACTGAAACTGTTTTCATTTACAGAGTGGTGTTTGTGGAATGCTGCTGCCGACATGGAAAACTTCCAGCGTAACTTTTCCACGGGTGAAGTTGAAATTGAAGGTTCGGTTATCTACCATAAAACAGAATACAAGGAGCGAAGAAACCATTATGCCTATTATTCTGCTAATACTCCCATTAAAGGATTTGATACTGATCGGGAAACTTTCTTTGGCCTTTACAATGGCTTCGATGAACCACAGGTGGTAGCTGAAGGAACACCAACCAATACTATGGCACAGGGGTGGTCACCCATCGCATCTCATTGCATTGAGGTGGTGTTACAGCCTGGCGAATCGAAAGATTTTGTTTTCGTTTTAGGATACGTTGAAAATAGTGAAGAGGAAAAATGGGAATCTAAAAATGTAATCAATAAAACAAAAGCTAAAGCAACCATTGCCAGGTTTGACACAACAGAAAAGGTGGATGCTGCTTTTGCTCAACTGCGGTCCTATTGGGATAATTTGCTGAGCGTTTACAATGTCCAATCGGGCGATGAGAAGCTGGATCGCATGGTGAATATCTGGAATCAATACCAGTGCATGATTACCTTCTGTTTCTCCCGCTCCGCTTCCTATTTTGAAAGTGGCATTGGGCGGGGTATGGGCTTCCGCGATTCAAACCAGGACTTAATCGGATTTGTACATCAAATTCCAGAACGAGCACGTGAACGAATTATCGATATCGCTTCGACACAATTCCAGGATGGAGGTTGTTATCACCAGTACCAACCACTAACCAAAAAAGGGAACAACGATATTGGTGGTGGTTTCAACGATGACCCTATGTGGTTGATTCTTGGAACTGTCAGTTATATCAAAGAAACTGGTGACTTCAGCATTTTGGAGGAAATGGTTCCGTTCGATAACGACATGAATGTGGCCAAAACATTATTTGATCACCTTACAGTTTCATTCGATCATGTAGTTAATAACCTGGGACCTCACGGATTACCCTTGATTGGCCGGGCAGACTGGAACGATTGCTTGAATTTGAATTGTTTCTCTAACGATCCAAACGAATCGTTTCAAACTACCGAAAATAAAACAGAAGGAACAAAAGCTGAATCGGTGATGATTGCCGGACTCTTTGTTGTTTATGGTCGTGATTATGTTACGTTGTGCAACAAACTGGGCAAAACAACCGAAGCCGCACGCGCACGGTCCCACGTTGATGCAATGATTGCCGCAGTAAGGAAACATGGCTGGGATGGCGAATGGTTTATTCGCGCCTACGATTATTACGGTAAAAAAATTGGCAGCATAGAAAATGAAGAAGGTAAAATATTTATCGAATCGAACGGGTGGTGCACCATGGCAGAAATTGGCAAAGACGAAGGGATGTGTTTAAAAGCATTAGATGCTGTGAAAGAACGCCTTGATACCAACTACGGAATTGTCATGAACAACCCTGCATTCACTAAATACTACATTGAATACGGAGAAATTTCAAGTTACCCAGCCGGCTACAAAGAGAATGCTGGAATATTTTGCCATAACAATCCATGGATCATGATTGGAGAAGCACTTATGGGACGTGGTGATCAGGCATGGGAATACTATAAAAAGATTTGCCCATCGTACCTTGAAGACATCAGCGAACTGCACAAGACCGAACCCTACGTGTATGCGCAAATGGTGGCGGGGAAAGACGCGGCCAGGCCGGGTGAAGCAAAAAATTCATGGTTAACCGGAACGGCATCATGGAATTTCTATTTGATAACCCAGTTTATTCTGGGTATTAAGCCTGATTATGATGGACTGATGATTGATCCCTGTATCCCAACTTCATGGAAAGGTTTTATGATCACCCGTAAATTCAGGGGCGCAACCTACCGGATTGAAATTCAAAATCCGGATGGAAAATCCAAAGGCGTTAAACTGGTAATGGTTGATGACAAGCCTCATTCTTCGAATCTGATCCCTTTGTTTGCCGATGGATTGGAACATACGGTAATGGTCGTACTCGGATAATAATTTTTACTTGAATAGTCAAGGCATACAGATCATCATAGATGTGTATTCCTGCAGAATATAAAACAAGACATTATGAAAGCTTTTACAACTTGGATAATCGCCCTAACCACTGGCCTTTTCTCAATGTGTACTTCTTCTACAAATCAGAGTACTTCAACTACCACGCTGGCTCCAGACTCCCTGGATCGAATACTGGTAAACCAGGTTGGCTTTTATCCGAATGCGAATAAGGTAGCATTACTGCGCCTAAAAACAGAAGAGTTTAATATTGTTGATGCAATCACCGGAAAAGTGGTGCTTACTGGAAAGCCAGGATCATTTAAATATTGGGAATTATCCGGGGACAGTGTTTGCACTGTAGATTTTTCAACAGTTACCGCTCCTGGTAAATACAAGATTTGTTTGGATAATAATACGGTTTGTTCTTATCCATTCGAAATAGGGCAAGGTGTTTATGGCGACCTGGCTAAAACTTCACTGAAAGCCTTTTACCTGAACCGCACTGGAATAGAAATCACAAGCGAATTTGCAGGAAAATGGGCCAGGCCAGAAGGCCATCCCGATACACTAGTCTTAGTTCATTCTTCAGCTGCCTCTGCAAGACGTCCGGAAGGATTTAAGGTATCAAGCCCAGGCGGTTGGTACGATGCCGGAGACTATAATAAATACATTGTAAACAGCAGCATTACAACTTACACCTTATTGCTTTTTTGCCAGATATATCCAGAATATATAAAGGATTTTAATAACAACATTCCTGAAAGCGCCAACAACATTTCAGATGTTATGGATGAACTGTTAGTAAACCTGCGCTGGATGCTTACCATGCAGGACCCCAGCGATGGTGGTGTCTACCATAAACTAACCAATAAACAGTTTGGTGATTTCAACATGCCCGATAAAGCGACAGAACCCAGGTATGTAGTTTATAAATCAACGGCAGCGGCACTCGATTTTACATCCACCATGGCGATGGCTTCACGGGTATTTGCAAAGAGTGAAGATTCAGAAATCAGAGAACTTGGTAAAACCTGTTTGAATGCTGCCAAGAAGGCTTATGCATGGGCTAAGGCAAATCCAAAAATTTATTATAAAAACCCTTCCGATATTTCTACGGGTGAGTATGATGATACGAAATTAAGCGATGAGTTTTTCTGGGCAGCTTCTGAACTTGGATTAGCTGAAAATAATCTATCAATGATTTCGAAAAATGAAATCATGGCACAGGAGATGAAGGTGCCGTCATGGGATTATTCAGGAATGACTGGGATATTATCACTTTCACTCAGCGATATTCCTCAAGCTTCTGATTTAAAAGCAGAGGCACAAAAAATAGTACTTGCTTTCGCGGATAAACTGGTTGAGAAGTCGGAAAATTCCCCCTACAAAGTAAGCCTGGATTTCTTTAAATGGGGAAGCAATTCCGATGTCGCGAATCTGGCGCTTATAAAATTAGTGGCCTACAAAATCAGCAATGACAAAAAATACATAGCATCGATACAAAGCGAGGTGGACTATCTATTGGGCCGAAATGCTACGGGATATTGTTTTGTTACAGGTTTTGGAGGGAAGCAGGTAATGAATATTCATCACCGCCCTTCAGGTGCCGATAGAATTCCGGAGCCATATCCGGGTATGCTTTCGGGAGGGCCTAATACGGTAACATTTGCTGATTGCCCTGAAGTTACCCGTTCCAAATTTCCCGCTAAATCATTTGTGGATAAAGAATGCAGCTATTCCACCAATGAAGTAGCCATCAATTGGAATGCCCCGCTTTTCTTTTTAATGGGAGCCATGGATTCATTCAATAAATAGTAGAGAACGACAGATGCCCTTATCATGCAACCAGTAAACTTATGGGTTCTACAATCAGCGTAGTTAAAAATTTAATTTTTAGAAGTACTTTTCAGGACTTCTTACATGTGAGATGTTGGAAGAAACACAACATGAAAACACTTATTTCTTATATGCTGATTGCCATCAGCATTTGTTCAATTGAGTTACGCGGTCAGCAGCAGAGTTTATTCAATGGGCAGGACCTGACCGGTTGGCACGTGGATGTGCCTGCCAGGGATTCATTGAAAAATATCAGCGACTCCTTTATTGTCCGGAATGGCATGCTGGTTAGTTTGGGAACACCCGAAGGCCACATCATCACCGATTTGTCCTATCAGGATTATCGCCTGGATATTGAATATCGCTTTGCTGGAGCTCCCGGCAACTGTGGGGCGTTGGTTCATGCCTCCACGCCACGGGCTCTGTACAAAATGTTTCCGAAATCAATTGAAGTGCAAATGATGCATGAAAATGCCGGAGATTTTTGGTGTATCGTAGAAGACATTGCGGTGCCGGATATGGAAAAGAGGAGGGGGCCCAAAGGTAAATGGGGAATAACAGAAGGTAAGGAAAGAAGGATTAAAAATCTTACAGATGGATCAGAGAAACCTCTTGGTGAATGGAATAAAATGGTTATTGAATGTTTTAAAAACACAATCAAAGTCTGGGTCAATGGCGACCTTGTCAATGCAGGTGAAAACTGCACTGCCTCCAAAGGACAAATTGCCTTGCAGGCAGAAGGTGCTGAAGTTGAATTTCGCAAGGTCTTGCTGACACCCATAATGAAGTAAGCGGAACAATACAATCCGGTCTGTTATGAAGGTTCTTTTCTTTACATTGAATTGTGATGAAATCAATTGCAGTCATAGTATTGATGATGTCTTTGGGGCAAAGCGCGACCTCGCAGCCTGTCGTTCAAGGCCGGGTTAATCTTTCTCAACATACATTTGGTAATGGCCATCCCGTTGATCTCTCAGGAACGTGGGGATTTTATTGGAATAAACTTCTGACACCAGAAGACATTGACCGTCACCAAATCTCCCAATGGATAGAAGTTCCGGGGTCCTGGCATAGGCAGGGACCGTATTCAACTTTAGGATTTGCTACATATCGCCTTGCGCTTACACTTCCCGATCAAAATAATCTGTCGCTTTACTTTCCCATTATCAACGCCTCCGCAAAAATCTGGATCAATGGCGAATTAGTAATGGAAACAGGCAGAACAGGTACTGGAAAAAATTCATATTCCTCAAAATTGAGTAGCACGATAGTATCCTTACCGGAAAAAACACGGGACCTTGATATAATCATGCAGGTGGCCAATTACTCTTACTTTAGCGGAGGAGTTGGAGCTACGCCTCTTCTCGATAAAACTTCGTCACTACATATACAAATAAATAATTCCAATGGCGTTAAGAATTTTTTTGCCGGCAGCCTCATTGCTATGTTTATGTATCAGCTCATTTTGTATCTTTTATTTCAAAGGGGAAATTCTTATCTGTGGCTGGCGTTAATTTGTTTAGGGGTTGCCTTACGTGCCCTCATCACGCACGGTGGTTCATTTTTGCTACCCACTTTATATCCTTCTGTAGATTGGGAATATTGGAAAAAAATTGAATTCGGAAGTGTGTATGCTATTGTGGCCATCTTCCCCTTGTATGTTTATCATCTATTCCCTGCTCATGCTCCCAAGAAGCCCCTTATCATATTTATCACCATCGCAATTACATTATGTTTAGCGGTGATGGTAACACCTCAGTACCGCTATGGTCAGCTATTGGAAATCAGTCACATCGGATTGCTGTTGGCATTCATATACGCAGTCTACTCCATCAGCAAGGCGTGGAAATCGGGAAATACTGACGCAAGAATTATTCTGCTTGGGGTCTTGGCAGCCTTCCCTTTCATCCTGGCAGAAATATTAAAAAATTCTGTCCTCTACCCGGTTAATATTCAATTCATGTACCTCGTGGAGTCAGGCGTTTTAGTGTTTTTACTTTTTCAAGTGTATTTGCTGGCCAACCATTATGCTAAATCCTATAAAAGTCTGGAGACGCTGAACCAAAACCTGGAAATGGTGGTAGCGGAACGTACCAATGAATTGACAACGGCCAATGCAGTGAAAAATAGATTATTGTCAGTCCTGTCGCACGATATTAAAAGTCCGCTTAACTCCTTACAGGGCATTTTACAACTTTATAAAAGTGAAGCCCTAAGCAAAGAGGAATTTGGAAACTTTACCCAGCGCCTGGAGGGTGATTTAAGTAAGACCAACCTTTTGGTGGAGAACATTCTGTATTGGACAGCAAGTCAGCTAAAGGGTGTGCAAACAAAACGGGAGAGATTCAATTTGCATGTCGTTATAGAAGAAAATTGTCAGTTGTTCCGAAGTATTGCGGACATAAAGAAAATTACATTACAAAATAACACTCCAGAGAGTTTTACTCTAACTGCTGATCGTGACATTCTGAATTTTGTAATCCGAAACCTGATGGCAAATGCTATTAAATATTCGTTTGAAGGGGGCACGGTTACCAGTATGGCTCACGTGGCTAATCAGGTTGTGACCATTCAGGTAAAAGATAATGGCGTTGGCATGGATGAAACTACTCTCCATGCACTGCTGACTCCCGATCGGACCGTGAGCTCACCTGGAACTCGCCTTGAGAAAGGAACAGGACTAGGACTAATTCTTTGTCGCGAGTATTTACAAAGAGTAGGGGGGACATTAACCATAGAAAGCTCTCCCGGTAAAGGAAGCATCATTAGTATTGCAATCCCACTTAAAAACTGATTGAGGTAAGTTATGCAATAAAAAAATCAGCGGTTGAAAAGCTTTTTAAGAAAGCCCGTTTTCCTGGTGCCAATTAAATCCAGTGTAGTCCGCAGCCGGACAAGAGAAGCTGAATCTTTCGTAATGTATTGTTCCGCTCCTAATTTCATTACCTGAGCACGTACCGCCTCATCCGTACACGTAGTATAATACACAACAGGGATGGAGGGGTGCTTCTTTCTTAACACCTTTAGATAATCCAATCCTGTTTCTCCAGGTTTATTAGAAAAGTAATGGTCTAAGACAATGGCATAAGGCTTTTCCTTGAGATCATCCAGCATGTCCTTAGGGTCGGCAAATGTCTTCACCACATAATTGCCCAGCATCTCCTCAAAATGATGCCGGAGCATTTTCTGTTGAATAAGGTCATCTTCTACAATAAATACTACTTTTTCCATATGAATAATTAGCACTTTTCAATTTAAACACACAATAAAGTTACCAATTCCTAAACGAAAGCGATGTATCCTGAATCGTTATTTTGGCGAACAAGTAACTAAGCAAAATGATCGTATCGGCCCATACCATTTATTCAAGTGTTATTTACTGATATTTAGTACTGGAATGATGATAAAAGATCGGTCAGGAGCTAACATGGTTCGCCATTGGCCCAGCTCAGTTTGTCACACCCAGGGTGGGCGTATTGGACTACCTACTTCAAGCATGCACTTAATAAAGATTTTACTAATTTCACACAACACTTCTAAAAAGAACATTACCAAACCCCACTGCCATGACATCTGCTGCCAAATCCGTTTACTACTTTGGGTTCTACTTATTACTTACGGGTATTACACTCACCGCTTTTCCCAATATGTTACTTGCCCTGTTTCAAATTGCTGAAACTACTGAGGTGTGGATCCATGTCTTGGGTGCAATAGTCTTTGCCATTGGTCTATATTATGTGTTTATGGCGCCTTCCAATAACATCCTTTTCTTTACATTAACGGCTTACATACGGGCCTCCATCTTTTTGTGGTTTATTGTCTTTGTTTTAATTGACTGGGCGCCACCACAACTTATCCTGTTTGGTCTGGTGGATATGGCGGGAGCAGCGTGGACGTATATGGCCTTGCGGAAATAAGGATTATATCTTTCCTGGATTCGAAGCACACCAATTCATTATCCGATGTTTTCATCGCGGATCGAAGGCACTCCCAACAAAACAAAAGTGTGATCGAATAACATTGACCAGATTTTAAAATGGTCAATAGAAAAGTAACAGCCCGGCAAATCGGTAGTTTCCAACTGAATAACAAAGCCAGACCTAAGCGCATTATCAACATACTTTGCGGATACGTTAGTGATCCGCGGAGCGAATGGTAACCGGAATTGTATTGTAGTGCTCATCGCGTAACCGTTTTAATGATACGATTAACCCGTTTCCTAAATCCTTTAAGATTTCACGAAGCGGGGAGATTGTTCTTCTTTTCATTTTAGGTAGGGGTTTACCTACCAATTCGACTTAACATAATATAAATTATATAACTCTTTCCTTTCTAACTTGCTGACCCGCAGTTATATAATCATATTATGTTAACCAGCGAAACGCTGGGGGTTTTGTGCTTCGTATGGAAGTTTGAGGAATTCGCACATGCCCTCGCGCAGTTATATAATTTGACGTTATGCTAAATAGCCGCTCAAGGCCGCGCTCTCCGGGCCCAGCACTTCACGTCCTTGAGTGTCTATGTAGCGATAAAGATTGAGCACGAAAGTTTTTTCCCACGCGCATGAATGCAGCCACCCGCCAAGCATCAGTAATGCAGGCCGCACATGCCAGGCTCAGGCCAAAGCCAGCATTACACATGCTTGATCCAACGCTTCAAGTATTGATTTAAATTGATTAATCAGAATTAGAAGTAAGTTGAAATACCGCTCACAGTATTAGCTTGTTAGCTCGCTGAACGCTCACCAGAACTTCAGCGGTGTTCGCACCTTATTTTTCTTTTGTCCTTTTTGCCTTGATGCAAAAAGAACGAAAAAAATCAAGGCCCAAAGATGCTTCCCCGCACATGCCTACGCGCCACCCCGCCTTTGGGCCGGGCCACCGCGCAGCCATGTCATTCTGAGGGATTCTGGAGATCATGGTCTGAGAGATAGTTCTTGCCAAGTCTATTTATCGCACGAATAATACTCTCTTCAGTAATCTTCTTCTGGTCATCAAAAAGTAGGTCATCTGAAATGAAGGTGTTTGTGTCTCTGAGATCGACCTGAATATCAAAGCTTCCTACATTAATAGGGAATCTCTTTCCATAGACAGAACCAATACAAACCCCACCATTGACACGCGTATAAAACTGGTCTCCTGTTTCACTTTGGATAATCGCTGGAGTCTTCATGAGCATTTCCTTAAGAGCCTCTGAAGGAGTCAGTTCAGGATGATACCTCTGTGAAATTCTTTCAGCAACATGTTTATTAAACCCGAAAAGTGTAATGCTGTTCTGTGCTAAAATCAAGCTATACCAAGTAAACCATTCCTTAGGTTGTGAGCGTTTGATATGGAGGCTACTTTGACCATCATATTCGGGTCTATAGATAATATGCCATTTATTTCCTCTCTTCGAAGTATAATTGCTTGCGTGCCTAGTCTTGATCTTTTTTTTCGTCATCGCCCTAACGATATAGTCCCTCATTTCATCAAAGAAGTCCTTTACAACTTCTAGGACAAACTCCTTATCATTCATGCTCTCAACAATCATATTCTATTATGTTACAATACTGCTTAAGATAATACTTAAACATAACACAAAGTTACGGGCGTGCGGAATAGAAAGCCGCAAGGGTTCGCTACGCCTGCTCGTAAAAAAATCTCCACCCTCCCCTCTTGCCACCCGCTTTCCTCGGGTAGTATTTTTTTACGGCAACCCTTGCACCTTTCTATCCGATCCCGTGGTGTCGCATTATGTTTAAATATTTATTTCGTGTCCGTATCGGTGGCTGGTGGCTGCTGGCGGGCGTTTGGCTCAAATGGCGTGTTTCGCCCTTTCATTACAGCAACTTGTGGTGGGACTATCGTGAGTACACACTCCGTGTGTTGTGGTTTGAAGTTTCTTTATCAAAGCTCCCCTTTTAGGGGGCTTTTTTTAAGCATTCAAACTTTCTGATGAACTCGGTTTTCTGACAAGGTCTTTAAATTTTTGTTCTGCATCTAATAGCCCAATATTTAGACTCTTCTTAGTATAATATTCTAACTCTTGACTTTCAATAAAATATTTCAAATCAGCTAACACAGAATCGGAAAGTTTTCTTCCAAGGAATCTCCTTACCCCAAAATAAACCCTATAAAATTTGATAGCAATCAAGCACCTTGGGTAATTGTCATTATGCCTACAAATGGACTGAAGCGCTCCAAGTGCTATATGATCAAGTCTATTGTAAGATTCATGTTTGATGGTAGTGTCATAACTTAATTCAAATAGTATTAGAACCCAAGGAATGGCTCGGAGTGTAGTTAGTCTGTATAAAGGATTTGAAGGAGACGAATCTTCAATAGACCTTTTATTCCTTTTTATATAGCTAACATAATAACGTAGCCCTTCGAGATTTTGCAGCCTAATAAGTTTGCTAGCCAATACTAGTTTTTCGGCTTCGTCCTTCTCGATTTTGAAAGCACTAATTAAAAAGCTTAACACCTTTGAACTGTTATGGTTTATTAGTTCGTCAAATATTTTGTGCCTAAAATCATCTTTGATCTCTGGTAAGATATTTTCGAGATCAGAAATACTCCCATTAAGTTTAATATAACAGTCCAATATTTTATATCGCCCGTAACCGTCATTCTTTAAGTACTTTAAGAGACTATTACTGCACTCCTTCAGCAAATTATTTTGTGCATATTCAATATGACTTTCTAAAACAATTTCAAAGTCAATTCCAGATGAAAGGTTTTCAGAGACTCTTTTGTTAATATCAAATTGCGGAACGACACCGCTTACAAAATCTGCAATACTAATCTCGTTATCATCCCATCTTTGAAAGGACAGCATGTCCAAGTAAATTTCTTTGGAGTAGTGATTTAAGTTTAGTCGCCTTATTAAAAAAGATAATTTGACCGCTAACTTACTAGCCTGGATAGAATTGGGGCTACTCCGGGATAATGCTTTTCTGAAATCTATATTTACTATTTCCTTATCACACCAAGTTTTTATAAAATGAATTTCAGAATCAGTAAACTCTACTGGCCTATAGTGTTTGAGTAAATTGATGATACGCTTTATAGAAAAACTTTCCCATTCATCTTCAATGTATTTTAGAAGCTTTTCCTTTTTTACTATTTGGTCTCTACTTCTCACCAGTATCGTATCATGAATTACAGGTAAATATTTTTCATACTCCCTATGAATTTCCCAGACATCCTCGTATGTCAACTCATCTTTCTTCGAATCAAGAAATACTTGTTCGATAGCACTTTTGAATTTAACCTTAGAGAAAATGATTTCCTTAGTTCGCAAAACGATAGATTCAGTAGACTCGAATTGCTTGGAGGTCGGCAATGGAATTAGCTCCTTTTTATTAATGAGTGTATTGAAAACCTTTAGTAGTTCAGGGTTATCTCTGTTTAGGTAAGATTGAAATCCTTCTGCAGCCTTTCTATCAATTTTGGAGTCTATGAATTGATTTGCAAAGAATTCAATATTTTTTTCATTCGCTAATAGAGCGAGCACTAAGAAGCTGTGATAGTCGAGCTTCAGTTTATTTTCATTGAATACATCTTGAAAAACTCTTTCAAAATTTCCAGTTTCTTTAAAATACTCCTTTAAGTTTTCAAGTTTTTTATCAACTGAAGAAAAATGTTCTGATAAAACTACAATCTTTAGTCTTTGATAAATCCTTTCATTTGGGCTTTCTTTGATTGCTTTTTCTAATACATAATCAATTATTTCATTAAAGTAAATTGAGTATGAGATACTCCAGTAATGTTCAGAAACGAAATTTACAACATACTCAAGAGCTTCAAGAGTCTTAATTTTAGAGATGCAATCTTTCAACTCCGTGTATTCATTAGACAGCCGCCCATCACTATTTAATTCATTCCTCATGAGTTCCTCAATCTGGGCTACTACGAATCTAACATACTTGTCTTGGTAGTTTTGGTGATGAATTGAGGAGTAAAGGGCGTACCTGGTATAAGTATCATCAGAGCCCTTAAATAAATTGAAGAATTCATCATACTCTTGTTCATCGAGCTTAAACGAATATATGTAAGCCTTCATAGCTAAGTATGACGACTTCTTATCAAATAGATTTTTTTTGACAGCAATCTTTAGCTGACTGAAATTGTCTAAAAGGGTTTTTCCAGCATTATAATGTAAAATTATCTCAAGAGCATTCGCCCTGACGTACTCAGGTTTACTCAGATCCAACTCTGCTGTAAGTAGGTCAAGGGTTTTGTCTGTCTTCGTAAAACTCGCTAATTCTCTAACATCATACTTTGAATGATTGATTCTGGTTCCTTGTTTCTCGTAGAATTCAAGTATGCTCTTTAATACCTGATATCTAATCTTACTATCGATCCTATCCGGTTCAAACTTTACGAATAACTCAGGTTCTTTATCGACTAACCAGTTAGTAAGTTTAAGTCTATTTTGATCTATTGCGGGAAGAATACTGAACAATAATGACAGAGTATTTGCCCAGGTTGGCTTAACCTTTGTGTATGATTTGGGGAAAGCAATGACTTCTTTTATGTCTTTGAATTGAAGCTTGGTTAAGAATTTAGCTGATAGATACTCTTGAGTGTTGTTATGGTTGAATTTCCAAACTGATTCATTACCTTCCTCGCCATATAAGGTCCTCCCTAGCCTTTTCAAAGTATCGAGCTCGTTGGTGTTAAAAGTTAACATCAACTCCTGCCAGGTACACAGATTTTTTCCTTGATATTCCAGAATAAATGCGAGTTTTTCTAAAAGCTTACGACCCTCTATCAGTTTAGTATCTCTATCTGTAGAAAAATATTTGGCTACGTCCGCCTTAACGTCATCAGTGATAACACTTTCAAAAAAATCAGCCTTACTATTTGAAATACGACCGTGTTGTTTATACTGCTCTACAAGCCGCCTAAAGTAAAATGGGTAATGAAGTAAATCGCTTAAACCTTTAGATTGTACTTCTTCTAAAAAGCTTGTTTTCTTTAGTGGTAGATTTGCATCTAAAAAATTTTCAATGTCTCTCAATGTTAGATTCGACAATGAGAAAGACTTGAATCCGGAAAGAGTACTTAAATTTCCATTTGTCGAAACAGTGGAGTAAAAATTTGAACGACACGATACGATTACTCGAGCAGTAGGAAAATCTTGACAAAATTTATTTACTCTTCTTCTAGTGATTTCAAAATCTTTAGCCTGTACCTCATCGAGACCATCCAACAGTAGAGCAATATTATTTTCTGGTATTCTTGAAATGTTAGGAATATAGTCAGCTAAAATTTTGTCAACATGATTGTTGAGAGTAATCAAAAAAGTAAAGTATGGGCTAGTTGATGATGATAATTCTGATGCTAGATATTCCAATTCAACACTCTTCCCAGTGCCTGCCCAACCAAGCAAGGCAATTCTCGGTTCTTTATTAAATATCTCCAGAATGTTTTCCCCAATCGTTAAGAATCCCAAATCCCCTAATTCAGCTTCTGCACTAATAACTTTTCTGGGGATGTAAAGCTCAGGTATTGAATAGCGTTTTTTAGATGGAAGATTTTTTAATATTTCATCCTTTTTATGAAGTAAATCCTCAATGTATCCTTTTGCTTTTTGTATGACTTGCGACTCATCAACAGGAACTGTTAAAGCCTTGCCATATACTTTTTGATATAGGTCTTTATCTATCGAGAATATTTCTTCAATACCCTTGTCAGGAGTCCAGAAATCTGATGGAAATCCAAAGATTGGGTTCTGATCGATCTTAGCTTGAATGTTATCATTAATATTAGATAGATTTACTTTGGGCGATAATGCTATAAAGCCATCGGGCACATAGTTAGTACCCCATAATTGCAGTTGCTTTATTACAATTTCTTTCCACTCTAATTTGGAAGAGTAATATTTGCATTCAATGAAGATGCCCCTTTTTATATTATTGAGATCTTCGAACTCAACTTTAATATCAAATCCATTCTGTGTTCCAGGCTTCTGATTTCTTATATCAGAAATTTTATACCCTATCTTTTCAAACAGATTTTTGAAAAAAGGTTTCACTAATAGCTCAAAGTCTGTACCACTTAGCCCCATTTTACTGATGTTCACTCAGGTTTTTTGATGAAAAACTCCTCTATGATGTTTAATTTATATTGTACTGGAGCAAATTGCCATTGACCAATTTTTGATTTGAAAAAAAATTCTGGAGAACGGCTTGCCCATGTTCCTACTTGGATTGAATGAGAAAAGTCAGAGGGCCAGTTGGAAAATTCACTTTGCGCAACCTCAGACTCATCAATGATAAACTTGATATAATTATCGCTTATTGACCAAGCGACCGAGAATAAATGCCAACCATTAGTCAATAAATCTGTACAGTTTAATTGAGTTATAGCTTTGCCCGAATTATTACTATAGAATCGCCATGAGCCTAACAAATTTTTCTTTGTTGGAGCAACTCGATCGATTGCCCATGTATTTGGATACCTAGCCATCGAAGGGTTCTGTAAATCCTGACCCCGGTTAGTTGCATACCCAACGATATACATATTTAGTTGCTCTTCATAGACTTTGTTATGAACATCTGCTACATACCCCCAAATACTAAAGACTCCCCTTTCCTGTCCTAAAATTGCGCTATTGATTGACGAATTAAATGATGGTGTTGCAATGCCCACTTGACCACCTTTAATAATTTTAGGGTCTGATTTTTTAGGTTGTTCAGAACTGACTTCTGCAACAGAATTCTTTTTCCAATTGACAAGAAAAGGTTTTGACCTTACTGTCCAGCGATCATCCTTTGATCCAGTACTCTTATGAATTCTAGAGTCAATTATTGCAACTTCTTTGACTCTATCCTCCGATAAATGCGTCCCGCTTGATATGGCCTTTGTAGTTCTGTATTCAAAATCCATTCTCACTCGAAACTCATCCATCAGCCATTTGTAAATCTTGTCTTGATCGTGCTTTATTAATTTAGCTTTCTCTTTCTTAACAAATTCTCTGTTAAGAAAGAAACCACTTACTCCTATCACAATAGCGACAACTATTGTAATAATAATGAACGTTAATGGATGGTTCATATCAGCTATCATATTCCTTATGTCATTTGGCTTTAACCTTCTTGCGAATCAATTCTATTTGATTTTGAATACTAGTTTTTGTTGAATCTAATTCCCTTTTTAGTTTCATGGTTCTTTGATTGATTACCGTATGGTTTAGAGAATCATTTCTCAACTTCGTTTCTAAAACTTCAATTTTGCTTCTCATAATTCCATTTTCATAGAATAATTCATCATAGGATTTTTTGTATTGAACATAACCGATAAATCCTGTTATTATGAAGCCTGCAATAGCAACAATTAAAGTTACATTTAATTGCTTTCTGATGTGTTTTAAGTTATCTCTATGCTTTCTGTCTTCTGAGGATTCAAAATTATTTGCTGCAAAAAATCTTAATGGCTCAGTTGCTTTAAACTTGTAGTTTTCATGCTGCATTATAAACTCACCGAGATTGCTGGAGCCAGATTCAAGTGAGAAATTTTTAATTTCTCGACTTTCAGAAATACCTAAGCTTATAGTGGGCGATGTTTTATGATCCCTGTTAGTATTTGCTGCAGGTGGATATTTCCTAATAAGTTTTGTCTCTAGTAAAAAATTAAGCAGGTGATAAAGATCAACTATCTCGTCAATTGCCAATTGTGCATCATAGCTATCTGACCTGTATTCTATTTTATGTTTTCCGCTGCCATTGAAATTAATCCGAATAATCACCTTCGATTTCTTATAGAGATCATCTGATAATAAACCAGAAAAGTCCGATCCTTTAATTAATTTTTCATTTATTACTTTCTTTTCATATTCGCTAAATTCTCTCATGTTATAAAGGTCATAAAAATTAAGGAGAAATCTGATATTGGTTTCGCATCACCCTGTTGCTTATATTCCATACTTTTAAAGTAAAAAATTTGTAGATGCAAGATGAAGAAACTCGCGAGAAGCTTATAGCACAGTACTTTAATTGGGATGCCCAGATTGAGCACACAAAGTTGATTAAGGAGGAATTAAACCAGTTCCAAATTCAAGCAGCGTTAGAAGCTTTTGGATATCTCAGAAAAGAGTTGGGAGAGAATTTTCCTAGGGAAACCTATGAATCAAGTCATCACTTAAAACATTACTTCGCTAATCGCGCACCTTGGACACGGGCATGGTTTGTTTGGCTGGCTGATGGTCTTCGAGAAATTAAATCTGAAGTTCTGATAAAAAAACTGAAATCAAACACACCTGGGGATTGTGAAGAGGCGATTACTATTTTGGAAGTGGCTTTGAAATGCGCTCGGTCAAATTTTAGTGTAGAACTTGAAGCTGAATCCTTGAATGATAATGTTAAAAAAAAGAAACCAGACCTGACGATTACCAATCATACCACCAAAGAGCATGTTCTTGTAGAAATTACTCGTCTAACTAAAGATTCAAATTCGAAAAGATTTGATGAACTGCATTCTTATTTATTCTTTACAGCTGCAGGTAAGAATATCGATCTTCGATTTGCCGGACGAATTTATCGAATGCTTTCAGAGTCACACTACTTAGCAATAAGGAAGGAGATTGAAGTAAAATTGACTCAATGCCTTGAATCAAAATCTTTTTACAAAGTTTCTCACGAAGGAATAATTGAATTAGGGTTTGCTCCATCTGCCAATTCAAACCTTTTCGATGAATGGATAAAGCTTAAAGGTTTTGATGCTAACGTTATGATTTTTCCCCAGGAGAGCGTCCTAAAGCGACTAAGTGCAAAAATTATTCATAAATCTCAACAATTGTCTTCACAGGTGCCGAGTGTTCTCGTTATTAGATCAACTGATTTCTGGATGGATGAAAAGGATTTTGAAAGTGTTGTCAATGGATTGGAGGAGACTATTTATCGATGCCCTCAAATTCTTGCAGTTGTAATTATTACCAGTGAAATGGGGCCTTTGGAGAAGAAAATTATTAGCAACAAGTTTAGCTTTTTTGTAACCAAAACTGAAAGGCATGCTTATTCAACAAAGAGCTTGCTGATCTTTAATAGATTTAATGAGGCAAGGATTTCGCTTAACTCACTTATCAATTTATACAATGCCTTTGAAACTGTAACTGAGTAGAGCTAGCGTTAAAGTGCAATAATTAAGTATTGATCTCCAGTTTCTTATTTATCACGGGAAGGATGTAAATGCTCTCTAGAACATGGTTGACTATCCCTAGCGCCAGTTCGAGTTTATACATCGACAAGCTTTTCATTTTGTGCGCTGAGTCGTTTCCTATTATTCGAAGCTTATCTAATATTGGAAGCTCTGATTTTGAAATATGCCCTTCATGGTGAAGCTTTTCTATTTTTTTAAGAAGATTGCTTCCTGTTATCGATTGATCGATACAAATCGCTTCTACTAATGCTCTCAATCCCATCCCTAATAGGATTTTTGCACCTGCCCCGTATGCAGGAATAAGCTCATCATACAATTTTTTTATTGCTTTTGGAAAAATTGCTACATGTTTTTCTGACAGAAAAATGTATTGACCCGGATTTGGGTTATGATCGTCAGGATAATTAAAATGCATTGGTTTTGATCTCTTTGACAGCTTTATTGTCTGTAAAAAAGATATAGCGTTACAACCCATGCATTGCACTATGCTAAATTCTTCAATGCTTTTTGAGTATCCCTTAGCTGTTTTGGAGAATAGCTTTTTATGGTTCTTGTCTCCATCACATTCACTGCAATACGTTAAGACTGTTTTGTTCATTTTGTGAGTTTTTGGACGAATAGCTATTAAGGTAAAGGATTGTTTCTCAACTCACAATACAATTCCAGCCCAGCATCAACACCCATTGTCAAGCCGCGCAACCCTACCTAATCTGCATTTCGAAATTAGTCCAAATTATATTCACTCGCTCTTCGGTCTTAGATTTCTCTATCTTTTCAATAATTGATTTTCTATGGGCTGCACCACACATAAAAATTGCTGAACTGAAATGATTGTTATTACAATATGAATATATATTCCTAAGCATTGAGTTTTCGTAGGACTTCATGGCTGCTTCAAATATTTCGCCTACTTCACTACCATTTAAAGCTAGGCTTTCCAATACCCGGATTTCTTCTAAAAGATTGACGCTTTCTGAACTATTGAGAAATTTAAATCCATGCTTCTCAGTCAAAGACTTGAAATTATTAATCAATTGTTGTCTTTCTCCATTTTGACCGACTATTTTGTTTTTTCTATGAAGGGCATCAGATAGACCGTCTTCACAGACTGGAACATATTTAAAAAGAGTATTTGATCTATAATACTTCTGGATTGCGGCTATTTCCAATCTCGTATGATACTCACCATATGTCGAAAAGAAATACTTTTCATTTTCTGAATAAGAATCATCAAAGGCCTCCAAAAAAATAACTTCGGGCCTAAGTTTTTCGATAATCTTATACAATTCATCAGCGTTGCAGTTTCCATTCTCCTTATGGATTGTACTAATGAAAGTGATGTTATGCATAATTGTCAACAATGGATGCTTCTCAGCTTTTTGGAACCTTACGACCTAAAATAAATGAATTATATTTAATGATTGGTATTGCCATCACAGCATCGCCACCCATTGTCAGGCCGCTCCTCCCTCCCACATCCAAAGCCCGCCAAAGAGTGCCGCTGCCCCAGTCCGGTGATGAATGATGAAGATTGAATTATTGAAATCCAGCGCTAAAAACTTTCTACTGAGATCGGGTAAGCCCGGAGCCTAAGCTATGTTAACATAACGCCTGAACATTATATAACTCTTTCCTTGCTAAGTTCCTGACGCACAGTTCTATAATTATATTATATTATGTTAACCATCCCAGCGCGCCATCTGCACAGGCCTTTGCTACGCTGGTCTGGAACTATTCGGCTTCGATTTGAAGTTCGGGATTGTCCGCACATGCCACCGCACAGTTATATAACCTGCCGGCAGGTTTGACGTTATGTGTAAATAGCTCCCGCCTTAAGCGGGACGCTCATCCGGGCCGTGCACACCTCGTCCCATGCTGAAGCTTGGCAGGCTTGAGTGTCCCTGTCTGCCGACAGGCAGGTATTTAAACGATAAAGATTGAGCAGGAAAATTTTTGCACGCGCATTTAATACACCAACCCGCCAAGCATAAGAAACCGAAGGTTCACGAATTCCTTAAAAAATAAAACACAAGCATGAGTAAATGCAGGCCGCATCCCGATAGCTATCGGGACCAGGCTCAGCCAAATGTCTCATGCCGCGCTTCGCGGTAGCCCACATCACACATGCTTGTTTTCAACGCTCTAAGATCAATTCAATTGAGTTGTGATAAAGCTCACTAGATTAACTCATTAGGTTCGCCACAGCTCACCAGAACTTCAAAGGTGTTTCCCGATAAAAATCGGGACAGGCTGCACCTTATTTTTCTTTTGTTCTTTTTGCCCACGCGAAGCGCGTGACGTTCCGCTTTGATGCAAAAAGAACCCCGTCCGACCGGATGAAATTATCCAAGTTTGATGCACCAATCTTGGTCATCCGGGCGGGGAAAAAAATCAAGAGCCAAATATGTTTCCGCCCACATGCCAGCACGCCACCCCCGCATTTGGCTCGGGCCAGCGCGCAAACTCGGAGGGGAGCTCGAAAAAAATTGACCCTCACTCCTTGCCTACCTACCTCCCCGCTTTTGGTACAGGCCACTGCGCAGACTTCCCTGAAACAAAAAGACCCCTGAGAAATCAGAGGTCTTTTGTGTCTTCAGATTGGTTACGTTACCCTAAGGTAAGAGGCTTGACCAACCATAACAATGCAAATATACGAAAAATCTATACTTTTAACAAAGAATGGATTACGCCAAATTAGAGCAGTATTTATCAAGGCCACGACTGGACAGGTATTTAATAAGTTGTTCAAATTCTCAGCCACGCGCGATTGCATTATATGCTGAAAACATTAAAGTTTCACAATCGTTCTATCCGTTAATGAATCTGTTTGAGACTTTCTTGCGCAATAAGATTAACGAGAATCTAACCAATCATTTTACAGATGCCGCATGGATCATCAATCAAAAAGCCGGGTTCATGAGTGATCCATCACTTGGACACAAATATCGGTTAAGAAAATGCGTAGAAGACGCAGAGTTCAACATTCGTGGGACAATAACTCCAGGTAAGCTTATCGCGGAACAAAGTCTGGGTTTCTGGACAAGTCTTTTTGAACCACGTCATTATTCATTGATACATGGAGCTGTTATTCACTGTTTTCCAAATAAGCCATCAATCGTTAATCGTAACGACATAGCAAATTACTTAAAACGGATTAGGGAATTTCGAAACCGAATCTATCACAACGAAGCGATCTGCTTTAACAATATCACGATTGACTTCACACACGTTAGTGCCATCAGAACGGATATCTATACTTTACTGGATTGGATGGATGCTGATCTCAGGCCTTACGTAAATCAGTTTGATAATATTAACACTACTGTAGCCCAGGCACTGACTGTATAATTTTCAATCCCTCCTGCCTTTCCCTAGTACGCTTTAACATACTTAAACATACCACAAAGTTACGGGCATGCGGAATAGAAAGCCGCAAGGGTTCGCGGAGTTTATCCCGCTTTTTCAGCGGGGCCTGCGCGTAAAAAAATCTCCATCCGCCAGCTGGCGGATAGTATTTTTTTCCGGCAGCCCTTGCACCTTTCTATCCGGTCCCGTGGGATTGCGCTATGTTTAAATATATCGTTCGTGTCCGCATCGGTGGCTGGTGGCTACTGCTTGGCGTTTGGCATTCAGGGTCTCCGTTTGCGTTTCGCGTGTGGCGTTCAAGCCCACGTGAGTATTTGCTCAGGTTCTTCTGGCTTGAGTGTTCCATTTCAGAGCTCCCGTTTTAGGGGCTCTTTTTAAAACGCGGTCAAGCGTAACTGTTTGACTTTGAGATGTTATAATTATCTTTATCGGAGGAGCCCATCCTTCTTTTGCCTACTTGGCATGGGCGTGTTCATTTCAACTTTTCCACTCAAAAAGTTCGGTTATATGTCAGGATTTGCTTTTGATGAAAATAGAACCCCAGATGAAAATATTACGCTTTTCATTGACTACTTAAAGACCGTTGATGCATCTCTTGCAACAATGCTCGAGGCAAATATCAATAGGCTTGCATCTCTTCCGGAAGGGCAAGCGCGGAATTCAATTAGAACAGAGATAAATCGACAGATAAAATCAGTGTTAGACTCACTTTAGCTCATCACTAAATGGCAAAATATTTTATTTCAAAACTGCAGATTGAAGGATTTAGAGGAATCAATAACGAAAACGATCCTTTGGAGATAAATCTCAAAAGTGATCAGGTTAATTCGATTTTTGCGTCAAATGCGCAAGGTAAAAGTTCGATTTTTGATGCCCTTAGTTTTGCAATAAAAGGCACTGTTCCCAAGTTAGCAAATCTGCAGCAATCTGAACGAGCCGAAAACTATTACATAAATCAATTCCATTCCGGAGCTTTCGCAACTATCCTTTTGACATTCCAGCCTGATGATGGCTCACCGGCAGTTGTAATTCGTGTGAAGAGGCTTGCTAATGGTACACGGGCCGTTGATAGCCCATCAGGTTTTGCAACGCCAGAACAATTATTGGCAAGCCTAAACTCCGAATTTTGTTTACTTGACTATCGATCTTTCTTGGGATTTGTTGAGGAGACTCCGTTAAAAAGAGGTAGGGCATTTTCTTCACTGCTCGGTTTAGGCAAACTATCGGCTTACCGTCAAGCATTGGAAGTACTATCCAATACTAGGAATGTAAATTCAGACTTTGAGATTCCTGTCTTAGAGCAGCAGATTTCTGACTTTAGCAATAGGAAAGGAAGGGCAGAATCGCAAATTCGTGCGCTCTATCTTAAACTCACCAATCTTCAGATCGCAAGCTTAAATGATTATGGCGTAATTGTTAATGAATCCACTACTGCATTAAGAAGCATTCCAATACTTACAAATCTCTTTGAAAGCAACTCTATACTAAACGTGGATTTTAGTGCTGTAAAGAGCATCATCAGAGACGCAGAGCGAGGTGCAGATCAGGATAGATTAAGACAAATCGGACTAATCCTTAATCAAATCAATCCGATTGACGTTGACTCGCAAGAGACTAACGAAAGGGAAATCCTTAAGGATATGATTACGACCCTCAAGGATGATTTCAGTAAAACCAAAGGTTCTTTAACCAAAGCACACTATGAGGCCTCATTAAAATTGATGAGTTCTGAAGAATGGCGCGATGACAAGGCATGCCCCACTTGTGAATCAGCTTTAGTCTATTCACTTCCAGATGCGTTAAAAAAGAAGCTCGAACAGTTCAAGACCGTAGACGAGTCTCATTCCAAATTGAAAAGGAACTGGTACGATTCAAGAATACGAATGAAACTTAATCAACTAGCAACATCAACGCATTTGGTTTTAGACCCAGTTGACTTAAAAAGAGCAAAGGAACTTGCAGGATTTATTTCCACCGCTGCAATCTCATCCGAAAATTTGGACGAATTGATTGCTATAAGAATGAAGTTCGATGCAACACGGCAACAAGCAATAAGTTTATTGGAAGGTGAGAAAGAAAAATTGCAAAAAGAATTGCCGCCATCTTTGGTAGCCCTTACAGAGCAAGTTGGTGTTGCTGAGGACCTAAAGAGGGAAATCGAAAATCATTCCAGACTGACCCAAGAGCTTTTCAAAACTGAAAAAAAACTAGCTGCTCGAAACCGCTGGGTAGCCTTCATTAGTAATGCTAGTCAGGTCTTCGCGCAGGCAGAAGTCGCTCTTTCAACTGCAAAAACACTGAGATTAGAAACCTCTTACAGAAATATTTATCAAGAGATTACAAACAATCCTGATGTTGTGCCAAAGCTGGTAAAAACAGTTGCTTCAGAAGATCTTCACTTAAATCTAGAAAGGTTTTATGGTAAGCATGACTTAGCTGCTTCGGCATTGTTATCTGAAAGTTATAGAAATGCGCTTGCGTTATCGATTTTTTTGAGTGCTGCTATTGAAAATTCTACATCTGCTTTTATTGTATTTGACGATGTAACATCAAGCTTTGATGCCGGCCATCAATTTAGCCTCATGGAAGTTCTCAGGACAAAAATTGCCAGACCTAATAATGCGACTGGACCACAGGTGATTGTATTAAGTCACGATGGATTGCTTGAAAAATATTTTGACAAGATATCATCAACAGCCCCTTGGCATCACCAGCGCCTACACGGATTATCACCAAACGGATCAATCTTCACTCAAACACAAAGCGCTAATCGTCTTAAGTTCCGAGCTACTCAGTTTCTGCAAGCTGGACAGATTGATCAAGCTGAACCTTTGGTGAGGCAATACCTTGAGTTCAAACTTCTAGAGATCATCCAAAGAGTTAGTATTCCAGTTCCAGTAGATTTCTCAATAAGAGATGACAGAAAAATGGTTCAAAATTGCATTAACGCCATCACCTCTGCAATAGATTTATATTCTGGGGCAAGTCGTTTAATTCTTACAAATCAGCAGCAGGCCGATGTAACTAATACACTGATTCCCACTATTGTTGCGAATTGGCTATCGCATTATTCTACTGCTGCAGGGTCATCTTTTTCACCGCATGTATTATTGGGCGTACTAAATTCGATTGATCAGGTAGCAGATTGCTTCATGTATAACTGCATTTGTTCAGGCAGCAGCCAAAGAAGGTATTACAAGTCATTGTCTACAAAACATTGTGCATGTGTCTGAATTTCAGTAAATAAGATGATATCTCAACTTTCTAAACGCTAGCATGAAGTTATTCTCAGAGCAAAACGGGATATTTCAAATGTACATCCCAATTGATTGGCAATATCAAAACCCTTCTTTGTATAAAAACGACCCTGGAGCTCCGCACACATTCCAGTTGTATGATAATCCTTTGGGCGGCTTTCAATTGAGCTGCAAGCAAACTACTCCTCATATTAGTGAGATCATTAAAAATAATGAGCTTCCAATTCAACCCTCAGAATTAGATGTATTGGAGCACGCAGAGCGAGTATTCATTGACAAAAAGTTTAGCACTTATACGTGGATGTGTGCAGTGGACGACTTTTTCGTATTTGCTACCTACATATTTGAAACAAAAAGAAGGAGTGTAAAAAAAAGGAAATCAGAACTGGCGAATGTTAAGGATGCGTTAGATTCATTCAAACTAGTTAAGCCTCAATTTAGGAATATCGTGGCAGCTTCAAGAAGATATGAGCTTTTCATCGGGTCCATTGCAGCCAACATAGATTTAATAAATAGAGCAATCAAAAACCAATCGCACATTGAATTGGTTGTTCTTGTTGCCAATCATATTGATGCAGCCCTTCGCCTTTCAATCATTTATACGAACCAGATTGAAAGTTCAACAGATCATATCGACACTACTTATCTTTTTCAAAGTGCAATGGATAGACCAATAATGGAAAGAGAAATTTATAAGATAGCCGTTAATAAAAATATCATTGACCAAAAGATATTTGACGAACTGGAGGCACTTTATAAGGAACGAAATAAAGTTGTTCACCGCTATGTTATTACAGATATACAAACAGATGAAGTTTTAGCCATTGCAAGAAAGTATTACGAACTAGATGAGATAATTGATTCTATAACTAATTCATTAGAGCGTAAACAGTTTGACTTGAAGGTTGGAATTCATGGTAAGGCCAACGAGCCACCCGGCAATCCAAGTAAGCAAGAATTGAAAAAGATTTACAATCAGATTCGAGACAAGCATGGACGAGCAATGGCTCCTAAAAAGTTCAAGCGCAAGGCTAAGAATGGTAAAAAAAACTAAATGCACCACTCCCTCATCGGCACACATTGTGTAGGCCTCACTTCCCTCCCACTACCAAAGCCTACCCAATGAGTGTCGCTGCCCCAGCCCGTTGTGAATGATGAAGATTGAGTTCGGAAAGCCCGCTAAAAAAACTTTCTATGAAGACTGGGTAAGCCCGGATGCCAAAGCTACTTAACATAACGCAATGCCATTATATAACCAAATTGTACTTTAAATTGACCAACAAAAGGTTAGATTTTCGACATTGAGCATGAAGCCCAGTTTACTCACAAAAACTATAAGGAATCAATTTAAACCGTATCGATAAAACTTGTGTCCAACAAGAAACGAACTCAAATATGAAAATTACCAGACTACTCGCCATAACAATCATCACCATTGTAACAGCTTGCTCTCAGGACGAAGCACAGAGTTTAAACCCAACGCTTGAGAATTTTCAAACGTGCTTGAAAGCCGATATGGCCTACAATGCTATTGTCTCAAAATTCGGATCCCCGTCAAAAGACAGCTGTTGTATGCCCGGCAGGTTGATGCACAAGGCAACGAGATTTTAAGAATAATTTGATATGCCCATAGTGGGACGCGGCCATTTATAGTTAGCGCTTGCGACAACCAAGACATAATAAACGATTATGTTATCACTTCTCATGAATCGATATAAGATGCTGACAATCAATATGTCTATATATCCGCACTTCAAGTTGGCCGTACGAAAACCAAAACGACATAAAAAAAACCTCCGCAGTCTGACCGCAGAGGTTTTCAATTAGCGATGTGTCGCATTACAAGTTAGGTTTGGTGAAACGAAGTTTTTGAACCTGTAGATGTTCCTGGCTTTGGTACCCATACACACTGCGTACGTAACTCTTTACCGCAGTTGCAGTGTCCACCAGATTTTCAGGAGCGATGTAATAAACGGTGTTGCGTTTAATACGCGCTTCTTCAAACCTGATTTCCGCATCGGTAACGGCCTGGTTCAGACGAAACAAATCGGTTAGTGTCAGTTGCAATCCCGTCACTGCAAATTCCGATTCGTTAGGACTGTACCGTGGCTCCGAAGCAGCGGTTTTCACCAACTTGTCAAAGTACTCGGCAATGGTAAAGTAACCCTTACCGTACGAAGGTCGCGTGTCGGGCTTTCCTTCTTCCGGTTTTTCTTTGTCCACTGCCGGTGGCTTTGAGATTGGCGCTCCCCAGATTCTTCGCTTGCTGTTCAACGCATCCGCCAGCAGCAACGGTTGGGCTCCACATGCTTTGAGCATGCTGTATACGCTTGAACTTAACTTGCGTATATTCCGGAACCCCCGTTGCCGGTTGTTGGTAGCATTGTCGTAAGCTTTCTCGGCTTCCTTCACGTCTTCCCATACTTGTTGTGCGATGTTCAACTGGGTGGCCATCGCATTCGCCTGGAGGTTTTGTTTTCCGGGGTTATAGTTTCCTCCCAACCCGGTGCAGACGCCCGTGAGCTTCCCAAAGGCTTGCATGTTTTTTAAGTGTGACATAACTGTTTTTATTTAAGTTATAGCGATTGTACGCAGCATGATCCATGCATAGTTGTTGTTTTATTAACTATTTTATCAACTATATATTTATCAGCAGATGTAACTCAAAAACCATTGGCACGTTTGTTTACATTTTTTCGCGATAAGTGGTCTTACATGTCAACTATTTTTTATCCCGTAGTTAATTGAACCTCACTCCTGCCCCACTTCACCTCTTGTTAAAATGTTCAGTGCCTACAGGTGGTTGTCCGATGCGCTCTTGTGATGGGTGCGGGGGAATTCAAGGATTCGCCAGCGCGCTCTCGAGAATTGTACGGTCGATTTCAAGATTTGTACGAGAGACTTTGCGATTGGCCAGTGCGAACATGTCGGCTGCCAACGCTTATCTTAAAAGTGTACGGTGGACTTCAAAGATTGTGATGATGGACATCTATGATTTGCCAGTGCTCTTATATGATTGACTTGGGCGAATTCGTGCTTCGCCAGTGCAGTAGTGTGCTTCACCAGCGCATTAGTGTGATTAGCCAGCGCCAGCCTACGGGCCATGCATGCATAAGTTAAAAATGCATAAGTGATTTCGCTCCTGACCACCGCAGATCTGTTGAGCGCAAAAGCTCTCATGCGGAAGTTATGTCCGGATTCGGTCCTAGCCAGCGTAGAGTGGTGATTGGCCAGTGTCTAGCTATTGAGCGCGTGGACGCATACGAGATTTGAAAGGCGGATTTCCAGGTTTACTAATACCGATTGTACAGCTACAACGGGTCCCTTTTTTTTAATAACTTGGCGAAGCTATGCTTACTAGAAATTACCTCCTTCTCTACTTTCTTGTCGCCATCAGTTGCAACTCGCCAAAGGATCGCGAACAAGAAGTCAAAGTTTTTCTCACCGAATGGTCTGCGGCACTTACTGCGAGAGAGGAATCGATGCCACGTTTTTACGACCCAAAATTTGCTTTTCCGAAAGCAGTTTTTAATGATGCTGAAGGGCTGAACTATACCTTCGACATCGAACATGTTAAGATTGTTTCAAATGAAGACAGAGATGACATGCAGGTAACGGTGCCCTTCCATCTAACATACCCCGATAATACAAGTGAGGAAGGTTCGATTGATCTTACAATTACAAAAACTGAAAAGGGTTTTCTTATTCTTCAGATGAGTCAGCAACTGGCTATGAAGTTAAAGGAATATAATCTGCGACAAACAAGCAGCGATTATTCAGAGGTGACCCTCCAATATGATTCATTGCTGGGCGGTATTCGAACCATCGCGAATGCTCTTAGTCAGCACTACGACTCCGTTGTGTTCTATACGGAAGTCAATAATCAGATGCTTTTTTATGTGATCAAGGGCAGCTGGGAATACCCTTACCACTATGAAAATGAAAAGCAACGCGATAGCGGAAATTACAAAATTGGCGTTGTCACGGCAGAGAATAAGGTGATCATACCGGTGGAGCATACAAAAATTTATAATCCTGACGGGTCGTTTATAGGGATGATTGAAGTGGAAAGCAATGGAGTGCGAGGCCTGTTTCGTATTGGCGGGGAATTATTTCTTCCCGTAGAGTATGATGGAATTTACCCGGCCAATATTCCAGGAGCCTTTGCACAGGTAAAAAAAGGGGACAGCTACGGATGGGTTTCCGACAATGGGAAGGTGTCATTTGATCCGTCTTCACATGAGAATAAAAAGTTATTTCAATCCCCAATCGAAACCAATGCTATTCTCGAATGGCAATTCAAATTCCCAGGTCAAATTAAACTCCTTATCGATCCGTATACCCATGTAGAGGATGCCAACGGTGTCATCATTTATCCATCCTACATCCGCGACATGGGTATTACACCAATCGGCAACGGTCTTGTATTTATCGAGACCAGTGCCTATGGAATGGGCATGACGGACACCGAAATTAAATTTGAAAAAGTAGAGTCACTTTCAGACAAATTCTTCGGACTTGTATCTTTCTTCATGGAGTCTGGCGCTGATGCTCGAGGTTATCACTCTGCCAAAAATGATTTGCTGGTAGTTGATAAAAGTATGAAGCTGTTGGACCGTCAAGAAAATCTGACAGCCGATTATGGTAATCAGGATCCGTGTGGTGGAGAGCACCCATCCTATAGAACGATTGAGCCAGGCTTATACGAATCCGAAAATGGAAATGGCCTTTACGATTACTACAAAATCACGGCAGAAGGAACTGTGGAACAATTGAAAACCAACAGACAGTATAACTTTACCAAGTTTGCAAAAATTGACGACACCTATCTTGATCGTTGCCGTTACGAGAATTTAGATTGGGAAGACGGTAAGCCGAATACGATTCTGATGAAAGGTGTTTCGATGGAGGAACTCGATATTATGCGGAATGAAATCTTTGCAGAATATGGATTCATTTTCAAATCAAGTAAATGGAAAACATATTTTGAATCGCAGCCGTGGTATAAACCACAGTATAGTAATGTTGACCAGTTTTTGACCGAAACCGACAAAGCAAATATCAAATTCATTCTCGAGTATCAACGTTCGCACAAGGATATACAAGTACAGCGCGATTCAATTAGGTTCGGGTGGGCTGGATAAAAAGCATTGTCTTCGGGACACTCGCGTTCCTGGCAGTCTTGTTTGGACTAGTACTATATTATCACAATTCAATGTTTGTTTTTAATGGTCCCGATAACGGATTTTTACTTACAAAGACCGAATCCGTCCGCTATTCTGTATACCTGCCGGCATTCTATATTCATATTCTAACCGGAAGTATTGTACTAATCACCGGTGTATTCCAATTCAGCAAAAGGATTCGCGCTCGATACACTGCGTGGCATCGGGCATCAGGCAGGATTTACATATTTGTGATTCTGATTTTCACGGCTCCCTCCGGGCTGGTGATGTCGTTATACGCCAATGGCGGATTGGCAGCAGGAATTGGTTTTGCCTTGCTCGCATTGTTATGGTGGATTTTTGCGTGGAAAGGGTTTCAGAACGCTATTAAAAAGCACTGGGATAAACACCGTGAATTTATGATGCGGAGTTACGCGCTGACGTTTGCTGCCGTGACATTGCGATTGTATTCATTCTTTTTCGCCCTCGCAGGATTTAGAGGTGAAACCATTTACATCATTATTGCGTGGCTAAGTTGGGTTCCATCGGTTATAGTGGTGGAGATTTATCTCCGGCAAAAGAAGATCAGACGAGTTGGGGATGTTTAATAATACTTAAACATAACAGAAAGTTACGGGCTTGCGGAATAGAAAGCCGCAAAAGTTCGCGGAGTTTAGCCCGCTTTTTTCAGCGGGGCCTGCTCGTAAAAAAATCTCCATCCGCCAGCTGGCGGATAGTATTTTTTTATGGCAGCCCTTGCACCTTTCTATCCGATCCCGTGGTGGGGCGCTATGTTTAAATATATACTTCGTGTCAATGTTGGTGGCTGGGTGGCTACTGCTTGGCGTTTGGCGTTCAGGTTCTCCGTTTGCGTTTCGCGTGTGCCGTTCAAGCCCACGCGAGTATTTGCTCAGGTTCTTTTGGCTTGAGTGTTCCATTTCAGAGCTCCCATTTTAGGGGGCTCTTTTTTTAAGTATTCGATGAGGAACTAGAGATCAGGGCCAAAATGCTTCCAAGCTCACTTGTCATCTCGATCCTCCCCTCTCCTTTTAAAAATCCAACCTATAATGCTAGGGATCCAAGTTTTTTTTCTGCGTTTAAGATTAAGTTTATCATAGTAAATCCTTTTACGCCTTTCCTCAGATTGACGGCTATCTATTATTTGTTCTTCGGTCCATTGATAGGACCATTCTATTTCACCGTCAGTGATCCAGTAGTGTGACCTGCAAGGGAGCTGCCAATTTCCTATAGAGGGACAAAGTGTTGGTTTTTCATCATATTCAGTGAACGACCACTCAGTTGGTCCTAAGGGGGTAATTATTTTACTCCCACATCCACACGGACACAAGTGACCAGCAACACCAAACTCTTCTGAAACATATAAAACTCCTGGTTCAAGCTCTTTCGGTAAGTACTGAGCGAGAAGTAATTTAATTTTGTCCATTTTCTCCAACTGAATGAAGGCTGTCTATTGTAAATAATAAATGATACAATGCATTATCGTCCGCATAGAAACCCCGCAGCTGTTTATACTTAATTATTGCAAGGCAAGCATTGAGCGCGTTAAGCTCAGATATCTGAATATTATTTTTGTAAATATCATCAGGAAGGTCAGTCAGAGGAGCCAATTTTCTAGCCATTAAATCTTTTAAAGATTCAACAGAGAAATAAGTGGTTCTTAGTGTTCCACTGATTGGACCTTTGTCTCGATCAAGTCCCATTCCAACATCAATAAAAGGTATATTCATCCTCACTAATAAGTTGAATATCCCAGATCGCGAAGAACCTTTATCCACACAAACGAAAGCGAAAGTTACTCCTTCTAAGTCTGCGTTGGAGTCTGATATAATAAACTGAGGATATATCTTAATTCCAAGCCGAAAGCCCTCGTATCGTTTCTGATAAATTTCTGCCTTCTTTTTACCAAGCTCATCTGAGTCAAGCTTTCCTGGTGAGCGAAATGCATTATGAACATGAAACCAATCAAAATCAAAACCACGGATTTCTTTTACCGGTGTTTTAACAAGGAAGTCAAGTAGGTATGATCCTGTTCCTCCAAGTCCAATTATTGCAACAGTATCCTCTGCGAATTTTAAAGAAAGATCACCAATCTCAGCTCGGCTTGTTAGTGTATCTCTGTACTTAAACACAGAATCACTATTTTCTTCGACAGCTCGAAATGTCAATGGGTTGGCATTGTGCAAATTAATTGCAGGGCCTGAGATAATATTAACATAGCTTTCAATTTTTTCGAACAGGTCTGGAAAACCATTTGGTGGCTTATTGGAAAATGATCTCTCTACAGCTATATCTTTAGAAGAAAGTGTAATAGTGGTTAAACCGCCTCCTAAATTGCGAATTGGTGAGCCATCTAGTTCACACGGATGTGCTCCGCAGAAAAAAATTTGGTGGTCATCTATCTTGACACGCTTTTCATCAATTACGATTAGCTTAGAAACAATAGAACCTAATTGAAGGCATTTATTGCTATCTAAATAAGGAATATCTCGAACAACAAGGTGGTTGCTGTCAATTGAGACAGCATACCCCTTCTCGATCAGCCGCCTAATGTCTTGGTTATGATTGGCCAGTGTGCTTAACATAGAAAATCATTCCTTCTTTAAACTTAACTGATCCCCCTGGTGACAAAATGCCTTCTGGTTTGTGGCTATGCCCTCTCTGATAAGTCACTGAATAAGTCCTTTCAGGGTGTTGCGGGAAATCAGGAAAAGCTAACGTAACGACTTCATCGTACGTCAGTTCGTCTTTTTCAACTTCATGAGGCGTTCCATTAACTATAATGGCCACTTTCTTTTTTACCTTTTCTGCTGTTGCATCCATAATTGTAATTGTTTAGTGGTTTCCGATTCGTTTCATTAGTGAAACAAATCGTTGCTTCAAAGATACGAAAAAAACTTAATCTTGTTTCATTTCAAAGAATTTTGTTTCTTTGATGAAACAAACAAAACTACATGTCCAAAAAAATTGACACCGGAAAACTTTCGAGCATGATTAAATCTAAGAGAGGTGATAAGGGAATGAGGGATGTTTCGAAAGAAATAGGAGTAAGTGCCCCTACTCTTTCTAGAATAGAGCAGGGTAAAGTGCCTGATGTTGATACATTTATCAAGCTATGTGAATGGCTAGGGGTCACTGCAGATACTTTTACAATGTCAAGTACAAAAGGTCTGAAACCTGGTAAAGTGGCATTGGTAGCTCACTTAAGAGCCGAAAAAGAGCTAGAACCTGAGACTGTGAACTTGTTGATAAAGATGATTGATTTTGCTTATTCAAAGAAACCTGACAAAAAGTGAAAAACGGTAAAAGTGGTTTGTTGCCTTATGGATTTAAGGCAAAGGCAGAGAGGACAGCCATCGATTTCAGAAAAAAAATGAACCTGAAACCGCATGACCCGCTCTCCGCTTTTGATTTAGCAGACCACCTTGAAATTCCCGTTTTTACTCCAGTTGAATCCGGGCTAACTAAAAGCGAGGCTAATAACCTAATGAAGGATGGATCAGGTTGGTGGGGCTTGACCATGAAGAATTCTGATGGCCATTACGTGATCATCTACAATACTTATCAAAGCTCAACAAGACAACAAAGTACTTTAATGCATGAGCTTTCTCATATTATTTGTCAGCATGAACTTCCTGAGCCTAAAATTATTTTGGATCATCCACTTCCAATGAGGACATATGATCCTAATCTTGAAGAAGAGGCAAATTGCTTGGGTGGGACATTACAAATAACAAGAACTGGGCTACTTTGGGCATTAAAAAAGGAAATGACCGTGGGGCAAATTTCAGATCACTTTCTTGCAAGCGAAGCAATGGTAACTTTTAGAATAAATACGACAGCGGTTAATAGACAAATTGGTTTTACAAAGAAGTGTCTTATTAAATAACTTAATCTAACTAATCATGACAGAGTCTACTTTTAGAATAGTAATCGCATTGCTGTGCGGAATATTCCTGTTCTGGTTCATCAAAGGCCAAATTAAATTAATCGAAAGTATCGATAGTCACTCAGCATCAACAATTGATATTGATTCCGAGGAGATCAGCAAATCAAAAGCAGAATTGCCTCAAGCTAGTTCGATTGGCTTTAAATACCAGCGGGAAGAAGAAACCATAGGATAATACTAAAGCTTAGCAACAATATTGTGCGGGGGGCATATATGCCATTTGGCTCGGCCATTGTCTCTCTTTACTCAAAAAAATAGTTATCATTAAAAAACGTTTTGTATGAAGAATTCCGTGCTTGGAAAGATTATTCAAGAGAATCAAATAATCGCAAATTTAACAATACAGCTTAATAACTTACTTCAACAACTAAACCAAGCTAATCCACAACAGGCTGCACAACTTCAAGTCCAAATACAACAATTAGATCAGCAGATAAAGCTAAACAGTGGCGACAAGAAAAGAGCTGATTTGATTGATAGCATTGAAAAGATTACTAATAGGAGATTAATAACCTACTTCTCAATTTTTGGATCGATCTCTGACCGTGATTCTAAAATCATTGAAGATTTTCTTTATTCTCATAAGATAACAAGTTTCGATATTTTAATTGATAGCCCAGGAGGCTTTACTGATGCGTCTGAAAAAATGATCAAAATCTGTCGTATGAGATCAGGGAACGATGAGAACTTTGATTTTCGTACAATTGTCGTTAATCAGGCTAAGAGTGCCGCAACTCTATTTGCCTTAGGTTCAAGCAAAATTCTCTTAAGTAAGACTGCCGAGTTGGGACCAGTCGATCCACAAATTATAGTTTTCGCCCCAAATGGTGATAAGATAAGAGATTCAGCTCATCAAATTTTCTACGGATCGCAAAAGTTTCTTAATAACGCTAATAGGTTTTTCAACTTTCGTAAAGATGGTGACTTACTTCTTCTCTCAAAGTATGATCCAATTGCAATGAAAAGAGCTGAGGTTGCAATAAGTCACACCAATGATATTATTGCCAAGCGGGTATATACGAATCCTTATCTTAACAATGGCTATAAGGAAAATGACAAGAATAAAATCAAGGAAGAGTTGAAGATTTTTACTGAACATGAGGCTTCTCATTCTCATGGTAGACCTATCTATTATGAAGATATTAAAGGTTATGAATTTTGTAAAAATAAGTTCATCCAGAAGATAGAAGATTTCTACACTAACGATGAACATCGAAATCCTAATGATGTTCAAAGGCTTGAGGATTTGTTGTGGGAACTTACAATAAGGTCATTGGAAGTGGTGCGGCCAACCGCTGAACCTATAATTGATCAGAATGGCAATCAAATAGGCTTTAACCAAGTTGCTTATAAACTATTTGAATCAAGTACTGGATTAATACTTACGAAAGATGTTACGAATTAGGATGAGTACTGATCCTAATAGAGTTATTTAATGTTTCCTTATTCGCAATTCTCACACTTTTTTCTAGTGTACTGATGCTAGTTGTTGTATTCGCATTGCCATTTATCAACTTCTTCCTTGTCGGATAAGCACTGTATGTTGGCTCATTTTTGGAAAGAATTGCTGTTTTGTTGAAAAGCATATCAGATGTATTTAGATAGTTTATTCTCACTAATAAATGACTGCAAAAATATCAAATTACTTTGATTTAGTTAAATATACGAATAGAGCCAATATTGTAACATCAAAATAGGATAAATGGCTCTGTTATTTGACTTTTTGTGAGAATCGGGGATAAAGTATCCCATTTTTTGGCCACAATTATCCCCATTTCTCAGTTGTCCTTAGCAACAGCAACACACATTGTGCAGGCCACAACATGCCAACGCGAAAACCAAAGCCTGCCCAAATGTTTCATGCCGATCCTTCGCGGGAGAGTAGCTTGTCCGCCTCCTGGCGGATCGCTGCCTCCCGAGAAAACTCGGGACAAGTCAGCCTAGTATGAATGATGAAGATTGAATTATTGAAATCCAACGCTAAAAAACTTTCTATGAAGATTTCGGTAAGCCTCCCGTTATCCAACGGGACAGGCTCCGCCAAAGCCCGTCCGACTGGCGCCAGCCGGGCGGGCTACTTAAACCCCGATGAAGCATCGGGGCAGGCTCCACGCCTGAACATTATATAACTCTTGCCCTGCTAAATTCCTGACGCACAGTTCTATAATTATACCAATCATAAGTAATGCAGGCCGCATCCCGATAGCTATCGGGATTCGCGGTAGCCAGCATTACACATGCTTGATCCGATTTTAACAATTTTCTCAAACATGAACTTTGTACGGTATTTTTACGTACATTTACTTAAGATATAATTATTATGGCGAAGAAAGCTAAACAGGCACCCTTACAAAGGAAAACCCTTGACATAAAACGGACTTCAACCAAAAAATTTGAGGGAAAAAGTGGGCTATTTAAGATTCCTACTCACCACTATGAGCAAAAATATGCTCACGGGATAGCTGGTGTAAATGTAATGGAACCGGATGGTATGAATATGAATAAGTCTGGGGACATCATGCTTGGTTTTGTTTCTGGCGCTCCAGAAGAAAACAAAAGTCAGCGCCTTGAATTAAGGTTAACGAAGCTACAAAAGGATTTTATTAGTAAGGCTTCAAGTGTCAGTGGATTTAAAAATGTTAGTGATTATATACTTCATATTGCTATCAGTGATTCCAAAAATGTAATCAGAGAACAGCAGATATTTGAGTTATCAGAACGGGATCGTGTTTCATTCATGGAGACGCTTGAAAACCCACCAGAGCCAGGCAAAAATCTCAAAAAAGCGATGGCAAGTTATTTATCCTTTCAAGAAGGTAAATGAGTTATAAAATTGAACCTCTCGATACCCAATTACATATCAGAGATAAGTTTACAAATCAACACTCGAGCCTTCAGAATTATATCAGGTCATTTGCTAGACAAGACATAGATAGAGATTTGGCTCGATGCTTTGTTTTAGTTGAAGATGATAAGGTTATTAAGGGTTATTATACTCTTAATAACCTTTCGATCCCTTCCTCCTACTGGGATGAAGCATTTAGAAAAAAATACAAACTAACTTATCAGGCAATACCATGTACATTAATTGGAAGACTTGCAATGGATTCTAGTATGCAAGGAAAAGGATATGGTAAAATCTTGTTAATTGATTCTCTTAAACGTGCGTATGATGTGAGCAAAACGATAGCCTCTTTTGCTGTTGTTGTTGATTCAATTGATCAAGCTGCCAAAGAATTTTATAAAAAGTATGAATTCCATGAATTGATGGATACTGATAGACTGTTCCTTCCTATGAAGACAATCCATAGTCTTGTGAATTAAAAAAACTTACCAGAACTTCAGCGGTGTTTCCCGATAAAAGATCGGGACAGGCTGCACCTTATTTTTCTTTTGTCCTTTTTGCCCACACCTTGCGGGATGAAACACTTGATGCAAAAAGAACCCCGTCCGACCGGATGAAATTATCCAAGTTTGATGCACCAATCTTGGTCATCCGGGCGGGGAAAAAATCGCCACACATTGTGCATGCCGCGCATCCTTCCCGCTTTCCAAAGAGTGTCGCTGCCCAGCCCGTTGTGAATGATAAGATTGAGTGAAAAATCCGGCCCTAAAAAACTTTCTACGAAGATTGAGTAAGCCCGGAGCCTAAGCTATGTTAACCCCGATAAAACATCGGGGCAGGCGCCACGCCTGAACATTATATAACTTTTTCTTATGCTAACCTGCTGACAACCTGGATAATTTAAGGTTGCGCCCGCACGTTTTGGAATTTTAGCATTAACTTGAATCAAGCCATCCATGAAAAAATATCTCCCCTTCGTTCTTGTACTCTTCGCGTTTGCTCCTCCAAAAACAGGCTCGGACCGACTACCTGCAACGCACTGGCTTCAGTATAAAACTCCGGAAGATGCGGGATTTTCAACTCAAAAGCTGCAAAAAGCGCGTGATCTGGCAAAGCGATATAGTTCCGCGAACGTACTCATTATATATAAAGGAGCGATCGTTCAATCATGGGGTGACGCCAGTCGCAAATTCCGCCTTCACTCTGCACGAAAAGCAACGCAATCTGCTCTAATAGGTATTTATGCTTCCCGGGGTAAAATTGATCTCAATAAATCCATCGGTGAATATGGCATCGATGAAGTAACCCCCCTTACCGAAACAGAAAAGCAGGCAACCGTAAAACAACTCATGACGGGCTACTCAGGAATTTATCTTCCTTCACCTGGTGGTGATGGTGTTGATGAAATACCTAAAAGAGGCTCGCACAAACCAGGCGAACATTGGTATTACAACAACTGGAACTACAATGCCCTGAACACCGTGTTCGAACAACAAACTCATGTGAAACTTACTGACGCGTTTGATAGCGAGATTGCAAAGCCCATTGGTATGGAAGACTTCATACCCCGTGACGCATTTTCGTATTCCCATGACTATTCGTTACATCCCCTTTATCATATCAATATGTCATCGAGAGATCTGGCGCGCTTTGGAATGCTTTATATGCATGAAGGTCGTTGGAACGATCAGCAAATTATACCACAACAGTGGGTGAAAGAAAGTCTCACAGCATATTCACCGAAGGAAGAAAAACGTGGATTTGGCTATGCGTGGAATATCTATCCCGAAAAAACATTCAAGCAAAGATGTTACACTGCCGAAGGCTCGGGCGGTCACGCGTTGATCCTGCTCCCCGACAGTGACATGATCATCGTACATCGCGCAAACACGTACGTTGAACCATGGGTCGCTGTTGACTGGACTGAAATCAAAGAGATTGTTAAAGGAATCCTCGCGGCAAGAACAGAAATAGAAACAACAATCGATGAGTCGAAACTGGTAACATACAAACCCGATCGCTCACACTGGCCGGCTTTGATACCTAACGATCCATCGCAAACCAAGCGCTTCGAAAAATATTACGACAACGATGGCGACCCGGTAACGATCTTACGGGAAAAGGACGGTCAACTTATCGTGAACATCCGCTACCTCGGAAACTTCAACCTCTATCCAATAACAAACAGTACTTTCTTCGTTGAAGGAAAAGAGGAAACGATATACTTTACATACAATAATGCTGGCGAGCCAACAAAAGCCGTATTCCCATGATCAAAAATTTAAATCGCCATCGGATTCCTACACAGCATCGCCACACATTGTGCAGGCCGTACTTCCCTTCAAAAAGCTTGGTATCATTTTTCAGCATCCGGAATTTCTCGCCACAGCGTACAATACGTTGCCGGAAACATATATCTTAAACACTTTTCTATCATCACTGAAAGGAACAGTATTCCAGCTTGCAAATATTTTGAACGCGTTATCAACACTGGGATGAACAATACTCCATGTTCTACCCATGTCAGATGACCGGAATATACCATCCGGGTGACCACAAATTAAATATGGGCCCATTTGTTTGATAGATGAAATTGACAAAGAAGGCTGAAGTCCTTCATCAATGGCTTTCCAGGTTTTTCCACTATCCGATGAAATGCGTATCCTTCTGGATTTGGTACTTGAGCTGTAGGATATAGCAGCAAATCCACCATCGATACGTTCAATGGCTATACCCACGCCACCCTCGCTGATTACCCATTCCCAGTGTTCACCGTTGTCGGTCGAACGCATGATGCCTCTTTGACCTGTCCCAATGAGAACACCTTTTGACTCCACGATATCCATGACCCAGCCTTCATTTTGTACTTGTTTCCAGCTTTGTCCCCTGTCGGCAGATTTGTAAAGACCGTGATCGCTACCTAAGAATACCGTCCCATCAGATGTTTCAAAAACAGTTCGCATCAAATGTTTTTTGAAATTTGTATAGATCGGTAACCAGTTTCCTGTGGCAGACATTTTTTGATAAACTTGTCCATCATAATTGTAGGCCATGACTCCGGAACGATTGAAAGCAATCTCATAGCTTCTTGGATCAAGACCATTCTCTTTTTCCCAAACAGGAGTTTTAAGATTACTTCTACTGCGATACATGACATTGTTAACACGTAAATAGACATCTGACTCTCCCGCAAAAAAACCTTCAGGCTGTTTATTTTCAGGCAAACTATGGCTGATGTCTTGCCATGTCTGTCCGCCATCTTTGGATTGGAAAATGATGTTGGTTGCTTCCGGTGCAACGTCATTTGTTGTGGCCGGATTGGCAGCTAAAAGCGGAACGCATAATGCATAAAGCGTAAGAACCGTACCCTATGTGAGATTGTCTTCATTGGTGTTAAGGATTTATATTTTAAAGATTTCAGTAGACGACTTTCCAAATTTTGACTGGCCGAGCTTTAAGCTTCACTTGCTATTTTTTTGCTACGATCTTCATATCGAATTCAGGTTTTGCCATAAACTAACAACCTGCCCACTTCAAATTCTTTGCACGCCCCTGTTCCTTAATCGCTTTCATCATGGATGCATCTAACATTTTATCCTTGCTGCTTTCGGGAGTATTCTTAAAGATATATTCCTGTCGTTTTTTATTCAGGGATTGTATCTCGGCCTGAATCGTTGTACGCTCTTCCGATTTTTGCTTGATGTATACCTTGCGCTGCTCAATGCTCATGGTGCGCATTTCTGTGGGAAGGTCGTCTGACTTGGTTTCCGCAATTACTTTTTCATTGTCTTTTGCTGCATCCACCAGATCCCAACTGGAGTTCTTATAGGCGTGTGAGCTCTTGCAAAAGCTGCGCTCCGCTATATTGGCCAACCCATAACTCGCTGCATTTTTGTCTTGTACAATTTGTTGTTCCTTCCTATACTCACCTGACGCTCCGTAGTAAACGTAGGTAGCGTTAAGTTTATCGTTCAACGCAGCAATCTGATCATCGTATGGTGTTGGCACATAGACAGTCTTGCTGTTTTGTTCGATGCTCATAAATGTTCCACCTGTTAAGTCCGCACCACGCTTCCAGCTCAAAGCGATGCCGTCAATAAAATCACCGCAGTAAATGGTATTCACCACAACTCCCTTTTCCTTTGCCGCACCACAGGCCAGCTCGTAGGATACACTTCCCAGCGTAAAGGGTTCGTTGCCTGCAATGAAAATCATTTTCAAATCAGCATTGGAGGCAGACCACGCCAGTTGATTCAAGGCAGTTTTAATCACCTGCCCACAAAATTCATTGCCGCCATTGGTGGTTAATGAAAATAGCTTCTCTGATATAACATCAAGGTCTTCGGTTAAAGGACTCACCTGGCGGATAAAGCCTTCATCAGACGAAAGCCCGTCATTGCCATATTCATACAGCGCAATCTTAATATTGGGCTGATTGCCGTCTCCGCTTTTGGCAGCGGCCACTTCATTAACAATTTTCCACAACTGCGATTTTGCCTGATCGATTAGACCATCCATACTGTTGCTTGTATCAAGCAAAAGCGAGATCATGATCGTTTGACCTTTTGCAGGAGCAACAACATTGACTTTGTCTGTTGTAAAGCCCATGAACAGGAATATCATCAGGAATACAAGCGGTCTTGAAAGGATGCCGTAATGACGAAGTAGTTTCATAATCGTATGTGTTTGTTTTGTGTAACCAAACATACGTACGAATGGAAGGGACAGTAGTAAACAGCTCGTAAAAAGAATGTAAATGCATGTAAATTTTTCCCATACGGTGTTCAGAGGCCCGACCATTAAAAGTTTCATTGCAAAAATTGTTTTAACTTCACATATTCAAACATACGCAACCACGTTGCCGCTCCTTGTTAAGGAATTGTAAAAAGAATGTAAATGCGTGTAAATTCTGATTTTACTGGCTTTTTAAATAACCGGTTGGCGATGGGTTCCGGCATTGCCATCGTGATGTTTGCTATTTTTTTTATCACCTCGTCTTTCACAGAACGTTCCGACCGTGACTTACGGGCAATTCAAGTGAACCTCATTATCCGTCAGATTGGTCATCAGTTGCTGCTGCAGGCGGGTGACTCCACCTCACGTGTATTGCCGGTTACCGAGATTAAAGAAGGCACGTTTCTGCTCCAGTTCGAAAATGAATTCGTTTTTAACCACGACTCGCTCATGATGCTGACGCAGAGCTTGTTCCCCAAAACACAGTTCCCATCCGGTTACACCGTTACCGTACATGAATGCCTGAGTGCCGGCATCGTCTATGGTTTTCAGATAAATAAGACCTCACCCGACATCCTGGCCTGCAGAGGCAGACGTCAGCCCCAAGGCTGTTACACCATCGAAATTGCCTTTCCTGATTTATATGAGAACGTAGAACAGAAGAAAGCTGGCATCGACCAGCAGACTGTAGAACTCAAATCAGTTGATCCCCAAGACGCCCATCCAAAACCGGAAGAACACAAATCATTTAAAGTTGATCCTCAGGAAGCCCATCCAAAACTTGCAGAACTCAAATCATTTAAAGGTGATCTTCAGAAAGCCGATCCAAAACCTGAAGAATCCAAAACGACAACCTCCGACTATCCATTTATCAATCTGGTTAATAGCGGTCTGCTGGTGTTGTTGGGTGTTGGTGTTACCTTGTTGATTGGGCGTTTTGGTAAAATTTTAACACCTGTGCCCGCGCAGAATCAAAACCACGCTGTAATAAAAGAGTCCGTTCAGGAATTGACTGCTCTGGGAAAATTTATATTTGATGCGAAGGATCAGCGTTTGCTGTTGGGGAATGAGGGGATTAATCTCACAGACAAAGAATATAAGATTCTTGAATTGCTCAATGAAAATTTCGGTGAACTGATTCCTCGCGAAACGCTGATGCAGAAAGTCTGGATCAACGAAGGGGTCATCACCGGTCGCAGTTTGGACATGTTTGTATCGAAACTTCGAAAGAAATTAAGCAGTGATCCTGAACTGCGAATAACGAATGTTCATGGAAAGGGGTATAAGCTTGAAATACCTGGAATACAGATTTAATAAAATCGCTAGCGTCTTTTGCCTATCCAAACATCAACATCCATAGTGCAGGCCGCACTTCCCTGCCTCCATTGCATTTCGGCAGGCGAGCCTCCCACTCCAAAGCCTGCCCAAATGTTTCATCCCGCATCTTCGCGGTAGAGTAGCTTGTCCGCCTCCTGGCGGATCGCTGCCTCCCGAGAAAACTCGGGACACGCTCCGCCAAAGCCCGTCCGAATGGATGTTCATCCGGGCGGGCTACTTAACCCCGGCCTCGACCGAGGCGGTCTTGCCGAGGGCGGGCATAACGCCTGAACATTATATAACTCTTGCCTTGCTAAGTTCCTGACCTGCATGAATGCATGCATTCCTGCATTGCAGAATCTATCAAATTTCACTGTAAGAGCATTTATTGATGCAGAAGGCATAGCAACAATACGCATTGTGCGTGGCCCCTGCTTCATAAGCCTGGTTGGCCCAAATAGCCGTCTTTCCTTAGTGAAGTTACGTTGATTTGAGATCTATTGGTAATTCGTACGTAAAAATGTACGTTTTTGTGTAATTTTTTTAAAGAATATGTGTTAATATTGTTGTGTAAATTTTCTCAAATGAAAACAGCAACTGTAACAGAATTTAGGTCTAGAATGAAGGAGCGTTTAAAAGAAATAGAAGATGATCAGGATATTTTAATTCTTTCTGGCTCAAAGAAAAGAGATTTTGTTGTCCTGACCCTAGAAACTTTTAATGCAATGGAGGAGACTGCGCATTTATTATCTACCTCTGCTAATACCGAGAGATTGATGGAAAGTATTGCCCAAGATAGAGCTGGGGGTGCAACTGTACGTGAACTAAATTTAGGTGAAGATAGACCAGTGAGGAGAAGTATTGTAGCAAAAAAGCATGTTTCGGCTAAGCGCAAAAGATAGATAACCTCGCATAGTTTTTCATGATAACAGCATTTACTGATCACGCATGGCAAGAATACGTTTACTGGCAAGAGAATGATCCTGAGATATTAGATAAAATCAATGAATTAATTAAGGAGATTAAAAGAGACCCATTTAAAGGAAGGGGAAAGCCCGAATCACTAAAGGGGAATTTAGCTGGCTACTGGTCTAGGAGAATAAGCGGGGAACATCGACTAGTTTACAGAGTATCGGGAACGGGCGCCAACCAAACTATAACTATTATTCAAGCAAGATTTCACTATTGAAAGCCTGCGCTAAAAAAACTTTCTATGAAGATTGGGTAAGTCATCTCGATAGCTATCGGGACCTTGCTTTAATCAAACTAAAATCCCTAATAACTGTATCTTTGGCAATAGAAAATCCGTCAATAAGAACATGCAATCTAAATCCTTCGAAAATGAGTTTCTTAAAAATTTGGAATTGCTCAGTAAAGAGCAGCAAGATAAGGCATTGGCCTATATTAAATCACTCCTAACAAGAAGACGAAGTCAACCTGAGCTCTTACAATTTGCTGGTAGCCTGGATGCAAAATCAATTCGTGAAATGAGCGAAGCTATCGAGGCTGGTTGCGAAACTATTGATAAGAATGAGCGGTAAGAATTATTTGATCGATACCAACATCGTTATCGGTCTTTTTGCAAGTGAGCCTTCAATTATAGAAAGAATTAAATCTCAATCAGGCGTTATATCCGTTCCAAGTGTTGTAATTGGAGAATTGTTTTATGGGGCTGAGCAATCCAGTAAAAAGAGTCGAATAGAAAGAGAATTGAGGAATTTGCTCAAACTTCAATAATTACAGATTGTGATCTCGATACTGCCCGTCATTATGCCTTTGTAAAAAGTTACCTGAAATCTAAAGGAACTCCGATACCTGAGAATGATATTTGGATTGCTGCATTGGCAAAACAACATCGCTTAACATTGGTTACAAGCGATAAGCATTTCAATAACATACAAGAACTTGTAATTGAAAGATGGTAATGCTGCACACCCAACAGCAACATCCGCCAACTGGCGGATCGCTGCCTACCGCGAAGCGCGGCCAGCGGGACAGGCGCATGACCATTATATAACTCAATTGTCTTTTATTAAAGTAAATCCAGTACTTTGATCAGGGCTAGTTTTACCTCTTCCATTTCCTTAGTTGACAGGGAACCCAGGTACTTAACAAATCTTTCTTTTGAAATTGATTTAACCTGAAAGCAATCCGCAGCACTTTTTTTTGAAATACCATTATCCTTTGATGGATTGAGTGGCACATGCCAATCTCGAATTGAACGGACTGCATCCGTAATAGGAACTACAACTTTTAATTGGAGAGCTCCCATGCTATCATGATTCACAGTTACTGCCGGTCTTACTTTATCGATCTCTTGCCCAACTTTTGGAGCAAAATCAACTAACCATACTTCAGCATGCTTCATTCTTCAAGTATGTCAAGATCAACATCTGAGAAATTGTTAGCACTCTTATCATAGTAATTTATAGTTTCAGGATCGTTAGCCTGAGATTCTATTCTCTTGTAAAGAGCCGCTTTGTTTTTCCTCAATTTTTCGATGGCTTTTTGAAAATTAGTATTCTGCACTGCGGAGCGTATCAATATTCCATCGTCTGTTTCTTCGATTACAACCCTTTCGAGTTTGTATTTTTTAACCATTTCAGAAGGTAAAATAACAGCCTTGCTATTTCCTACCGAAGTTAATGTTTTAATCATACTCAAATATACGGATAAAGTTATAACATTGTTATAACAATTTATTTTTTGTGCTTGATTTCTATATAATTGAGCTGATTTGGCTACTGACCGATCCCAGACTTAATAGATCGTGGATAACACCAACCACAGGCAAGCTGTCAAAAATAACTTATAGATTCCGGCAAACGAACGACTTCAATATTGATTCACCACCGATCATCTATCAGAGAAGCCATTACGAATTTTCATTGTTTTTATAGAATTGCTTTGACACTACCTTTTGTAATACACGTTTAATAATTAATTCCGCAATTACATTATAATGATTTCCGCTTTTATAATCCTTCAAGTACTTTTTTAATTGAGCTTCACTAATATCAATTCGGTAAAGCAATTGCATTAAATTAAAATTGGATTTTTTTTCGCTGCGCTGTAGTTCAAACGCAATCTTTCCATGGATACTAATATAAATTGGCTCAAGGGCCTTCACAAAATCGGCCGGAAAGTTACTTTGTTCAAAATCCTTTACCAATTGCCTTTTAAAGGCATCAAATAAATTTTTGCTGCTTAACTGATTTTTAATGGTTGGTAAATTTTGCATTGCTTTTCAGGCCATAATCCTCTCCTTGTGGTTTTTCTTCTTACTCGCGAATTAGACGGATATTTATTTTCCGTACGCCAATTTAATTGGGCATAATCCGGAGAATCTTTCCTCCATCAACGCCTATATATAAATAGCCATCTGGTCCTTGTTTCACCGAGCGCACGCGCCAGCTTTTATCGGTGAGCAAACGTTCTTCTTTTATCACTTTATTGTTTTCAATGACCAGTCTGTTCAAGTGCTTCAACGCCATGGCACCAATGAATAAATTACCTTTCCATATGGGTATAACATCAGAAGAATAAAACTGCATGCCACTCGGTGCAATAGAGGGTTTGTAATAATAAACGGGTTGCTCCATTCCTTCCTTCTCTGTTATGCCTTCACCAACGAGGGTGCTGTCGTAGTTTAGTCCGTAGGTTATCACGGGCCATCCATAATTCACCGTTGGTCTAATGATATTTACTTCATCGCCACCCATGGGGCCATGCTCGTGTTCCCACAATTCTCCGGTAGCCGGGTTTAATGCTAAACCGTTTGGATTGCGATGCCCGTAACTCCAGACTTCCGGTTTGGCATTTGGGGCATCAACATATGGGTTATCCTTAGGTAGCTGTCCATCTTCCTTTATGCGCAGTACTTTGCCCAAATGATTATTTAATCGTTGGGCGGAATCTTTCAAATCCGTTTTTTCACCCATAGCTATGAAAAGATAACCATCTTTAAGCACAAGGCGCGAACCATGATGAAGCGGTTTCTTATAGTATGGCAGGGCAGTAAATAATGTTTCTCGCTGAACCAGTTTTAGTCCGTCTAACTTAGCACGGTCAACCACCATGGTATTAGAAGTGGTATCGCCCTTGCTGTATGAAAAATATATCCAGCCGTTAGTTGCATAATCAGGGTGAACCAAAATGTCGAGCAGGCCGCCATCGCCCTGGCCCACTACGCCAGGGACGCCTTGCAGTAATTCTTTCTCTCCTGTTTCTGTGTTAACCACTACCATGTTTCCAATGGCTCTGTCAGTCACAAGCAATCGACCGTCTGGCAAGAAGTCCATACCAAAGGGAATGGTGATGCTATCGGTAACCGTTTCTACTTTCAGTTTGGTGCCTTCACTTTCTATGATAAAGAATCCTTTCTGCCTGGTGTTGCACGATGCTATCAGGCAGATCAGAATAAATATCACGATTGTTCTTAACGAGTGGAAGTTGGTGCTTATCATGGTGTGTTATTGTGGGTATTGTATCTTTCTTCCTTTCCGCTACCTAAAATCTATTCGACTTTTTAATCCTATCATTCGACCCTACTCCACTTTCAATCCATTCACTGGATTGACCCTCACTACCTTTCTTATCTGCATAGAAACGGTGATCAATAAGACGAAGATCATTATTACGACCGCTATAATAGCACTGGAGAAAGTTACCGAATAAATAACCGAGTGGTGCGCCAATGGTGAGCGCAAGCACAAACAAAATCATATATTGATTGGTAATGCTGGCCGCAATGTTCTTTAGTCCGGCACCCAGCACTTTTCGGATACTGAATTCTTTGGTCCGCACTTCCACGTTGTACCGGATCAGCCCATATAATCCAAGAATAGCTAACGACACTGCAATAAAGGCGAATACTCTCCAGACCAGGCCATAAATGGCGATCTCTTCATAGTAAAAACCCCAGACGTCCTCTTGTAAGCCGCCCTCAAATGGAATCTCGGGGAAAAGCCCGGCCCAATTTGCCTGTAGCGTTTTGTAAGTTTCGATTTCAGAACCGCTTCTCACCTTTATGGATAAATAATGGTAATCTTTTTTTTCCGCTATTCTGAAAATGATTGGCCTGACTTGTTTGGAGAAATTGTAATTATGAAAATCCTTTAGTACACCGACTACTTCATATTGGATGCTGTCGATCCTGAATAGTTGACCCAGTGGATTTTTCCATTGGGATATGTTTTTGGCAAGAACCTCATTTATTACTACAGCTTGTTTATCACTTCCCTCGTGGTCTTTGAAGTCACGACCTTCCTTAAGTTCAAGCCCCATCGTTTTAAAATACGTTGCGTCTACCGATAATTGATCAACCTCATATTCACGATTTGGAAAACGTAAAACAGTTGTTGCATTGCTTTTGCCAAGATGATGGCTTGAACCGGAAATGGATAAAACATCTGGATCCTGAGACATTAACGCCATCAACTTCTCGTAAGCAGCCTGGTTGGGGAAATAGGCAAATAATGTTTCTCTATTATTGTATCCCCAGGGTCGCTTCTCCAGATAGCTGTTATTTTGAGTAAACATGACCGAGGTGACAATGAAGACACAAGCCATGATCAATTGCAGGCACAAAAACACTTTCGTCAATGTATTTCTCCTTCCAAACATGACCGACCCTTTTAAAATGTTTTTCTTCATAGATATTATTCGCAATTGCAGTTAATATACGTAAAAACTTTCAGAAAAGTTGTTGGCACCTGATAGGTCTGCATCCACCCTCTGCCTTTGGCCCAAGCCACTACGTTTGGAGATTATTGTTCCATTTTCTCAATTGCTTGTCGAAAAATGAATCTTACTCATTCACGCATTATAGGGCGGATTAATTAATTCATCTTTTATGGAATAATTCAAGAAATTCTTTATCGCCATCTTCAATAAGTTGTACTGGGAGATAGCCCTCAAAGTTCGGAATGGAAAGATCTGCCCCATGATCGAGAAGTATGCGGGCACAATTGACCTGGTGATGGCAATTATCCTCTTCCCCAAATTTGTATCCGTGAATGGCCCAGAATAACGCTGTGGATTTAAAGTCAATACACAGTTGATTGATGTCAGGATTCAGGGTGACCAGCTTATCCACCACTACATCCCGGCCACACCACGAAGCCCAGTGTAAGGCCGTTCCACCATGACAACCTCTGTGATCGATGAGAGCCTCTTGTTGAATATAGAAAAGCGCAAGTTGATCACATCGTAAACTACAGGCTGCGGTCAGTGGTGAATCTATTCCTTCCAAATGGATGTCATTCAAATGGGCTCCATGGTTCAAAAATAGTTTCGCTACTTCCAGTCCGGTTTCTTCTGAATAATATCCACAATAAACGCCATCACAAATACGATGTAGTGGATGCGCGGTTGCCGGATTATCCGGTAAGGAAATTTCTCTGTTGGCTAATTCAGGATGAGCGCTTAAGAGAGTATGCAACGCTTTAAGGTCCGCTGAAAAAACTAGGTCACGAATATTCATGCAAGAAATTTAGTGAATTTCGGCTTGCAGTTTTTTCAGCGGCCTGGATTTTAAAAGGCAACTCCAATCTTGAACGACAATGTATTATTTTTTGCCAAGTTGTACTCTACTCCTATCCTGGCGACAGAAAGCTTAAAAACAGCACCCACCATTGCCTGCCCACCCACTACCTGTTCATTTTGAAGATTAACTTTTTCCGTTGTTTCCTTTGAGTTTGATAAATAAGTCGAAACGCCCACATAGGGTGATACGGAAGCCCAATCAGAATAAATCGGAAACTCCTTGCTTGTGATCACATCCAGACCATAGATATTAAACTTTAAATCTTCAGGTCCGTACAATGAACTAAAATTCATGCGGGCAGAAGCAGACCATTTCTTCTCCAGATTATTAATAAGATTGTATTGAAGCTGACCACCCCAAAACCCATAGTTGGCGTTGGGGTTCTTAGTAAAATACAAACCCACATCCAGTTTGTCAGTGATACCCACACGGGCTGTCAATCCTGGAAACGCCAACCGTGGCCCCTCTTTCAACCAATGGCTAGAATCGGGATGAACAAACGTATCGTTCCAGGCTGCATCAGTATCGTCAAAAGCTGTTGCCCATATTAGTGTCGATACTTCAAAATTCCACTTTCCCATTGGTTTGGCATCGGTAAGTGGCCGAAAATAAGCAACCAATCCTGCTTCCCTTGTGAATTGATGCCAGGCCTCCTGAGTTAATGAGGGGTCAAGTTGAAAGGAACATTCATCCCACCTGGGGTTGATGTGGAGCGTTGCGTGATGATCTTGCGCCAGGCTCAAATGAGAAGTGGCATACAAGGCGGCTACTACTACAATAATTCTGAAATTTTTCATGTTTGATTTTTTTAGTTGTTTGTTACCTCTGGATCGCTCTAATTCCTATGGACTGGAACTTTGGGCGATTGGCTATAAGACAACCTGAACGGCTTTGACCCGATGCAATGATGCAAAAAATGTTTTGAAATTGACCTTCCTGAAGGCTGACACCTATTCTTTGAATCCGAAACGGTCACCATGAATTCTGATGGAGATTGGACTGTCACCTCTGCCTGCACAATGTTCCGGTAGACAAATCGGACGGGCAGGCGCCATCCTACCTCCCCTGTGTTTTTTTCTGAACAACCAATAAAGATGGCCAGGTTCATGGCGCTAAACCCGGAAGAAAAGACGTAATTTAGGAGACAGTAAAAACCTAAATAGCTAAACCATTGTTCCACATAACATAAGGTCAGCACTATCTGAATTAACGAAATTCTTTATGAAACGAATTCTGATCATTCCCTCTGTTTGTCTGCTCCTTTTCATTTCGCAAATGGCATTTGCACAGGAGTATAAAGTCATAAAATCCTGCAAAGCCTATTACAAGCCTTTGGAAGATCTACCCGATTCTGTTATCGCAAAACGTAAGGGCCCCAAGGTTGATCCTGATGTTGAGAAGGGGTCTCACGAGCTATTGCCGGTTACCACCAGGGTGCTTAGATTGGAAGGAACCTATGTTTACAGAGTGAAGGTATTGACGGGCCTCTTCAAAGGCAGACTACTCTATGTCAAAAGTGAGTTTTTGAAGCCGGATTAGTCCCCAGCCAGTTAGCGAATTGATATCTCCGAATACCTACTCAAGCATTGCATCAATTCGCGTGAACTGATATCCCCTGGCTTTAAGTTTGTCTATTAACTCTGGCAAACGATCATAAAGTTTGTCCTTTCTTCCTGGATCGGTGCCAATGTGCACGAGGATTATTGCGCCATTGATACCGGTGTCATATTCTTTTTCAAATAGTTTTGTCAGAATCGTGTCACTCGATTTATATGTTTTACCCATTTCGGGATACGTGTAGTCAGCTTGGGTAGGAATGCCACTGGTAAAACTAATTACCTGAATGCCTTTTTCATTGCACCAGGTCACCACAGTGTTGTTCCACCATTCGTAAGGCGGGATAAAAAATTTCTGGTCGTGTTTTATTCCCAACCCAGCCATTTTTCTGTAGTTGTTATCGAGGTCCCTTATCAGAGAATCTTTCGTGACGAGCAACCTGTCCCGGTTGTCCCAATCGTTGTAGAGTAAGTGTCTATCAGAATGCGGTCCCAGATAATGTCCGTCAGCGATAAGTTTCCTGATTGAGCTGCGAGCCTTATTATTTTCATATAATCTGCCCGTCAGGAAAAAGCCAGCTTTAATGCCATGTTGTTTTAGCGTGTTGGTGATCGCAGGTAGGCCTTCGAAATATTCATCACCGGTAAATACGAGCGCGATGTTTTTTTCCTTTGAGTCTCCACGGGTTATGGCTCCATGTTCTACCTTAAATTTATTTCGCGTTTCACCTTGCTTAGCTGCAAGCAGGTAAATCAGTGATGCCGTTCCATCCATCGTAGGCTCGTTGGTGCTGTAGTCTCCATAGTCATCGTGATAAACGGCCAGGTCACTTTGAAATGGAGCATACTCATCGGTATCGTTAAGCGTGATTCCAATCAGGTTTTTATAGATGCTTGTGTAAACAGGCCCGTCCACCAGACCTCCGTTTATTGGATAATTTTTCAAATGCGTGAACGCAGAGTGAGGATCTACGGGCGTGTCTCCCCAGGAGGGTAAACCAAAAACCATTGAGGTCCCCCACGGATTACATCCAAAGAGCCAGTCAAAGTTCGCTTGCTCCATCGCTTCATAGCGATCATCACCGGTGAGTTGCCTGTACCATAAGCACTGGATGGCAAATGAAGTAGTCAGATTATTGCTGCACCAGATGAAAGGAACTCCGCGGGCGAAAGCATTTTTCTCTGCTTTCTTTAGCACGTAGTCAATTCCTGTTTTATAGTAACTGACAATAGTGTCCCGATCACTTCCCTTCAATTGTTTGGCAAGCTCATAGTGACCAACATTCAGGAACGGATACCATTGATAATGGCTGGCAGTATCAGCGCCCAACCAGGGTGTGACGGGTTCCTGCCTCGCGTACGAAATGGCTTCCGGAAGAAATTGGTTGGATGCAGCCGCAAGCTCCATATCATCAACCCAATTGTCTTCTGCATAGATATAAGGCGATCTTACGGAAACCGTTTGTGTTACGCCAGGCTTTTTCAATGCGTATTGATACGCAGTGGAGGATTTCTCTGAGAGCTGTTTACTAAAATTGAGATCAAGCGAAGAAAATAATTTTGCACCGAGGGCGAAGGCGCTGCTAAACTTTGCGGCTGTGGAAGAAGTGCCTTTGGTATTATTCAGAAATTTTCCACGTTGTTGTACTTCGCCATCGATAAAATAGACAGGGCGTTCATAACCTCGGCCATACACGCTGTCCATCCTGGGAATGCGCATGGAGATATGGTCCCTGTCGTCTGCGATCTGGTTAAACATGATGTCCTTTTCGGGATGCATTTTCAGAAGCCAGTCGAGTCCCCATTTCGCTTCATCAAGCACATCGGCAAGGCCATTCTGGCTATCGAGTCCGTTAGCGAGCTTGTGGTCGGTAAAGACACGCGCAAAATCCCGGTAGGCTGCCAGTAAGTGATAGGTTGCATTGGCCGAAGTTGTCGAATACTGCAAGTAGTCACTCGCATCGTGCCAGCCTCCGACTACATCGAAGTAGGTGCTGTCTTTGATGCCCGCCTTTTTCCCGTATAGTACATAGCCGTCACGTATGTGGCAGCTGTCTTTGAGAAATGGATTGAAGCCCGTTCGTTGTTGTCGCATGTAGCGCAAACAAAAATCAGCCGCACCGTCAAACACATTTTCGCCAATAATAAACTCTGGCGACTGCACTTCTCCTGCGCTTACCATAAATCTTCCAGGCCTTTTAAAAGAAGAGAAATCCAAACGATAGGTCTGCGCGAATGGTCCGTAAGGGCCAAACGATTTGCCAGCCTTCCCGGTGTAAACCACTTTTTGTGTTGCGGCATCGATGATCAGGAAGCTATCAATAGCCTGATCTTTCGCAGAGCACCACACCGCTACCTTATGACTATCCGGTCTATATCCCAGAAGATTTATTCTAATCCATGCGTAAGGATCGGTAATGCGTGAACTGGCGTTACCCTGTAGAAATGAGAATAGAACAAACAGAAATGTTGCGATTCTCATGATAGTGTAGTTCAATGGATTCGTTATTCTTGAAGTTGAGTTTAGAAATAAATGCTTGGAAAAGCAAATGTGACACCTGATACAAGCTATAGGGACACCAACAATGCGATGAAAAAGGTAAATGTTGGTTGGACTGCACCGATTGTCCGCCATTCATATAATTTTGTGCTACTTCACTAAGGAAGAAGGTTTTCTTGCTTAACTATTTAAGTTCCGTCCATGAGAAAAAACATATTCATTCTTTGCTTGTCGGTTTTAGTATCGCCCGCGCTGGCACAACTAAAGAAAAGTCAGATCGATCCTTCGAAAGTGCCCCTGCCGAACCATCATTATCAAACTGAATTTACGTTTGATGTTCCGTCTGATGCTGCTCATTGGACAAAACAAAAACCCGGATTAAATGTCTCCTTCGGGTCAACCGATCAATTGTATATGAGACGTGAAGTCCCGGTCGATAAACCCAGCGACACATGGGAAGAAACAGGCTGGAGAGGGGAGCGACTGAACTCTCAAATCCTCCTATGGTCTCCCGATACGCTGGAGCAGATACGTTTTCATTTGAAAGACCTTGCCGATGGAAAAGGTAATACCCTCAGCACCGGCAATCTGAAACTGAACCTGGTGCATTTTGTTCTCTCCAATTACCCGTATGGATCCACCAGTGCCAGTTGTGATGTAATAACCAAAGACACCGCGTATCTCATTCCCGACCGCTTTGAAACATTTGAGCGATTTGACCTTCCTGGAAAAACCACACGACCGGTTTGGCTTTCACTCGATATTCCTGAAGCAACCGTGGCTGGCAACTACACAGGCACGCTCGTGGTGAAAAGTGAAAAGCAGGAAGCGACACTTCAATTAAAAATAAAAGTTCAGCAACCGGTATTGCCTAAGCCTGATCAATGGAAATTCAGACTCGACTTATGGCAGAATCCCTGGGTCATTGCCGAGTACTATCACGTGGAGCCGTGGTCGCAAGAACACATGATGTTGTTGAAAAAACATATGAAGTTATATGCTGATGCCGGGGGTAAATTCATTACCACCTATGCGGTACATTCTCCCTGGACGGATAATTCGTACATGATTGAAGGCAACATGATTGAGTGGCTTAAACGAAAAGATGGTTCCTGGAAGTTTGACTACACTATTTTTGATCAATACGTTGAACTCTGCATGGAAGCGGGCGTTCGCGAGGCAATCACCATTTACACTCCGTTGCCGTGGGGACATCGTTTCCGTTACGTGGATGAAGCATCTGGTAACTATGTCTATGCCGTATGGCCTCCGGAAACGCAAGCATTTAAAGATTTCTGGAATATCTTTCTTACCGACCTCAAAGCACACCTGGAAAAAAAGGGATGGTTTGAAAAAACGTACCTGGGCATCAATGAAAACCCGCTTAACATTACCATCGCAGCAGTCCGTGTAATGAAGGAGCACTCCAAAAGCTGGAAGATCACCTATGCAGGTGACTGGCATCCGGAGTTGAACGCTCTACTGGATGATTATTCGGTCATCATCAGCAGTGAGCCAAACGCAAAAGAACTGAAAGAGCGACAGGCGAAGGGCTTTACCACTACGTACTATGTATGTTGCACACCGCCCCGGCCCAACAACTTTCTTTTTTCGCCTCCCATCGAAGGCCGTTTTCTAAGTTGGTATTCTGCTGCCTATGGCTATGATGGATTTTTGCGATGGGCATTTGATGCATGGCCCGAAGATCCTATGCGTGATGCCCGGCATACCATATGGCCTGCCGGGGATTGCTTCCTCGTGTATCCGGGAGGGAATAGCAGCATCCGCTATGAGAAACTGAGGGAAGGTATTGTTGATTTTGAAAAAATAAGAATCCTGCGCGAGCGCGTAACAAAGTCGACCGACAAGAAAATAAAAGCTTCATGGATGGTCTTCGAAACTCAATTAGCCACCTTCATTGATAATCCTGATTATAAAAAGAGAGATTACAGTACAGAAAAACTTACGCGATTAGTTCACACCGGAAAGAAAATGATCGATCAGTTGAGTGATGAGCCGGGGATTCAGTAGTTTGCCTAATCGTCATATAAAGTTTCACACCATTGGCAGTAAAAATTATGATATCAACAATGACCACAGGCAAAGACCTGTCACGCACTTGTTGCGGGAGTGCGCTGCCTACCACGAAACCCAGCAAGCCAGCCCTGTAGTGTAGGAGGGCTATTTAATCTCGATGAAGCATAGGCGCCACCTGCCTTTGGTTACATTTCAGCCTGCACAATGTTCCGGCAGACAAGTCGGCTGGGCAGGCGCATGACCATTATATAACTTTTACTATAAATATTCAATCAAAAGTCTTATCTTAGATTCAATTTTATAACCAAAACCTAATCACCTACATATTATGTTAAAATTTAAAAAAAGACTGGCAACGATTATTTTCCTCGCCTTAATTTCGGCTGCGGCCATTGTTTCTTGTGGCAAACAAGGCAATACTGAAGAACAAGCTACCGAAGAGCAATCTTCAGATTCCACGGAACATCCTTCAGATTCCACGGAGCACCCCGCGGATTCAACAGAACATCCTGCAGACTCCACTAAAAATCAGTGATTTCCTTTATAAGGTTGGAGTGTTGGGTCGCTTAAATAGAAATGTTGTTTTCGTGACAGCTTGCTTGCCATTGATTTCTAATAAGGGATACGCCAAAAAATTAATAGGCCCTGATGCAGGACCAGGTTCAACCTTGAGATCGCGACCCTGGCTGAATTCAATTCTATTGGCTGGATGGTGGCCAAAATAATAGGTGGCCAATGCGGTGTATTTATTGGCCTCACTGATATCAATTGGCCACCATTTACCTTCTGCATAAAACTCTGCCCAACAATGGTAACCATCAATGCCGCCTTCATTTCTTTCGGAAGGAATGGACGCGCCTACGGCAAATCGTGCAGGAATACCGGAAGACCGGGCGAGTGAAATAAAAAAGGAATGGAATTCTGTACAATTTCCTGTTCGCACATCGCAGGCGTAATTGGCGTCACCCCTCCCATAGTTACCATACTTCATATAACGCATGTTATCAATGATGTAGTCATACAATGCCCGGGCTTTCATGAGTGCGCTTTCATCGCGCCCCCTTGTAGCTTCTTTAGCAACTTCTGAGAAGCGACCTCCTACCGGCATTAATCGATTATCCGTCAGGTACCTGTCATGCACAGGTCCTGTTTCATCCATAGGTCCCCTTTCTATACGCTTCACCTTATATGTAATCTCTATTATTTTTTGGCTTTGCAAAGCGCGCGGCTCGAGATACATGATGGTATTATTAAACTCTTTATCCTTAAGTAATTTGTATTCAACGGGTACTTTCATGGAGGTTATTTGTACCGATTGGTAATTATCGGTCGTTGCGATAGGTATCCACATTTTTGCATCTCCACTGATTTCTGGTAGTTCAGCACGATAATAAAATTCAAATGAATCGCTTCCTTCTATTACCCCCAGCAAGCGGGTGGAGGCATCCTTTACGGGCACACGGTTCCACGTTTTATCCTGACGCTGTTTCCACGCATAGTAAGGCTTGCCATTTAGTTTATGAACGCTGGTCTCGGTTACATTCATTGCTCCTGGTTCTCCAGTAAGAAAAAAGTCTACATCATACACATCACCGCTTTCATCGGCAAGATCGACACATGCAAAATGACTTTTCGGACCCAGGTTAGCCAGGTATTCGGTATGTACCCGAACAAGTTTCATACGAAAGTCCTGTCCCCGATCGCGAACCTGAAAATATCCGCCATTTTCTGCTGTCTTCTTTTGAATGAAGCTCTTTATTCCCGTCTCAATTTCCCCGATGGAAACCTTCCTTGTATTCTTTTTCTGTTCCTGAACATTCTCTTCCTTCTTCCCATAGCATGAGGTCAGGGCAAACATAATTGCACTTAGGATGATGAGTTCAAATGATTTTTTTATCATAGGTTAAAGATAAGCAACTCAGCAAAGTAAAAAAGATTTCTATCTTTCGAAGTTAAAATTTTCTTTAATCTGTCTCGTCTTCCCGCTAAAAGCACCAGGAAAGTAAACATCAGTAACTAATCTCTACTACTTTTTTATTTTGAAGCTTCTGCATTTGTTTAGGTACTATCCCGAGGATTTCCTCTTTTAAGGTTTTAATGTGTTTCGTCTTAATGTGGTCCCGGTGAGTCACCAGGCTCACTTCCCTGGCAGGACTTGGCTCTTTCAATCTCTTCACCAGTTTTAGCTGAGTTTTGCTGAATTCCATCACGGCCAGTTCTGGCAAAATGGTGATGCCATCACTTTTATCCACCATGCGCTTTAGAGTTTCAATGTTTCCGGTTTCATATTTAAAATGGAAATCTGAACGCTGCCTCAATTCACACAAATTCAAAATCTGAGAGCGAAAACAATGCCCCTCTTCTAACAGCCACAGTTGATCAGGATCTATCTCATTTGCCAGTACATACTTTTTATCGTAGAGGGCATTCTTCTTTGATACATACACGAATAATTCCTCATAAAAGAGTATATCTTCTTTAATAGAGGGATCTTTCAAAGGAGTAACCACTAAACCACAGTCAAGTCGATTACTTTTTAACTCACTAATTACTTCTTCTGTGATCGTTTCTTTAATGATGAGATGAAGCTGTGGATATTTTTCATGCATATGCTTATAGAGTGGAGGCAACAGATAAGGCGCTAATGTCGGAATAATGCCAATCCGGAGCTCGCCCGTCATGCTGTCTTTTTGATCATGGATGATGTGTTGAATCCTGTTTGCTTCGCGTAGAATAATCCGTGCCTGAGCGATAAGGTGGGTACCGACTTCAGTGGGGATAACGGGTTGCTTGGTCCGATCGAAAATCTTCACACCCAGCTCTTCTTCCAGTTTTTGAATTTGCATGCTAAGGGTGGGCTGTGTAATAAAGCACTTCTCTGAGGCCTGCACAAAATGGCGGTTGGTATCCAGGGCAACGATGTACTCAAGCTGAGTTAATGTCATAGATATTAGCTATATTAATATAAAAATAATCAATTTGATTTATCTGAGACCTCGTGGTAAAATTGACCTTCAATAATTCTTTAATCATCATGCGTCACTTCAAATATCATTTATGGAAAACGGAAAGGAAAAAGAGAATAGCATGACTTTGGTCATTGCACCAGTCTTTAAAAGAGTTTATCATTAGGGTATCATTTACCATTACTAACAATTTATTAATCTATAAAAATGGAAAATAAAATATCTCTGAGCACATCAACAAAAGCATCAAATATGAACGGTGAATGCCCGTTCCATGGCGGGCCTCTAAAGCAAAGCGCAGGTGGTGGCACACGAAACCGTGACTGGTGGCCCAATCAGTTGAAGTTGAACATCCTGCGCCAGCACTCTCTCCTGTCCAACCCGATGGGCCAGGCGTTCAATTACGCTGAAGAGTTCAAATCGCTCGACCTGAAAGCCGTGAAGAAAGATATCTTCAATCTGATGACCACGTCCCAAAGCTGGTGGCCAGCCGACTACGGTCACTATGGGCCGTTCTTCATTCGTATGGCGTGGCACTCTGCGGGAACGTATCGCATCTCTGACGGCCGTGGTGGAGCTGGCTCCGGCACTCAGCGATTTGCGCCACTCAACAGCTGGCCTGACAATGTGAGCCTCGACAAGGCACGCTTGCTGCTGTGGCCGATCAAAAAGAAATACGGCAAGAAAATTTCGTGGGCCGACCTGATGATCCTCGCTGGCAACTGCGCCCTTGAGTCGATGGGCTTCAAGACCTTCGGCTTTGCGGGAGGACGAAATGATGTTTGGGAGCCAGACGAAGACGTCTATTGGGGTTCTGAAAGTACGTGGTTGGGAGACAATCGTTATACCGGAGACCGCGAACTGGAAAATCCTCTTGCCGCTGTTCAGATGGGCCTCATCTACGTGAATCCGGAAGGTCCTAACGGAATACCCGATCCGCTCGCGGCAGCTCGTGACATTCGCGAGACCTTTGGCCGCATGGCGATGAATGACGAAGAAACCGTTGCGCTGATTGCCGGAGGTCACACCTTCGGCAAAACCCATGGCGCTGCCGATCCAGGCAAGTACGTTGGGCCACCACCAGCTGCTGCGAGCATTGAAGAGCAAGGGCTGGGCTGGAAAAACACATTTGGAAGCGGCAATGGCGAAAACACTATTTCCAGTGGCCTGGAAGGCGCCTGGACCACCACGCCTACCAAGTGGAGCAACAATTTTTTTTGGAACCTGTTCGGCTATGAATGGGAATTGACCAAGAGCCCGGCCGGTGCCCAGCAGTGGAAGCCGAAGCATGGAATGGGCGCAGATACTGTGCCAGATGCGCACAACCCCTCCAAGCGTCATGCGCCTATTATGTTGACGACCGACCTCGCATTGAGAATGGACCCTATCTACGAGAAAATTTCAAGACGCTTTCACGAGAATCCGGATCTGTTTGCAGATGCTTTCGCCCGTGCATGGTTTAAGCTGACGCACCGTGATATGGGTCCATTAACTCGATATCTCGGACCAGAGGTACCTAAAGAAGTCCTTATATGGCAAGACCCTATCCCAGCCGTTACTCATAAACGGATTGACGATAAGGACATCGCTGCACTAAAGAGTAAGATACTTACTTCAGGATTGACTGTATCAGAACTGGTCTCTACCGGCTGGGCTTCAGCATCTACCTTCCGCGGTTCTGATAAGCGCGGTGGCGCAAACGGTGGACGCATTCGCCTTGCACCGCAGAAGGATTGGAAAGTCAACAATCCTGCTCAACTGTCGAAGGTGCTAAAGGCTCTTGAGGGTATACAAATAGAATTCAACAGCGCTCAGCCTGGAGGTAAGATGGTTTCGCTTGCCGACTTGATTGTACTGGGCGGATGTGCTGGCATTGAGAAGGCTGCAAAGAATGCAGGTCATGAGGTGACGGTGCCCTTCACGCCTGGACGTGCGGATGCGTTTCAAGAGCAAACTGATATAGAATCATTTGCTGTGCTTGAGCCGGCTGCAGATGGGTTCCGCAACTACTTTAAGACCAAACACACTGCATCGGCAGAGGAAATGCTGGTTGACAAGGCGCAATTGTTGACGCTGACTGCGCCCGAGATGACTGCACTCATTGGCGGCATGCGTGCCCTTAGCACGAACTTTGATAAGTCCAAATACGGTGTTTTCTCAAAGCGTCCAGAAGCGCTGACCAATGACTTCTTCGTGAACCTACTTGATTTGGGTACGACCTGGAAGGGCACTACTGATTCTGAGGGTGTTTTCGAAGGCCATGACCTCAAGACAGGAGAAGTGAAGTGGACGGGCACCCGTGTTGATCTCATCTTCGGTTCTAACTCAGAGCTCCGTGCCCTCGCTGAGGTTTATGGATGTGAGGATTCTCAGGAGAAGTTTGTACTTGATTTTGTGGCTGCGTGGAATAAGGTGATGAACCTTGATCGTTTCGACCTGGCTTGATTTAAGTAAGGAGATTTCAGTTATAACGGAGTCAGTTGATGTTGGATCTGATAAAGGTGGGTACTGCAGGGAATAGCAATATGCCGCACAACCCTAGAAAATGAACGGGCATAAGGTCACGAAGGGTTAGAAGATACGACAACTGAAATCCGCATCCTATCCTTGGTGGCCTTCCTGACCAACAAGGATAGGATTGATAGGTGACGGATCAGTTCTGTGGTGGTTAGATTTCCTTGATAAAAATATTTCTGAATTGAACAAGGCTTGGAGGGCTATTCCATTGCCCATCTTTTTTGGACCCATGGTGCTGCAACCCTACCGGGCCTTTCTCCGGGATTTCAGGAAGTAACGCGTTTTCAATTACCATTATGCCGTTGAGTTCAACTGACATCCTATCTCCTTTCATGGTAATTTTAAAAGTGTTCCATTCACCGATGTTTTTATCAGCATTTACTTTTGGGGTCACTCCCCTTAGCACCTCTGGTGGCATCTTCTTGTCCATTCGGTAGCCATACACTTCACCTGAGCCAATCGGCCAGCACCAGATATTGGCCTGGCATTTTCCAACACCCCTTAGTAGAATGCCCGAATCAGAATCAGGCACAATCATGTTGATCTCTTCACCTTTCTCATTCAATTTATGCAAACCGCTTGGTAAAATTAGAGGCACGTGAGGGTTGCTCCATGGCGTTTCCTTAATACGCCAATCAACATATACGACAAAGTCTTTATAGGCTTTTTCTGTCCAGAGGTCTTTACTGTCCTTACCTTCGCTTTCGGCATCGTAGTCGATTACGTTATTCACTATTTTCCAATGGCCATTGTCCCCCACGGGCACTTTCCAGTTAGAGAAGTCTTTGCCATTGAACAAGCTAACAAATCCATCGGGCGCTTTTTCCTGCGCCAACAAACCAAAAGATAAAACCAGGGACGCGATAAAACAGATTGATTTCATATAGTAGAATTTAGAGTTATCAAGTTTAAAATAAATTAGTCCATTACATTAATTCCCACCCCTTGCGATATTCTCTTGTGAGAAATTTATTGGCATCAGGCACATTGGTGATCTCCATTTTGGTAGTATCGTACACCACTTTTTTTCGTGCGCGAAGAGCTACTGCGGCAAGATTAATAGTTTCTGAAACGGCACTCGCTAACAGAAAACTTCCCGGAGACTGTTTTTTATTTTGAAAAGCATCAACCCAAACATCATTGCTGTCTCCGGCGTCCCTATCCTCTTTTACAAGCTCTTTGCCATCGAGATAGCTCTTCATCGCGCTTTCAGGAAGTAGTACGGGATCTTCATTTCGAAAGCCGCCAAGTATTTTTCCCTTATCGCCAACAAACATCATCCCTTCGGAAGGTAATACTTTTCCATCTACTTCCATCTCCTCCGGGTTGGGAGGTTTCATTCCTCCATCATACCAGAAAAGGTCAAATGAAGGCAATGTTTCTTGCTTTGGAAATTTAAAACGAATGATGCTCGAATACGGAAAAGCAACATCATTCTGGACGTTCCTGCTTACCTGATCCACGATTGTGCGTGTGGTGGTAGCATAGGCTTCGGCACTGATGGCCGGGGTATTGATGCCCAGGGTGAGAAACATCGGCCACAAACTATAATGGCCCATATCGGCAATACTTCCACCACCGAAATCGTACCAACCGCGAAACACACAGTGGGTATAATTAGGATGATACGGTCTGTCCGGAACGGGGCCCAGCCATAGGTCCCAATTAAAATCTTTGGGCACAGGTGGACTATCTTGTGGCAGTGTTGTCCACTGCGGCCACACCGGGCGATACGACCAATTGTGAATTTCTTTTAATGTTCCAATGGCACCATCCTGAATCCATTTCTTCACCAGATCATTTCCAGGCCGCTTGCTCCAGGCGAGAAGGTGTGTGGTCACCCCTGTCTTTCGGGCTGTGTCAAGAGTAAGTTTTAGCTCTGACATCCGGTTAGCAATGGGTTTGTGAATCACAATATGCTTTCCTTTTTTCATTGCCGCAATAGAGATCGTGGCATGAAGATGATCCGGAGTCATGATCTTCAGGGCATCAATATCTTTCTCCTTATCCAATAATTCCCGGAAGTCGGTATAGGATGAACAGCCTTTGTAGGCACTGTTCTTGTCTTTGGCATAATACTTTTCTACAAACTCTTGTCCAATGTCTCGTCCACCCGGAATGCCCTTATATTCCTGACCCCAGGTAGAATCTCCCAGCGCTTTGCGGATTCCATTACGGATTCCATCAGGCGACCAGTCGATATAATCTGTGCTTTTTTTATTGGGATCGCACACTGCTACAATTTGAATTCTAGGATGTGCAATCAGGTCGGTCATTTCCCTCATACCTTGAGTTCCGCAGCCTATATACCCCAACACAACTTTATCACTGGGCGCCACTACTCCTGCACCTCCCAACACGTGGCGAGGCACAATTGTAAACGCCAGGGATGTTGCAGTGGCGACACTAATGAATTCTCTTCTGTTGATTTTCTTTCCTGTTTTCATATTGAGAGCATTTTACTTTAGCGTTTGTTATTATTTCTTTTCAAGCCGTAAAAGTTAAACAGTGTAACCCGATTATCCTATTGCCTTTACGTGACCGGATTCAATTGGATGTAAGCCTCCAACAATCCTACGCCAGATCAGATTTATCAGTTCGTTTAAAGATGAGATGATCTACACTCCACGCCCCTGGGCCGAAAAAAAGAAAAACCAATCCCATCAGAACGAACATGAACGGATGCTGATCTTCATACCAAAACCGTCCTTGTCCAACAAAAAATGTGATAAACGATAATGTGCCTATGGTAAGGAGCGCGCCAAGCCGTGTAAACAGGCCCAGAAAAAAGGACAGGCCTGCTATAAATTCCGCAGACTTGCCTGCATAAATCATCAACTTTCCGTTTGGACCTTTGAACATGTCCCATTCCAGATACGTGTTCATCAATTCGGGTTGAAAGATTTCCTCCCCGTGGAAAATCATCAGCGAGCCCAGGATAATGCGGATAATGGCGAGGCCCTGGTTTTGCAGAATGGGCGAAGGTGAGAATAATCTATTCATTCTGTAGGTATTATTTTAGTCCATGAAAATGTTGGGCTATCAAATTCAAAAGAAACATGAAATACCTACCTGTAATTGTTGACCTCAAAAAACAATGGCAGAAAATTTTATAACAGTTGCCCTTTCGTTTTTCCTGCCACGCGAGTAAGGAAAGTTCGATTTCCGTTACATATAGTTTAAAATCACAGCGGCAACGAGTAGCATCATGAAGTGATAAGACGTGTTAATACCGAACAGTTTCCATGATTTCCTTTCCCACGCAACAACTCCGATATCCACTGGCAAGTAAAAACCGAGCCAGGTAAAGATTACTGAATTCATTATGTTGGCGATCATTGACATCTCCTTGGCTCCGGGAACATAACTCCACGCGGCAATGTTATGAGCAAAAACAAAGGCCATAAAAAAATTGCCAACGACCATGATGATCATCCCCCTGGCCATTTCCGCACCGGTAGGTTTTATGGTGGAGTCAAATCCACTCTCTTTCGCCCACGCCTTTCCAAATAACGGGGTGTACCAAATGTAACCAAGAATAAAGTTGGCCACAACCGCCACAAGGACAGCCATCCAGTTGATATGCATTTCTTCCATAGTAGTAAGAGGTTTAGGTTTAGTAAGTAGAATAAATGTAACAATTTTCCGCCTGGCTTAAAATTTTCGTGGTCTACACTTCGCAATTTTTTACCGCAGAATGGCTTGCTCACGTGAGAACAAACCACCCACTGCGTAAATGACCCGTGAAGGATTAATTCAATTAAGTGGTAACGACTTCCCTCCTGATGGAGCCTCTTGAAGGAGATTCAGAAGGCTTGTTCGCGTTTTTTCGGGCATACCGTAACTTGTTCTTCGTGCCGTTGTTACTCACCTCACGTGCAGGCTACCTGCCTATTAAGAGTACACGAGAATCAGGCAAAAGAATTGAGAATTGGCTACTGCAAATGATTAAGGTCATCGCCATGGCCAATCCCTCTCATTGAAAAATAGCTTCTCTAAACCTAACTTACTTGTGTTTTCAAAATAGAAGAGTGATGTTTCACGATAGAACGTATGCCTCGTTTCTATTGGAAAATCAATTGAGGAGGTATAAAAATAAAAAAGGTGTAGTGCTGGCCATTGCACCCGGAGGAATGCCGATCGGATATCAACTTGGGCGGTTGCTTCACATGCCCTTTGATATCCTTATCAGTACGGAAATACCTCACCCTTTCAGAAAGGAATTCGCAATCGGTGCAGTCTGTGGAAGTGACGTTGTACTCGATCAATACATAGATAAATCAGTTTCTGAGAAATACATTCAACAACAGGTGCACCACCTTAAAGACAAAGCTGAAACCAGGTTTGACCTCTTTCACAAGAACCGGAAACCTTTGCCATTGAAAGGCGAAACAGTGATTCTTACTGACGATGGTATTGCCTCCGGGCATGCGATGCTTGCAGCCGTGCGGAACATTCGCCACCAGCAACCTTCAAAGATTGTGCTGGCAGTTCCTGTCGCATCTTCCATTGCGTATAGTCTACTTAATCCTGAAGTAGATGAATTTATTTGTATGCTTCTTCCGCTGCGGTTTATGTCTGTGTCACAATTTTATGAGAGCTTTCCCCAGATAACCGATGAGGAAGTGATGCATTTTCTCGACAAAGCCAATGTGGTGGTTGGCGAATTCATTTGACTTTTCTACATAAAGCAACAGCTACTGATTTCCACGCACCATGATATTTCTACATTGATAACAATCTTGCATTTAAATTTTTCTCGGGTATACTACCGGAATGCCTCACTGTTTCTCGTAGAGATATACCTTATCAATAACAGGAATTACTTTTCATTGATTTTAATCTTCAACAATACAAGGATGGCTGAATGTTGACTGAGTTTACGACACAACGGCCTGTTGGATCTTTTTGATGGCTCCGGCAAACTGCTCCATGTCTTCTTTTGTACCCAACATAGCATGTTGCAATATCCAAATGGCCTCTTCATAGCAAGCCTGCTCGGCTACCGGACAATGCACCATAGAATAATCTACATACTCTGGAATGGCATAGCACATAAAATTCTTTTTCTGAAACAACGGCTGCTTATAGATGGGCTTGGGGTACCCCATAAAAGAAGGAACACCTTCGGCTGACAACATTTCTGAAAATTCTTGCTTTGACATTCCGTTAAACTTCGTTTTGTCGTACCTGAAAATATAAAGGTGATAGGTATGTATTGTCTCACCATGACCACGTGTCAAAGGAGTAATCCCCTTAATGGATTTTAGCAGCTTGCTTAAGTATTGACCATTCTCATCTCTTACTTTTGTCTGATCATCCAACCGGGTTAATTGTTGTGACAATAAAGCTGCCTGAAATTGCGTGATCCGATAATTACATCCGGCATAATGATGCTCATACCATTGACCTCCTTTTACGCGGCCAACGTTCCGCAGGGAGTTCATCGTATTAAACAGGTTTTCATCATTGGTTATGACTATCCCTCCTTCCCCGGCATTCAGGTTTTTTGAGGATTGAAAACTAAATGAACCCGCATGGCCAATGCTTCCTAACTTCTTTCCCCTATATGCTCCACCATGGGCATGTGCCGCATCTTCCACTACGAAGAGGTTATGCTTTTTAGCAATCAGCATAATACGGTCCATATCACAAGCTTGTCCGGCAAAGTGTACCGGAATGATGGCTTTTGTTCGTTTTGTAATGGCTGCCTCAATTTTCAAAGGATCGAGATTGTAGGTATCTGGTTCGATGTCTACAAAAACAGGAACACAGTTTGCCTCTATCACTACCGATGCCGTGGCAATAAATGAATACGGAGGAACGATCACCTCATCACCGGGTCTGACACCGGATGCAATAAGAGCAAGTCGGAGTGAAACAGATCCATTGACGCAGGCAATAGCATACTTGCTCCCGCAATAGTGTGCAAATTCTTTTTCGAACTTTTCAACCAAGCCTCCGCAATCCGGATTACCCCACATTCCGCTTTGAGCCACTTGGGTCACCGCTAGTACATCGCTATCATCAAACATAGGCCAGGAGAACGTTCCTGTTACTGCTCGGTTTCCTCCATGTAGAGCTAAATCACTTTTCATAATTAGATGCGTAAGGGGCAATGCGATGTTCGATAATGTACTGACTAGTTCTTCTTACTTTTTGATATGATCGTAACACAGTTGAATGGTTTGTAAGGAAGACGCAGGTGTACATTCTACTGGTTCTACATCATTTTTAATACACGAGGCAAAGTAATCAATCTCGTTATAGAAGCCATCGTTGGCATCACCAGCCGGAATCAATTCTATTTTCTCGTTATTGCATAGTTGAATAAATTCCGGTTTCAAGCTAGAGTACACTACGCTGGCCTTTTCGAATTGCGCCATATATCCTGCCTGAAAGGGGAAACTGGAATGAAATATATTTCCGCCTTCAACCCTTGCCATCACGTCACCATAATACCATTGTGCGGTAATGTAATCTTGCGCACTAAACGAACCCGGTAGACAAACCGACTCAATTTTCTGGGGCACTCCCAATACATAGTTCAAAAAATCAATATCATGGATAACCAGATCGAAGAGGGCCCCTCCCGGGGATCCAAATTTTTGCTGCTTTTCTCCCCACTGACCCCAGGACGGAATGCCCGTAAAACGTGTGAGCGAAATGAATTTTAGCGCACCAAGTTTAGTGCTATCCATCCAATCCTTTAGCTTTTGATAAGCAGGCATGAACCGAACAACATGGCCTACCATGAACTTCACATTTCGGTGCCGGGCAAGTTGAATCAATGACGTTCCTTCTTCAATCTTAAGACTAATGGGTTTCTCTAAAAAAACATGTAAACCATATTCCATGGCTTCCCTAGCCATTTCATAATGGAGGTCGGTATGAACGCAGATTTGTACTGCATCAATCTGTTCATGCTTCAAGCATTGCTGAAGCGAAGTGTACACTGGCACCTGGCTGATTGCCTGGGCATCAATTTCCCCACTGGAAAAATTTCCCGTCTTCTCGTTAAGCTTCGCAGCAATACCTTTGGTATTCCGGGTGATAATTGCCTGAAGCTTTAACTTTTTATTCCGTTGAATATTCTGGGTGTGGGTGATACCCATGAAACCAAAACCAATTACCGCTACCTTAATCATTCAAAAAATTTGATTTCCCCTTTAAGGCCTGGTAACGGATTTATCGCCAGCATTTACGACCAGAGACACATAATCTGGGATCAACGGGTCCATTATCCGGTCCACCTGGCCCCAGAGATTTTATACACCAATAGATTGAATTGGCATCAGCATGTGTGTACCAGGTATTACCTCCTCCTTCCATGGTGCCGAATGAGTTTTTGGCTTTCAGGAAACGGCAAAATTTTGTATCGATAGGATCAACTTTTTTCATATCAGATGGTCTTAAGAATTGCTCGTCTAACAATGGTTTTGAATATGGGTACTTTGTAGGCATTGCCTGCCAGTGGTGTAGCTCCCTTCATAGATGCTTCTCCGGCAGATTTTGCAATTGCTTCATCTATTGACTTACCGAGAAGCATCTTTGCAGCTTCCGCTGCTTTCATAGGAACAGGTGCCGCTGCACCCAGTACAATTTCTACATTTTTACATTTTCCTCCAGACATTTCAGTTACAACTGCAACATCGGCAATTGCCCAATCGTGGGATTCACGTGCTCCTTGTTTTATATAATAACTCTTTGTCCCCGGTTTTGCTGGCGGTATGACGATACCCGTGATTAAATCTTTTGAGCCTAGCACCGACTCGTTTTTGCTATTGACTTCCGGATGAACGAAAAATTCTTCCATCCCAATTTCTTTGGCTTTACCGTTTGATGAAGTAATCTGAACCTTGGCATTGAATGCCATCAGTGCCGTGGAAACCGAAGACGAATGCACACTGGCACAACTGTTATTCTTCATAATGGCATGAAACTCATTCTCCCCTTCCTGTGCATAGCAAGTTCCTGATCCTTTGCGATAACATTGATGTTCGATTGATCGAAAGTACCAGCATCGAGTTCGTTGGGCGAGATTGCCTCCCAATGTGGCCGTGTTCCTGATCTGAGGTGTTCCCGCGTGTGCCACCGCCAGATGCAAAGCATAAAATTTTTCTTTTATCAACTCATGATTTTCCAATTCTGCAAGAGTAACATTAGCACCTATTTTTAAACCGGCTTTATCATCGTAACTAATTTTATTGAGCCCGGGAATGTTTTTAATACCAATGATGGTGGTCGGATTCACCAAACCTTCTTTCATCAATTCCAATAAATCGATACCTCCAGCTTTAAAGATGACTGAAGATTCTTTTGGTGCTTTCCCGAGAATGTCAGAGGCTGTAGCGGTGACATTACTTACTGCATCCTCTACTGATTTCGCTTCGTACCAACTGAATTTATTCATGGCTTTCTAATTATATTTTTTTTAAAGCTTTAAGTATTTTATCTGGGGTCATAGGGATTTCATAGATTCTCACCCCTATTGCATTGTAAACTGCATTGGCGATGGCAACGGCTGAGGCGATGTTGGCAGGCTCTCCAATACCATAGGCATCCGTTGAAGATCTTCCGCCATAATCCTCAATGACGATTGATTCAATTTCCGGGATTTCCATGCTATAGGGCATCTTATATTGATCAACGTTGGCATTCATCATGAAGCCGGTGGCCTTGTCCATGACCCTGTATTCGTAAAGTGCATACGACATCCCCTGAATAACTCCCCCATTGATCTGGTTTTTCACCTGAGCAATGTTGATTGGACGTCCGCAACTATGTGCCGCTACAATTTTATCCACTTTGACAAAACCTGTCTCCGTATCCACCGTTACTTCGGCAAACTGGACTGAACCCAGGTCTCCGTAGGCTAAGCCCCACTCTTGTTGGAATCCTCCATAGTCATCTGATCGGGAGGCTGTAGCGGTAATCTCACTGGTGCGCATATCTTTCAATGCATCCTTGAAGGAGATCGTTTTAGTGGCATCGGCTTTATCATAAATCTTTCCATCCTCCATCACTAAATTTGCTGCTGTCGATTTTAATTTTCTGGCTACTTGCTCCAGCAACTCCAGTTTCACTTTATAGGCGGCATTTCTAGCTGGTGGGGTAATCGAACCCGTCACCACGCTACCTCCGGAACCGGGACCTCTTGGAAAGTAAGTATCCCCTATCAGTACGGTGACATCTTCCACGGGTATTCCCAGTTCCTCAGCTACAACCTGACCTAATATCGTTTTTGTACCTGTTCCGATATCCTGAACACTCGATCTTATCTCCACTCCTCCGCCCTGAAGAAGACGTACTTCGGCAGAGGAATCAAGCGTTACAAACTTAGGCCAGGTCGATTGCGCCATACCTAACCCTTTTTTAATTGGGCCAGCCGTTGAACCTGGTGTTTTTCTTCGTGACCATCCGAACATTTCTGCTCCCTTTTGCCGCTCGATTTTTCTAATTTCACTTTTATCAATTTTATCCCGATAGGATAATGGATCGATGCCCAGTTTCTCGGCAAGTTCATCAATGGCCTGCTCTACACCATAGGCACCTTGCACATTTCCAGGAGCTCTCCAGGCAGCTCCCGGACCAGCATGGGTATATACATCATATTGTTCCGTGGCAAAATTTGGGCATTCATAGATTACCTGCGCCAGGTGACCTACTCCAGCACCGAGGGCTACTCCTGCTGTCCCGTGGGAACGCTGCTGAATGGCAGTAAGTGTTCCGTTTTTCTTAGCCCCAATCTTTAAATAATGAATGGAACTGGGCCGGTTTCCTTCCGCTATATGTTCTTCTTTTCTATCAAGCATTAACCATACTGGTTTGCCAGTCATTTTAGAAAGCTTGGCCGCCATCGGACCAAAAACTCCGGCACTGTGCTTCGCGCCAAAACCTCCACCAGTATATTCAGAAATGACACGGACCTCACTTTTTGAAATACCAAAATACTCTGCCATTTCATCCCTGACACTAGCTGTATTTTGCGTAGAAGCATAGACAGTCATATTTCCGGGCTTCCAATCCACGACAACGCCATGTGTTTCCAAGGGAACATGTGTGTGTACCTGTGTGCGGTATACCTGTTCCAAAATAACATCAGCTTCCTTGAAGCCCGCTTCCAGATTTCCCCTGGGACCTCCCAGAAAACTTCCGGTTGATGGGCCTACAATATTTCCTTTTGTCTGTGATCCATCATGGGTCACACCCACATCACCTCCGTCTGTCTGAGCTTTAATCTTTACAGTATGTACGATCGGAGCTTCTGGTTTTTGTGCTTCTTCAACATCAATGACAAAAGCAGAGTACTTGTACTCTACGTCAATTAGCTTAATCGCCTCTTCAGCGATATCAAGACTTGATGCAGCAACGCCTACAAGTGGTTGACCCACATATTTCACGTCAGGAAATTCATTGTCATCGCTTTTCATCACCTGCACGGCATACACTCCCGGGAGACTTTCAGCTCTGGTGGTGCTCAGCGAGGTAATCTTTGCATTGGGTGTATTTGACCTGAAGATCTTAGCATATAACATGCCGGGAAGTTGCACATCGGCTGTAAACTTCGCCTGGCCGGTTACTTTGGCCATTGCATCATATCTTTTTATCGGTTTACCAACATGTTTAAGTTTTTCGTTAATGGGCCATGCTGGTGGCTCGGTTACGGGAACCTCACGTTCTATCTCTCCTAAATTGTGACCCGGAATCCCAAATGGTAATTTTATTTTTTTCGTATCCATCTTTGCTTACATTTTTTTTGATGCCGCTAATGTTGCTTTAAAAACATTTGGCTGTGTGCCACATCTACATAGATTTCCTCTTAACGCAACTTTCACTTCTTCCAGACTTGGACTGGGATGATTTTTAAGGAAATGGGTTGCAGTCATAATCATACCTGGCGTGCAAAAACCACATTGGGAGGCATCATGATCGATAAATGCCTGCTGCACCGGATGCAGATCATCTTCGGTTCCAATACCTTCGATGGTTGTGATTTCCTGTCCAACAACTTCAACGGCCAGCGTAAGGCATGAATTTATGGGCTTGCCATCCAGCCACACGGTACAAGCGGAGCAAGCACCCCGGTCGCATACAATCTTAGTTCCGGTAAGTTGAAGGTAATCCCTCAACGCTGTGGCCAGCGTAGTTCTCGGTTCTACGGCAAGCGATCGCATCCTTCCATTGACCTTTAACTTGATCAGTACGGCATCTGGTCCAAGTGACTTTTCCTCCAGTGTTTCTTCAGGTAATGCATTGCCCAGAACACCTGTCTGAAGAGCAACAGCGCCAACTGTGGTCAGTCCGGCTCCTTTCAAAAAAACCCTCCTGCTCAATCCATTTCTCCTGGGATTTTCAGGAATGGTTCCTTCATTAGGGCTACTTTTTTGTTGTTTATCTGTATCCATTTTATTTAGGTATGAATAGTATTGTTAATTGACATGAAATTTAGCGAAAAAATACGAGAGATTCTTTGTTTGAACCAGCTATTTGACAAGCCAACGTTGTTCCTTTTTAGCATCCAGACTTTGATCATGATCCAAATGAGAAGTAGTTATAAATGAATCATATAATTGATTTGTAATCAGTTGATTAATCGTAATGACTTCACTTAAACTTGCAATGATTTTTATCACGCCTCTGACTACTAATAATATTCTATTCGATGAAGTGTTACATAAACGGGCTTTCTATTGACAAAAGTTATGTCCTTCGTCCAGTTCAAAGCATCATCATATTCGTAAGTGTGATTTACACGCTTGGTCAAACTCCCCAGCATTCCATATGTCAATGTTTCCACCACGTTGTTCCTGTCGTCATAGGTGGAGATTACTTTTGAGGTAATCATTAAATTGTTATTTAACACCATGAGCTCGATGTTGTTATTTCGATTGTCATACTTATACTGCGCAATTGTTTTTTCATTCTTTAAAAGGTCGTATTGAATGGTTTCAACTCGATTTCCATTACCATCATACTTACTGGTATCCCTTCTTACTAATGTATTGTCCGTGAAATAATAATTCTCACTATTATGTTCATTCTTATTCAGGATACTTTCTAATGTTTTAACAAAGCTTCCGTTTATTAATATATAGGTTATTGTTACCTTATTTCCATCGCTATTAACTACCGTAGTTTGTTTGCTAATTATTTTCCCATTGGCATCAAATTCATTGCTTTCAATTAATTTGTTCATGTCGTCAAATTTGTTAATTCTTTTGCCTGATTGTAATCCATTAGAACTGTAATAATTCATTTCAACATTATTGTCACCTTCGTCAAATTTGAGAGTAACCTTCCGCTCTAAATTTCCCATTGAATTAAATATGCTCTTACTAATCAATGCACCTTTTCTATTAAAAACTGACGTGGTCATTGAGGACTGTTCAGAAATTTTTGAGCTGTAGTCCACCTTGCCAGAATTCTCAATTGGATCGTGAATTGATTCCAATATAGTTTTAACTATTTTGTCCGATATTTCGACAGTCAGATTTTTTTCTGCTTTTCTTTCGCACGAAATAATGGTTATACCGATGCAAACTATTAGTAAATTGAAAATAGTTTTAACCATGATTTTTTTAGTTGTGAATCTTGAGCCACACGTAAGGTAAAAAATACTAGTTCTTTGGGCAACCTGTAAGTGCATGAAAGAAAGTTGTAAGGGTAGGAAAGTTACTTCGATCTTTTTGTTGCCTGATGAATTGATCTGACAACTAAAACTATCTGTTGAAGATTACGAATATCAACTGAACACCAGAAAGCCCAGAGTGCCAATGAAGCAGCCGGCAGCTACGCTAGTTTTATGAACACTGTACTCCACTGATGAGCAGTATGAAGAAGGCCATTAAATAGAGGAATAACAAGTCCACAAAGAGCGCGCATACCGGATTAAGCCTCCACCACATAGCCACACTGATGCTTAAACCCAGTACCGCCAATGTTTGCTCAAATGTTCCCTTTCCCTTCAATGCATGACTTACCACTTGAATTAGTGCTGCAGTCGCGAACCAGGATACAAAAAAGCCGGCTGTTTGCCGGCTCTGTCTTTTGGTTAGACGGTGGCTGCTTCTTTTTTCTTTGACATCATTTTCTCTAACAAATCAGGTACTTTTTCGAAGATGGCGGAAAGTCCTTTGCTTTGATTTGTACTGATGAAGCTAATTTCATCCTCTTTCGTTACCAAAAAACCAATTGGGTCAATGCCTAACCCAACGCCAGCCCCCCCTCCTTCTCCTTTTCCTGTTTTTGCTGAATCACCTGAGCCACCCCCGCTGCCAAATCCTACGCCCATCCGGATCACTGGCACGCAACTAAATCCCCCTAGTTGAAAGGGTTCACCAATCACAGTTTCCGTTTTTGCTTCTTTCTGGATAAACTCTGTTAACCGCTGAAGCATGGTTTCAAAATTCATGTCCATAGTTTTATTTTTTAGTGAAAAATAGTAGAAAAGCCCACCCTATACGATACAGTTTCAACTCGGCCCTAAGGCTGGCATACACCCGGCCTCCAAAGTTGGCTGTGAGTTGCACCGGTCCGCGACTGAGAAAAGTAAATACTGGAATCATCTGCGCATTCAACACTACATCATCCGTATCCAGATCCAGACGAAACCAACGAACTGTAATACTTTGGTAAATGCCATTCAGTAAATCCGGCAAATTTCGAAAAGGAAATTTTCGTTCGCTTTTTTCTTTCTGTCTCGGTTTTTTCATGCGAACCTCTTTACCCCGCTTCATCGGGATCGAAATTCCTAAAATCCGCAAGCGTGGTTGAAATCCGGGCGTCAACCAAAAGCGAACAGTTCCGTGTTGGTAGACTCGATAATCCTGACGGTCTGTATCCACATCTACCACAAGCGGCATGAAGAGAATCCACCCTAAAATGAAAAGCACCACCCCTAAAATGATTGCCACCACCATAGCACTTCATTTGCGTGCAAAATTAAATGATGCTGTAGTATGAAAGAATGATTTCTATTTTGATTCAGCGTGATTATTGTCACGAAATGTGGTTGCGAACCAAATTAACTAATTTTGGTCTTCAGAAAGAATGTATGATTGACATCTCGTCTGCCAATGAGTAAAGAGGGGAATGAAAATGTAGTAAAGCAATTAATCATAGCTGCTCACCGGCTGATCATCACTACCTGCATCTTAATTTTCGGGTGCCTTTCAATGTTTATAGTAGTGTTTTTTTTCTACAACCAATTAAGGGCAAGAAATAATATCTCAGTGGATACGCCTTCCGAAGTGAATGAAACAGCCTTTTGGAAAGCGGCAGACATCAACTCAATCACCAATGCCAGACAAAAAGAAATGGTTCAATATGGAAGAGAACTGATTGCTCACACGTCCAGATATTTCGGCCCCAAAGGATCGGTATTGCAAATCACCAATGGATTGAATTGTCAAAACTGTCACCTCCAGGCAGGTACAGCGGTGTTCGGCAATAACTATGGTTCGGTTGCTTCCCTTTATCCGAAATTCAGAGTAAGAAGTGGCACGGCCGAAAATGTTTATAAAAGGGTTAACGATTGTTTTGAAAGAAGTCTAAATGGAAAAGCCATTGATACTCTGGGTAAAGAAATGCAGGCTATTGCTGCCTATATAAATTTTATCGGCTCTAACGTAGTGAAAGGAAAGAAGGCAATTGGCTCTGGCTTTAAAGATATTCCTTACCTCAATCGTGCCGCTGACGTTGAAAAAGGGAAAGTTGTGTACCATAACAAATGCCAGAGTTGTCATCAACCCGATGGCCGGGGACAATTAAATCCTGAAGGAAATGAATTTGTTTATCCTGCCTTGTGGAATTCAGGCAGCTACAATGACGGTGCTGGGTTATTTCGGATCAGCAACCTTGCAAAATATGTAAAATACAATATGCCACAAGGAGTTACATTTCAAAATCCAAAGCTTACTGATGAAGAAGCCTGGGATGTTGCAGCTTACATCAACACTCAGATGAGGCCTCATAAGGATACATCACTGGATTGGCCTGATGTAACCACCAAACCAATCGATCATCCCGTTGGCCCTTATGCCGATATTTTTTCTGAAACACAGCATAAGTATGGCCCTTTCAAACCCATTGCAGATGTTCCAAAAAAATAAACGGGAGAACAATCACGCGCGTTATATTTTGCTTCGCTTTTTCATTGGCAACGTAAAAGGCATTCATAATCAGATTCAAAATCACTCTGCCAATATCTTGTGGAATGATATTGCCCCAATGCCTTCATCAAAATTGGTTTTCATAGTAGCGTTGAAACTTTTATCTTTTGACGAGTTTGCATATGTAAATGAAAAGATCAACCATTTAATAATACTTTTTTGCTAGTTCCTTACCAAGATTTAGTTATAATAACATGAAAGCTTTCCACTACCTGTTTGTTTGCATCATCATTTTTGTGTGCTACAGTTGTCAATCAAAAACTGAAGTTGTTGAAACAGATTCTCAAATAAAACAGTGGTTAACCTTTGAAGGAAAAGCTGACAGGGCAAAGATTGTGCTAATCTCTGGTGATGAGGAATATCGATCTGAAGAGGCGCTCCCTCAATTGGCTAAAATTTTATCGACCCGACATGGATTTAATTGTACGGTACTATTCGCGCAGGATCCTGAAAAACCGGGGATTATCAATCCGAACTATGTTCACAACATACCTGGCCTTGAAAATCTAAAGACAGCCGATCTCATGGTGATTTTTACCCGCTTCCGTGCATTGCCCAATGAACAAATGCAATACATTGATGATTACTTGAAAAGTGGTAAGCCGGTGATAGGTATAAGAACGGCTACGCATGCATTTAACTTCTCAAAGATTGATTCCACATCGAAATGGAAACACTACAGTAACTATTATGACGGAAATGATGAATGGAATGAAGGATTTGGCCGCTTAATCCTGGGGGAAAAATGGATTTCCCATCATGGCAATCATAAACATCAAAGTACAAGGGGTGTTGCCGCGCCTGGCATGGATAAGCATCCTATTCTTAATGGAATTTCTCAGGGAGATATCTGGGCCCCGACCGATGTTTACGGAGTACGGCTTCCTCTTCCCAGTGATTCACAACCCATCGTGTTAGGCCAGGTGATTAATCGAATTGGTGAATACAACGAGCAGGATTCTTTATACGGAATGCGGTTCACAGATAATGATGTGGCAGGAATTGAAATTGAAAAAGATAAAGATGGAAAAGAAATTAAAATTAACCGCAATGAACCAATGATGCCGGTAGCATGGACCAAGAGTTACCAACTTCCGGACGGACAAAAGGGAAATGTATTTACTACCACGCTTGGTGCTGCTACTGATCTCTTGACAGAAGGAACCCGGAGGATGATTATCAATAGTGTATTCTGGTGTCTTGATTTAACCGTTCCGGAGAAAACCAACGTTGACTTGATAGGCGACTATCGGCCGAGCCCATTTGCTTTTAAAGAAGACCAGTATTGGTCAGACCAGAACTTAAGCGTGTCATCACAACAGTAAATCGGATTGCGGTTTCCACCAATGTATGGAAGGTTACCGGCTTGACCACCAACAAAGGGAACCTAACCTCTGAAAAAGAGCGGCTTCCTGTCCTCCTATGAATCGTGTCAATTGGATTGAAGACAAAGGAAAGTTCTATAGAAAAATGTTGACAGAAGTAAGCTTCAAAACCATTCACCAATTAAGAAAAGCAGCGACTTGATTTATCAGTTACTTTTCTTAAACAAAGGGTCAATCGTCATCCAGGCAATGACGGGGAAGAAGACCATGGGTACAGCAAGTCCTGGAAATAATTCAGGAAAAGGGGTGGTAAGCGGAAGAGTGATCGCAATAGGAATGATCACGCAAGCAAATGACCCCACACTGTAAACAAAATTAAAGATAATGGCTCCCTTGGTTTTGAAGATCGCAGTGAAAAGCCAGTACAGCAGTGCGGCCACGAAGGATACCAGGAGGTTCAGTCCAATCAGACTGGCAGGATTGATAATATTCGAGTAATTGACTTGTGTGGCAAAGAAATAAATCTGGTTATAGATATTGGCCGCTATCGCAGCCAATATCCCGGCAACCAGTGATTGTATGAAAATTGTTTTTGTCACGCGTTATTATTTAGTGACGGGGACAGTAATGGAAACCTTCAAGGTGGGTGCCATTTTAGGATGTTTGCCATCATCAAGGCTAAAATCCATTCGGTTGACTTCCATGTTAGCGGCAAACGTATTATTGCTAAACGTAAATGGCAAGGTGATTTCTTTCTTCACACCATGCATCTCCAATGTGCCGTTCGCTTCAAAGCCATCGCTTGTTTTGGTAATCACAGAAGAAGTAAAATTAATTGTTGGATATTTTTCGACATCAAACCAGTTGGCACTCTTGGCATGGGTATTCTTCATTCCATTACCCGTGTTGATGGAGGCAACGTCAATGGTTGCTTCAAATTTGGAGGCTGCCAGATTTTTCTCATCAAATTGAATGGTGGCTTTCAATCCTGTGAATTCACCGGAAGGATCTCCTCCATCAAATTTTATAGAGTACCCCTCAGCAATTTTCCAGTCTTGCGATTGGATAATGGTAAATGCAGAGGCAAGTATCAACACGATGGTTGCCAGTAAGTAAGTTTGTTTTTTCATAGTTTTTTGATTTAAGTGTAGTGAAGATAACGATAACATCTCTTCGGGGTTGTGGACATTCGGCCAATCTGTGTTTTCGATAGACGAATGCAGGCAACTATTATACTGATTCATCAAGTCGGATGAGTGTTGGATGACCTGATGAATTAGACGTTCGGCAAAAGATTACTTCAACCAGACAGCACCGATGCCTGACTCCCAAAGTTGTTTGTTGAAAGCAGGGAGATCTTTGTCCAGTAGTTGACTGGCCCTGGCCTCCAGGCCAGACCAGATCGTGTTCAATTCTTTGAGTCGCTCCAAGATGGGTTTTGTCACTCTCGGAAGATCACTTTCTGCTTGATTAATCATAAACATATAATTTGCAGTGAACTTATTCGGAAAGTTTTCCACATCATCATATGCTTTGGATTTTCGTTGCACCATATCTTCATCCCATAACTTCATACGCTGCGCCAGTCCCGCTCCTTCTTTCTTCAGAGCTGTATATTTCTCATCGGCAGGTAACGTTTTGATCAACTGATTGACTTGTTCCATTTTACCATACATAAGTGTAACTAGTTTATGCATGCGGCTTAACTCACCCTCCATAGTGCTCATCAACTGATGATACTCCTGGTATGTTTGGGCATCGGTAGTGTACAGAGGGTTCGGCACTATCTCTATAGTAGTGGATTCTGTCTTGTCTTTCCATCGCAATAGCACGTTGTATTTACCTGGTGAGGCTTTGTGTCCATTAAAATTATATTCAACATAAACACCTGGCACACCGGTCATCGAAGGATACCGAAGATTCCATACAAAGCGATTGATTCCTGTTTCCTTTGTTAAAGTAGGGTCCGCTCTGGGCCCTCCGGGATTTTGTTTAAATGTACTGTCCGTTTGTGAACTAAAGGCACGCACCAAATTACCTGCGGTATCACGTATTTCCATTTGTATGTGTTCCTTTTCTTCCAATGTGGGCAGTTGATAATAGATCACGGCACCACTTGCGGGATTTACTCCCCGATACGGATTCGTTCCGGTAACATCAGTACCTGTCTTGTCCAGTTCACTATATGAATTAGTTAATATAGCCGATTCGGGTTGAAATAGAATAAATGCATTATCTCCATTCTTAAATTGACGCACCAAACCAAGATCATCCAATATCCAGAACGATCTGCCAGATGTAGCCGCAATAAGATCACCCCGATGAATTTTTAAATCGGTAATAGGTGCGATGGGCAAGTTGAGCTGAAAGGGAGACCACTCTTTTCCTCCATTCCACGAGATAAACACCCCTAACTCGGTTCCAGCAAAAAGCAGATCTTTGCGTGTATTATCTTCCCGGACAACACGTGTAAATGCGTTATTGGGAATACCATTATTTATTTTAGTCCATGTTTTGCCATAGTCAGTAGTTTTATAAAGGCCAGGCGTGTGGTCATTGAACTTATAACGTGTAGTGGCAATATAGGCGGTGGCTTTATCATGTGGTGAGACTTCGATGGCATTGATCAGGCACTCTTGTAAGCCGGTCGGTGTAACATTTTGCCAACTGGCTCCTCCATCACGCGTTAGGTGCACTAATCCGTCATCGCTACCGGTCCAGATCACACCCTTTTCCTGAAGAGACTCCGTGACGTAACTCAGTGTTCCATAATTTTCAGCACCCACTGACTCATTTGTATAAGGCCCACCGCTCTTGCCTTGTTTGCTTTTATCATTACGTGTAAGATCAGGTGAGGCTTCTGTCCAGCTTGTGCCCATATCTGTTGTGCGTAACAAATATTGAGAACCATGATAGAAGGTATTGGGTTCATGCTTTGACCAGATGATGGGTGCATTCCAGTTATAACGATACTTCATGTCCTTCGCATCCATGGCCAGATATTCTATAGGAGCAGCCATAATGTTTGTTCCTGCACTGGCCTTCGTATCGAGTAAATCAATAGTGCCTTCATAACTGCCACCCATTACATAACGAGGATCGTCAGGATTAAAAGCAAGAAAAGCGCTTTCTCCTCCTGCCGAAGAAGTCCAGTTGGAAGTAGTAATTCCACCACCCGCCAAATCGCGATTCGCGATGGATACGGATGAATTGTCTTGCTGGCCACCATAGATGCGATACGGAATACTATTATCCACGTTGATACGATAAAACTGTGCGGTGGGCATATTATTTTGGGTTGACCAGGTCTTTCCGCCATTTACACTAATCGCTGAACCCCCATCATCAGAAATAATCATGTTCTTTGAATTATTCGGATTGATCCACAAGTTGTGATAGTCGCCATGAGTGGAAGAAATATCTTCCCAGGTTTTCCCTCCATCAATGGAACGAAGTGCGGGCGCACTCAGCACATATAGAGTAAGTTCATCTTTCGGATCGGTAAACAATTCAATATAATACCAGGCACGCTGTAACAAGCGATGATCATTGGTCATCCGAGTCCAGCTTTCTCCGGCATTGGTCGAAACAAACAGGCCACCCAACTCTTTGTCCGAATCACTTTCAATTAAAGCATAGACACGTTCTGAATTGGAGCGACAGACCGCTACCGCCATCTTGCCCAACTCTGTGGGAAGGCCTTTGTGAATTTTATTCCAGGTGGCTCCACCATCCGTTGATTTATAGAGGCCGCTGGTCGGCCCACCGCTGATTACTTTCCATGGAAGGCGGCCATACTCTGTCATAGCTGCATATAAAATGCGCGGGTTGTTCATATCCATCGATAGCTCTACACAACCTGTTTTGTCATCCACGTACAAGACGTTGGTCCATGTATCTCCTCCATTGGTGGACTTAAACACCCCTCTCTCCTTGTTGTGTCCATACAAAGCACCCTGTGCCGCTACGTACACAATATTTGGATCGCGCGGATCAATGGCGATGCGAGAAATATGCTGTGTTAATTCAAGACCCACCTTCTTCCATGTCTTTCCGGCATCGGTTGACTTATAGACACCATCCCCATGATGAGTCATTACACCCCTTGCTGCATGCTCGCCCATGCCTACATACACAACGTTAGGGTCGCTTTCAGAAACAGAGACTGCTCCGACAGAACCGGTTTTGAAAAACCCATCTGAAATATTTTTCCAGCTAATACCAAGATCGTCCGTTTTCCAAACACCACCCCCGGTAGTACCCATGTAATAGGTATTGAGATCACCCACTACACCTGTCGCTGTGACCGATCGTCCACCTCTGAACGGCCCGATGCTTCTCCATTTTACAGACTTGAAATAGGTGTTGAAGTCGACTGCAACATTTACAGGAGCAGGAGTTGATGCTTTTTTATCACGCTGTGCAACACCTGGAAAAATAAATAAAACAGTCAGCAGGCAAGAGACAATGGCTTTTATCATAGGAGTAATGGTATACGCCTGAAATATAAAAAGTATTCGGCAAATCTGGCGGTGAATGTATATTAATGGTGAAGTCAGAGGATTACTGTGGGTCACCCTATCAACAGCTATTTTGAATCCTTCAAACTTTAACCTAAATCAAATCACAATTTCTATAAATAGGTTTCTTCCATGGTCTCTCTCAGGATGTTATGCACGCCTTGTTAATTTTAACTTTAACTGGAGGCAGTCGTCTGTACAGTAGCCAGGGACGGTTATAAATGATGTATCTCTACAAAATCTATCATCGCCCTATTCAGAAAATAATGTCTTATAATAGAATCCTTACTTCAATACAGGTAACTCCACGTACGATGCCAGCACATTGTTGGAATAGATGGTATGCGTGGCTTTGACAAAGTCATCATCGTTTGCTTCAAAGATGGAAGGCACAAATTTTTGAGGATTGCGATCGATGATAGGAAACCAAGTACTTTGCACCTGGATCATTATTTTATGTCCTTTTAAAAAAATGTGGTTCACCTGGTGCAGATCAATTGCGATTTCCTCTGGTTGGTTGGCAATAAAGGGTTCGGGTTTTTCAAAACTTTTTCTGAACCGTCCTCTGAATACTTCCATCGTGACAGGCAATTGATAACCACTCATCCGAAAATTTGTTTGATCAAAATTCGGATAAACATCAATTACTTTAACAACATAATCCGCATCGCTGGCCGTTGTGCTTACAAAGAGATGGGCTGTAATTTTTCCGGTCACGGTCAGGTCTTCCTTCAAACTATCCGCGACAAAGCTAATCACATCCGGTCTTGAGGCCACAAAGCGTTGATCCTCTACCTGCCAACTTTCCCACCGACTTCCTTTTCCATACGTTGCTTCGATCGGCTGTGGCCGATACGGAACAGGTTTGCCTGGATCGCTGATATAATTAACTGAGCCTGTTGCGGTAGTGGGTTTATCAAAAGACAATGTTCCATCGGTCCTGGTGAAAAGTTTCTTTAGTTCTGCTTCTTTGGGCGGCCAGGTTGCAAATTGTTTCCACTGATTGCTGCCTGTTTGAAAACAATAGGCTTCGGCAAACTTTCCATCGCCAATTCCCTTTAGCCAGTAGTCAAACCATTGCTTTTGTAATCGCTGAAACCATTCGGCCGTATTTCCTCCAAAACTTATTTGACCAAGACTGTCGGCCACTTTATTAGCCCATTGCCCATGCGACCACGGCCCTAACACCAGGTAATTTAAATTTGATTTGTCATTCTTCTCTAAATGCGAGTACATCAGTTGCGGGCCGTTCAAATCTTCCTGATCGTAATAACCGCCTACGTGTAATATGGGGAGCTGAGCGTGTTGCATGCTCGTTAACATTGATTGTCTTTTCCAGAAGTCATCGTAGTTGGGATGTAGCACAAAATCGTTCCACGCAGCGAGTCTCTTTTTAAAATACTTCTCGTTTACGTTTTTGATTGGACCTAACTTCAGGTACCAATCGTAGAGGTCGTATTGTGGAAATGGGAATTCGCTGTTGTCTTCTTTTGCATTTTCGACCATGTAACTATACTCGAGGCCATAACTTAAACGGAAGGCCCCATTGTGGTGAAAGTCATCGCCAAGAAACATATCAGTAGGTGAAGCTTGTGGTGAACTTGCTCTCAGTGCCGGGTGAGGATCGCTGCTTGCATCGAGAGCGGTATAGCCAAGGTAAGAGACCCCATAAATACCCACTTTACCGTTGTTGTTGGGTATGTTTTTAATCAGCCAATCGATGGCATCATAGGCATCAGTGCTTTCATCCGTTTTGGTTTTATCGGCCAGATGATACAAAGGTCTGTTCATTTCAAATGTTCCTTCGCTTTTAAATTTGCCGCGTATGTCCTGCATCACAAAAATGTAGCCCGCCTTGGCCATGGCGCCCATATTTGATACCTCAATGCGCGCAGGAAACTGAGCTCCATAGGGAGTGCGTTGAATTAAAATGGGCAAGGGCTCTTTTATGTTGTTAGGTGAAAGTACATCGGTGTTGAGTTTTACCCCATCTCGCATCGGAATCATGTAGGTTTGCCTTGTATAATATTCGATCGTGCCCGTTTGGGCCAAGGCGAGAGGTGTGATGCCCCAAACAAAAAGTAACAGGACGAATAGCTTCTTCATATGAACGCATTTTGGTTTTGCTGAATCTTTAAAGGTAATAAAAAAACAAAGTAGTGATTTACTCTTTATGAATGCGGAGGTCACCTTTCAGTAGGCATATAAATTTTCTTCGCAGCGACCTATTACCAAATCACGGCTGGTGGTCGAGAAGACTGCCCTACCCTTTTCCAAAGGTTTAATTATGTTGCGCTTGCAGATAAGACCGTGGGTGCAAAAAATATGAACCTTGCCTTAATTGGTCGGGTATCAGGCGACCGCAAGATCTAAGTAAAAAGCAAAGCCAGCTTTCTCCATCAGTTCGATGGAATATACCTGGGGGCCTTGCGGTGCTTCGTACTTTGTTCATACGAAAAAGCAATCTCCAACAGCATAGGTTCTGTCCAGGCGGTGCTAAAGAAAGAAACCCCTACCGGAAGCTCATCAATAAAACCCATGGGCACCGTAATGGACGGATACCCGGAAATAGCTGCCAATGATGAACTACCTCCCATGAAGTGATCACCATCTATCAAATCTGTTTTCCAGGCCGGAGAACCTGTGGGGGCCATCAACGCATCTAACGAATTTTCTTTTAATAATTTGTCGATGCCATTTTCGCGCGAAGCTTTCAACATCGTTGTCAGCGCTTCCCGATACTCTTTTGCTTTAAGATCACCTTTGGCAGCCGCCATTTCCAATACGCGCTGATCGAAGTAGCGGAGTTCAACAGAGTCTTTCTTATTGAAAGCAATCAATTCTTGCAAATTCTTCACCGGTGCCTTCTCACCCAGGCTTGCAAAATACTGCGTTAGTCCACCGTTGAACTCATACAACATTACCTGAAAAGAATTTTCATTCGCTGCCCGGTCCATACTAAAATCCAGCTCTATTACTTCTGCTCCCTGACTTTTTAAGTGGGCAATCGCCTGCTTCATCAATGTATCTACTTTGGCATGATAACCCATACTTTTTTTTAACAAACCAATCCTTTTGCCTCGGAGTCCGTCTGGTTTTAAAAATGGTGTATAATCCGTGTGATACTTTCCTGCTGAAACCAGCGTTTTACTATCCGCTGAATCGATGCCTACCATGGCGCCCAGACTGATGGCAACATCTTCGACCGTACGTGCCATCGGACCAGGTGTATCTTGTGTGAAAGAAATGGGAATAATACCACTGCGACTTAATAAGCCAACGGTTGGCTTTAAGCCGACAAGACCGTTGTTATTTGACGGACAAACAATAGAGCCGTTCGTCTCTGTACCGATAGCAAAGGCAGCCAAGCTAGCTGCGATGGCTGCACCAGAACCAGCGCTTGATCCACACGGATTGCGATCGAGCACATACGGATTTTTCGTCTGCCCTCCTACTCCACTCCACCCGCTGGATGACATATCACCACGGAAGTTGGCCCATTCGCTCAAGTTAGACTTTGCAATGATAATGGCACCTGCTTTTTTCAATCGTTGGGTGACGTAACTATCCATGACAGGATATGAATTTCGCAAAACTGTAGCGCCTGCGGTAGTCGGCATATCGTAGGTGTCGATATTGTCTTTGAGAATAACCGGAATGCCATGCAGAGGCCCACGTATTTTTCCTTCACTTCTTTCTTTATCCAACTCCTTCGCCTGCTCGATTGCATTTGGATTTATGAAAATGATGGAATTAATAGCAGGACCTTGCTTGTCTATTGCTTCGATGCGTGCCAGGTAATCCTTTACTACCTGTTCAATGGTAAAGGTTCCTTTTACATAGCCGTCTTGAAGTTGACGAATCGTAATCTCTTCAAGATAAGTATCGGTATTGGATACTTCAGTTGGACTTTGCTGGCACGAAAAAAGAAAAATAAGTGACAGGGCGTAGAGGAGATGATAGGTAGTTCTATTCATAGTATTGATGGTATTCAGAATAGAAAGATAAGAAAAATGAGCAGTACAAGCTGCTGGTTATGTTCAAGATTTCCAGTATCCTTATTCATTTACGCACAGCTGGAATGATGCGGTCTTTCAATGCATCGAAAGAAGAAAGAGGATATTTGTTGTAATGAATATTCCATCCATTAAATACAATCACCAGATCATACTCTGGCGCCACCATCAGAAACTGACCGCCATATCCATTGCATGCAAAGATGAATGGCTTCACAGAAGGGAGCCACCATTGATAACCATATCCCGAATCAGGAGTTTCGTTTGCTGAATTAACATCGGCTACCACTGGAGTAGTGGATTGCTTCACCCACTGTTCCGACACCACCTGCTTGTTGTCCCACTTTCCGTTGTTCAAAAATAAATAGCCGATACGCGCCAGGTCTTCGGCACTCACGTATAAACCTCCTTCGGTATCCACTTCCTTATCGGGTGTTGTTTTCCAGAAATAGTGGCGGATGCCCAGTGGCTTAAATAATTTTTCTTCTGTCCATGCATCTATACGGGTACCTGTGCTGACTCCTACCAGTTTACCAAGCAACATACTCACGCCACTGTTATAATCCCACTTTGTGCCCGGTGTCTCGCGCATAGGTTGACTAAGTACATATTGAATCCATGCATCACTGCGCTCCATAATGATGCAACTGTTTTCATCATTCGTATATGCCCCTTCATTCCAGTCAATTCCGCTGCGCATGGTGAGCAAATCCTGCAGGGTAATAGCCTTTCTACGAGGGTCGGAGAAATCTTGTTTGAAGCCATTGAATAATTCCATCGGATGCATGTTCACATCACCAAGGTGCCCTTCATCAAGAGCAATACCCAGCGCCACAGACGTTACGCTTTTGGTTACTGATTGCAGTGAATGCATGTTTCCACGTTGGTAGTACGGATGCCATTCCGGGTCATCATAATTAAACATATTACTAATAGTGTCGTAGTGGGCGGCAATGGAATCATACTTTTGTTTATAATGATGGCTGGCCACCACTTTGCCATGACGAATGAGCAGAAACTCATCAATCAGTCCGTACTTACCATTCGTGATATCAGCATGGATGGAATCAATCGCTGCGGCATCAATGCCTTCCGCCTCCGGGGTAGATGTTGCCCAGGTTTCTGTTGGCCAGATTGTTTCATCTTGTTGATTAGCTGGAGCACAGTGTTGCAACAAAAAGAAGAATAAAAGAAGGAATGAGGGAATGGCAGTCTTGTGCATAGTGTGTTGTGTTGAGGTTTAAAAAAAAAGTTTAGAATTTAATTAATCCATCGGTTGCAAGAAAGTTGGCCTAGCTCCATGGGCACTACTACTTCCAATGTGTAACTCTTCATCATCGATCTGCCCTTTGCAAATCCAAATCCTGAAAGTCGAAACTAAAATCGATGTTCGGTGAAATGCCCTTCATGCGTATGCCGGTGGCTCTACCTTCTTCATCAGTGGTAAATGTCGCAAAAGCATCACATTCCATATCCCGGTAGTCCCATTTTATAGCGAAGGTATTGGCTTTATAAAAATACATTTTGCCTTTGAGTTTAGAGGAACGAGTAGAGGTAAACCACAGTTGACCTTCTTTCAAGGCAATCTTTACTTCACCAAACCAATTGTCGCGATAGGTGCCTGCAAAAGTTTCTAAATTCAGGTGATCTGTCTTTGCCATTTTTACTGCGTTCCAAACCGCAGTCGTTACTGAATCACCTTTATTTTCGTTCTCTTTTATAAATCGCGCTGCCCTGCTTATTTCGTCCCTCTTAGGCTTGCCCAAATAGGAATCGAGAATAGCGCCTGAGATGGTTTGAAAACTGTAACCACCCGGATCGGTGTTGGTGAGCACCACTACTCCCAGGTTTAGCTCAGGCACCATTGCTGTGCGAGAGAGCATGCCGGGCAGCCCACCAGTATGGCTGATGAGGATATTGCCAAGCTGATCTTCAATTCCCCAGCCTAATCCATAGGCATTCAAATGGCGCCTGCTACGCGGATCAGGTTCCACATTAAAACCTACTATCGTGTGCGGTTTAAACATTTCCTGGTGGTTGGCCGAAGTGATAAGTTGTGTTTGCAATGTTTCTCCATACTTAGCGTCATTCAAATGCATGAGCAACCATTTGCTTAAGTCATTTACGCTGGAGTAGATACCTCCTGCTGCGCCAAGGATGCCATCACGATTTTGATAAGGCTCCAATTGGTGCAGCGTTCCTTTCACAACAGCATGTGGCATGGCAGTATTTTTTTTGTCCTTCAGATTTTGAAACAACCCTGCCGAACGATTCATGCCCAATGGTTTCATGATTCTCTTTTCTACAAAGTCGCTCCAACTCATGCCGCTGGCGCGGGCCACCACTTCTCCTGCTACCATGTACAGCAAGTTATCATAGTCGAACTTAGTGCGAAAAGCAGAAACGGGTTTTTGATATTGAAAGCTCTTGACGATATCCTTGATAGTAAAATCGCTGCCATCCGGAAAGAACATTAAGTCACCTGCGCCTAAACCGAGCCCACTGCGATGGGTAAGTAAATCCAGGATGTTAAAGTTTGCTGTTACATAAGGATCGTACATTTTGAATTCAGGGATATATGATCGACCACTTTGTCGTGCCAGGTTAATTTGCCTTCATCTACCAGTATGGCAAGCGCTGCGGCTGTGAACGATTTACTATTGGAAGCAATAGCGAAGAGCGTATTTTCATCTACCTTCTCTTTACCTTTTATTGTGGCAACGCCATAGCCCTTGGCATGCACCACTTTTCCATCTTTGATTACCGCCACTGCAATGCCGGCTAACGGCATAGTCTCCATGGTTTTGTTGACGAGTGAGTCGATCTGTTGGGAGGTTAACGCTTGCGCCTGAGCCAGACCTGGTATAGTCAGTAGCAGAAATACACAACAGATACCTATGTTGGTGATACACTTTTTCATGATTGGTGATTTAGATGGTTATATTTAAGGTAGGCTAAAGTAATGATTGTACTGGTAATTTACCCGAATAGTTCTTCCACTAAATTATCCGCCTTGCGATTGGTATGCATTTGAAGCCTACTGCCGTGTCCCCTGTTTCGTTCATCTTACGTTCGCACGAGAGAATCAGCTATTTACCCTCCGGCTATGACGAATGTCATTGGTAATTCGCAGAAAAGATTCCGTTTTTTGTACCGGAAAACTTATATCTGTAATCTTCGTTTTTCTACCTAGCAGGATTAACCCCACCGGAATGCTTAAAAATTACCTCCTGATTACATGGCGAAGCCTGATGAAGAACAAACTCTTCATTTTCATTAATGTGTTTGGTATGGGAGTGGCCATAGCACAGTGTATTGTGGGCTACTTTGCCTATGAATACGACTCCACCTTTGATGCCGTACATGAACACCGTGACCAAATCTACCGCATAAGTGCCGTGCGTGAGTTTGAAGACAACCTTACCTACTATGGCCAGTCCCCCTTTCCTCTGGGTGACGTGGTGGATAAAACGTTTCCGGATGTAGATCAATCCAGTCGCTTCTATCACTCGTGGTCGAACTTCAAGCTTGACAACGACCTTTTTCCTGCCAACATGAGCTATGTAGATCCTGAGTTTTTTCAGCTTTTTTCGTTCGACTTTATGGCCGGCAACCCAGCTGGGTTAAAAGACAAAACCAGTGTGTTTATCAGTGAGGCTATGGCCATTCGTTTGTTTAGTACGGCTGCTCTTGCCGAGGGTAAAACCCTTACCCAGGTATATGGCCAGGAACTGAAAGAGGTAAAGGTGGCCGGTGTGTTTAAAGATCCCCCGATGAATTCCAGTTTTTACAAGCGTGATGGGTCGGCCTTCATGAATTTTGAGAATTATAAAGATGAACACAAAGACATTCGCGAAGACGACTGGAAAATAATGAGCACGTTGTTCGTGCAAATCAAGGACGCAAGCCGCGTAAACAGTGTGCACCAACAACTACAACCTTTTATAGTAAATAATAACAAGGTAAGGGAAGACTTTCAGGTAAAGGAGTTTGTGTTGGATCCTTTCACAACTATGGCGCACCGAGACAGGGCAAATGATACACGGAGCGCGACCTGGGGCGCCCCTCCCATCTCAGCTGTGATTGGCTCGAACGTGATGGGCGTGATGGTGCTTCTGCTCGCTTGTTTCAATTTAACCAATACCTCCATTGCCATTTCTTCACGCAGGCTAAAAGAAATCGGGATTAGAAAAGTGATGGGCAGCATGCGTAAGCAATTGGTCTTACAATACATTGGTGAAACGATGTTGGTTTGTGTGCTGGCGGCACTGGTGGGCTTGGTGCTAACAGACTTTATGGTGAGAGGGTGGAATATTATGTGGGAGTATTTTCGATTAACACCTCATTACCTGGACAACCCAACTTTTTTGTATTTTCTTTTAGGTGTGGTGCTGTTCACAGGCATTGCGGCAGGAAGCTACCCTGCTTTTTACATCAGCAAGTTTGAAACCGTTACCATATTAAAAGGGACACTTAAGTTTGGGGGCACCAATTATTTCACACGCATTCTGTTGGGGTTGCAGTTCAGCATTTCGCTGATCACGATTGTGAGTGCTATTGGCTTTATTCAAAATGCCCGATATCAGTGTGCCTATGATCTTGGCTTTGATGCGCGCGGCTCGTTGATTGCCTGGGTAAATAACCAAAGTGAATTTGATACCTATCGGAATGCGCTTCAATCCAACCCGGCCATTGTTTCCATTGCGGGTGCAAAAAGTGGAATTTTTTCGAACCATGTCAATGACCCGATTAAGCATGAATCAAAACAACTGGAGGTAGATATTATTGAGGTAGGTGATCATTACTTACCTACTATGGAATTGAAACTGGTAGAGGGCCGGGACTTTATAAAAGATTCGGAGACGGATAGAAAGGAATCGGTGATAGTTACGCAGAAGATGGCTGCCGCTTTTGGCTGGGATAAGGCGCTTGGAAAAGAAATTATCTGGCGAGACACAGTGAAACTATTTGTGATTGGTGTGGTGAAAGATGTGTACACGGTAGGGCTTTGGCGCGAATTAGAACCGATGATGATTCGGTATGTAGTACCCGGGCAATACACACAGTTGGTGGTTAGTACGAGCGCCACACAAGTGGCATCAGTGAATACTTTTATGAACCAGGAGTGGAACAAAGTTTTTCCCAACCGGTTATATAACGGCAGGATGTTAGGAGAAAATATGCAACAGGTGGACGAAGTAAACATCAACATTGTGTACATGTTTGCTTTTATGGGTGTGATTACCATGCTGCTGTCGACCACGGGTTTGTTTACGCTGGTCTCGCTCAACATCATTAAGCGCATGAAAGAAATTGGTGTGCGCAAAGTACTAGGTGCCTCGGTTACGAATATTGCCCTGATTGTGAATACGGAATTTGCGATCATTCTCGTGTTGGCTTCCGCTTTGGGAGCATGGGGAGGCCAGGTGCAGTCGGACATGATTATGGGGAGCATCTGGAAGTACTATCAAGGGCCGAATGCAATTACGTTTGGTATTTCAATAGGCCTGTTGTTTGTGATTTCATTTCTGGCGATCGGCTACAAAGTGTTTAAGGCTGCTAACATGAATCCGGTTGAGTCACTCAAAGACGAGTGAGGTGCTTCGGCTGATTAGGTCATTGGGCGCTCCTGCACGGGTAATGTGTGTAAGCGCGAAGCAGTCTCCACTTTCATGGTATCTGTGTTATAGTATGTAGGGTAAAAACCTTTTACTTCGTTTCATATATTCAGTATACTTGTCGCCAAAGAATATAATACATTCCTTCTCGTCAAATATGGCTGTAAGATAAAGAAATGTTGAGGATAGTATGGTTACAACTAGTAATTCAATCGTAGTATTCTTTAAAAAAATTCCCCACGTCAAAAAAAGTAATGAGGAATAAAGTGGATGTCTGACATATTTATAAATCCCAGTTTCTATTAGTTCGGTTGTCTGTTCAAATGGATAGAGTGTTTTTCTGTTGCTGTTCCTTTCTTGTTTCCCCTTTTCCTTCAATTTCATCATGCCTGCAATAACCAGATAACCAGATACAAAAAGTAAAGACCATGAAAATAGCTGTGTAATGGACAAAGGATTGTCAAACCAGTACCTGTAGTTGCTCACAAAAAGCCATACAATACATTCCCAACTGAAGTAACGAAAAAAACCATGACTCTTTATTTTATATAATGTTCTCCATGATATAATAGTTATGGGTATACTTACGATCACAAAAATTATTATTCGATTCATTCGTTTACTCTATTTGAGAGAAGCTGAAAAATCTTGCTAAAATGCAATTTGTTTTTAGTCATGGGAAGATTTCTCGCAATGTAATGAGTAGCCAGTACAAAGGTTTCGCAACTCGAAAGGACCAGGCATCTAATGTTTGGTCTACGTCTTTTCGAACTCAACGATAGCGGAGAGAGAAATCTTACCAAAATGTAGTTTTTGTTTTTAAGTTTCATCATATAAAATATACACATTGATCCATATCCGTAATAAATATCGATCAATACGAAACTGCATAATTCCCATTGGATAACTCCCATAAAATAGTTAGCTTTTGAGTCAAAACCCTTCACGATCATGACAAAACTATCATTGCGTGTAAATGGACAAGTAAAAGAGGTTGATGTAGATCCTAAGATGCCCTTGCTATGGGCTCTCCGCGATTTTATGGGACTCACCGGAACAAAATTTGCGTGTGGCATTGCGCAGTGCGGAGCCTGCACGGTACACTTGGATGGCACTCCGGTTAGGTCTTGCGTTCTTCCGTCCTCGGCAGCTGTTGGCAAAGAGATCACAACCATAGAGGGGCTCTCAAAAAATAATGATCATGCCGTTCAGTTGGCCTGGATAGCTGAGCAAGTGCCACAATGTGGTTATTGTCAATCCGGACAAATCATGATTGCCGTGGCTTTGCTGAAAAGAAACCCCCATCCATCGGACGCAGACATTGATACAGCCATGAGCTCAGTGCTTTGCAGATGTGGAACATATCCAAGAATAAAAAAGGCAATTAAGGAAGCTTCAAAAATGTAAGATATGGAATCAATAACCAGACGAAAATTTATCCAGATGTCTTCCTTAACGGGAGCATATCTTGTTGTGGGCTTTGGGTCTGATGCTGATGGAAATGATAAGTTGGTGGCCAGTGTAACACATGCTATTTCAAAGATTGACCTGAATCAATTTATCTCCATCGGCACAGATGGCAGTATTACGCTATTAAATCACCGGCCTGAGATGGGGCAAGGAACCTATCAATCCATCCCCATGATTCTGGCGGAAGAATTAGAAGTTTCCATGGATCAGATTTCAATCCGGCCCTCGGCAGCCAACGCCAAGTTGTTTGGAAATCAAATGGTAGTAGGTAGCCGAAGCATTCAAACGGAATTTGAAAAGCTAAGAAAAATGGGTGCGGCTGCACGCGAAATGCTGAAGCAAGCTGCCGCTAATAAATGGAAAATTACGATCAGCGAATGCATCGCCAGCAACGGAACTGTACTAAATAAGTCTGGGGCAAAATTCACCTATGCAGAGTTGGTGGAGGAGGCTGGCAAGCTGAGCCCTTCTGAGAACCCACCTCTTAAAACACCGGCAGAATTTAAGATCATCGGAAAGTCAACTGCCAGAATGGACATTCCATTAAAAACAAATGGCGAAGCCAAATTTGGCATTGATTTAATTGTGCCCGGAATGCTGTATGCTTCTGTGGAACGATCACCTGTTTTTCTGGGAAAGGTGAAGAGCTTTAATAAGGAGGAAGTTTTAAAAGTAGCTGGCGTGAGATATGTTATACAAACCGGACGTGAAGTGTACGGTCGCATACGGGAAGGTGTAGCAGTGTTGGCTGACAACTATTGGAATGCACTGCAAGGAAGAAAGGTGTTGAAGGTGGAATGGGACACGCAAAATCACGAGACGGTTTCCGATAAAACGATATTGGCTGATTCCTATGAGGTAGCTAAAACAGATGGTGATGAGTTGTTTGGCAAAGGAGATGTCAAGTCAGTTTTCAATAGTGCTACTTCTATTATTGAAGCAGCCTATGAAACACCTTACCAGGCGCACGTACCCATGGAACCCATGAATGCGATTGTCAGTGTGCGTGATACCGATGCTGAATTTTGGGGATCCACACAAAACCCCAATGGCATACGATCATTCCTGTCAAAAAAATATGACCTGTCTGAGGATGCCGTGAAAATCAACTATACCTTCATGGGCGGAGGGTTTGGCAGAAGATCAATGACTGATGTGGCGGAAGAAGCGGCAGACCTCTCAAAAAAATCCGGAGTGCCGGTGAAAGTAATATGGACGAGAGAAGATGACCAAACCCAAGGGCCCTTCAGGGCGTGCAGTTTGAATGTGTGCAGGGCCGTGTTGGATAGCACGGGCAAGGTAACAGCATTGGAACATAAAGTGATCGCACAGGAAATTCAGAACCAAACCGGAGATACGATGAAAGCTGGGCGTCAATTGATGGGAGGAATAAATACCGACTACCTGATCCCTAATCTCTCCATTAAAGGGCTACTCCGAAAAAGACACATTCCAATTTCTTATTGGCGTGGAGTATATCATTCTACCAATCCATTTGCACATGAATGCTTCATTGATGAACTCGCTGTTAAAGCGGGGAAAGATCCATTGCAGTTCAGACTCGATATGCTTGACCATCCAAGGTACAGAAGAGTTTTACTTGGACTTGCCGAAAAAACAAATTGGAAATCGCCAAAGGTAAAAGGCATTGGAAGGGGAATAGCCACAGTGGAAAGATCCGGAGCCTATTTTGCGATGTTGGTGGAAGTTCAGCAAAAAGGCAAAAGCATCGTGCCCATTAAAATTACAACCGTACTTGATTTAGGTATCTGCATCAATCCAGATACCGTGAGGGCGCAAGCGGAAGGTGCTATTGTGATGGGACTAGGTGCGGTTTATGCAGGCCTGACTGTAGCTGGCGGAGCTATTGTTGAACAAAACTTCAATACCTACGCATTGTTAAAAATGAATCAATGCCCTGAAATTGAAACTCATATTTTAGATAGTGAAGCTCCACCCGATGGTGCGGGCGAAGCCGGACTTCCCTCGGTGGCACCTGCACTGGCCAATGCTATATTTGATCTCACCGGCAAACGCATTAGAAAATTGCCTATTGATATGGATAGCATCGCGTAGTCATCAATTTCCTTCGCTCATAAAGTGGAGACGGTAATTGATACTATGTACGTTTGATATTGGTTAACCAAACTGCCCTTCAGTTTGATTCTTGCTTGTTGGCACGCGTTTGTATTGCGTGCCTTCTTAGACAGGAATCCGGACAGAGTCCTTGATTCTCTATTCGCTTCGCAAACTTTCAATAGGGTTTCCTCTCGCAGCTTTGATCGATTGGTAGCTCATAGTCGCCAGGGAAATAAGAAGAGTCAGGCTTCCGGCCACGAGATAGACGGGCATCCCAATTTCTGTTTTGAAGGCATAGCCCTCCAGCCATTGATCAACGGAATACCATGCCAACGGCACCGCTAACACAAAGGCGATGAGTATAAGCCGGCTGAAATCTTTTGAAAGCAACAAAATAATAGTATTGATCGAAGCACCTAATGCTTTACGTATACCAATTTCTTTGGTGCGCTGTTCCGTGGTAAAAGCGGTGAGCGCAAACAAACCGAGACAGGCAATGACTATCGCTAACACGGCAAACACCGCAAATATTTTTCCAAGCCGTTGTTCGGTTGAATACATTCTCTCAAAATCATCATCGAGAAAGGAATATTGAAACGGACTATCGGGTGAAAGTTTTTTCCATGCTTGTTCTAAGGTGATAATAACATTGGATGTATTTGCGGCCTCAAACCGGAATGTCGCACTGCCATTGCTTTTCCGCAACAAAAATCCCAACGGTCCAATATTGCTTTTCAGTGACTCGTAATGAAAGTCTTCCACTACACCAATGATCGTCCACGATTGAATCTTGCTTGGATCAGGAGAACCATCAGGCCGCTGTGCACCAAAGTGACTTACCTTTTTTCCAATCGGATCACCTTCAATTTTGAATCGGGCAATGGCGGTCTCATTGAGAATGATGGCGGTTGAGTCGGATAGAAATTCTTTTGTAAAGCCCCGCCCCTGCCTCACATTCATCTTGAAAGTGTTGAGATAATCCAGGTCTACATCCCACACCTGCATATTCACCATGTCCTGAATGTTGGTTTGAACTGGTGACACACCATCTTTCCAATAGGTGTCGCTGCCTCGCCAACCACCTGCCACCGGCAAGTAGCCTGAAATGGTTCCGCTGCTAATAGACGTATTGCGCAGCACCTCTTCTTTAAAAGGCTGAAGGTTGTTTCCCAACAGGAAGGCTTCTTTCACTACAATGAGTTGATCCTTCTCATATCCCAATCTTTTACTTTGCATGAAGTTGAGTTGCTGGTTGACCGCAATGGTGGCGATAATCAGAAAAATGGATACCACGAATTGAAAAACAACCAAACCATTTCGCACCCACCCGCTCTTTAGCCCGAGTGCAAGTTTGCCTTTCAACACGGCAACCGGTTTGAAGCCTGAAAGAAAGAAGGCTGGATAAAGTCCTGCCATGAGCGCCACAAACATCGAAGCTGTTAACACCAAACCATAGAACCACAGCTCTTTGAGTGGAAGCGCGAGTTGTTTATCAGCCAGTGTGTTAAACATGGGAAGGAAAAAATAAGCGATTACCAATGCCAGCATAAAAGAAAATAAGGTGAGCATGAATGACTCGGCCAGGAACTGATTAATCAACTGCGACCGCAACGAACCCATCACTTTACGCACACCTACTTCGCGCGCCCGGTTAGCGGATCTTGCCGTGGAAAGATTCATGAAGTTGATACAGGCAATGATCAGGATGAACATGGCGATGGCCGCGAACAGATACACGTAGGTAATATTTCCATTTGGTTCAAACTCACTCAGGAACGAGGAGTGCAAGTGAATATCCTTCAGATTCGTAAGAGAGTATTGCCAGTTGTTTCCTGCCGCGCGAAATTTTTCCAGTGTCTGATCTCCGCCTATTGCATCGGCAATCTGTGGCATCACATATTTTTCTATGAAGGCTGGGAATTTTGCCTCCAGTTGCTGCGCACGGGTTCCTTCTTGTAGCAACATATAGAGATGGGCTTCACTGCCGCCAATCAGTGTTACAGACTTTGCGTCCTCGAGGCCTGACATCGATCGGAGAATATCGAAATGAAAATGACTTTGCACAGGAATGTCTTCATACACAGCGGTGACTTTATTATTGGAATCATCATCGAGGATGAGACTTTGTCCCAGGGCGTTTCCATCCGGGAAATATTTCTTTGCCATCTTCCGGCTGATGACAATCGAGTTTGGTTCGCGCAGTGCTGTGTGGGGATCGCCCTCCAGAACAGGAATGGAAAAAACGGAAAAGAAGGTGCTATCAACCCATACTGCATTTTCTCTTGTCTTCTCACGGCTATTTACATGGCGCACATATCTTTTTCCATAATTGGTGATGCGCACGATTGTTTCGATCTCCGGATAATTCTGTCTGAATAGCTCAGCCATGACCGGATAACCAGAGCATACTGTGAAGTGATTTGCTCCAAATTTTATTTCTGTATTAACCCGGAAAATCCGGTCTCCTTTGGCTTGATAGCGGTCGTAGCTGAATTCGTTCACGACAAAAAGTAGTATGACCAGGCACGCACCTATGCCAATAGAAAGTCCTGATATGTTGATGAAAGTGTAAAATTTTTGTTTGCGTAACGCACGAAAGGCGGTGATGATGTAGTTTCTGATCATGTTGTTTTTGGTTTAGAAAGCTACTTATTTTTTTGTATAGCTAAGACGCTATTCCCGGAGTTGATGTTGCATGGACCGGGCCCTTTGTTAGTGTTGTGCGGGAGGTAGAGAGATGGGGCTACAACGCCTGTTCAGAAGCAAGTAATATCGATAAGCTTGATGGGAGAAGAATTCCAGCAAGGAAAAATCCTCCGAACTTTAATTTGGCTTCCCGTTTGCCTTACGCGCCTGCATTCTTGTGCCTCAACTGTCAGAAGAAGGAATTGAAAGCATTGAGGGTCAATTTAAGAACCGTATCCCGGCAAAAAGGCGGGTAGTGTGTAAACACGCGCAATGAAGCATCCCTACCAGGCTTTTGCCTTGACTTAAATTCTTCGCAGCGTCTCTGTCGCCTGGCAAGCAGCTATCATCTCAGTTGATCTTCTTCAGTCCCTTCGATTTGTCTTTCTCCAGTTTCTCCTGGTCGGGTTTGTCGATGCTGGACTTCTCTTTCTTGTTGGATTTATCCTTCAGCTGGTCTTTCTCTTTGCTCTGATCCTTTTTAACGGGCGGGGTTGATTCGTCCTTGCGGAAGAATTTGTCATTATCATCGTCTTCATCATCGTTGTCTTCATCCTCATCATTGCCTTCTCCCTCATCGTTGTCTTCATCTTCATTCCAATCAGAATCATCATCGATATCTATATCGATGTCGAGGTCATCCAGATTAACTTCAATCGGTTCGATGTCGATGTCCAGGGCAGGAATATTGATCTCGATGGGGTCCATATCCAGGTTCAAGTCCCCTAAATTAATTTCGATCGGTTCGATATTAATCACCAGTTTATCAAGCGCCACCTCAACCGACTTCATGGCATTCTCAACTGCCAATTTAATATTCGCTTCCAGGGCCTCTTCATCTATGTTGATGTCGAAATCCCAGTCAGGTGACCCGTGTGTTGATATTTTTCTCAACCCGTCAGACCTGGACGATTCCTCTTTCGTGGGGTCAGTTTGAGTTTTCTCTTCAGTTTTTTTGAGTGTGGAGTTGGCGTTTTGCGAAAAACCCGGTACAATGGCCAGTGAAAAGATCAGAACAACAAACGAGGTGTGGATAAATGTGGGCATAACGGTAGTATTTGATATAATACTCAGCTTGTTTAAGATGGTTACGTAATGATTAAAGAAAATTGTAAGTAACATATAGGACCTTTAATAAATTGAAGATCAGTAAATATGAGCGCCCAGCGCGTGTACACGTAAGAATTCTACTTCGCCAATGGATCAGGCCTAAGCTGAAACTTAAATACTTTGCTCGGTGTGCCTTTGCCTCCTTCCATATGAAACGGAGCACGTGTGCTGATAGTCACCCATAACCCACGACCTTTCCAGCCTGCATTCGGGTCATCAATTCTTCCATCCACCCACTTAGTATAAAAACCTGTAGGATACGGAACGCGTAGCACCACCCACTGTCCGTCTTTCAACGCCAGTAGACCTTCGGACTCATTGCCGGTGTTAATGGGAATATTTTCACCCAGCCCAAAGGTGTTGAACTGATCCACCCACGTGTAGTAGCTGGCCTCAGCACTACCGGATAATTCAACACCCTTAAATTGAGGAAGGGGTTCAGGATAAAATGTCCAGCCTTCAGGGCAATGCTGTCCTGTTGCTGCTGGGCCGTTCAGGGTTTTACATTTGCTGCGATCAAAGCTTGCCATATGGCCGCTGGCCAGCGCCACCCACGCCACACCATTTCGGTCAACGTCCATGCCGCGGGGAGAAAATCCTTCCACGGGTTCACCCATATCGTTCAACGGCAATTCATAATACTCTGCGAGTGCGGTCTCCGAAGGATTAGGTCCCGGATTGAGCCTGATCACTGCGCCCGGATATCCTAACGATGATCCCCACACCGATCCATCGGGTGCGGGTGCAACAGAATAAATGCCGCGTGCAATGCGCTTATCTTTTTTAGGATCCATCGGGTCAGTGGGCTCCACATATTCATCGCGCTTGCCGTTTCCGTTGGTGTCCAGGATCAGCGCGGTCCATCCCTGTGACGCTTGTTCATCGCCCGTCTCTAAATATCTTTTTGTGTCAAGCCAGCCCACTGCCGGGCCGCCACCACTGGTCCACAACGTGTTGCTCGCATCTTCGGCAAACATGAGGTGATGCGTGCTGAAACAGGTATTTATAGTTGTATACTTGTCCGTCTTCGGATCATACACACCGAGCTGACGGTACGACCGTTCCAATGGAAAAGCTTTCGCTGACGGATGGTCCGATCCTTCTTTACAAAAGTCTGGGTTCTCAGGTCCGCGTACGGCAGCAGTGATCCACACACGACCTTCACCATCGATCATGGGATTGTGCACATTGGTCTTGCTATTCCAGATGGCGGTATCGCCCCAGTAGGGTGAAGGCATGGCCACCTCACCCGATACAACGGGAGCATTCGGATCGCGCACGGTGAGTGGTACCTGGCTTGTGATATTTTTTATAGGATCTAACACCGGCAGGTAGTCGCCACTTAATTCGAGGGCGCCATACAAAGAACCGTTGGCGTTAACCGTGGGGTTTCTTCGGTCAGTAGAAACCAAATCATGGAGGTATACTTTCGGACCGGCCCAATCCCATTGTGTGATGACAACATTTCTCTCTACACCTTTAGGTCGCGGAGGTGCCGGGGGCAGTTCACCGGCAGCAATGCGATCCGTCCAGTCGGCAAACATCGCAAGTATTTGCTTTTGTCCAAGCTGAACAGCCGATGTAGTCATCTGAGCACCAGCTTGCCCGGACTGCAACCTGCGCTCCCATGCGTCTACCGAGTTGTTAAATTTTCCAAGCGATGCCTGAAACTCACGTGTGCCTTTGCTGCCCAATTGATGACAAGCCAGGCAGTTACCTGATTTTATGCTTCGGAGAAAGTCGGCCTGTACTTTAATGTCGGGCGAGATGCCATTGCCTTCCGGGCCGGTGCCGGGAAACTTACTCTTGTCGGGCACATGCAGCAGCGAGAGCCAATAGCCTGCCGGATAATATTGAGCGGCCACTGTTTCATTGGGCGCCATCACCGCCTCGATGTTTAATGTAGTGCCGGGCTGCGCTTCCTTTTTTGGTGAGTCGATCAGGCCATAGCCACGCACCCACACCTGGTAGTTGGCCGCAGGTAGTCCGGGGATGAGGTATCGGCCGGCATCATCGGTAACAACTATTTTCGCAAAGCGCGTGGGCAGGTCAAACGTTTCGGCTATCACCCAAACCCCGGCCTCGGGCCCGGTGGGGCCGGTAACCACACCGCCAATGTTGGCGCCATCGCCTTCTTGTGTTTTAGGAGTACAGCCCAACACCAGCACCAGCACGGCCAGAATGGTTTTCGAAAGCAGGGTTTCCTTTTTCATAGCAGTAAGGTTTATATATGAACAGTTACAGCGAGGATGTGCTGGATGCACTACCGAATGTAGGAATTTTCTGCCAGTGTTGATGGTATAAATGGTATCAACACTTCTTGCTCTTAAATCAGTAAGCACGTTCATCCAAAATGAAGCACTCTCATTTTCGCCAAGCCACATTCCTAAAACTTCTTTCAGCCATTTAGCATAAGCGGCATGTTTGAGCACCAAATGGCAAGTGTGCTGGGTGGCGAGTAGCGACAGCCCGGCCCGAGTTGCGTAGCGCTTCGCGGGGGGACGAGGGGCTGCCCACCCCATTACCTATGATAATAATCATATTATTCGCCTGTAAATAGCATGCATAAAAATTTTCCTTTCAGTAACTTTATCAAAACCATAGACCGACCATGGCAAAATCGATACCTACCATAAGCGAAACGAAAGCGTTGAAGCACCAGTCGCGCGAAGTAAGTGCGGGCGACATCATCACCGGTGACACCCCGGCAGCGGCAAGGGCTCACACCGTAAACCGGAAGTTGAGGGCCAAACTGAACAGCGAGGCCGCAGTGCTAAACAATAAGGTGAAACAGGCAGGCAACAAACGGGAAACTGTGGAAACGTACCTGGCCAACTTTCCAAGTGAGGAAAAAAAGTTGTTGCTGAAAATACTGAAAGAGGAATTTAAGAATAACCCTGACAAGTTCGCCAGCGATGCGGAGTTGGCGGAAGGCTGGCAGGATGGCCTCTACCCCTACCGGTATTTAATGTCGCGGAAGAATTATGAATTTCAGAAATACAATACGCAGGTGGAGTTGCTGAAATTGCAGGCGTGGGTGAAGGAGACCGGTAGCCGGGTGGTGATCCTCTTTGAAGGTAGGGATGCGGCCGGTAAAGGAGGAACGATCAAGCGGATGATGGAACATATGAATCCGAGGGGCGCGCGGGTGGTGGCGCTGGAAAAACCTACCCAGGAAGAGCGCGGCCAGTGGTATTTTCAACGCTATATAAAACACTTGCCTACGAACGGTGAGATTGTGTTGTTTGACCGCAGCTGGTATAACCGCGCAGGTGTGGAACGGGTGATGGGCTTTTGCACGAAGGAAGAGTATTATGAGTTTATGCGGCAGGCCCCGGAATTTGAACGCAACCTGGTGCGCAGTGGCATCATGCTTTTTAAGTTCTGGTTTTCGGTAAGCCAGGATGAACAAAAGCGCAGGTTTAAAGACCGTAAAACTCACCCCTTAAAACATTGGAAGCTTTCGCCTGTAGATAGGGCCTCGCTTGATAAATGGGAGGAATACACAGAGGCGAAGGAAAAAATGTTTTTCCATACTGACACCTCCGATGCGCCATGGACCGTGGTGAAATCCAATTGTAAAAAGCGGGCACGGTTAAATGCCGTGCGTTACATTTTACATAAGATTCCGTATAGCAAGAAGGACATTAACATGATTGGAAAAGTCGATTCTCTGATTGTGGGGCGTTCGAATGTGATCTACGAAAAAGGTGAGGATCATTTGATGGAGAATCTGGCGTTTATAAAAGGGAACGGAGAAGGAAGACGTTAGACTGGGACGTTAGATTTGAGATTTTGGATTTTAGTGTGACTTTGTGCCTTAGCGGTAAGAAAATAACCGTTGAAAACTATGGAATCTGTTTCGCCCAATATATTTGTAAAAGACATCAACAAGACCATTGACTTTTACAAGCTTTTAGGATTTAACCTGATCACGACCGTTCCAGAACAAGGCGACATCGTTTGGGCCATGATGACATGCGGAAGTGTAACGTTTATGTTTCAGACCTTTGACAGCTTAGGCACAGAATTGCCGGCCATCTCCAGAAAAGACGGTGGCTCTTTACTGTTGTACATCCAACTAAAAGAGATCAGGAAATTTCACGACCGCATTAAGGGCCGGGTGAAGGTTGTGAAAGGACTGGAAAAAACGTTTTACGGTGCAACAGAGTTTTCTATTCAAGACATTAATGGCTATGTAGTGACGTTTGCGGAAGATGAAAAGTAACACTCTGCGTAGGACTCGATAGGTGTGCCATTCATACCGTCAAGAGTCCTCTCATCAGTTATCTCGCACTATCACGGAGACACTCTGAAAAGGAGATTTTTGAGTGAAATTACTTTTCCTTCCCTCATCTTTCAATAAAACGAGGTGGCGAACAAATTTTTCGATTTACGGGCTAAGCACTGGCGATCAGGCCTGATATTCCATCTTTCATTTTAAGTTCTTTTGTAGCGGTAAAGTATGACAACTACACCTGCTTGTATAGCTTTTCATAATATTCTTCCAGCATACGCTTAACGGCAAACTGATCTTTTGTGCTGAGGATACTTTGCTTCATCATCTCCACCCATTTGCTGCGGCTGTTATAGTAACACGGTACTACTTCGTTAAGCAATACCTTATACATAGCTTTCAGATCGTGGGCATCCAATTTATCTTCTTTCTTATTTTCATAGCCATCGCCAATCTGCCAACCATTCACTCCATGCTGGCAAGCTTCCGGCCACCATCCATCGAGAATGCTTAGGTTCAGCACACCATTCATGGCCGCTTTCATTCCTGACGTGCCGCTGGCTTCCTGTGGTCTGCGTGGATTGTTGAGCCAGATGTCGCTGCCCCGTACCAGAGCGGCCCCAATCGTCATGTCGTAGTTTTCCAGAAATACGACCGAATTGGGATATTCTTTGGTGAGCGCGACAATATTTTCTATGATCTCCTTACCGCGATCATCCAGCGGGTGAGCTTTGCCAGAGAAGATGATCTGGAGTTTACCACTTCTAAACAACGAATCTATCTTCGGGCGATTGGTGAAAATCAAATCACTTCGCTTATATGGCACAGCTCTCCGGGAGAATCCGATCAGCAAGGAATCTTCTTTCAGTTGAACTCCCGTTCGTTCTTTTACAAACTCAAGAAGTTTGCGTTTATTCTCAGCATGTGCATTCCATAGATCACCATCTTTTTCCGCGGCCTGTATCATGCGAGGGTCTACCCAGGTAGGCTGGTGGATGGCATTGGTGATCCCAACAATTTCTGAGCGGTCTTTCACCTTGCTCCACATTTTATTAGCCGTCACTGCATGTAGCTGAGCTACGGCATTGGAATGGCGTGACAGGCGCAACGCTCCCACCGTCATATTAAATGGCGAACCGCCCAATTGCTTTAATTGCTTTTTGCTGAAGCTATTGTTATCAGCTCCCATGTATAACAACCGGTCGATGTAGTGCGATTCATTTCCCTGCACTACTGGAGTATGGGTTGTAAATACAATTTCATTGCGTGTGGCGGCCAGTGCATCGTCATACGTTTTACCGGCTTCCAGTTTTTCGCGCATTAATTCGAAGCCTGCAAACAAGGCATGACCTTCGTTGAAATGGTACACATCTGTTTCTATGCCCAATGCCCGAAGGGCCTTTACCCCGCCAATGCCCAACACCATTTCCTGGGCAATGCGCTCTTCCCCAAACCAACCGTAGAGCTGCCCGGTAATCCAACCATCCTCATTACCCTGTACATCGGTATCCAGCAAATAGATAGGAGCATTTCCAAACTCATCGCACAGCCATACTTTGCATTTTACTTCACGTTTGCGAATGGTAACGGATACGGTAACACCGGTGTCTTTTAAGAAGTCGTACTTATAAATGGGATAGGTGTCCAGTACTTTTCCCTTTTCCGTGATGCGCTGGTCAGTGTACCCTTGCTTCCATTTAATGCCAATGCCCACCATAGGATAGCCATGGTCTTTAGCGCCTTTCAGGTAGTCACCCGCCAGTATACCCAACCCTCCGGCATATGTTTTAAAGTCACTTTGTAAGGCATACTCCATACAGAAGTAAGCCACGCGGGGTAATTTTTTGTCCTGAGCCATAAGAAGGTGGTGAGGGTTATTTTGTACGTTATAATTTATTGTGGCAAAATTAAAGGTTTTTGGAATACGGTCTGCAAAGTAAATTTTGTCAATTGAATAAAGTTTGCCCCCGAAACAAAACGAACCTTGGCCAACTGGATGGAATTGGGTATGCTTTATATCTTTGTATCTTACAGAGACCTACCCTGGAGAAGTAGAAAAAACATTGAACTCAACACGTGATCTATGGTACAAAAATTGAATCTCTCTGGACTCATTTGTTTGCTGATGGTTACCCTGACGACCGCCCAAATTAAAGTAAGTGAAAACCAAAAATTTCTTTCCACCAAAGATGGGAAGCCTTTCTTCTGGCTGGGTGATACTGATTGGGAGTTATTTCACCGCATGACGCGTGAAGAGGCGGAGGAATTTATCGCGATCCGTAGCGAACAAGGTTTTAATGTATTACAGGCTGTAGCGCTGGCAGAGTTTAATGGCATTCGTGAGCCAAATCGTTACGGTGACTATCCGCTCAATAACGAAGACCCAACTCAACTATTAATTACGCCTGGTAATAACCCAGCGAATGCTTATGAGTATGATTATTGGGACCATGTTGATTTCGTAATCAACAAAGCTGCAGAAAAAGGAATGTACATTGGATTGCTTCCTACATGGGGCGATAAAGTGGCCCATATGTGGGGCGATGGCCCCATCATCTTTACCGAGAGGAATGCAGAAACCTATGGCAGTATTCTGGCAAAACGATATGCGGGCCAATGGAATATTATCTGGATTCTTGGTGGCGACCGCCCCGTAACCTACCAATGGAAAATTGACAGTGCTGATAAACCCTTTGACGATCATGCTATTTGGCGCGCCATGGCCAAGGGCATTGAAGATGTATTGGGCAAAGATGCCTTCATCACCTACCATCCCTCGGGGGGAGAGAACCGCACCTCACACTATATTCATAATGACAGTTGGATGGATATGAATGCATTTCAATCTGGCCACGGCTCGCGCGAATCAGATCCGTGGCGCTGGGTGAAAGAAGACCTGGCCATCCAACCACAAAAGCCAACGCTCGACATGGAGCCATGCTATGAAGACCATCCCGTAAATCCATGGGATGGCAAGTGGACCAGACAGCGCGGTTACTTTACAGCGTATGATGTTCGCGCCAGAATTTATCGTGGAGTTTTTGCCGGAACCTGCGGTGTTACCTATGGACATCATCAAATCTGGCAATTTTTAAATACAGCGCTGTACCCACCAATCAATTCAGGAGATACCATCATCGGATGGAGAAAGGCTGCCCGATCCGAAGCGGCAAGTCAAATGAAGTACCTAAAGAATTTAATGTTGTCACGTCCTTACTTTTCAAGGGTGGGCGATCAAACATTGATCAAATCAGATATTGGCTCCACCTATATTGACCTGGTCTATGCAACCCGCGATGAAAATAAGTCATATGCCATGATTTACCTGCCGCAGAACTTGCCTGTTAAAATAGATGTTAGTAAAATCTCTGGAAGCACTAAAAATATATGGTGGTATAATGTGCGCACCGGTGTATCAACAAAAGGAAAATCTGTGAGCGGATCAGGAATAAAATTATTCACACCTCCTAAAGATGGAAAAGATTGGGTGTTGATAGTAGATGACTCCTCGAAAGGATTTAAAGAAGTTGGCGAATAGCCTTTCACGCAAAACCAGGATTGCCAGTTTAGTGGCAGACATCATTGTTCCGTATTCCGCAAACCAAAACAGATTTTCACGAATAGCCATATTGCAACGGACCTAACTTACAAACAACTGATTTGGCAATCCTATTCCCCGGCCCTCACCTTGTAGATGCAATCCACGAGGCCATCATTATAGGTATCGTGTGATATCTCCCAGAACATAATACCATCCAGTTCCTGATCAATTACATATTTCGTTTTCTCAGACACTGACTGCTTGTCATCAAAAGTTGCGAATAATTTTTGGGAAGCATTATATCCATAAGGTGCCTTTGACGTCTCATCCCAATACAGTTGAAAGCCTGCCAACTTCGAAGGAAAGTCTTTGTAGTTAATGCCCATCTTGAAGTTACCCGTTTGATACAAACCGTTTTTTACTTCAGATACATTTTCCCAAACTCTGGCATAGAAAGCAGCGCCAATCACCATTTTATTACGTGGCACTCCAATCTTAATAAGATATTGCACTGCATTATCGGTAGACTCCTTTTGCAGTGAATTGGAATACAGGGCAGTGTGATGTCCCGTTATGGTAGAATAGCCATTGATCAGATCATAGGACATGATATTTACGCGATCAACATTTTTCATAACGGCATCCCAGTCAACTGATTCTTCCATAAATTTCTGAAATCCACCGGCAGCAAAGCTTAGTTCATAGAGTGTTCCAAATGTTTTACGCAGTTCTTTCACCAGTGCGGTAAAGTTTGGTTTGTCAGTGGGCTTGTAGGAATGATCCGGGTATCCTTCAATGGTTGGATATTCCCAATCCAGATCAAGGCCATCGGAATGAAAGTATCGATTTAGTTCCAACACAGATTGAGAGAATTCTTTTCTGGCACCGTCTGTAGAGAAGACCTCCGAGCAGGTTTTGCATCCACCCCATCCCCCCAGGGAAAGAATAATTTTTAGTTTTTGGTTGCGCTTCTTTAGTCCGACTAGTTTATCTATCGTTAAAGAATCCCGTCCGTTATCAACGGTGAGTGTATTACCGGTAAGGTGGCAAAAGCTGAAAATGATGTGTGTTAATTTCTCAGCCGGCAGACTGTCTACCTGTTCAGGGCCGCCTGCATAATAGGCGATAATGTTCAATTCCTTTTGAGATTGAGCGGAAAGTAGTGATGTACTGACCATCAGCAAAAGAGAAAGAGAAAGAACGGCTGTGCTTTTCATTTTTTAGAATAGTTTGGTAGTGAGACAACATGTAAACGCTAGTATTGTGATTTGACAGATCGTATTATTTCCACAAGATGTTCGAGCGAGTTCACAATGTAATACTTACCCTGGAAACTGTGACGATCGTATGACTCACCGGAGCGTAATGCTTCCGGTGTAAAGACAAGTTGATTTTCTTTCTTAAAGGCTTCAACGACTTCCCCGGAAGAATAAAAGGTGGATCCAAATGCCTTGATGCCAGTTGCTTCTCCGATCAAACCCAGTTCAATGATCATCCCTCCGATAAAATCCAATTGCTTAAGGAGATCCTTTCGCCCGCGGCTGTGTACATCAAGGTAGGTTCTTGCCAACAATTGATACATGTCGGAATATTTCGCCTCTGCGAGAAAAGGAATATGCCCCATGACATCGTGCCATATATCGGGTTCATCACAGTAATTTAGCTCCTCAGGTGTTCGTACGAAATTTGTAAGAGGCATTTTATAATCCGCAATCATCGTATACCAATCGATCTGCTCCAAAATGACATTAGCATTGGTTTGAATAAACGTATAGGGCGTATACTTTTGAATGGCTGATGTTAAATCCTCTGCAAGTGGTCGCTTACTGTTATCTATGCCAAGCTTTGAAAAACCATTTATCCATAATGTGCAGATTGCACCAAGAGATTGAAGATTCTGGAAGTGCCTGTCGAAGAGAATTGACCAGTTCTTGTCATCTGCTGCAGGATCAAATGTGCGTGTAGATTTTTTCACTGTGGTGGTCACATCATGAATGGGATAAAATTCTTCTTTCTCTGATTGATTCTACCAACACCCAAGGGAGTCGAAACTCCTAAAGTTTATACGCTTGCCTTGCCAGTAGTTTCCATGTACCCTGTTGCATTTGCCATATCTGCAACACGCCAAGGTTTGCTATGGTTGCTGCTCCATTATTGGATATTTCAGCCATCATCTTATGACGAACAATAGCTATATTCCCTACGATTCGAATTGTTTGGCCCGAAATCTCAAACGTCTTATAGTCATTTTTTCCGCTGGTAATAACTTCGACAAAGGTGGTTTTATCTTCCATCGTTCCACTGGAGTGACCATAACTAAGTTCTGCAGCAACTAAATTTTCCAAAGCTGATTTGTCAGCGTCCACCATGGCCTTGCGTAAACTTTCTATTGCCGATGCCACCTCTTTTTCTTCGGTTGATTGCGCTGAGGCCACCGAAAGTAAAATCACAGATAATACTAGTAACACAGATATTCTTTTCATACTTAAGTTTTTTTCTACAAGATAAGTTAATTATATATAACCCCTCATTATCATTGCCGAAAATCCTCCAAGGTCTGATTGCTTTTCGCGAAAAGACCTTGGAGGACTCACCGATTCAGGAATGGTTATACAAACTTTGTTGCAGGTCTTGGCCCAACGCGAGGAATTTGAATGACCTTAAAAGGTGACTACATTTTTTATGGTGGTGAGGATTACTCCCGCCTACTTAATTTCAGTAAACACTTCATCCAGATTCCAACCAGATATCCTCATTGCCCTGGGCACAAACGCGGAGGAATCCAACCAGACTGTGAGGGTATGTTGTTCACCAGGCTTTAGACTCATATAGTTATCTGACCAATTGGAAGGCAGCACCTCTTCGCCTGTTGCATCCAGCAATTGGACACGCGTAAAGAAAGCCAACTGGTTAGAGTTGTTTTGCAGATGAACAGTTATCTCTCGTCCGCCCCGCTCTTTCTTATCCATGGTGATGGAGGCATTTACTTGTGCTTTCTTTATTCCGGAAAGTGTAGTGAAATTATCCTGTACCTCTAACCAGTAGGTATTTTGGTTTAATAATGCGCCCTGTTGATTACGCAATCTTAGCAACAAAAATTGAATGCCCGGTGTTTGCTTCCAGGCCGAAACAGATTTCCACTTTAAAACGGAAGAGGGAGTCATATTTATTTTTTCGGCAGCACTAAATAATTTCTTTCCATTCACATCCCAAATTTCTACTTCGGCAGTTACGCCTTGCAAGGTCTTATACGAACGATTGATTACATCGATAAAATTGGTATTGCGATTGAATTGCATGTGTAGTGGAGCGCATGCCTGCCGGGCAAAGTAATAACCAGCATTCGGAAGCATATACCAATCATAAATCTGCCACATCACACTTGGAAAAGCGGGGTTCAATTTCCAAAGCATAACGCCACCTGTTTCGTTAAGCCGAGACTGAGCGGCTTCAAATATTCCCTGATAACCCATCGCATTCATCAGTTGCATCTTGTTGGAAAAATCTTCCATGCTGGTGGGTTCACCAAAACGTTTCACCATATCACTAACATATAAATCGTATCGACCATTGCCAGTAGCAGCATCATGATATCCCCACGTGTCATTAAATGGAAAGGGTGATTTCTTATCCCACACTAAGTTGGGAATGATCTTCGGTAAGGTTGTGTATGGTGGCTGTGAGGGAATTCCGGTCTCGTCTTTGAATACCCAATCCGGTGCTTTCTCAGCTAGCTCATATAATACTTTCGGATCTTTCCATGTATAGGGCCCACCACTGTACACACCCGAAGGTTGGTCATCTGGCCACGATCCTTTCCATCCGTCTGGAAGTTTAGCGAAACCCGATGAACTGGGTATGAACGGACGTGTGCCATCAATGAGTGCAACGCTATCACGCATAGCATCGTACAATTCCTTGCGCGCATGACCTTCGTTTCCACCTGTCCATACCAATAGACTGGCATGATGACGAATACGATAAATAGTATTCGTAACATTTTTTACAAATACATGGCCTTCCAACGGCCAGTCTGGTGAGCCCTTAAACTCACCTTGCGTGTCACCTGTTACCCAGAAGTCGCTCCAGACCAATAACCCTAACCTATCGCACAAATCAAAAAATAAATCCGAAGGAGTAACACCACCACCCCATATCCGAACCAGATTCATGTTGGCATTCTTCACTAGCTGGAGTTCGCGTGCAATGCGAAGCGAATCGTTTTGCAACATCATGTCCGGCACCCAAGCCCCTCCTACCAAATGGATTCTTTTTCCGTTTACATAAAAATCCCTGCGAACAGAATTCTTGGTGTTGATGACAGAAGATGACACGGTACGAATTCCTGTCCGGATGATTTTTTTATCACTTACACCTGTAGACGTTTCGACTTCAATAATGACCCGATATAAATTGGGTTTACCATAACCCAATGGCCACCATAAGGCTGGCTTTTGAATTTTCAGTTCCTGCACTTGCTGGGATGTGATGTTGACTTTTGTAATTTTTTTGCCACTCAATTGAACAGGGTAATTAAAGGATACCGTACCTCCTTCAAAATTATCAGGTTCAATTTTTACGTTCAGATTTACACTCCTGGCAGAGCCATTCAGATTCTCCAGCGCCAGGTCCAGGGTTAGATTTACTGAGGTGGTATCCGATGCTTCAAACTTTGCATTCACTCGTGGATAATTAATCTTAATGTCCCCGGTAGTGCGCAAGTAAACCGGTTGCCAGATACCCATATTCCGATCTCTCACGGGAGGAATCCAATCCCAACCTACCGAACAGAGCATAGTTACGTTTTTGCCGATATCTCCGGTAGGACCTCCATTTTCATAGAAGTCATCAAAAATCTTTAATTGCTCACGCGCAGGAATGCCTGGGTAATCGAGAGGATAGATTTTAACAGCCAATCCATTTAACTGGCCGGCTTTTATAAAATTACTAACGGGAAGTTCGTACTCGGCAAACATCCCCACCATTTCAGTTGAGTCGGCCACACGCTTTCCATTAAGCCATACTTCTGCACGGTAATTAATTCCTTTAAAAACCAGGTGATAGTTTCTGTCTACCGCTGAAGGGACCTTGAACGTAGTTCGATACCAGTATGGTTTTTTCCAGGGATTACTTTGACCGGGGATGTGGCTATATTTTTCTAATTGATATTGTTTGTTGAATTCATCCGATGCATCTGGAATGTACATGTTGTTCATGCCTTCGTATGGATTCGGATACACCTTGTTAGCCACCAAACCACTTAAAACCGTTGAGGGAACCTTAACCGGAAACCAATAGATGGGAGAACGATATAAAGGATCAGACAATCGATCTCCGTTTTCGGCCACTAAGACGCTGGCTTGCATTTTAAAATCAACAAGGTCGTATCGGGATTCAGTAGGCTGAGCTGAGAGATAGCTATTAAAAAATAGCATCGATGCAAAAAGAAAATAGGGAATGGATTTCATCTGGGTAGAATGATTAAATATGGCCAAAGATGATGGAAGATAGCGTATAAGTCGATGATAAAAATCATGGTTCTCATAAAAAGTAGCCCTATTGTTTGGTGAAGACATTGCCAAAATTTGAGTTACTACAGCGTAGACAAGAAAAACACAAATTTTCCGTGAGGGTAAGGTTATTTGATCAAAGTACTATAGCTTTAGGTTCGCTTAATTCTTAACAATGTGGCGTTATTTCGATAGTGTCTTTCCCTCTCCTGGGGAAGCCTCGTACTTGAACTGACTGGGTGCCAGAACATTGTTCATTAAAAATCTGCAATTATGAAATTCGCCTATATCGGTACCTATCCTCCGCGTGAATGCGGTATCGGAACGTTTACCAAGAACCTGGTTCTTTCTATGACAAGCGAGAACGGTTCAGGAACTAAAGAGAACGAAGCTTTTGTAGTTGCTCTTAATGACCACGAACTCATCTATCCATATCCAGAAGAAGTGAAATCTATTATTCATCAGGATCAGCAAGGTGATTATCTGGAGGCGGCCAACTTCATCAACCACAACGGGGCCGACCTTTGTATTCTGGAGCACGAATATGGAATTTTTGGTGGACAGAATGGCGTTTATATTCTTCCCTTACTACACCGTCTTAAAATTCCGCTGGTAGTCACGCTACACACTGTACTCAACACCCCCTCTTACAATGAAAAAGCTGTGTTGAAAGAGATTTGCAAGATGGCAACCAAAATTGTCGTCATGAGTCATAAGGCAATTGAGTTTCTCACGAGCATCTATAAAGTTCCAAAGGAGAAGATTGCCTTCATTGAACATGGCGTGCCCAATATTCATTTCGACCAAGCTGAATCCAAGAAAGAATTCAAATTGGAAGAAAAGAAAGTCTTACTTACGTTCGGTTTTATTGGCCGTAACAAAGGGATTGAAACCGTAATAAGGGCGTTGCCAAGAGTTATTGAACAATACCCTGAAGTTCTGTATATGGTGATAGGAAAAACTCACCCTAATGTAATTCGTCATTCAGGAGAAGAGTATCGTAACTACCTTCAGCGTTTAATTAAAAATCTAAACGTATCTGACAATGTTCTATTCCTGAATGAGTTTGTTGAGCAAAGAGAATTATTTAAATATCTGTCTGCCTCCGACATTTACATCACTCCCTATCTCAATGAAGCACAGATTACGAGCGGCACGCTGTCCTATGCCATAGGAGTTGGATGTGCTGTCATTTCTACGCCTTATTGGCATGCTTCAGAACTACTATCCGAGGGAAGAGGAAGGCTCTTTAATTTTAATAATTCAGATGAACTTGCCGCTATTTTCATTGAATTGCTAGGCCAGCCTAATACGTTGAAGAGTCTGCGGAAGAAAGCAGCCGATTATGGAAGAAAAATAACATGGCCAAAGATTGGTGAAAAGTACCTGGAACTGGCAAAAAATATTTTGGCTAAGCCACTGAAAGAAGCCGTCAAAAAAGAAACGATTGTCGATCCACTCCTTCTTCCACCTTTTTCACTGGTTCACATCAAACGGTTGACAGATGATACGGGAATCATTCAACATGCAAAATTTGGTATTCCTAATCTGAAAGAAGGATACTGCCTGGATGACAATTCCAGGGCGTTGTTGATGGTGCTGATGGCCTACCGACAGATAAAAGATTGGAGCGCGCTTGAGTTATCGCCAGTCTACCTGAGCTATATCCATTACATGCAGAACAAAGATGGCACATTCCGGAATTTCCTCAGCTTTAACCGAAATTTTCTGGATGAGGTGGGGTCAGAAGATTCTTTTGGAAGAACGATCTGGGCACTTGGCTATTTGTTGGGCAATGCGCCCAACGATGCCTACTACCAAACCGGTAAACTGATATTTTTTGATGCTGCCCCAAATTTTGAGAAATTAAAATCCATACGAAGCATTGCCAACACCATGATTGGCATCAGCTATTACCTGAGGAAGAATCCATCTGATGATGGGATGACAGAAAGGTTGAGAAATTTTGCACACACGCTAATCAAACACTTTGAAGCCAATAGTACGCCAGAATGGAAATGGTTTGAGCATCTCCTGGCCTATGACAATGGCATATTGCCCCTTGCGCTGCTTCATTCAGCAGAATTGCTTAACGATGAGAAAATTACCAGCATCGCGCTTGAGACCATGAACTTCCTGACTGACCTCACGCTTAAGGATGGGTACTTGTCCGTTATTGGCAACAAAGAATGGTATAAAAAAGATGGGGAGCGAGCCATGTTTGCCCAGCAGCCCATCGATGCTATGGCCATGGTATTGATGTATCAACAGGCCTTTCACTTAACGAAGAATAAGGAGTATCTGAGCAAATTATACACATCCTTTATGTGGTTTCTTGGTGAAAACGATTTGCGCATGAGTTTATATGATTTTGAGACAAAGGGATGTTGTGATGGTTTTGAAAGCTATGGTGTAAATAGAAATCAGGGAGCTGAAAGTTCGCTGGCCTATTTAATTTCGCATCTGACCGTGCTGCAGGCCTATGAAGAATTTTATAAATTAAACTAAGGCAATCAGGTAAAGCGCCCACTCCAAAGTCACATTGCTTATCGCGTATTGACAAAGCCTAATGCTTACTTTTTCTTAGGGCATCAAGCAATTCAACCATATCCACCACACCGTAGGTAGACGAATAGTCTGATACGGCATAGGGCAAAATAAGGCTTTCGTTGTGAATAATCGCTCCACAAGAGTACACCACATTGGGAACATAGCCCTCTCGTTCATCTTCGCGTGGTGCAAGCAAAGGCTCATCAAGCCGGCCAATTTCTTTTGAGGGATCATCGAGATCAAATAGTGAGGCACCCAGGCAATAACGTCTCATGGCGCCAACACCATGCGTAATAATCAGCCACCCTTCTTTTGTCCACAATGGTGATCCGCAATTTCCGATTTGAGTAAATTCCCACGGAAAGCGTGGTTCCTGGACGATGACCGGGTTATTCCATACTGTAGGTCTTTCCGAATACATCAGGTAGTTGTTAGTGCCATCAATTCTGGCCAGCATGGCATATTTGCCTTTTATTTTTTTTGGGAACAAGGCAAGGTTCTTATTTTGTGCACCGATGCCATGCAACGGCATAACGCGGAACGTATAGAAATTTTCTGTGGAGAGTAACTTTGGGAGGATGGTATGACCGTTATAGGCCGTATAGGTAGCATATATTTTTTCGGATTTGTCATCATCAACAAAGTGCACAAAGCGCGCATCTTCTATGCCCCTGCTTTCAGAATCGGATATGGGAAATATCACTCGTTCTGTAATGTCCGAATCGTGTTTGAATTGCACATCGTAAAATGAATCTGCCAACCAGGTCATCTCCTGTAAGGCCATTCTCCTTTCTGTGCTTACAGAATTTTCTTTTAGTACTCTTCCAACGGCCTCTTTTAAGGCATCATACTCAAATTTTTCAGGAAGATGTTGCATAATGCTGGTCGAGTATTTGTCAGGAGTATGCATCTCCTCTAATTTTTTGACAAAGCGTTCTTTGTCATAGAGTTTCTTGTGAACAATTTCCGCCTTATCAATAAAATCGCCAACTTTCATCACCTGGAGATCGTTGTTCTTATCGAGGACTCCCCTTCTGAAAACGATGGAAGAGATATGACCTTCACCTGTTGCCCGGAAAGAAATGATGATTCTCTTCTCTCCTTTTTCCAGGTATAATTGATCGAAATCTTCTACCATGGAAGGATTAAAAAAAGCCGCGGATTCAATAGCGTACTCCATGGTACAGTAGGACCCAATAAGCATTTTTCGCTCCTCTGACAGGCCGTCATAGTTAATTTGCATGCCTTCAATTATCCCCTTGATATTGGCGCAGTGTTTTATAAAAATGCGTGAAATATTCCGGTGACGACTGGCAAACTCTCGTAACGTATGTTCCAGAACGACATTGGCTTGTCTCTCATCCAGGGACATAAGGCGATTCACCATTTTTCGCGTCCGTTCATCGCCATTCATAAAATACCTGGCTACCACCCTGCTGGAATCAGGTGTGAATTTTACATTTTTTCGGATTACAGATACACGCATAGATTATTATTTAAAATATAGCTTATCAAATGTAACTAAAAAGAAGCATGCTGAAAGCGAGAGTGAAACTTCAAAAATTGATATGGATAGTGACTCATGACAAATCATTCCGGTATTAACATGACTTGAATGTACCATTTTTTGAGGACTCAAAAACGCTTTAAAATCCACCTATTCGCCATCTCCTATAAACTTAGTCATCGTATTGGATTGGTCTTGTGTTACCCTTGTAGGATGATAATTGTCATCTTATAGAGCGTATTTTTTCATAGCTTTTCATCAGAAATATTTTCATCTTGCTAAAGAGAATGTGAACTTAAACTGTTGTTTTATGAGCTACTACAAAACGATAAACGGCAAGAAATTGGATAACAAGATTATCGATCAGGCCAATTTATTGGTTGAGGGCGCTGGCGATGGTCGGATCTCTAACAATGATGCTAAGGTGCTCCTGAACCTTGTGCTAGACAGCAACGTCATTACGGACGTAGAGAAAGATACGATTGAATACATTTTTGAAAACTATAAATGGACTTCCAGCGCAGCTGAGTGGTTCCAAAATGAATTGAAAGTTTGGCAATCACACAAAGATCCTGTTCCAATGACAATTGCAGATCTTTCTGACAAACACTTCACCACAATTGATGTATTGACAAAGCCGGAAGACAAAGCCGAACGCAAACATGCCCTGGAATCCGCCACATCCGAAACAAACCTTGACCACGATGAGATTGGACTTTGGATCCGGCTTAAAGACGGGCTGACTGTTGAAGTGTTTTCCAATTTCATTTCGTTGGAAAACGACTTTGTACAACTTAAGGGTGGTTGCATTATTCCTGTCAAGGCCATCGAAAAAGTGGAAATTTAATTTAAGAATTACCTCGTTAGCAACATCTTCACCAGGGAGTGTACGCTAAAGAATTCCGCCCTCCTTATCTATCGCAATTGTTTAATGAGGACCCGGCTTAATCCCAACCATAAAACACTATTTTAGACTTGATTTTTCAGGATGTCTCGCAGTAAATTGGCGGTAGAAATTTTGAATGTCGGCAAGGTCTTTTTGATAATCCCCTGTTGGATAGAAAAGGTCACCAAAGCCGGCTACCTTTTTACCATAATCCAAATAGCCCATTACAATGGGAACACCGGCTCCCAGGGCTGTATGGTAAAACCTGACTTCCATTCTTTCACATAACTACGCGTTCCCTCCGCAGGGATCATAAGAATAAGTTCTTTGCTTTGGACGTACATGTTAATCATGGCCTCCACCATGTTATTATGTTTTGACCGATCAACTGAGATGCCCCCTGAGGCGCGCATGAGAATGCCCAGCGGAAATTTAAACAGGCTGTCTTTAGCAAGAAAACGAACACGAACACCACAGGCATACAGTGTAGCCAAGGCAATAAAATAATCGTAGTTGCTGGTGTGTGGTGCCGCCACCAAAACACATTTTTTTATGGATGAATCAAGTCTGCTTCCTATTTTCCAACCAATCAACTTCAGGTAAAATTGACTAAGCCATTTCATGGCAAAAAAGTTAGGGTATTAAGAAATCTCAAAGAAAAAGCAGGAATTAAAGGACATTACTTGCCTTCGAATTATAACTTCTTAAGCAAAGGTCTTAGTCTAAATGAAGTCCAGCATCTCACCATGGCTGAATAATTATTTCAGAATAAAAACAGATGGTTGATTGTTCTTATGAAACCGGTTTTTTGCTACGCCTTTTTCTTTAACAAAATAGGAGACAATTGCATCTGAATATTCACTTTTACAGGTAAACCATTTTAAAGATCTGGTTTCTTTGTTTGCTTTTAGCAAACCCATGAGGGCAGACTTGTTGTGCGCGCCTATCTCACATTTTGGCCCGATAGATTTTTCAATCTCTGCAATAAGACTATTGATTTCTGTTACCTGCTGGGGTGAGAGGACTGGCATATTAAAACTAGATGATGAATTGCAAAAGTAAAGTATTTCACTCCAGTTCCAACCTGCTTCGAATACTCGATGATAATTGTTGGTTAAGAAGTACAACAAGATGAAGAAACCTCAACGTCACTCTCGTAATGACGTTGAGGCCTATAGCGGAAGGCTATTATTTCGTTTTGGGCATCGCTGCGATAATGGGTGCCCGATCGAGGTATTGAATCACCTCATCAATCTTACCACTTGCATCAAAATGGTAAATCGTATGGATGTTCTGGGTCATTGACTGGCCCTTGGTATAGGTAGCCATTACTCTGTACCACCCCAACACCCAATTGCCAGGTCGAATACCTTGTGTAGTTTCGTTGACTTTTAACGATAGCCATACCTCATCGGAAAAGCTAATTTCATCTATAACATTGGTTATACGATCATTCCAATAGTCGGTGATGGCAGGTTTACCGGCAATGCTATCACCATTGTTGAAACGATAGATTGCATTGTCCGCCATGTTACTGACATAAGCATCAGGGTCTTTGTTGGTCAACGACACCAGCGTCTGCTTACACAGGTCGGTATAGGATGCATCTGAAAACTCAACGGGTTGAGGTTTTGTTTCAACAGGTGCGGCCTCCTCTGGCTTGGGTTGACTGCATGACCACATGCCACCAGCGAATAATGCGAGTACCATTAGTTTTTTCATATGAGTGGGGGTTGGTTTAAAAAGAATAACTTTTGCTAATGAGCGCACCTGCTGGATACTTGCCTCCAGTTCTTATGGCTTATTAAGATTCTGCCAGGACTTCTCCAGCAAAGCTTTGGTAGCTAATATTCCATCACGTTCACTCAAAGGTGAACCTTCATATTCAATTCCAACATAACCTGAAAAATCAGATTCCTTCACTATCTTCAACATTTTACCGTAATCAATTATTGTTTCTTCACCCTGGTCATTGAACGCATAGGATTTTGCACTGACGCCATGCGCGTAAGGAAGCATCTCAGAAACACCCTTATATCGGTCATATACTTCTTCACATTTTCCGTCTTGCGTGCTGCCCCATTTAACAGCTGTGCACCAGTTGCCAAAATCTGGCAGGGTGCCACAGTTGGACATATTCACCTGTTGGATAATTTCAGCGACCCATTGCCCATCAGAACTGTAAAGTCCATGGTTTTCTATTAACACATTAATGCTATCTTTTAAAGCATACGTACAAAGTTGCTTTAGCGCATCAACCATCGCCAATTGCACATCTGCCCTTGAGCCCTGTCCGAATGCATTGATGCGAATGGAATGACATCCCAGAATGCTGGCGGCATCCACCCATTTAAAATGATTTTCAACTGCTTTCTTTCTTTCCTCAGGATCAGGATTACCCAAATCACCCTCATCATCAACCATGATGAGTAGACTTTTTACGCTGAGCGAGTCAGCGGTGGCGCGCATCTTTACCCAAAATGCCTTGTCCGAGGCTTGTTGCTTGTAAAAGCCGTTCACATATTCAATAGCAGTAATACCAAAATCATTTTTTGCGATGGCAGCAAAATTTTCAGCACGTAATGTTCCGCTATCTAACGCGCGGTGGATGGACCATTGCGCCAACGACATCTTAAGCTCCTTTGGTTCCTGGTTTTGAGTGTCTTCAGGTTTAGATTTGCATTCATACATCAGGAGCGACAGCAGCATCAACGCTAACTGCATTAACTTTAAGAAATAGACCTTATGATTTTTCATTTTTCGAATATACCAAAAATATCCAATTTCAATTTGTTCATCACCCGGTCGCACATGCCTGCCAGGCACTTGCTAAATGTCAATGTTAATTTCCGGTCACTAAAACGACCAGGCTGAAGTTTACAAAGTCTTCCCCAATTCCAGTGTTTTAATGGCTTGTTCAAGAAGCCTTTTACTTTCATCATTGGGAGCCTGAGTAACCGCAAGCCTTGCATGCTCCAATGCTTTCTTAACATCTCCCAGAGCTGAGTACCCCCTCATCATACCAGCATTGGTAGGCCACGCTCCTTTGTATTTTTTATAGTTTTTTTCAAATACGACCATGCCCTCTTTTACTCTTCCTTCCGTTACCAATTGGCGGCCATAGATATGCATTTCCATCGCGCTGGCATTTTCCAAAGCTGTTTGCATTATTTTGTCAGCTTCTTCTTTTTTATTCAGTTTTGCCAATAAACCAGCCTTCGTAGACAATGCCTGAAATGTAGTAACGCGGCCCATGTTAGGATCAACCACCACATTGATCCACCCCAATGCTTCTTCAAAATTGACATTATTCTGTAGACACCAGGCCGCTCCTGCTTCGAGCCCCGGAGGATCAAAGCCCATTGCACCGCTTAACTGTGATTGTATGGATGCTAACGTTGTACGGACTAAGTCAACCTCTACTTTAAATGGAATGCGCCATCGCTCCCATTCCAATGCCACTTCAACTGAGCGATCGGTCTGGTTTGAAAATGTATAGTCCAGCCTCTCTTTACTTTCTTTATTATCTTTTTGCTGACGAGTAGTAACATGCAATGCATCCATTTCTTTCCGGTAAAAATAACTGCCCCAACCAACCGTGTTTCGGTTGAAGATGAGTGTACAGGAATCGGGATAGACGGCAATAAAAAAACCATAAGCACCTGCCGCTAATGACTTTCCATTAATGGTTACATCAGTTGAAAAAGAGATGGTGGTGTTTTCGTTCGCTCCGGCTCTCCACGGTGAAGCAACAGATGACCCAAAACCTAAAACAGTAAATCCGTTAGGGACCACGGATGTTCCCCAGATTTGTCCTTCTCGTCCTTTTACACCTGGTGCATTCCAATTGATCTCAATATTCGTCACGCCTACTCTTCTTCCTGCCTTGCAATTAAAGTTCACTCCACCGTCCGGCAGCTGAAGCATTTGCGCATCGGTCGATACAATAGAAAGAAGAAGTACAAGAAAAACCAGCACAATCTGATCAACGGAGAATCGTATTTTCATGACGTTAAGTAGTAGGAGGATTAAAGGAAATAACAAAATTACTGTTTAAAGATAAGGCAAAAAGCCTTGGTTCCATCAAACGCCCTTTGAAAACTTCCAGGTTTTTCCCTGTTTGACAAGAATTTTTCCATTGGAAACTTTTCTGCGGAAGTGGCTTTAAATACTTTTACTTTATCAGTACATGGTTTAGTTTTAGGTCAGTGTATTTATCATGCTGAATGTCCATAAAACCCATGACCTTAATCATCGCTAAGCAATATGTTTATAGTAAGCTTTGTTAACAGTTTATACATGAAGGTAGATGAATTTAAATCATCGACTTTTTGCTCAATACTAAGATTCGCTTAAAATAAAGGGTACTGAAAACTAAAGATGATTTGTTATTTATCCTGAATTATGACTCTTACACCCGAACAAAAAGATCATGCTGTTGAGCTCATTGAAATGGGTGATAAACTGGATGCAGTCCGTTACCTGCAGGAGTTACTCGACATTACCACTGAGCAGGCATTACTGCTCACCGAAAAGCTGGAAGAAGAGATAGAAGCCTCTCCTCTGCTTGAAGAATTTAAAACCCTTCAGGACGAGGTACGTAAGCAACCCACTGTTAATGTGGGCCGCCTCGTAGGAACTATCTTCATGAGTCTTGGAGGTGTCATGCTAACTGTGGTGGCCTACCTTACGGTATCACACTATCAGTTTTCGCAACGGGCCGTTCTGGTGAAGGGTATAGTAGTTGAGAACAGCAGCTACGAGAGCAAGAATGACAATGGCGGATCAACGACTATGTATACGCCCACTTTTCAATATGAGTTTGAAGGTAAAACCTACACCCATAGAAGCAGCACTAGCTCATCAAGCCAGGACTATGAAGTGAATGAAACCGTTGATGTTCTTGTTGACCCAAAGGAACCAAAAGAAATACTGATTGATAGCTTTTGGGAGAAATGGTTTCTTTCCGTCCTGCTGGGATCCATGGGGGTTATGTTTGCCGGCATGGGATATATGGCGTACCGTGTTTTCGGAAAGCAGCACTGACTTTAGATTTCTTGTATCTTAGACAAACAAATATGTAGCGTATGGATTTCCTGATCTCTAATGCCTTCACCTTCTTCATTCTGGCAGCCATTGCCTTCTTTGTAATTCGACAAATCAAAAGAAAAAAAGGTGAGGGTGGTACTTCTAATACCGATGGAGTGCACGGTGACACCGACTATCAGGGAACAACGGGTGGCATTGAATGGACGTTGAGATCATCCGTATGGTTGAGCGGAGGACGACATAGATCGTGGAAACGCAAATCAGCTTGGCGTACAGCTGCAATACACTTGCCAGTCGGAAAATTCATTCTGCTTATGTCAACACCGGTTGAATTTAAAAAGGGCTCTATCGAGCGCGGTGGATTTATGAACAACTTGATCAACAAAGCATCTGACCTTGCCATTGATCTCTATGTAACCGGTTACTTCGGCAGCGAATATTGCGCGCTGGTGAATATTGGAGATGATGGGGTAAAGTTAGAACGCGAAGCCCTAAAAGATTTTTTGGTGCTCACTAACCACGAAGCCGTGGCACAAACCTATTTTGATGAAGCCACCACCAGTGCTATAGCAAATTGGAAGAAAACTAATCAGGGGTTTTCACAAGAAGATAAAGTAGATCAGTTTGGCTTATTATTTTCACCCGATGGTGTTATCCTCGCGTGCCAGGCAAGCATGAATAGCACTGAGGAAGTAAAACTTTTCTCTGATTTCGGTGCCGCCTTGGTCACTAAGATGAAGGAAATGTTGGCACAGGGTTGACAAGGCATTTCCCCTTTGATCTTATAATAAGTAATTTCACTTACAAGGAGGAATTTGAACTGTGTCAAGGTTGCAAAACGTGCCAGTATATGGTCTTCAACAATATGTCAATACAACTTGGTATAAGAAGAGTATCAATCGACAAGAGGCTAACAAAAAGCAAGTGGCCAGTATAACCGGCCACCATCATCATTTCAGTGAGAATTAAGTATCAAACCTTTAAAGCATTCTTCATGGTATCAATTCCTGATTTTCCATGGCTCATCAGAGATTCTAATTCCTTATTATAAGCTGCTTTAACATCATCCAGCGAACTAACCATGCGGTTTTTTAGGTCCTTGGTCTTACCAACTAACTTCTCACGCGTATGCTTGCCACTGTCGGGTGCAATCAAAATACCGGTAATAATGCCCACCGTTGCTCCCACTAAAACTCCTGTCAATACTTTGGAAGTTGTATTCATAAAGATTGATTTAAATTTCTATCCTGATGTTTTCAGGACGTTCACGGAAATCCTACCATCGTTACGGGTTTCACTTTGTTAACGTCCAGAAAAGAAATGGGTTCACGAAAAGGCAAAAAATTGTATCTGCACTATTAACTAAATAACTATTAGATTGCCCAGCAGGGTAAATGACTCATTACATGATGATAAAAGTCATTGATAAATGTATTACAAAACAATAAACTACGGCTCTCACAGCGATGCCTTTCCGGAATTAATCACATCGTAATGCTTCAACAGGATTTGAACGTGTCCTCTTGATGAAGTGATAGCTTACTGTACCCCACGCAAATGCTCACTCCTATGAAATGTCATTGCGGGACTGGATAGATTTTTTAGAACTGAGCGAATGACAAGTTAAATTCAGTACCCGCCTGCGCGTAGCCGCTTCGGCAAAGGCAGGCAATCCCGTGGAAGTTGTGGAAGAAGCTATGAAATGTTTTAAGTACAAGACAACATTAACTATTCTGTTATTGCTCCACCCCGATGCATCGGGGCGTGATCACAACGGGGCTGAATTATTCTTTTGTCCTTTTTTGTCTTGACACAAAAAAGAACGAAAAAAAGTCAAGGCAGAAAAATACTGCCCATCGCACATGCTAACGCACCCCCGCTTTTCTGCCGGGCCAACGCACTCATGTTTCAAGGTGAAGTGAGAGAATTTGATACGACACTTGAAGAGAAGGAATAAGGTCTAAAGAATTATTTTTTAGCCATGGGTTTTAACCCGCGGTTATCATGCGACAGCAAAAGCGCGCCATCTACCTAGGCTAAAGCTTCGGTAGACCGGCAGGAAAGTTTAATACGAAGTGCACACGTTTTGGCGGGGACGTGGTGAATTAGATGCAGATAGGGTTAACAATTATCTTTTTTCTGTTTCTTTTCTTTCACTGGCTCACGGTTCCCCATGCAGTCTTTTGACTGTGACACCTCAAACATAAATTTCCGTTGGGGGTTGGCGCAGATTTTATTCTTCTTGAATTTAACTATCCACTTTTCAAAAGTTTCAATAAGCTTTGGATCATCAAATACCAAATGACCCTGGCCTTTGATAACCATTCGTTTTAAAGATGGTGGTATTGGTCTTGGCTCTTCCCCAAAATAATAGAAGTGATTTGACAACAACGCCTTTAGGCCACTAAGATCCTTAATTCTATTGCGTTCCCTATGAACAGCCATTCTAATTGTAGGCTCCTCTCCTTTCGAATAATCATAAATACAATCTCCTAACTTCCTACGCCAATCCTTGTTAAACCACTTTGGGAGTTTATTTGGCAAATCGCTTTGACAATATTTATCATACTCTTTTATGGTTTTCTTATCGCTAACTTTCATTGCATAGACAAGACTACCTGAAAGGTCATACGTGTTGCCATCTTTCAATTTGGAGTTCTTTGATCCTGTACCAATTATCCAGTCTCCTACTTTAGCTGTTCGTCTGATTTTAGGTTTGCAAATCGTTAACGTGCAGGTTCCCCAAAATGGATTGGGTGCTGACCCGTTATCATTTTTAATATGTATGAGTAAAGACGAATCACAGTATCAAATTACATCCGAATATCACGCTAAACTGCACTTAAAACGACTGGCCCGATGCCATTGTACAATTGCCCAACAAGATAAGTTTGAAATCTATTCTCTCACAAGTCTATTCAATCCATTCAACTCTTCAAATGCTTTCACCAGCCGTTTCTTCATGGCCAGTTCTCCTTCGCGCAACCACGCGCGGCCATCATAATACTTTTTGTTAGGTGCATCTTCACCTGTGGGATTTCCGAGCTGTTCTTGCATGAAGTCTTTGTTCTTATTATAGTAGAGATGAACACCATCCCAAAAGGCCCATTGAATATCCGTATCGATATTCATTTTTACCACACCATAGCCAATGGTTTCGCGTATGGCGGCTGGGTCGGAGCCCGATCCACCATGAAACACAAAGGAAACGGGATTGTCATTTGTCTTGTATTTCTGTTGTATAAAATCCTGTGAATTTTTTAGAATGATCGGTTCAAGTTTTACGTTACCGGGTTTGTACACTCCGTGCACATTTCCAAACGAGGCAGCTATCAAAAACTGATCGCTTACCTTCAACAACTCCTTATAGGCATATGCAACGTCTTCGGGCTGGGTATATAGTTTTGAACTTTCCACACTGGTATTGTCAACACCATCTTCTTCGCCCCCGGTTACGCCCAATTCAATCTCCAGGTACATGTCCAGTTTGGTTAGCTTTTCGAGATAGCTTTTGCTGATTTCTATATTTTCTCTCAACGGCTCCTCTGAAAAATCGAGCATGTGTGAGGTGAAGAGTGGCTTGCCGTAGCGTTGGTGAAACGCTTCGCCTTCTTTGATCATGCCGTCAATCCACGGCAGAAGTTTCATGGCTGCATGATCGGTGTTTACTAACACCGGTATGCCGTAGAGGTCGCTCACTTCATGGATGTATTTTGCTCCGGCCACGGCCCCGGCTATGGAGGCCTTTTGTGTTTTGTTATCCAGCGATTTGCCTGCAAAGAAGGCTGATCCGCTGTTGGAGAATTGGACGATGATGGGAGACTGAACTTCTCTTGCTGCTTCCAACGCAGCATTGATGGAGTTGGTGCCTGTTACATTGACGGCAGGCAGAGCGTAGTGATGTGCTTTAGCATGTTCAAAAACTTTTTTGGCCTGCGTGTAACTTAGAACTTGAGACATAAGCGTGTGGGGATGTGAGGGTACAAAATACAATTAATCCCCGGACTTGCCGACTTAAGAAAGCTTCTCGCATACTTCCGCCAACGCAGTGTGATCACCTACATTGCCGGGAAAGACAACGTAGAGGATTGAGGGAAATTTACTGTGCGTGTCCATCTGCCAGACGGGAACACCTGGGATGATGGGTCCGAGTACTTTTGCTTTTTCGGCACCAAGTCCCTTCGAAGCCAGGTCACTAGAGGTGATTCCTCCTTTGGCTACAATGAATTTTGGTCGCACGGAAAGCCCTTTCACAATGCTGACGAGGATACCCGATACAGCAGCATTGATCTTCAAACTGCTTTCTGAATTGTGGCCCACTTCCAGCTTTCGACTCGTATGGATCACCACATTTTCGCCAGAGGCCAGCCAGCTATCTGTCTGTTTTATAATGGCGTCTGCCTGTTCGGATGTATGATAAGGATTGAGTACTTCTAAAACGTTCACTTCCAGTGATTTATATCTACCTTGTTTCAGTAGAAATTCAAGTTGGATAGTGGTCTTAGGAACGTGTGATCCTACCACCACGAGCGATCCGTTGGAAGGAGTAATTTCTTTTGCGGGTATGAAAATCTTACCATACACTAATCCAGCTCGAATAGGAACAAAGGTTGCCGAAGTACGGTAGAGCAATTTTTTTCCTGATGCCTCCGCCATCATCGCGCCCATCACTATTACTTCAATATCTCTGTAGCTGGCGGCATTAACGATGCACACGCTGCCTGCAGGGCAGGACTTCAATTTTGCGTTTACAACCTGTGGGCCACCCACGCGAATGTCCTCCAGAAAAATGGAAGTCACATCAGTTGCCCTGACATGGCCTTTTGTTTTTTCTTCTACCCACTGAGTAAGGTTAGCATGCTTATATCCAAACACAACGTCTTTGGCGAAAGGTGTTTCGGAAACAGGGACCAGTTCGTCACCCTCTGTGAGATAATGCACATCATCAATTGTGTAGCGACCTCCTTCAATAAAAGCAGGTATTAATACCTGGATGGCTTCAGGCATGTCCAATGCTGTTGCAATAGCTTCCACTTCTGCTGGGAAATGTCCTCGTAAGGTGGAGTCACTTCTGCTGATCACCACAATCTGCCTTCCGCTTTGGTTAACTGCCTCTTTTAGGTTACTGCCAATTTCCAGGGTAAGCTGGACCGCATTCTGCTCCGGCAGGCTTCGCGAATTGGTAAGGATAAACACGATAGAGGGCTTTTTCTTAAGTTCTTCTACGATCAGTGCCACGCGCCAGGAAGTAAGTACGGTTACATCATGGCAGGTTTGTGTTCCTGTGGGATCATCGTCCAGCACTACGATGGTTTTTGCACTTTTGCTAAATTCATGGCGAATAGAAGAAAGTAACTCCTGCCCATACTCAGGAGGCAGTTGATCCATTTTTTGTTTTACTTTAACATACATTTTCATAGGTATTTATAGATTCCCTTTAAACTGAATCTGTGTACCCAGCACTAATTAAGAATATAAATCTATGCAAATAGTCATTACAGGTGGGGCAGGCTTTCTGGGCCAACAACTTGCGAAAGCGCTTTTGAACAGTTCGCTGGCCTTCGATGAGTTGGTATTGGTGGACATGGTGATGGCGCCACCTCCGGGAAAAGATGATCGCACCAGGTGCGTGCAACTGGATCTTTCAGAAAAAGATGCAGCCAATAATATCATTACTTCTAAAACTGGAATTGTTTTTCATCTCGCGGCCGTGGTAAGCAGTCACGCTGAAAAAGATTTTGACCTTGGCTGGAAGGTGAACTTAGATATTACCCGGCAACTCCTGGAAGCATGCCGTCATCGGAAGCCGAACATACGATTTGTGTTTGCTAGCTCCTTGGCAGTATATGGTGGTAAGTTGCCAGTTATTGTCAATGATACCACTGCCGTAACACCTCGCTCGTCTTATGGAACCCAGAAGGCCATGGGAGAACTGCTTATCAATGACTATTCGAGAAAAGACTTTGTCGATGGAAGGGTTTTGCGATTGCCTACTATCTGCGTGCGGCCAGGCCGACCCAATCAGGCGGCATCATCTTTTGTGAGCAGCATCATTCGCGAACCCCTCAACGGTGAACAAGCCATTTGTCCTGTATCTCCTGAGCTTGCCTTGTGGTTGTCCAGTCCGGAAACGGTGATTCAAAATATTATTCACGGATCAACACTGGATTGTAGCGACTTCGGAGGATGGCGCATCATTAACCTGCCGGGCATTGGGGTGACTGTGCAACAAATGCTGGACTCTCTGGAAAGGATCACCGGCAAAGCAACATTGGCCAGAATACAATTCAAGCCCGATCAGACTATTAATACTATCGTCAGTAGTTGGCCTGGCGCATTGGACAACTCAACCGCACTTCAACTGGGATTCAAGGTTGACAACCACTTTGATGATTTTATAAGGCAATTTATACAACACACTAAACAGCAAGCCTGATGCAAGCTCTTTCTCTCCCCATTATTGGCCTTGCCATCGCTGTCTTTGTTCTTATTTTTTTAGTGTTGCGTACGAAAGTGCATCCGCTGATCGCCATGATTGCTGCTGCGTGTATTGCAGGCGTGACAGGAGGCATGTCGGCACATGATACACTTGATGCCGTCACCAGAGGTTTTGGTGCAACACTTGGCACAATTGGTATTGTCATCGGACTAGGCGTAATGATGGGTCGCATCCTGGAAGTTTCAGGAGCAGCGGAACAGATTGCTTACTCGTTTATCATGTGGCTTGGCCATCGCAAAGAAGAGTGGGCACTTGCAATGACAGGTTATCTGGTGAGCATACCCATTTTTGCCGATTCTGCATTTGTTATCTTATACCCAATCTCAAAAGCCCTGGCCAAAAAAGGCAACCGCTCAGTGTTAACGCTGGGTGTTGCGTTGGCTGGAGGACTAATCGTTACCCATACCATGGTGCCGCCCACACCCGGCCCTCTTGGCGTGGCAGGAATCTTTGGTGTTGATATTGGCGCCATGATGTTGTTGGGATTAATATTAGCCATTCCTTGCACTCTATCTTACGTGTTGTATGCACAATGGCTGGCAAAAAAGTATCCAGATTTCTGTGAAGAAGGACTTGCAGAGGTAGATCTCAAAACGCTACATGACAACCACTTAAAAGAGAAAGCAAACCGGCCGTTGCCGCCTTTAACGCTTTCACTACTTCCTATCGTTGTTCCAATTCTGCTGATCCTGATCAAAGCATTGATCAACTTGTTCCCAGAACTTGCAACGGAGAATGGACAGGTTTTATCGTGGGTAGTGAAAGTGTTTGATTTCATCGGAAGTCCAATCATCGCACTTTGCATCAGCACCCTTCTCGCGGTCTATACATTGGTGCCATACCTTAATCGTCAGCAAACTTCTGCCCGACTGGAAGAAGGACTTCAATCAGCTGGTATCATTTTGATGGTGACGGGTGCTGGTGGCGCGTTGGGATTTGTGGTGCGTGAGAGTGGTGCTGGCATCGAACTGGCCGCGCAGATTGCACACCTACCCTTTTCTCCCATCATGATCCCTTTCTTTGTGGCTTCGGTGGTGCGCCTTATTCAAGGCTCCGCTACAGTGGCGATGATTACTTCGGCATCCATCACGGCACCAATTCTCGCACAGGTGCCAGAGATCAATATGCTGTTCGCAGCACAGGCTGCCGCGATGGGTGCATTTCTTTTCAGCTATTTCAACGACAGTCTCTTCTGGGTTGTAAGCAGACTGATGGGCATCGTGGATGTGAAACAGATGATCATAGTGTGGTCCGTTCCTACGGTTATCTCGTGGGCCGTTGGTGGAGTGCTTATCGCGGTGGTGAATTTGGTCTTTGGCACTGGCGGAATGTTGCTCGATCCATTGATCCCGTTGATGGGATTTGGAATCATCTTTTGGGTGAAGGGGAGAGAAAAATAATGCTCTCAGTGTGTATCAAGGTTAAGCCCTTCGCATTGGCAATTTCACCGGGTTAATCTTAATGCAATCCATCAGTGCCTCTTACCCATACCTGCTACCTACTATAAAATCATCTAACGTAATGACTTTTATCATAGAAAGTGATAACGGAAATGGGGTATTTAAATGTCGAATTTAAATAGACTCATCATGGATAAATTGGTCGAACACCTGGAGGAAGTAACCGTCCGGTTTGCCGGAGACTCCGGAGATGGAATGCAATTAATCGGCACTCAATTTTCAGATACATCCGGCTTTGCCGGCAATGAAGTAAACACTTTTCCAGACTATCCCTCAGAGATACGCGCCCCGGAAGGCACTCTATATGGAGTTAGCGCTTTTCAAGTCAACTTTGGCAGCAAGCACATCACTACCTCTGGTGACTTTGTTGATGTATTGGTAGCCATGAATGCCGCCAGCCTAAAAGTGAATCTGGCCCATGTGCGTGAGCAGGGAATCATTATCGTAAATAGTGAAGGCTTTGATGACAGGAGTCTTAAGCTGGCAGGCTATGCCAAGAACCCATTGCAGGACGGAAGTCTGGTAAAGTTTCATGTGTTTGCAATCGACATGTCCAAAGAATTGAAGAAGGCTTTCATTGAAGTGGAGATTCCATCAAAGCTTGTGCAGAAAACACGGAACATCTTTGCGTTGGGTATCACTTACTGGCTCTTTAACAGACCGCTTGAACCAACGGTTAACTGGATCAACAAGAAATTCAAAGGCAAAGAGGATGTGATCATGGCCAATGTTCATTCGCTGCAAGGTGGTTGGAACTTTGCCGAAAAGAATCCGGACTTTAGAAAGCAGTATATCGTTGATAAATCAAATTTGCCTCCTGGCAAATACCGCAGCATTACAGGAAATCAAGCCGTTGCTCTCGGATTGGTAGTTGCTGCCACCAAAGCACACCTTCCGTTATTTCTTGGCTCTTACCCTATCACTCCTGCCACGGATATTCTTCATGCCATTTCGGGCTATAAACAATATGGCGTAAAACACTTACAGGCAGAAGATGAAATTGCGGCCATTACCAGTGCAATAGGAGCTGCTTTTGGTGGTAGCCTGGCCGTGACTACGACCAGTGGTCCCGGCCTTTCTTTAAAAACAGAAGCGATGGGGCTGGCCATCATGACTGAGTTGCCATTGGTTATTATAAACGTACAACGGGCCGGACCCTCGACAGGCTTACCTACTAAAACTGAACAAAGTGATTTGATGCAAGCTATGTATGGCAGGCACGGAGAAGCCCCAATGCCAGTGTTAGCTGCTGCCAGCTCTGCGGATTGCTTTGACATGACCATGGAGGCTGCACGAATAGCCCTGAAATATATGACACCTGTGATGCTATTGACGGATGGATATATCGGACAGGCGTCAGAGCCGTGGCGCATTCCAAATATTGATATGCTCCCTGATATCGCACCAAACTTTGCAGAGGATGCTTCGACCTTTAAACCGTATTTAAGAAATCCTGAAACACTCGGCCGCCAGTGGGCCATCCCAGGCATGCAAGGAATGGAACACCGCATTGGGGGTTTGGAAAAAGAAGATGGCAGTGGCGTAGTTAGTCACGACCCAATGAACCACCAGAAGATGGTAGAACTAAGACAGAAAAAAGTAGACGGTATTGCACATGACATACCAGATCTGGAAGTGATCGGTGATGCTAAGGGTGATTTGTTGCTTCTCAGTTGGGGTAGCACCTATGGCGCAGCCAAGACTGCGTATGATGTGTTGAAAGCACAGGGGCATAAACTCTCGTTTGCTCACCTGCGTTACCTCAATCCTTTCCCAAAAAACCTGGGTGATGTACTGCATAAGTTCGATCATGTGGTAATACCCGAATTGAATTTGGGTCAACTGAAGAGTTTAATTCAGGCGAAATATCTGAAACGTGTAATTGGCATTAATAAAGTGCAAGGCAAACCATTCAAGTCGATAGAATTGGAAGAAAAACTATCTGTATTGCTCACCATGACAAACATTAAAAAGTGGCCCGCCAATACAACGGAATTGGATATACCTGTTGACCTCTAAAAAGTAAAAAAAGATATGAAGACGATTATAGATGAAATGTTGGATAAACCCCATGCTGGAGAAAGTCAGTATACCTCAAAGGATTTTAAACCGGATGTAGATGTACGCTGGTGTGCTGGCTGCGGTGCCATCTCTGTACTGTCACCAGCACAAAGACTCATGCCTGAGTTGGGCATACCTAAGGAAAAAATAGTGTTCATATCCGGCATTGGATGCTCAGGACGTTTTCCATATTATATGGATACTTATGGATTTCACGGGATTCATGGCAGGGCCCTTCCCATTGCAAGCGGGCTGAAGATAGCGCGTCCTGATTTGAGTGTGTGGGTGGTAACAGGTGATGGCGACAACATGAGCATAGGCGGGAATCACTTCATTCATGCCTGCCGCAGAAATGTGGACATGAATGTGCTCATGTTCAACAACGAAGTCTATAGCCTTACAAAGGGCCAGTACTCTCCTACATCACATCGTGGCCAGATAACAAAATCTTCTCCATTGGGTGCATTAGATGATCCGTTTAATCCAGTCGCTCTTGCATTAGGTGCCAGCGCAACATTTGTTGCACGCGGTCATGATAAGGACCGTCAGCAATTGCAAAACCTGTTGCTGCAGGCATATCAACACAAAGGATTTTCTTTCGTTGAGATTTATACCAACTGCAGGATCTTTAACGATGGCGCATTTGACCTATACACCAATTCAGATACACGCGAGAACCATACCATCTTCCTCGAACACGGTAAGCCACTCGTCTTTGGTAAAACAAAAAACAAGGGGATCATTCTGGATGGCTATACGCCTCGGGTAGTGAATTTAGATCAGGGTGAGCATTCAATAAGTGATTTGCTGATCCACAATGAAAAAGACAGCACCTTAGCTTTTATCCTCGCCAACATGACCTATAACGAGGATCTTCCTCGCCCGATGGGTGTGTTACAAAACCTGACAGACCGCAGTTCGTATGAAGACCGCGTAGTGGGGCAAATTCAAAATGAAGTAGAGGCAAAAGGCATCGGAAATCTGGAAACTCTGTTGTTGGGACCAAGTCATTGGGTGGTTTGAGACATACGTAGAAAGACCTTAATCGGAAGAAGTATTACATCTTACAACTATGAAATTCAATCCGGCACAAAACGTACAGAACCTTCAGTACTTTGGTGAATTTGGAGGCGTTAATCCCTCCATAGAGGATTCATCAACGTTCACGTTTTTGAATGCCAAAAAAATGGAAGAAATCTTCGACAAAGATGTGGAAGGATGTTACCTCTACTCCCGCCATTGGAATCCAACCAACCGATATCTAAGTGATGCGTTATCAAAAATGGAGAACACTGAAGCCGCAGTGGTAACTGCCTCGGGCATGTCGGCCATCACGTGTGTATTACTTCAATTGTGCAGCCGTGGTGATGAAATCGTTTGTAGCCGAATGGTGTATGGCGGAACCTATGCTTTCCTAAAAAACGTGGCACCTCGCTTTGGCATAACAACCCGCTTTGTTGACATCACAAATCATAAAGATATTGAACGGGCGATCACCTCTGAGACCAGGCTCATTTTGTGTGAGTCGATGAGCAACCCGATGCTGGAGATCACTGATTTACCTTATCTCAGCATGCTAGCGAAGAAACATAAGATCCAACTGGTAGTCGATAACACCTTCACTCCGATGATCTTCACTCCGGCTAACCTGGGGGCCGACATCGTGATTCACAGTCTCACCAAATTCATAAATGGTACCAGCGATACCCTGGCCGGTGTCATCTGTGGATCTCATGAATTTATTCAGGCCTTGAGCGATGTGAATCACGGCACAGTGATGCTATTAGGTCCGGTTATGGATAGCTTGCGATCCGCTTCGGTCCTTAAAAATCTGCACAGTCTCCACTTGCGCATCAGGAAGCACAGCGAAAATGCCCTGTACCTGGCAAAGCACTTTGAAAAAGAAGGAATAGAAGTGCGCTACCCTGGACTTATGTCCCATCCGCAACACGCCCTCATGAAAAAACTCATGCACCCTGAATTTGGTTTTGGTGGAATGATGGTCATCAACATGGGAACCAAAGAGAAGGCATATTCGCTGATGGAAAAAATGCAGAAGGCCAACCTTGGTTACCTGGCCGTAAGTTTAGGCTTTTATAAAACACTCTTTAGCTCACCAGGCACCAGCACCTCTTCCGAAATTCCTGAAGAAGAGCGAAAGGCCATGGGTCTTGGCGATGGACTTGTGCGAATCAGTGTTGGCCTCGATGCCGTGATAGAAGCTACTTTTTTGAAAATGAAAAAGTGTCTGAATGAGGTGCAAGAAACCCAGTTGACGTCAGTCAGTTAAATGGTCAAAGACGTGGATTAAGTTGGTCGCAAGACTCAGAAATCAATTCATAGCTTTTTATACTCACCACTTTCCATCATCCATATGAAGAGAATTATTTTCATCGCATTTGTTATTTCATTAAGCCAAGAGGTATTCGGACAGGACAACACCTATAACATTATGCCGTTGCCACAGTCCATCAAACCCAATGGACAAAAGGTCAGAGTGACTGCATTGTTTACTGTTGCTGTAATAGGAAATCCAGGTCAGCGCGTTTACGCAGAAGCCTCACGTGCGCTGAGAAGGCTGGACCAACGAGTTGGATTTTTTTTTAAACAAGGATTCATCACGGCAAAGGACTACAGTTTGAAAGCCTCACTTCTTATTGATGTAAAACGGCCGGCTGAACTAAAATTAAATGAGGATGAATCCTACCAGCTCACCATTACCGACCGCCAAATAAAAATTTCCGCCTTGACTGATTTTGGTGTTATACGTGGTTTGGAAACTCTGCTGCAGATGCTTAGTGTCGATGCATCCGGGTATTATTTTCCCGGGGCAGAAATACAGGATTTCCCTCGCTTTCCCTGGCGAGGATTGTTACTGGATGTGTGTTTGCATTGGATGCCAATGGATGTTGTGAAACGTACGCTCGATGGCATGGCAGCAGTGAAGATGAATGTATTTCATTTTCACTTCAGCGAAGATCAGGCCTTTCGTGTAGAGTCAAAAGTTTTTCCCAAACTAACTGAACTTGGTGCCGAAGGGGACTATTACACACAAGAAGATGTGAAGGAAATGATTGCCTATGCCAGTCAACGCGGCATACGTGTCGTACCGGAGATTGATGTACCAGGTCATGCCACTGCCATGATCAAAGCATATCCGGAGTTAGCAAGTATTCCACGGGAATATGAACTACAACGATACTATGGCGTATTTGATCCCTCACTGGATGTTACGAAAGAATACACTTATGAATTTCTAGATAAACTCTTTGGCGAAATGGCTCAGCTTTTTCCTGATGAATATTTTCACATTGGAGGAGATGAAAACACTGGGAAGAATTGGGAGAATAGCCCCTCTATCCGTGAGTACATGAGAAAAAATAATATTAAAAATGCGCATGACTTGCAAACTGAATTCAACAAACGCTTGCTGCCTATGCTGACGAAGTATGGAAAAAAAGTGATGGGTTGGGATGAAATATTACAACCTGGTGTTCCGAAGGATATCATCATTCAATCCTGGCAGGGCGGAAATCCATATTACGAATCATTGAAGAAAGGCTATACCAGTTTACTTTCGAGTGGATACTATATTGATTTGATTCAGCCAGCGGATTATCACTACCTGGTCGATCCGGCACCAGAAGATGCAACGATCACAGATGAACAACGTAAACTGATTCTGGGAGGTGAAGCTACTATGTGGACCGAGCACACCACAACCGAAACGGTTGACTCGCGTATATGGCCACGCACCGCTGCCATCGCAGAGCGATTATGGTCAAGTCAAAATGTTAGAGATGTAGAAGATATGTACCGCAGATTAGATATTATCAGTCTGCGTCTGGAGGAATTGGGATCAACGCACATTAAAAACAAAAGTATGCTAATGAGAAGGTTAGCCAATGGTTATAATACAGAAGCTCTTGAGGTTTTAGTGGATGTGATTGAACCACTAAAAATTTATCAACGCAATCAAGGCGACACGATGTACACCGTGTTTTCACCGTATACCAAACTTGCCGATGTGGCTACTCCTGATCAAAGAGTAGCGCGTGAGTTTCGCAAACACGTTTCTCAGTATGTAAAATCCAAAGACAAGACGTTAGAGAAAAATATTCTTGATCACCTGTTGCTATGGAAAGGGAACCATTCCGAATTTTTAAAGCTCATCCAGCAATCACCAACATTACAGGAAGCAGAAATTCTTTCAGAAAATTTAGCCAGGATTGCCCAAGTCGGGATTGACGCCATCGGGTTTATAAACGGTAAACAGATTCCCCAAAGCTGGCACAAGGAATCGCAACTGATTTTGCAAGAGGCAAAGCAGCAAGGCGGCAGGTGCGACCTTCAGGTAACAACTGCGATTGATGAATTAGTAAATGCGGTAAAAAATTAATTCAAGCCCTGACATTTAAATGCGCAAATAAACAGGTCATCTATACTAAAGACTATCTATTAAACAACCTGAGATCACTGTCTATCCAAAACATTTGGATTCATAATAAGCCTGACAAAAGTCATTTTATTCTATAAGTTAAATCATAATCGCTTGATTCTATAGTCGGTTACTTTAACACGTTAGGGACACAAAGCACATTGTCCTGATTTCTTATGGAAAGTTACCAGTTACTCACCTTTTTTATTACAGCAGCAATTTTAGTGGGAGGCGCCATCATCTTTGCCTATTACGCTGCACCAAAAACACCCACCGCGGTGAAATCCGAACCCTATGAATGTGGCATTCCAACAGAAGGCCCCACCTGGATTCAATTTCATGTGGGCTATTATTTATTCGCTATCATCTACCTGATCTTCGATGTAGAAACTGTCTTCATCTATCCATGGGCTGTCGTGATGCGTGAAGTAGGCCTTAACGCTTTTATTGAAATCTTCATCTTCTTCACCGTTCTGGGTTTAGGCTTGCTCTACGCCTGGAAGAAAAAAGCACTGACATGGGAGTAGACATTAAATCCATGCCCTACGAAGACTTCAACGACAACGAAACGCTGGAGGAGCTGAGAAGATCTCGCAGCCCTGTCATTGTATCTACCCTCGACTCTATTATTAACTGGGGCCGCTCCAACTCTGTATGGCCATTAACCTTTGCGACCAGTTGCTGTGGTATAGAAATGATGGCAACAGGTGCTCCGCGTCATGACTTTGCGCGGTTTGGCATTGAAGTGTACCGTGCATCACCCCGACAGGCGGATGTTATTGTAGTAGCCGGAACAATTGTCCGCAAGATGGCTCCAGTTTTAAAAAGATTGTATGATCAAATGGCGGATCCGAAATATGTAATTGCCATGGGCGCGTGCGCTGTATCTGGAGGGCCCTTCTATTATAATTCATACTCAGTGGTGCGAGGCGTGGATCAGGTCATTCCTGTTGATGTATACATCCCTGGTTGTCCTCCCAGGCCGGAGGCTTTATTATATGGAGTGATGCAACTGCAGCGAAAAATACAAATGAAGACCATTGGTGAGAAAGAAGAAGTCGCAAGCGCTCATCTGGATACTTCAACCGAAGATAAATCCAGGTATCACGAGCCAACACAAACCCAGGAACCTTTAACAGAAGGAGAATGCAAACCGAAGAACTCAACACCTTGATCACTTCCTGGGTACCAGGCGTAAAACCAGGAGTCAGTAAGCAATATCCGGACTTGATCCTACCGGTCGAAAAGTTTCATGAAGTGATGAAGTCATTGAAAGAAAATCCTTCCACTAAAATGGACTATTTGTTCTGCCTCACTGGAACTGATCGCAAAGATGGATTTCACGTGGTCTATCACCTCACATCATCTGAGTTTCATCATGCAGTAGTGTTGAGGACTATTCTTATTGACAAAGTCAATCCGATTACTCCAACTGTCAGTGATATTTGGCGTGCCGCTGAATATTACGAACGTGAAGTATTCGACCTGTTAGGAATTCGTTTTGAAAATCATCCGGATCTACGAAGACTATTTCTGGATGATGACTGGGTTGGATATCCGTTGCGCAAAGACTACAAAGATGCGTTTACTCTTGAACGTTAAGCCATGGAAGAAACGGTACTCGATATAGACTTGCAGGAAAAAGAAGAATACGTGATCAACATGGGTCCACAGCACCCATCTACTCATGGCGTGTTGCGTTTTGAAACGTGTTTACAAGGTGAGAAGGTAAAATATATCATACCTCATTGCGGATACATCCATCGGGGAATTGAAAAGATGTGTGAACAACTCACCTATCCTCAAATTATCCACCTCACCGATCGAATGGACTATCTGTCTGCTCATATCAACAACGAAGCCGTTGCTTTGTGTGTAGAAAATGCTATGCAGGTGGAAGTCAGTGATCGGGTAAAATACATCCGCACCATCTTCGCTGAACTCACCCGCATAGCATCACATCAACTGTGGTGGTGTGCCTTTGGTATGGACCTGGGTGCGCTCACTACCTTCTTCTATGGCTTGCGCGATCGGGAGAAAATACTCGATATTTTCGAAGAGACAACGGGTAGTAGACTGACACAAAGTTTCATTACCCCCGGTGGCTTAATAGCTGATGTGCATCCCAATTTTCAAAAGAGAATTAAAGAATTCATCACCTACTTCAGAAAAAAACTTCCTGAATACGATCAGTTGCTTACAGGAAACATCATCTTCCGTGAACGTACCCAGGGCATTGGCATCATGAGTAAGGAGATGGCAATTGACTATGGTGTAACCGGGCCCAGTGGGCGTGGCTCCGGCTTTCATTGCGATATTCGAAAGATTGCTCCGTACAGCGCTTATCCTTTTGTGAAGTTTAACGAGAGTACATTCACCGCTGGAGATACTTATTCGCGCTACCTGGTTCGGATTGCAGAAATGTGGGAGTCACTGAATATTTTGGAACAACTGGTCGACAACATTCCACAAGGTTCTATCATGCTTGAATTAAAAGCAATAAAACCTCCAAAAGGAGAATTCTATCAACGAGTAGAGACAGCCCGCGGTGAATTAGGCGTTTACATCGTGAGCGATGGAGCCCCTTCACCTGCCCGTATTAAATTCCGTACGCCTAATTTTTCAAACTTGTTTGTGATCAATAAACTCGCAGCGGGGCACAAGATTGCTGACCTTGTAGCGATTAGCGGTTCGTTAGATTTGGTAATCCCTGATATAGACCGATAATAATTTATGTACGACTTCACTTCTTTCATCGACTCGATTACCAACTACCTGAATGAAACTTTTTCTCCATTTTGGTCAGGGTTGATTATGATGATGTCATTGGGAGTAGCGCTGTTGCTTTTCTATGCTGTACTAGGTTTGTATCTGGTGTATGCTGAGAGAAAAATTTGTGCGCGGATGCAAAATCGCATGGGCCCAAACCGGGTTGGCCCGATGGGCATATTTCAAACCATCGCTGATTTGATCAAGTTGTTATTGAAAGAATTAATCTTCATCCGTAATGCTGACAATTTTCTATTCAACATTGCTCCTTTCATTGTCATCGTGGCGTCCATTATGGCTATCGGCTCTATCCCTTTTGCCAAAGGCCTGCAAGCGATCGATTTAAACATAGGTGTGCTTTACATTCTCGCCATCTCTTCTATGGGCGTCATTGGAATATTACTAGCCGGATGGGCCAGTAATAGTAAATACTCCGTGATTGGTGCCATGAGAAGTGGCGCACAAGTGATTAGCTACGAATTGTCTGTCGGCCTCGCACTCTTGTGCATCATCACCTTTGCCGGCTCCATGCAATTTTCAGAAATCATCGCCTCTCAACAAGATGGCTGGTGGCTTTTTAAAGGACACATTCCCGCATTCATTGCCTTTGTTGTTTACCTCATTGCCGGCACAGCCGAAACCAACCGTGGACCTTTTGATTTGGCAGAAGCAGAATCAGAACTAACGGCAGGATTTCATACTGAATATTCCGGTATTAAGTTCGCGTTCTTCTTTTTGGCTGAATACATGAACATGTTCATCATCGCAGCCATCGCTACCACCATGTTTTTAGGTGGATGGCTTCCCTTCCATCTCTTTCAGTGGCATGGATTTAACCGTGTTATGGATTTCATACCACCCGTGTTTTGGTTCTTTGGCAAGACGGCCTTTATCATCTATGTGATGATGTGGTTCAAGTGGACTTTCCCACGGCTACGTATTGATCAGCTGTTGGCATTGGAATGGAAATATTTATTACCGATCAACCTGATGAATTTAATTCTCATCGCATTCTTAACCCTTATGCAATGGCATTTTTAAAAACAATAAAAGAAGTTGGCCATTACTTTTATGAAATCTATGATGGGGTAACCTCACTGGTGCGCGGCATGAAGGTAACAGGGTCCTATTTCGTAAGACCAAGCTCTATTGTAACACAACAATACCCGGAGAACCGTGCCACACTTAAAATGTTCGACAACTTTAAAGGAGAATTAGTGCTCATTCACGATGAGAATAATCATCATTCCTGCGATGTGTGCAACACCTGTGCTAGAAAATGCCCCAATGGCTCGATTGAGATTATCTATAAAAAAGTGGAAGGAGCGGATGGCCGCAGCAAAAAAATATTGGATAAATACGTGTATCACCTTGATACCTGTTCCTTTTGTGGATTATGCGTTCCCTCCTGCGATGCCTTTGCCATTAAATTCGATCAGAAGTTTGAACATGCCGTTTTTGATCGGAGTAAGCTTATCAAGGTGTTAAATAAACCAGGATCTTCTAAAGTTGAGAAAGAATGACGGGCCCCAAAATTATATTTTTCATTTTAGCTGCGAGCATCGTGGTCTTCTCTGTTCTCTCGGTTACAAGCAGGAGAATTTTGCGTGCTGCCATCTTTTTACTGTTTGTGCTGGTCGCCATGGCAGGTTTATACTACATGATGAACTTTCAGTTTCTGGCAGCGGTACAGTTAATACTATATGCTGGTGGTATTGTCGTACTCATCATATTTTCTATCCTGTTAACAAGTCAGATCAACAGTAAATTGGATCCTCCAAAAATGAGTCACTTAGTGGCGGGCGTAATCACGGCTGTTGGAGGTATTGTCCTGGCAGCGATCACAATTTTACAGTATACTTTTCATCCTACCAAAGAAACAGCCATTGACACCGACATGCGCACCATTGGCATTCAGTTGTTAGACACCCAAGTACATGGTTATGCCTTGCCATTCGAAGTCATTAGTATTTTGTTGTTGGCCGCACTAGTGGGATCCATTTTTATAGCGCGTAAACACAACACATGAACTTGCAAGCTGAAATACCACTCGATTATATGATTGTACTTAGCACCATTGTTTTCTTTGTTGGATTATTGGGAGTCATCATCCGTAGAAACCTGATCTCAATGCTGATGGGCGTTGAGTTAATGTTGAATGCAGTGAACATTAACTTTGTAGCCTTCAACCATTATCTATTTCCCCATAGGCTGGAAGGACATTTTTTTGCTTTGATTGTGATGGCCATTGCCGCAGCCGAAGCGGCCATTGCCATAGCATTAATCATTAATATCTACAGGCAATTTGCAACGGTTAATGTGGACGATGTAGACGAACTCAAATACTGATCAACATGGACTATTCGTATACACTCCTGATTCTGCTTCTCCCCTTTATTCTTTTTCTATTCATTGGATTGTTGGGGAATAAAATAAAGCCCGAGTTTTCCGGAATGTTGGGAACAACAGGAATATTCGTTATTACCGTCTTATCTTACTTTACGGCATTTAATTATTTTACAAATAAAACGGGTGAAGCCTATCAGGCCATCGAAGCCTTTCAATTTCTTTGGTTGCCACTCACGGATAAACTTATTATTCATCTGGGCATATTACTCGATCCACTTTCCGTAATGATGCTGGTAGTTATCACAACAGTTTCTTTAATGGTGCATATCTATAGTTTGGGCTACATGAAAGGCGAAGTAGGGTTTGCCCGCTACTATTCATTTCTTTCTCTATTTACTTTTTCAATGTTGGGCTTAGTGGTCGCCACCAATATATTCGAGATGTATATTTTTTGGGAATTGGTGGGCGTATCCTCTTACTTGCTGATCGGATATTATTATGAACGACCTTCGGCTGTGGCTGCTGCTAAGAAAGCTTTCATTGTTACACGTTTCGCTGACCTGGGATTTTTGATTGGTATTCTCATTCTTTCCTTTTATACCAACACCTTTGATTTTAATTTACTTACATCGGTAGATGGGCCAGCTATTGCCCAACCGACTACTACTATCTATCTGGGAATGTCTATTACTACCTGGGCGATGCTGCTTATCTTCATGGGCGGTGCAGGCAAATCGGCTATGTTTCCGTTGCATATCTGGTTGCCCGATGCCATGGAGGGCCCAACTCCAGTTTCGGCTTTAATCCATGCCGCCACCATGGTAGTAGCTGGTGTTTATCTGGTCGCGAGGTTATTTCCGATCTATCACTTCACCTCTCCTGATTCACTTGATGTGATTATGTATGTGGGAAGTTTCACCTCGCTCTTCGCAGCAATAATAGCCTGCTCGCAACTTGACATCAAACGAGTGTTGGCCTTTTCAACGCTCTCACAGATTGGTTATATGATGGTAGCACTCGGAGTATCCGGATATGGAACGGAAGGCCTGGGCTACATGGCTTCTCTGTTTCATCTATTTACTCATGCATTCTTCAAGGCGTTGTTATTCCTTGGTGCAGGCTCAGTAATTCATGCGGTACACAGCAACCTGATGACAGACATGGGTGGATTGAAAAAATATATGCCAATCACCCACGTTACTTTTTTAATTGCATGCCTGACCATTGCCGGCATCCCACCACTATCCGGATTTTTCAGTAAAGACGAAATACTGGTGGCCGCTTATGAGCATAATAAGCTTGTGTTTGCAGTTCAATGGCTTGTAGCTGGCCTGACCGCCTTTTACATGTTCCGCTTGTATTTTAACATTTTCTGGAACAGTAATCGAGAATATCACCACACGCCACATGAGTCGCCTTTTACCATGACTATACCGTTGATCATACTCGCAGCTGCTTCTGCTTTTTCCGGATTCGTTCCTTTTCATAATCTGGTCACTTCTGACGGTCTTCCTTTGCACACTGAGTTTCATGCAATGATTGCCGTGCCTTCTGTAGCAGTGGCAATTGCCGGTATCCTCATCTCGGCCACACTTTATTTCCGCAAAAATTCAAAACCGGAATCCATCGCGAATAGTATGAGTGGTGTCTATACTTTTATTTATCACAAATTCTATATCGATGAAGTATATCTTTTCATAACCCATAACATCATCTTCCAATTTATCTCACGACCAGTTGCCTGGTTCGATCGTCATATTGTAGATGGTACTATGAATCTAATCGGAAACACGACAGTATACTTTTCCGGTATTATTAAAAGAATGCAATCAGGGCATGTGCAGTGGTATATCTGGTATTTTACTTCCGGTGCTTTATTACTGGTGTTATTGATCTTGTACTTAAACTAGCGAGCATGAACCCACTACTTATATTATTGCTCATCCCGTTGCTTACATTGACCGGTATCGCTTTGGCGAAAGGCACGAAACAGGTGAGGCTGGTTTCCGCCATCGGTATGAGCGCACAGTTGTTATTTGCTTTCGCGATGCTTTTCCTCTTTTACCGGGAACGCAATTCGGGTAATACGGATGACATGCTCTTTGTGTCGACTACCATGTGGTACGAAACCTTCAACATCCAATTAAAATTTGGCGTGGATGGCATTTCCGTTTCGATGATTGTGTTAACAGCTATCGTCACCTTCGCAGGTATATTTGCCTCCTGGCAAATGGAGCACCTCACGAAAGAATTTTTCATTTCCCTCATCATCCTGGCCAGTGGAGTATTCGGATTTTTCATTTCGCTCGATCTATTCACCATGTTTCTTTTTTATGAAATGGCAGTGATCCCGATGTACCTGCTCATAGGCATCTGGGGCAGTGGACCGAAAGAGTATTCAGCGATGAAGCTTACGCTGATGCTGATGGGAGGATCGGCTTTATTATTGGTCGGATTACTCGGAATATATTTCAATTCAGCGCCTGACGGTGGCCGGCTTACATTTGATCTTACTGAAATTGCTAAGGTCCATATTCCGCGTTCGGCTCAATTGTTTTTCTTTCCATTTACGTTCATTGGTTTTGGGGTACTCGGAGCACTCTTTCCATTCCATACCTGGTCACCTGATGGCCACGCCTCCGCTCCTACTGCCGTTTCTATGCTGCATGCTGGCGTACTGATGAAGCTAGGTGGTTATGGTTGTTTTCGTGTAGCGATGTATCTGTTACCCGAAGCAGCACATTCACTTGCCTGGATATTCATTCTTCTCACTGCCATCAGCGTGGTGTATGGTGCCTTTGGTGCTATCTGGCAAAAAGATTTGAAGTATATCAATGCCTACTCTTCTGTTAGTCACTGTGGGTTGGTGTTGTTTGCCTTATTGATGATGAATGAAACCGCAACAACTGGTGCAATTTTACAAATGATCTCACATGGCCTGATGACCGCTCTCTTCTTTGCCTTGATCGGCATGATTTACGGACGAACACATACCCGCATGATCAATGAGATGGGTGGATTAATGAAGGTGATTCCTTTCTTGTCAGTTATTTATGTGATTGCTGGTTTGGCATCCTTAGGTCTACCCGGATTGAGCGGCTTCGTAGCCGAGATGACCATTTTTGTTGGATCATTCCAGCACACGGATACGTTTCATCGGGTAGCAACCATCGTGGCATGTTCATCGATTGTGATCACAGCCGTTTACATTTTAAGAGTGGTTGGTATCCTTCTGCTAGGCCCAATCACCAATAACCATTACCTCGAACTCAACGATGCACAATGGTTTGAAAAGCTTAGCACGGTTACGTTAGTCACCGCGATTGCAATCATTGGTTTAACTCCTTTTTGGTTATCTGATCTCGTTCGTGAGCCACTGGCACACATGCTTCAAAATTTAACGAACCTATAATGAACTGGTCCGCACTATCAACAATGCGTCTGGAAGTTTTACTGACCATTATGATCTTGTATCAACTTATTGCTGATTTGTCAGAGAAAGAAAATAAGCGGTCGGTCATTAACTTTACAATCTTCTTTTTTGCAATAATTACCGTCATTGGATGGCTTCCTTCTACAAACGCTAATCTCTTTGGCAGTATGTACATTCAAGATGAGCTGCGTTTGCTGCTAAAGAATATTTTAAATATCTCAACCCTGATTATTTTATTGCAATCGACCGGCTGGCTAAACAAGACAGAAAACAAATCCAAAACGGGTGCATTCTATTTGCTCATTTTCTCCACACTGATGGGAATGTACTTTATGATCTCTGCCGGTGATTTCCTCATGCTATATTTAGGACTTGAGCTGGCCACACTTCCGCTCACGATTTTAGCTGCCTTCGACAAAGGAATTAGACGCTCTGCAGAAGCCGGTATTAAATTATTGATGTCCTCTGCGGTATCCTCAGCCGTTCTGTTGTTCGGACTTTCTTTAATGTATGGCGTTTATGGAACACTTCATTTTTCGGAGATAGCATCATTAAGCGATATCAGCCCAGTATCTATACTTGCACTGGTTTTCTTTATCGCAGGATTGGGTTTTAAACTTTCACTAGTACCCTTCCATTTGTGGACTGCCGATGTGTACGAAGGTGCCCCGCTTCCCATTACTTCCTATTTCTCCGTTGTATCTAAAGGAGCTGCTCTATTTACCCTCATGTTGGTTTTATATCGCGTGTTTGGTCACCAACCGAAAGTTTGGACCTTAACTGCGTACTTCTTATCCATCACTACGATGGTTGTTGGTAATCTCTTTGCGTTGCGGCAGAAAAATCTAAAACGATTTATGGCTTTCTCTTCCATCACACAGGCGGGGTTCATGATGCTTAGCTTTGTGAATAGTGATTCGTTGGGTATGACAACAGTTGTTTACTTCATGCTTATTTACTCATTATCAAACCTGGCCGTGTTTGGTGTATTGTCGATAGTGGTGAACGCCACCGGCAAAGAGAACATGGATGATTTCAATGGGTTTTATTCAACCAATCCAAGATTAAGTCTCGTCCTGTTACTAGCATTGTTTTCATTGGCAGGCATTCCACCATTAGCCGGCTTCTTTGGCAAATTCTTTCTATTTACGGCTGCAGCAGCCAAAGGAATGTACATATTGGTTTTCATTGCTGTGATCAATGCCACGGTATCGCTCTATTATTATCTGTTGGTGGTGAAAGCTATGTTTATTAATAAGAGTGAGACACCTATCCCCACCCTCTACTCTTCGTGGTATGAAAAGACTGCAATCTCCATTTGCTTTCTCGGCATTGTGATGATTGGATTTTTGAGTGTGGTCTATAACTACGTTCAGAGAGTAGTGGGATAACTAATCGAAGATAAATTTATTGACATAAGTCAGATCAACAGCTAGTGCTATTATTGCACCAGCCCCGCAAAACCCATAAAGGCCATAGACAAAATACTCGCAGTGATCAGGGCTGCGGGTATACCCTCCATGTATTCCGGAAGGTCAGCATTGTCAAGTTGTTCGCGAATGCTGGAGAACAAAGCAATCGCTAGTGTGAAACCCAGAGAGTTACCAATAGCAAACACGACACTCTGCAACAAATTGAAATTGTTTTGAATGACTAAAATGGCTACCCCTAAAATAGTACAGTTGGTAGTAATCAATGGAAGATAGATCCCAAGTGCCTGATAAAGGTCAGGACTTACTTTTTTAAGAATAATTTCAACTACCTGAACCAGGAAGGCAATGACCAAAATATAGGTGACGGTCTGCATGTAAGCTATACCCAATGGCACCAGAATATAATGCTGCACAAGGTAAGTCATAATGGTGGAAAGCGTCATGACAAAAACCACAGCCCCACCCATCCCAACAGCAGTAGAACTATTTTTTGAAACCCCTAAGAAAGGACAAATACCTAAAAATTTGGCCAGTACAATATTATTGATGAAGATGGTTGAGATAATAATAATGAGGTATTGCATAAAGTTATGTTAATGTGTTGAAGAATTTTTTCTGCTTTTTATCCACTTCATAGTAGCAATAATAAAGCCCAAGGTTATGAAGGCTCCAGGTGCTAAAATGAAAACCAGTATGCCATCTGCTTCCACGATTTTGTAACCAAATAAAGAAAGATTGCCAAAAAGTTCCCGGATCGTACCTAGTAATAAAAGTGCTATCGTAAAACCAACACCCATACCAAGGCCATCGAGTATACTGGCACCAAGAGTATTGCGTGAAGCAAATGCCTCTGCCCGTCCCAGTACAATGCAATTGACCACAATGAGCGGAATAAATATGCCTAGTTGTTCATTCAACGCAGGGGTGTAGGCAGCCATCAAGAGTTCTACCACCGTTACAAAGGCAGCAATAATTACAATGAAAGCCGGTATTCGAACTTTGCCAGGAATTAGGTTTTTAACAAGAGATATTGCCAGGTTTGACATGACCAACACAAAAGCGGTGGCAGCACCCATTCCCAGGCCGTTTATTGCAGATGAAGTCACACCTAATGTTGGGCAGCAACCGAGAAGCAACACAAACACCGGGTTTTCCTTAATGATACCATTCAGGAAATTTTCTTTCGTACTAATTGATTGTGCCATACACTTCCGATGATTTAAAGGTGTCGTAAGCAATTTGAATGGCTTCTGTAAAAGCCCGTGAACTGATGGTCGCTCCGGTGATCGCATCTACATCACCTCCGTCTTTTTTAACTTTCAAATTCAATTGGTTTGGATTAATACCGAGAAATTGTTTTAGAAAAGCGGGCGTTGTCATTTTAGACCCCAAGCCAGGTGTCTCTTTGTGATCAATCACAAAAATATTTAGAATCTCGCCTTTCATGTTGAAGCCCACCATCAACCAAATATTGCCACTATAGCCTTTCGATGATTTTGTTTTCACGGCAACACCTATTAGCTCACCATTCACTTTAGCAGGAAAAAATTCCAAACTGTCTTTACCATCCGGAGTAGCCAATTTGTACATCTCCAACACCGGATTATTATGATACCCCTGAACAACTGATTCAATCGCTCTCAATTGTTTTGCCATTTGGGCCTGTGCTATCGGCTCTTTCGTCCATTGGTATACATATCCCAACGACAGTGAAGCCACCAACGTGATGATGCCCAATGTCAATAATAAATTAAGGAAAGATGATTTATTGGCGGCCATGGCTATTTTGCTGTCACTATACTATTTTTTACTGTGTTACTTCCATACCGGGGCTCTTTTGCAAAGCGGTTAATTAACGGCACAAATGCATTCATGATTAGAATAGCAAATGAAACGCCTTCGGGATAGCTGCCAAACAAACGGATCACCACAGTAAGCAAACCAATGCCAACACCAAATACAATCATCCCACGATGTGTAAAGGGCGAGGTAACATAGTCGGTAGCCATAAACACAGCACCCAGCATTACACCTCCTGTTAACACATGAAAGAGTGGATTGGCATACTTAGCAGGGTCGAGTAACCAGAATATTCCCGTCATAACAAACACCGATAAGACCATCGAAACTGGAATATGCCATGTGACAATTTTTTTGTAAAGCATATACATCAGGCCAAGCAAAAGAGCACATGCAGACATCTCACCCAGGCTACCACCTTGTAACCCAAAAAAGAAATCGAAATACGAAGGCATTTGGGCCATCAGTGCATCAACACTTTCATCCGCACGCAGCCCGTCTTTCAATAGGCCCAACGGTGTGGCACCCGTGACGGCATCTAATGAGAATATTGCCCCTTTTGTGGGCCAGGAAGTCATTTGCACCGGAAAAGAGAGTAATAAAAATACACGGCCCACTAAAGCCGGGTTGAATGGATTGTTGCCTAACCCACCAAAACTCATTTTACCAATACCAATAGATACTACACTGCCAATCAGTATGATATGCCATGGTAGATTACTTGGAACATTAAAGGCCAGTAGTATGCCAGTGATGACTGCCGATCCATCATAAATCGTGTTATTTTGGCTCAGGAGATAACGTGCAATCAGGTATTCGGTACTCACGCAAAATACTATCGCCAACAACGTAACATAGATTGCGCCAATACCAAAATTATACACGGAGAATAGAAAAGCAGGAACCATAGCTATAATTACGCCCCTCATAATTTGCGGAACAGTAAGCTCGGTGTGAATATGCGGTGATGGCGAAACAGTGAGTAATCCTACCCTCATGGCTTACTGGCTTTTTTTAATTCTGTTTTTCCAAGCCGGATATAATCCAGTACAGGTCTGTTGGAAGGGCACACAAATGAGCATGACCCGCACTCAATACAATCCAGAATATACGCTTCTTTAGCCTTCGCTTCATTTCCATTCTTTGATAGAAGTAGAAGTCTATACGGCTCAAGCCCCATTGGACAAGCTTCAATACATTTGCCACAGTGTACGCAATTATATACCTCTGCCCGGAGGGATTCATCTTTAGGTATCAACAAAATTCCCGAGGTACCTTTGGCAATAGGCACCTCCAAATCAGCGATTGCTTTGCCCATCATCGGTCCGCCACTTACAATTTTACCGGTATCCTCTGGCACACCGCCAGCCGCAACCAGTAGGTCAATTACCGGAGTTCCGATACGCACTAAAAAATTAGACGGCTGTTTTACTGATTTTCCTGTTACGGTTACAATGCGATCAAGTAAAGGTTTATTTTTTTGAACAGCCTGATAGACGGCATAGGTCGTACCAACATTATGCACAATTACTCCTACATCGAAAGGCAATCCTCCAGATGGAACTTCTCTGTTCAACAACGCCTGGATTAATTGCTTTTCCCCTCCTTGAGGATATTGGACTTCCAACGATTCGACCGATATTCCAGTTTCATCTTCCAGAATATCCTTAAAGATTGCAATGGCATCACGTTTATTATCTTCTATTCCAATGATTGCTTTTTCAACACCTAACGCTTTCATTAGAATTTTTACTCCAACAACAATCTCTTTTGGTTTTTCAACCATCAGTCGATGATCAGAAGTGAGGTAAGGCTCACATTCTACTCCATTAACAAGAAGGTAATCTATGTGCTTGCCCTCAGGTACACTGAGCTTAACGTGCGATGGAAAAGCAGCGCCCCCCATGCCCACTACACCTGCTTCCATGATACGCGTTACAATTTCTTTTGGGGTCAGCTTAATTTCTTTAATCAGGGCATCGGTACGATCAATGTTTTCCTCCCATTCATCGCCCTTCACACGGATTGAAATTGCAGTATGTTTGAACCCCGTACTATCCATTACCTCTTCAATCACGCCTACTCGTCCAGATACTGAAGAATGAATATTGGATGAAATAAAACCTTCATGGCGTGCGATTATCTGTCCTACTTTTACAGTATCACCCCGTTGTACTACAATCTTAGCGGGCGCTCCAATATGTTGCATAATGGGTATAGTCACCATCTTCGGTAAAGCCAATGGCACAATCGGAACCTGCGCGGATATTTTACGATCAGCGGGGTGTACACCTCCTGTTTTAAAAGTCTTACGCTTGTTGTGAAGTCTCGTTGCCATTTTGCTGTGCCAGTAACTTTTCTGCTTCTTTTTTCTTTCGATCCCGCTCCTCGTGTTTTAGCCGTTGATCATGACCCTGTTGTAATTTCTCGGGTGTAATGTTGGCAGTGATAATATTATGGGCATCGCAGATGTCCACACATTCCATACATAACTTGCATTTTTCCGGATCAATGACGGCCAGGTAGTTGTCAATTGTAATTGCATCATACCGACAGGCCTCAGCACATTTAGCACATCCGGAACATGCCACTGCACATTCTTTGCGCGCAGTGCCACCTTTTTCTTCATTTAGGCACGCTACATATATGCGTTGATTTTTCTTTCCCTTTGGCCATAGCTCTAAAATATCTTTGGGGCATTCTTTGACACAAGCGTTACAGGCAGTGCACTTATCCTCGATGACGACAGGCAAGCCCGTTTTCTCATCCATATACATGGCTTCGAAGTCACACACTTCCACACAATCGCCAAGCCCTACACAACCATAGGCACAACCGGTATCGCCACTATACAAGCTTGCTGCAATTTTGCAAGAATCTGTGCCATCGTATATGTTTGTTTTCTTTCTAACCTCAAACGAACCTGAACATCGCACAATGGCAATGTAGGGATCCTTTTCCACTGCTTTGATTCCCAGAATATCAGCAACTTGTTTCATCACGGCATTGCCTCCAACAGGGCAATGTAAACTCGAGAGATCGCCTGCATTCACTACTGCTAATGCAAAAGCATGGCAACCCGGCTGCCCGCAACCGCCACAATTTGTGCTCGGAAGTACTTGTTCTACCTCGCTTACACGAGAATCCTCTTGAACAGCAAATTTCTTCGACACAAAAAAGATGACGACCGCTGCAAGTATCCCAATTCCCGTTAAACTAATGATCGTATATAGTATGATAGGATTCATTTCTTTATAATGCTCATGCGGCATTGTATGGCCAGCCTTTTCTGAAATGCAAACAGAATAAGATAATAAGGAGCTAAAATGAATAGAGATAATACACCGGCAATTACTTCAGTATAACCTAGCATTAATGCAGTTGTCAACATCAGCATCATTAATAGAAAGGGGACCATATAAAGCCATAGAACTCCTTTGTATCCTGAAGATGAATTTATTTTTATAATGACAGATTCACCTACTTCAAATAAATTATCTTCAACTTTTACTTCAAGTTGTTTGGCCTCGCTGTTACCTAGCATGCATAAACTGTTATGGCAAGCAGAACATCCGGTATTTCCCAGAATAGCTACTTTCATCATCCCAGGTGATTTAAAGATTACCAGGCCTGGTTGTTCCATATGGGACGAGGTGTCTATCATGTAGCAACGTATTTTAGTCTATGGCGTTTTCTGACAGGATATTTTTCCAACATCTGCAAACTCATCTGTACAATTTCTCCCATACTGCCACACGATAAAAATGCATTATCCTGATAAAGGCTTGCCAACTCTCCTTTCAATTGCGCCACATGTTCTGGCGTAGACAGGGTGTCTTTGATCATGGCAGATAAAAGACGATTTAATTGCTGTTGCGAGGCCTTCACTCTGTTATGTAATCTCATTCGTTCCTCTTTCTGATATTGCAATTCAAGTACCGGAGACATGCTCTTAAAACCCAGATTCAGTATGGGGTTGTTCTCCTTAAAATACTGGGGCATATAAATGCGGCAACTTCCCTCATAGCACTCCTGATCAAAATCAATCGCCCGAAGACGGAAGTGAAGTTCATCAAAGTCAGGTAGTATCTCCACAATAAAATTATCCCTGCGCATGTCGCCTAAAAGCTGCACTAAACTTCTTTCATTGAATTTTACAAATTCCTTCGCAATCCGAAGCGGATTAAAATCATGATTTTCCTTTAAGTAGTGTTGGATAAACGTATCACCCGGAATGCCCTGGATATGCTCTTCGATAAAAGTCTCTCCTTTCACCAGATAGTTTATTTTATTTGGTGACAGCAAATGCTCCAGTTCCATTCCGTAAATCCGGGATGCGTCTGCCCGTTTGATATAGAAATAATCAAACAAATCATTGAGTTTGTTCACAATGCGAATGCGCACAGGATGGGTATTGGCGTATAAACAATAATCAACGCGATCAATGTAAAGGTGATTAATCACCGAAAGGTCGCCACCCACCTTGAGCAATGCATATACTTTTCGAAGCGACTCATGAATAAACTGCCGGTCGGATTCCGAGTAGATAAGCGTTTCCCAAAGTGTGTCAGTACCTTTCTTATCGAATAATGCGATGGAACTGTTGTAGTGCAATAAATCCTGATAGCCAATTGGCACTTCTATTTCCCGGGCCGTGTTTTGCAGATAATCTCTCAGCTGCTCACTTACCGGAATAATGGGTTTTTTAAACCGGATATCTGCCATTTCATCTATTACAATTCACTCTTTAACTGAGCTACCCATTTTTCTATTCGGCCTGCCGTTAAATCTTTCTGGTTGTCTTCATCGATAGCTAATCCCAGAAATTTTCCATTGACAACTCCTTTGGAGGCCTCGAAGTTATAGCCTTCCGTTGGCCAGGCTCCGATAAACGTAGCTCCTTTATCCTTAATACGATCGTAAATTATTCCCAGGGCATCCTGATAGGTATCTGGATAACCATCTGCATCACCGCAACCAACAAAGGCAATTTTCTTACCTGTATAATCAACATCGCCCAATTCATCAATGAAGCCGTCCCAGTCTTCCTGTAGTTGTCCAATCTCCCAGGTGGGGCAAGCCAATATCAGGTTAGGATATGGCTTCATATCATCAGCCGATGACGAATTCACATTGTGTAATACTACATCAGGTTCGCCACCGAGTGCCTGTTGGATTTGAGTAACGACTCTTTCAGTGTTGCCTTCAGTAGAGCCGAAGAAGATTCCGATCTTTGCCATAATTGTTTTACTTAGTTTTATTGGTTAGGTTAAATGTCTTCATAGTGGTCATGCGGCAGCTCGCCCCGCTTGGGATGATATTGCAAAAACATATCCGATTTCATCAGGATATCCACATACTGCGCCCGTTTGTAAGCAAAGGGATCCATCATATTCTCACTGGAGAGTTTGCCCTTGAAATCAGCAAGGGAAGTATAATTTTTATTCACCATCCATTTCTCAATCTCAATCAGCATGCTTTCAATGTACCCAATACCACGCTTATAGATGGTGCTTACAACCTGCACAGCGTCTGCTCCTGCCAGCAACATTTTTATAACATCATGTCCTGAAAATATTCCCGTATTACTGATAATGGATGCATTAACTTTACTATACAGCAGTCCTGCAAATCGTAACGCCAGCCGGTTATCACTTTCGGTGCTGAAATTATACGGATAATGATGTATTTCCTTTTCGATATCAATGTCAGGCTGGAAGAGACGGTTAAATAATACGAATCCTTTACATCCCGCAGTATCCATTTCTTTGATGAGCCTCAACGTATTTGAATAGAATGGACTGAGTTTAGTAAACACCGGGATTTTAACTGCCTTCCTTACTTTTCTGAGTGTCTCAACCTGATGTGACTCAACACTCGCGCTATCCGTTTCAAAATTGTTTTGATGTGCATAAAAGTTCAACTCAAGACCATCAATACCGGTTAATTCCATTTCCTGCGCAAATTGCACCCAGGTTTCATCATGGACGCAGTTCAAACTTCCAATCAATGGAATAGTAAGGGTCCGCTTGGCTTCTTTTAGCTGACGCAAATGCTCAGCTGGGCCAGCATGCTTCACAGCAGGGAAAAAAGAATCATGCTCAGCATCCCAACCTTGATAGGCTTCCATTTTCAAGTCGTGAGAATAGGACTCCAATTCAATTTGCTCTTCAAATAATGATTTATATACAATTGCAGCCGCACCCGCTTGTTCGAGTTTAATAAGATTGGTGGAATCGGTAACAATGTTGCTGGCTCCAATGACAATTGGATTTTTTAGTGCTAAACCACCGTAGGTGGCTGACAGATTGATACTCATATCCTTTTTTTTAGATTTCCGATAAATGTTTGATGTCTTTGAACCGTTGCTCATTATCTGTTACGGCCAACTTCGCGAGTCGTTCCGCTTCTTCCGGATTGGTTAAATTGAGGGTCTTGTAACGTATTTCTTCCTCAATATAATCTTTGAAAGCCGTATCGGTACCAGGGGCATCCCAAGAGAATGGATTCTGCTCTTGCTTGCGCAGGTCCGGATTGAATCGATACATGGGCCAGTACCCGCTCTTCGTGGCTTTCTCTGATTGCTTCTTAGCAAGGCTCATATTATAGCCATGTGCAATGCAAGGTGAATAGGCGATGATAATGGAAGGGCCGTTATGCTTTTCTGCTTCCACAAAAGCCAGCGCAGTTTTTTCGCGATCTACACCCATGTTCACGGATGCTACATAAGCGTTGCCATATGTTGACATCATCAAGCCCAGGTTTTTTTTACTCAGTTTCTTTCCATCGGAGGCAAACTTCGCTACGGCACCGCGAGGTGTTGCTTTCGAGGCCTGACCACCAGTATTAGAATATACTTCAGTATCTACCACTAATATATTCACATTACGGTTAGAAGCCATCACATGATCCAAGCCACCAAAGCCGATATCGTAGGCCCAGCCGTCCCCGCCCAGAATCCAAATACTCTTATCAACAAAATAATCTTTGAGTTCAACTACTTTATCGAGCAGAATGCGGACTTCTTTGTTCCCGGAATTTCTCCTGTGTTCTTCGTCCAACAAGCCTTTAAGTAAATCCGCGTGGTCCTTGGCCTCCTTCGTCACCGCATCGAAAAGATCAAGGCTTTTCGCAAGAGCATTTCGTAATGGAGCATTGATAAGCAAAGGTAATAACGCTTTAGCATTGGTTTTTAATTGTTTGCGATTGGCATCCACTGCCAGCCTCATGCCTAATCCAAATTCAGCATTATCTTCGAAAAGTGAATTAGCCCAGGCTGGGCCCTTTCCATTTTTATCCTTGGTATAGGGTGTTAACGGGAAAGTACCACCATAAATAGATGTACAGCCTGTTGCGTTAGCGATGATCATGCGATCACCATACAGTTGTGTTGCTAAATGTATATACGGTACCTCTCCACATCCGGAGCAGCTTGGCGGATACTCAAGGTAAGGCTCGGCAATGTTGGGCTCACTAACAAATGGAAGTTTATCAATCCAGACGGCTGGGTTGCCTGGCACTCCTCTATATTCTAACCGTTTTGTACCCGTAGGAACTGCTCCATTAACAGGCATGTACGAAACAGGAATGCTATCTCCCTTTAACCGAAGAATCGGATCAATGATTTTATCAGCAAACCAACCTGATCCTTCTGGCACCACGGCCGTTATCTCAGCATATTTTTCCATCTCTTCGGGTATTGGAACTGCTACCACTGCGGCAGCGGATGCATCGATGGCTTTCCAGTTCATCTCAACAATTTCCGGACCTTTCCGCGCAAATTGCTTTTGCACAAACTTCTTAATTAACTGAATCGCTTCGGCCTCAGGCAATACGCCTGAAACTTTAAAGAAAGCCGTCTGCATGACCGAACTGATCTTGCCACCCAAACCCACGCTCTTGGCAATTTTGGAGGCATCAATAGCAAACACTTTAACTTTCTTTTTCTTTATGGTCTCCTGCATGTCTTTAGTAAAAAGCTTAAAAATACTTTCCGGCTTCTGGCTGGAGTTCATCAAAAACGTGCCTCCCTCTGTAATGCCTTCGAGGATATCATACTGACCGATGTATTGTGCGCGGTGTAAGGCTACAAAGTCAACTTTATTCAACAGGTATTCCGATTGAATTTTCTCTTTACCAAACCGCAAGTGCGAGATTGTCCAGCCTCCTGACTTATTCGAATCATACTGGAAGTAGCCTTGAACAAAAAGATCGGTACTGTCACCAATAATTTTAATGGCATTCTTGTTGGCACTTACCGTACCGTCCGAACCGTAACCCCAGAACTTACAGCGTACAATTCCTTTTTGTTCGGCATCAATATCTTCCTTAACGGTAATGGATTTTTTAGTTACATCATCGTTAATACCAACAGTAAAGTTATGCCAACCATCGTTTTGCATGTGATCGTAGACCGCCTTCACCATTGAAGGAGTAAATTCTTTTGAAGATAACCCATATCGTCCACCGATAATGCGAATTCCGGGTCGTTGATTGGCTAACGCTGCCACCACATCCAGGTATAAAGGCTCCCCAAGGGAACCTGGTTCTTTCGTTCGGTCTAACACTGCAATCTTTTTAACTGACTTGGGTATTTCGTGTAAGAAATCTTCCAGTGCAAACGGACGGTAAAGCCTTACTTTAAGCAGGCCTACCTTCTCACCTTTCTTGCTTAGATAATTAATCGTCTCTTCAATGGTTTCCGTAGCCGATCCAATGGCGATAATTATCTTTTCTGCATTGGGTGCGCCAATGTATTCATACAATTTGTAGGTGCGTCCTGTTTTTTCGCCAAACAATTTCATGTACTTTTTCACAATAGAAGGACAAACATCATAAAACTTGTTTACGGTTTCCCTGCCCTGAAAATATACATCCGGATTTTGGGCACCCACTTTACATATTGGTGCTTCTGGCTTTAAGGCAAGTGCACGAAATTCTTCTACGAATTTCATGTCGACCATGCTTAGCATGTCCTCATAGCTAATGGGTATGATTTTCTGAACCGAATGCGAGGTCCGAAAGCCATCAAAGAAATGAAGAAAAGGAATTTTAGATTCGAGTGTTGAAAGATGCGAGATCACCGCCATATCCTGTGCTTCTTGCACATTGGAGGAAGCGAGCATGGCAAAACCTGTTCCGCGTGTGGCCATTACATCAGAGTGGTCACCAAAAATGGAAAGTGCCTGACATGCTAATGATCGCGCTGAAACGTGGAAGACCACCGGTAATAATTCACCCGCGATCTTAAACATGTTGGGCACCATCAACATCAGACCTTGTGATGCCGTGAATGTGCTGGACATAGCGCCCGCAGATAGTGCGCCATGAATGGCCCCGGCCGCACCCCCTTCTGATTGCATTTGTGTAACATCTACTATTTCACCGAAGATATTTTTACGGCCCTCTGCTGCCCATCCATCGGCCCGCTCACCCATATCAGAAGAAGGTGTAATGGGATAAATGGCGGCCACTTCAGAGAACCCATAGGCCACGTTTGCTACAGCGGTGTTGCCATCTGTATTGATATATGTTTTGTCTTTCATGATAGGCTTAATTATAACATGAAAGTACCTCCCAGCCTGACCTCACTTGATGTCAGTAATCAGGTTAAAGAATGACTTTTGTCATTGAAAAGAAGGAAATGACTGGCATTAAGAATTGCTCATCATCGTCACTGCGAACCTGCCTGTAGGTTCCCTGCCGGTTGGCTGGCACCTGCGAGGGATGAGAGCGGGGCGAAGCCCGTCTGACTGGAGTTCATCCGGGCGGGCAGTCTCCCAAACTTGAAAACAGGGCTTCGAATTTAGGGGATCACCTGCCTACCGGACTACTACCGGACAGGCAGGCTTCGCTCAACCCGCTAATCCAGCGCAGGTGCTCGCAAAGACGTCTTATTATTTTGCGTAAGTCCAGTAATTAACTGATGTTACTTTGCCTATTTATAGTACTCGTGATGACAGGAGTCCAAAGACTCCTGATCAATAATTCCTTAATTTTCGTCCATGAAAAAGAAAATCATAATCTCTGTCCTCAGTGTTTTAGCACTTGCTGCCATTGGCTTCTTCATTTTTGGCCCCAAATACGTTGACACTTCCATGAACAAAGTGACGAAGTCTACGGCCACGGCATCCAATCCCTTTTATGATTCATTGCCTTTCATTGCCGACCTGCACTGCGACATGCTTTTGTGGGACAGGGATTTTTTTACCGAACATGACTATGGACATGAGGACCTGCCGCGGTTGCTAAAAGCCAACATGGCCTTTCAGGTTTTCACGATTGTAAGCAAAACACCGAGGGGAATTAATATCGAGCGCAACAGTGCCGAGACAGACCAAATTGGGTTATTGAGTTTTATCCAACTGCGCCCGCCATCCTCCTGGTTCAGCATAAAAACCCGCGCTCTTCACCAGATCAATCAACTGCATGATTTCGCCAAAGAGTCTGATGGGCAGTTCCGTGTAATCACATCAAAATCCGATTTGCAAAATTTTGTTTCCGAAAGAAATCAAAACAAGAACATCACCTCCGGCATGATTGGCCTCGAAGGAGCGCACTGCCTGGAAGGCGACCTGAATAATCTGGATGAATTTTACAGGGCCGGTGTTCGCTACATCGGCCTGGCCCATTTCTTTGATAATGAATGGGCCGGCTCCGCCCATGGCACGGACAAAGGCGGCCTCACCAAAATAGGGAAACAGTTAATTAAAAAGATGGACAGCCTGCACATCATCATTGACCTTGCCCACTCTTCCACACAAACCATTGATGAAATTTTTGCCGTGACACAAAGTACCGTACTTGTCTCACATACGGGAGTGCGCAGCATGTGCGACAACCAGCGCAATCTATCCGATGAACATATTTTGGAAATCGGAAAACGAAACGGCTTGATTGGCATTGGCCTGTGGGAAACGGCAGTATGCGGAACTGATGCAACCGCGACAGCCAAAAGCATAAAATATGTTGCCGCTAAAATCGGGGTTGACAAAGTAGCGCTCGGCAGCGATTTTGACGGGGCGCTTACTGCCCACTTTGATGTTACCGGACTGCCACTGATGGTTGAAGCGCTAAAGAAGGAAGGCTTCAACCGCAATGAAATCGAACTGATTATGGGTGTGAACGTTCGCGATTTTATGATGAGGAATTTGGAGTAGGCCCTGCTTCGGAAGAAACCCGCGCAAACTTGGTAGAAAGTGTGGATTAACGCTATTAGCTTTACATTAGTAGCGGATAATTATATGTTATCTGCGATTCTTTCGCTCCGATTGAACTGCAGTGCTAACTTGACCTGACGAGCTTTGAACAAACAGTTTTTAAGACAATGCAAATAGATTACAACGACATATTTTCACTAACAGAGAAGTCCTTAATGAAACAACATTCTGGACTTTCAGACAAACCATTTGCCGACAAGTTTTCTGAGTTTCGCAACTTGACATTTTGTAGGCGAACTGACGATGAGTATTTTCAAATTATTAAAGAAGTCATATTTTATTCTGGCTTCAGAGCAGAAACTGTAACGAATAAACTTGACATTATTAACAAGCATTTACCCGACTACAAAACTGTTTCGCTTTTTGACGACAGAAATTTAGCAGCAATTCATGCGGACAAAAAAATGATTAAGAATGAGAGAAAAATTTCAGCGGCAATTAGTAACGCAAAGACAATTGAAAGTATAGTTAAGCAACACGGTTCATTTCAATCCTACATTGACAGCTTTAATCCGACAGCTTCATTTGAAAATTTATTGTTACTTAAAGAAGAGTTGCAATACCGCTTTGACTATTTAGGTGAAGTAACAGTTTACCATTTCCTAATGGACATCGGTTTAAATGTTATGAAACCCGACAGAGTTTTAGTTAGAATATTCCAACGACTTGGCTTAATAGAAAATGAAAAGCAATTCTTCAAGACAGTTTTTCAAGCAAGAAGTATTGCAACCGCAACAGGATACTCCATTCGTTACATTGACATAGTTTTCGTGACATACGGACAACAAGGAAACTATGCGATTTGCCTTGAACAAAATCCAAAGTGTAACTTGTGTGGCTTGACAAAACATTGCAATTATTTCCAGCTATTATAAGCTGAAAAGAATTTAACTTTACCCAACTAATGATAATTGCAAAAGAGAAAAATTTTGACGCTGTAAAAACAATGCGTGAAATCCGTGACCAATTAAGCAAGGAAATCATGAACATGACTTTGCCGAAGAGAAAGCGTATTTGAAAAAGCTGTTGTCAAAGAAAGCAGTTAAAGCTTCGTAGAAACTTCGGTGCAACCCCGACCGACTTCTTCTATCAACAGTAGCACGAAAAAAGAAGGGTTTAAATGCTCTTCTGTACATTACCACTGTCAAAGACGGTGGGTTTCCGAGTTAAACTAAACGGAAAAACCAAAACGGAAAAGATATTATCGCTTATGGTGGTGCCAGCCATACCTGATAAACGGATTGATACTATACGATCTTAAAGCAGGCACAAGAAAGAACACGCAACAAAATAAACTTCAAATGACAACCCTTACAACCTATCTTTTACTAAATGGCAACTGCAAACTTGCTATGGAATTTTACAAATCTTGTTTTGGCGGAGAGTTAACGCTTACAAAAGTGGGTAATTCCGCCATGAAAGATTATATGCCGGCAGAAATGCACGACAAGGTCATTAATGCACAACTAAAAAGCAGTAACATAAATATTTCTGCATCTGACTGGTTAAGACCCGAGCAAACCCCGATACTCGGTAACATGGTCTGTCTATACATAAGTGGCGGAACATTTCAGGAATTAAAACTGTATTTTGACAAACTTTCAGAAGGAGCTGATGTTACCGACCCATTGAAAGAACAATTTTTTGGCACCTATGGAGCACTGAACGATAAATTCGGTATCCGATGGATGTTTCATACCGACCAAAAATAAATCAGGATCATGCAAACACTCTCCACCAGGGATTATTTCAATTAAGAATATTCAAATGAAAGAATTTATGCTTTACATCAGAAACGAAAAAGATGCAAAGAAGTCTTTGACAGCAGACCAACACCTTGCGTTTATAATGTGATGGTTTGCATTGGCCTTTTAAAAAGTGAAAACAGTTTAATTGCACTGCAACCCTGCAACGACACAGCAATGAGGTAAACCAAAATGACAAGGCAAATGAATTCAGAAGAACTTAGAAACCTGCAAGCCCCACTTAAAGAAAAATATCGTGAGCAACCTGCTGTTGCTGCCATAACTCTTAAAGCACAAGGAAAAATTGGGGAAGGCATCTCTTGCAAAGTTGACACCGGCAGGGCTTTGGTTGAGGCAGGACTTCATCCTGCAACCGGAGGAGACGGTATGCTTGCTTGTTCTGGTGATTTACTTCTTGAGGCATTGGTTGCGTGTGCAGGAGTTACACTTCGGGCAGTATCAACTGCAATAGGAGTTGACGTAAGGGATGGAACTGTTAAAGCAGAAGGCGACTTAGATTTCCGCGGGACTTTAGGAGTTTCTAAAGAAGCGCCTGTGGGTTTTAAAGCAATTCGCCTTTCGTTTATTTTGGATTGTGATGCAACAGAAGAACAAATGCAGAGTATTGCAAAGCTGACTGAAAGATATTGTGTGGTTTATCAAACCTTGACAAAAGGAGCTCCGATAGAAACAGTATTTAATAAACAGTGAATTGCCACAACAATCACTTTGACTTTTATTGGAGTTCTGAAATTTCGGACCCAAACAAAATACTGCCTGGACATATAATTGCGGCAAGTTCGCAATGGACAAAAAAATAAGCAGTACATAACAGTTGTCAAGCAAATGGTGGCTGACCTGCTTCGTTTGATCCGCCAATTGGCAGAGCTAAAACCCGCCACATCGCCAAACCCACATACTGTTAGCGTTCATGCCGGTGGGCCGCCAAAATATTGGAGTATATCTAATAAGTATATACCTTTGGGCAAAGGTAATACTATGAAAAATCTATCATTAAAGCTTGAAGACGACATTTTTTTTGAAACTGAGAAAATCATTACAAAAGTTAAAAAGAACAGGAACAGATATATAAATGAGGCTATTGAGTTCTACAATAGACTTCATAAGCGAAGACTTCTTTCAAAACAATTGATTAAAGAGTCAAAGTTAGTCTCTGAGGACTCATTGAAAGTATTAGCTGAGTTTGAAAAACTGAACGATGAAGGTTAACCAATTCGAAATCTGGATTGCTGACTTAAATCCCAGGATGGGGACCGAAACCGGTAAAATTAGACCAGTAATAGTCGTTCAGACAGACTTACTTAATAAAGAGCATCCATCGACAATAATCTGCCCAATCACGACAAATGTAAAATTGGGCTCTGAAATATTGAGAGTTCATTTAAAGAAATCGAAATTCGGGCTTAAAGAGAACTGTGATATAATGATTGACCAAGTTAGAGCGATTGACAATAAACGGTTGGTAAAAAAAATCGGAGTAGTGGACAGCAACGTGAGTGATCAAATAAGAGAGAACATAAAAATAGTCTTGGACTTGGGCTAATCGGCACTGCTAATGTCTTAGCCCCCAATACTCCCCAGAATCTGAAAACAGATTTTAATAATTGAATTTGGGAAATATGATAATTACATGCTAAGAACCTGGCCTTTTGCAGGAAGGGGTAGCAACACAATGGCAACTAAAAAGATTGAATGAAAATTGAAAAGAACCAATACATCCAACAACTTTACATTGTTTAAATTCAAAGCTGATGAGCAAAGAACAAACTGGCAATTTAATCAAATTTCTAAAGCCCTTCCCTTCCGCCATTCAGGAAAGGGTGTGGTGGCTGAGAGAATTTGTTTGGGACCTGTATCCGAAAACAAATGAATTGATTTACGACAACTACAATGCTGTGGCTTTTGGCTGGAGTCCAACAGATAAAGTTGGACATACTTTTTGTTCAATCGCAGTTGGACGGAGCAGCCACAATGTTCACTTTGGATTTTACTGGGGTTCTGAAATCTCTGACCCCAACAAAATATTACTAGGTCAAGGCAATCAGTACCGATACATTCTTGTAAAACGCAAAGAAGATTTTCCAAAAGGGTATATAAAAAAACTTATAAAGGAGGCCTATGCAAACTCTCTTGCCAAAGTGAAAGACCCCGGACAGATTATTAATGGACAAACCATCACTAAATCGGTTTCAAACACGAAGAGAAAACCGGCAAAGAAGAAAAAGAAAAGACCGGGGCAATAACCCATAGCCCAAAAGAAGCAGCAGAAAATAGTGGTCAATCGGGTCATCAAATAAAGTTATGAAATACCAATGCACTTCTTCATCAAGGCTTGCATTTGTACTATTATTTCTCTAAAATTGGAGTATCTGAAAGTCCAGCCTCTGCAAAGCAATCGGTGAAGCCTGTCATTTTTTGCTGGATGTAATCAAACTAAAAGTGAAGTGGAGTTGTCGTTCAATCTTGTCTTGTGAACGATTCATTTTGTGACTGACTTTATAACTTCATTCAATACTCCACTTAAAACTAAACCCAATCGTATGGAAAAATTACCGCTGGTTCCATTGAGTGAGACCTGGTGACGGTATACTGCGCTGGCCGCTAAACAGAAGAATTGAACGCCCCGAAAATCGGGGCCGAATTAACTTACCTACCAAACAAAAACAGACATGAGAACTAAAAACCATGGGACCAAGGTCCTCCTCGTATTATCCTTCCTCTTGACTGGATTTCAAACCATGACCTTCGCGCAAACTGCAACTGCAGCGGCACCACCAGATCCAGGTATCACCGTATATCAATATCGGAGAGTAGCTGGCGACAAGAGGGATGAATTTGTTAAAAGAGAAACTACCTATTGGGCTGAAATTGCCAAGAAGGCAATTGCGAAAGGAAACATAACATTTTGGGCCTTACTTGAAAAGCAAGGGGGCTATGACATGGAAAACACATCTAATTTCCTGTTCATCAATACCTACAAGGATATTGACAAAATTGCAGATGTGTGGAGTACCGCTGCCATTACCGCTTCTTTTCCAACTGTAACAGTTGACAAAATGGAGACCTATTCCATGAGCACTGTAACAAGTACTTTTTTTCTACGCGCTGAAGATTGGCAACAAGCGGCTACGGCAGTTGCTGAAAAAGATTTTAACTATGTAAGTATGGTCTATCACCATGCCACTCAACCTGCTAATTTGATTGACCTGGAAAAAAAACATTGGGGGCCGTTTATAAAATCTTCGATGGATAAAAAGCAGGTTTCGCAGGTGGCCTGGGGCAATGCCAGAGTTTTATCTCCATCTGGTCCAAGTATCGGTGTCACCACGGTTTCTTACGATCTCTACTCCACGCTTAAAGAAGCGCTATATCCTACATGGGATCCAAAAGTTGTTTTACCACAAGAAGGATTAACTGAAATCGGAAAAATAGAAACAGCCAGAGGCGGTGCTGTATACCATATAATAAAAGTAGTTAACTCAAACTAGTTATTCTACCTGATCAAAATACTGATAATTTTTTTGCAATCAGAAATAAAGTCCACTTAAAGTTCCCGTAATGAGATACTTTAAGTGGGCTTCGTTATGGGATCAATTCCCCGATCATTGCTCTAATTTATTCCGTCTATCGCCAAGTACGGCTGATACCTCCTTCAATTTTGTTATACTCCCTAACGTAGCTTCTGTTGGTTTGGCATCTACACTTTGCAGCAAGGTTAACATGTGCAACCACTTTTCCTGCAAGCCCACAACAGTTTCCTGTTCGGGAGCAATTGCATAAATACTTCCATACATAACATCAGAATTACCCGGTGCGCCTGCTCCGCGCAATGCAACCCATTGTTCCTTTTTTCCCTTAGGCCATTTGGTCTTTGCATTCGCTAAACCGGCATCAATACTTTCGCGAATGGATTGAAGGTCCTGATAGAACTTGTAACAGATCATGGAGTTATCAAACTGTGATTGCAAATCATTTTCATTGACCAATACCCGCGGATCGAGCCTGACTGTTATAGGTTGTTCTTTTACTTCTCCATCCACAATTAATCTGACGGTGTATTGGCCAGGATGAACGTAGGGTCCTTGTGGGCCACTGGGTGTATTGTGATAGATAGCCGCAATGGAAAACTGTCTGTCGTTTCCTTTTGGTTCAGTATAATGCAAATCCCAAACAAACCGATGGTGCCCCGGTTTCGCAGAAATAGATGGTGAAGGCCTGATCCAATAGGTGGGATGAGGAATCGAAAGTGTGTCGATTCGTTCTGGCTTATCATGGCTGGAATAGCTTCGAATTATTATTCCATCTTGGCCTACTATTTCCAAACGAACTTCTGCTGCAGGCTTACTCATCCAATAATCAATCGATGCACCATCCGGAGGATTTTGTCCCGCAGGTTCTTCGGGCGGCAAAGGAGTATCGGAGAACATGTTATACCTAACACGTGTGGCCATGGCGGGTGGAAATAAGTAAGATTGCTGTTGTGATAAGACTTGCGCTAAATTTCTAAGTGGTGTTATGTTATCCATAATCCAAATAGAGCGGCCGTGTGTGCCGATGACCAAATCATCTTCATGAATCACGAGATCACGGACAGAAGTAGCCGGCATGTTCATTCTCAACGATTGCCAATTTTCTCCCTCATCAATAGAGAAATAAACAGCCCGTTCGGTGCCCGCAAACAAAAGTCCTTTTTGTTTTGGATCCTCCCGTACCACATTTACCGGACCATCTGCCGGAAGTCCCTTCACAATTTCCTTCCAGCTAATTCCGCCATCCTTTGTTTTATAAATGTGTGGCTTTAGGTCATCCTTTCGTATAGCATTAATGGAAAAGAAAGCGGTTCCCACATCAAAATGGCCTGCATCCACCTGCGATACCTTGTCCCACGAAGTTAGCATGGATGGCGTTACATCTTTCCATGTTTGTCCACCATCATTTGTCACGTGCACCAATCCATCATCGGTGCCCGCCCAAATCACCTTCTTACTTACCGGTGATCCACTTACAGAATAAATCACTGCCCTCTGTTTCATGGTATTCAAACTTTCATTTTTGAAATCCCCAATGCTGGAGGGTACCTCAGGTTGCTTCCTGGTTAAGTCGGGACTGATTTTATCCCAATGCAGACCACCTGTTGTTGTCTTCCACAGCACATTGGTTGCAAAGAGTAACACGTCCGGATCTGCCGGGTGAAAAAGCAAAGGCAAGGTGCGAAGCATACGATATTGACCGGAACGCAATGCCTCCGGTGCCACATTTTGTGTTTGGCCGGTCTTTTTGTTGAAGCGTGTAACCCTCCCACCATAGATGATATCAGGATCTTTGGGATCGGGCACCACATAGGCATATTCATCGGCTCCAACTCCTATCCAATCTCGAAAAGATAATTGACCACCATCGCCTCTACTGGCAACTCCAATAGCACCACTTTCCTGTTGTCCGCCATACACCCAATACGGAAATTGAGTATCAGTTGAAATATGATAGAGTTGGGCAGTCGGTTGATTATACCACGAGCTCCAGGTCTTTCCCCCATTAACAGTAATGGTAGCACCTTGATCTGCAGCAAAAATCATAATGTCTGGTTGATCTGGATTTATCCAGATGCGATGGTAATCATCGCCTCCTGGTGCGCCTTTAAAGGAAGTCCATGTAACTCCACCGTCAGTTGAGCGGTATGCAGCAGTGTTGCCTGCAAAAACGATCTCAGGGTTTTTTGGATGCACACGGATTTCTGCGAAGTCGCTGCCCCGTCCCCAAACCCTGGCTTCAGTGCTTATGAGTTTCCAGTTTTCGCCTGCATCATCACTTCTATAAATGCCGCCCTTCTCCTGGGCATCTACTGTTGCATATATTCTTTTTGAATTGCTTAACGAAATGCCAACCCCTATTCTACCTAATCCTTGCTGCGCTGCAGGTAAGCCATTGATAAGCTTTCTCCAGGTTGACCCACCATCGGCCGATTTATATAGCCCGCTGTTAGTTCCAGAGAAAGAACCATTCTCCCATGGGCCTTCACGGTGCTCCCACATATCGGCATATAGAACTTCGGGATTGGTGGGATCAAATTCTACTTGCATGGCCGCGGTATTATGATTGATGTACAAAACCTTATCCCAGGTAGTGCCACCATCGAGTGAACGAAATACACCGCGCATGTCATTAGCCCCGTACGGATGACCGAGCACAGCAACAAATACTAAATCAGGGTTAGCAGGATGTACAATAACGCGGCCTATTTGTTGTGCGTCTTTCAGGCCAATATGTTTCCATGTTATGCCGCCATCAGTCGATTTGAACATACCGTCACCTACAGATAAATCAGGACGATGAAGTCCTTCACCAGTTCCCACATAAATGATGTTTGGTTGTGCGGGCGAAACCGCAATGTCACCAATTGAGCCTGTAGACTCTTTATCAAAAAGAGGTATCCAGGTGCGCCCATAGTCAGCGGTTTTCCAAACCCCACCGTTGTTAACACCAATAAAAAAGACATTGGGTTGTGATGGAATTCCAACTGCACCTACTGTGCGGCCTGCCCTGAAAGGACCAATCATGCGGTACTGCAACTCCTGATAGTAGGATGCAGGAACTGTTTGCGCAGCGGAAACGTAGGAGAAAAAGCAAAGAAGAATAATGGTGCGTATCATAGCTGAGCTATTTTGTGAAGTGGAAAAAGTACTGATTAATTAAAGACAGAACAAACAACTTTTTACACGGATGAAAAATGGAAGTGATTTAATACCTTCGAAAATAATTTTCAATCGGGTAATGACCATCCAAGCTTCTTTTAAACGCTTTTCTCTTGCCCTATTTTTATTGGTTTTGAGTTGCATCGAGCCTTATGATCCATATGTTGACCAGGAGACTCCAAACATGTTAGTCGTTGACGGTTTTGTAAATGCAACAGATCATTCTGCAACAGTACGATTGTCACGCACACAACCCATTTCCGATTTAGCTCTTGGCGGTCTATTTCCACCAACACCTATTTCGGTGCTTGGTAATATTCATTCCATCAGTGATAAAAATGAGCTGGTGCTGGGTTATTTCAGCGGAGCTGAAATAAAGGACACTGGATGATTTACCGGATGATACGATTATAATTAGGCTACTTGACCAGAATTTCTATATTTTCACTTCGCCAGAATGTGGTGACTGCCGGGTGAAGGGCGGCATAACTATAAGGCCAGAGTTCTGGTAATTTTCCTTCTCCGATGATTAATTATTCTTATACGCTTTATCCAAAAATAAATAGCGCGCATCATCTTTGGCATCAACTGCTTTTGATTGCGTATCAATGACCATCACAGGGGGGGTTGTATCCTGTGCTTCAGCAGCCGGCCATTCCGGAAGTTTGTCACCGTTAGGGTTTCCATTGATAATAAAATTCGCAAAGTAACTTAACATCGTTTCCGATACTTTGTAATCGTCATCTGTCCAAGCATAGTCTTTAACCAAGTCAAGATTACCCATACAATATTCAATCTCGCATGCATGAGGGGCACCAATAGGTTCCGGCCTGGGGGGGCCTTGTTGTCCGCGTACTGTTCCGCCAGCGAGACCAGGAGTTAGACTCTTATCTACCAATGGAGGTCTGAGTTTGCTATACAAGTAACGATACACCGGCTTGTTGCTATTCTTGCGATGAAGATCAAACCATTTCCATGTGCTGTACGCAATAAAGCGATCAGAAGCTAACATAGTTGCCGACCATTCAATTTCCTTGAGTGATGAGTATGGATAAAGTTTCAAAACTTCTACATGATCATTTGGATAAACTTCCTTCACTTTTTTTACATAGTTTTCTTCTGTGTAAGGCTGTCCTTGCATGAATGCCATGCCTGGAATTTCAGTAGAGTTCCATCCTAATAATAGTGGCACTTGTGCTTGTTCTTTTGCTTTAAAGATTTCAGGAATAGTTTTAGGATAAAAATAGCCATCAATCACTGTTGGAAATCCAAAGCGTTTTGATTCTGCATAAATCTCATACAGATCGCGCGTGCTTAAAGCCCGTAACTGCGCAAGTGAAGGATAGCCCGCCTTTGTGGCAAACTCAAGTCCCGTTTTCTCTGCTTCGGCAAGAGGTACTGGTGATAGCGTGGGGTTGATACCTGCACCGCTCTCTCCTATTGCACCTGCTATCATGTCTCTGGAAAGTGGTGAAGCCATTTGAGCGCTCACAGAAATTGATCCTGCCGATTCACCTGCAATTGTTACTCGTTTAGGATCGCCACCAAACGCGGCAATGTTTTTCTGCACCCACTTCAATCCAGCTTGCTGGTCAAGCAATCCATAATTACCCGATCCCTTATAAGAAGCTTCCTTGCTGAGTTCCGGATGTGCGAAGAAGCCAAAGATGCCTAACCTATAATTTACAGTCACCACCACAATTCCTTTCTTGGCCATGTTGGCGCCATCATAGCGTGGCTCTGATCCATCACCAGCTACAAAACCACCACCATAAAAATATACCAACACCGGAAGCCCAGTGGTTGTGCGCTTGGCCGGAGTCCATACGTTTAAATACAGACAGTCTTCACTCAATCCATCCGATCGCGAATTCATGTCTCCAAAAACAATGCCTTGAACTGGTCGTGGGCCAAATGCTCTTGTTGATTTAACACCTTGCCAGTTGTCTGCCGGTTGTGGTGCTTTCCATCTAAGATTATCAACAGGAGGCTTGGCGAAGGGAACTCCAAAGTACATTTGAAGTCCTGATTTAGTATCAAACAGACCTTCGATAATTCCATTTTCTACTGTGGCTTGCACCGGGAAACTATTGTTCTTCTGAGCAGGAGCAGCAAAAGTAAACAAGGAAGCGAAAATCATGAGAAACGCTTTTTTCATATAGGATTGGAGCTATTTATATTTGTGTCACTATTTATTACAATAATAATTAGTTTTAAACAATATCTCCAACGAAATCTGAGATGAAGTATCTTTTAGACAACGAAGAAACTGAACGTCTCTATTTCAGGAAAATTGATGGGTCTGATTTTAAGACTTGGCTCGGGTTTTTTAAAGATCCAGCCTTCATTCAAGTATTGGAATGCGAAATTGAAAACGCCCGAAGTGGAATGTGAGGATTGGTTTGAAAAACAATTCAACCGGTATGAAACCGAACGAGGTGGAATGAATGCATTGATTGAGAAGCAAACTGGCGTGATAGGTCATGCAGGGCTGGTAGTTCAAACTGTTGATCGTAACACTGAATTAGAAATTGCTTATTTGTTGCTTCCTGTTGGAAGAAACAAGGGCTTTGCAACGGAAGCCGCCATCAAATGCAGGGATGTTGCTTTTCAAAAAAGTTATTCAGATTCCTTAATTTCGATCATCAGTATTACGAATATAACATCCGCCAATGTTGCCGCAAAGAATGGAGTGAGAATAGCGAAGCAAACTATGTACAATGAAAATGCGGTTAACATTTTCAGAATAAGTAAAACAAAATGGCAAAATATATATCCAAACACATCGCATTAAGCATGTGTATGGTAAAGAAAGATTCATCCAAACATAACGCAAGGATAATAACAAAAGTAATGAAGAGCCTTAACCCTAAATAATTATAAAATGACTATCGTGATAACCATCTTACTCGCATTGGCAGGAATTGTAGCACTGCTTTTTATCCTGGCGCTATTCATTAAAAAGGAATACACGATTTACCGAGAAATCATTATCAATAAGCCTAAGCAAATCGTATTTGATTATGTGAGGCAATTAAAAAACCAGGATAACTACAGCAAATGGGTGATGATAGATCCTAACATGAAAAAAGAGTTCAGGGGAACTGACGGAACAGTCGGCTTTGTTTATGCCTGGGACAGTAAAAATAAAAATGCAGGAAAAGGCGAACAGGAAATCATAAAGCTAATAGATGGAGAACGGATAGATATTGAAGTGCGCTTTGTTAAGCCATTTGAGGGTATAGCGACTACCCCACTCACAACAGAATCTGTTTCCGACAATCAAACAAAAGTTAGGTGGCAGATGAATGGAAAAAGCAAATACCCTATGAATGTAATGAACGCGTTTATGGATAGTCTACTAGGTAAAGACCTGCAAAAGAGTCTTATCACATTAAAAGGAATCCTCGAAAAATAGTTTCGCAACCTAATCTTACTTAATACAATGAAAAACTCCATCTATCCCTGCCTTTGGTTTGATGGTCAAGCTAAAGCCGGAGCAGAATTTTATTGTTCACTTTTCAAAAATTCAAAAGTAATCACGGATTCACCCATGGTTGTGAACTTTGAAATAGAAGGTCAAAAGTTCATGGGATTAAATGGTGGGCCAATGTTTAGATTTAATCCTTCTATTTCTTTGTTTGTTACATGCGAAACAGACGATGAAATTTCAACTCTTTGGAACAAGTTGTTGGAGGGCGGCTCAGCGATGATGCCGCTTGATAAATATGAGTGGAGTGAGAAATATGGGTTCTTACAAGATCGATTTGGCGTTGCCTGGCAAATCATGAAAGGAAAATTTAGCGAGGTGAATCAAAAGATTACAGCATCTCTTCTCTTTGTTGGTGATCAGTACGGCCGTGCAGAACACGCGGTAAAATTTTATACGGAAGTATTTCCACAGTCCTCGATCCAGGGAATTTTGTTATACCAAAAGGACGAACCCCAGTATGGCAAAGTAAAACACGCACAATTTTTGTTAAATGAAAAAGTATTCATGGCCATGGACGGAGCAGGCGATCATAAGTTTCAGTTTAATGAGGCATTTTCGTTCGTGGTAGAATGTGATACACAGAAAGAAATTGATTACTACTGGACTACGCTTACAGAAGAGGGACAGGAAAGCCGGTGCGGCTGGTTGAAAGACAAGTTTGGTGTATCCTGGCAAATTATTCCGGCTATCATTGGTCAATTGATGAGCGATTCCCAAAAAGCATCACGGGTAATGCAGGCGGTAATGACCATGAACAAAATTGACATCGAGACATTAAAGAATGCTTGAATTATATTAATATGAAGACCTCAAAAGCCAACACGATTGACGAATTTATTGCCGGTTTCCCACATAACATCCAAAGGATGTTGGGGCAACTTCGTGCCACCATTCAAAAAGCTGCACCAGAAGCTCAAGAGAAAATTGGATATGGGATTCCAACCTTTACATTGGATGGAAACCTTGTTCACTTTGCCGCTTTCAAAAATCACATTGGATTCTATCCCGCCCCTTCCGGAATCGCAGCATTTAAAAAAGAGCTGTCTAAGTATGATGGAGCAAAAGGCTCAATCCAATTCCCGATCGATAAGCCCCTTCCTCTTAGCCTGGTTAGTAAAATTGTGAAGTTTAGGGTGAAGGAAAATTTGGCGAAAGCGAAAATAAAAAAAAATAAGCGAATCAATAAAAATACCATTACCAAATAATAACAATAAATATGTCCACTACCATAACCGTTGAGACCCTGGTAACAGCACCCATCGAAAAAGTCTGGAATTATTGGACTGAACCAACTCATATTAAATACTGGAACTTTGCCTCTGATGATTGGTGTGCACCCAATGCATCAAACCATCTGGTAGTCGGAGGAAAATTCTCTTTTCGCATGGAGGCCAAAGACGGCAGCTTTGGTTTTGATTTGGAGGGAGTTTACGATTTGGTTGATATTCATAAACGAATAGAATACACCCTTGCAGATGGACGGAAAGTAAAAATTGAATTCACTACGCAGAAAGGTAGATGCAAGGTCCTAGAATCATTTGAGGCCGAGTTAGAAAATTCAAAAGAACTTCAAAGGAGCGGCTGGCAAGCCATTCTAAACAATTTTAAAAAATACACGGAGTCTAACTAGTCATCAATTACAACTATGGCTAAACAAATTTTCGTCAACCTTCCGGTAAAAGATATAAAGAAATCAATGGAGTTCTTTACGAAGCTTGGCTTTTCGTTCAACTCTCATTTTACGGACCAAAAGGCTGCTTGCCTGATTATTGGTGAAAACATTTTCGCCATGTTATTGATCGAACCTTTTTTTAAGACGTTCACAAAAAAAGAAATCAACGATGCAAAAAAAACACGGAAGTGCTGATTGCCATTGATGCTGAAAGTCGTGAGGAAGTGATAGAGATGGTGACGAAAGCCGAACAAGCTGGCGGCTTATGTTACCTGGAGCCGCAAGACCACGGCTGGATGTATCAACATAGCTTTGCTGACCTGGATGGCCATCAGTGGGAAATTCTTTATATGGATGAACGTGGAATACCAAAGAGGTAAATTTATCTTTCAAAAAGAAATAGAAGAAGAAACACATGCTTATGTAAAAACCGATTGCCAATAAGATAAACTAATATGGTAAAACCAAAAGACATAAGCGACCCCGCAAGCGTAACGGCTCATATCCAAAAATTGGATCCCGCCATTGGTAAAGTGGTGGAAACCATTCGTCAAATTATTTTAGGCACAGACAAGAGGATTGGAGAACGAATAAAATGGAACAACCCCAGTTGCTTTTACGCTGGAGAAATGAAGCCATTTGATCCCAAAGAGTATAAAAGAGAAATAGTGGTTTTCAATCTTTACAAAGGCAGGATTATGCTTGTCTTCCCTAGTGGATCGAAAGTAAACGACACATCCGGATTGCTTGAAGGTGATTACATGGATGGTCGAAGAATTGCGCTATTTAAAGATCTCGATGATGTAAAAGTCAAGGAAAAAGCGTTGAGAAAAGTAATTAAGCAATGGTTAACATTGGTGGATAAATAAGGCCACCATCCTGCACCACGTCATGAATGCGCAATAGTTAAGGGCAGCACCCAAACAATTAATCGCCTGAGTACTTGGCTAAAAATGAACTAAACTTTAAACAAAATCTGTAATGAAAAGAACGAACCTTATTTATTGGATCTTAACCGGACTATCGGCTGCATTAATGGTGTTTTCATCAATCCCTAACATATTGTCTGTCCCGCAGGCGGTTGATTTGGTAATAACACATTTAGGCTACCCCACCTATTTCCTTCCATTTGTCGGAGTAGCCAAGCTGCTGGGTGCAATTGCCATTCTCATCCCTGGATTTCCCCGTATCAAAGAATGGGCCTATGCAGGGCTTATCTATGATTTGGTTGCGGCCATTTATTCTGGCATTTCAGTCGGTGATCCTGCAAGTGCCTGGTTACCTATATTTGTTCCAATTATCCTGATTACAGCCTCTTATATCTTCTATCATAAAAAATTAAAAGAAGCTGAGTTGAGTAGGAAATGATCATGGCAATTGTTGCGTTTTTTAATCAGTCTTTCCTCTTGATTACTCTATTGAAAGAGTTAGGATGAGGGCTGGAGTATTGCCGGATGATCAATCTTTCGATATAATGACAAACGATCTTCCATCATTAATTAGCACCAACCAAAAATAGTATGAACTACTCACCTTATGTCATCGAACGAACTTATAATGCCCATATCGCAAAAGTCTGGAAAGCCCTTACCAACAAAGACGACATGAAGCTTTGGTACTTTGATCTTCCCGAATTCAAACCCGAAGTTGGTTTTGAGTTTCAATTCAAAGGTGGAAAAGATGAGAATCATCAATATTTGCATCTGTGTAAAGTCACAGATGTTGTGCCCGGAAAAAAGTTAACCTACAGTTGGAGATATGACGGCTATGAAGGAAATTCGTTTGTTACATTTGAATTATTTACAGAAGGTGATAAGACAAGATTAATTTTAACACATGCCGGATTGGAGTCTTTCCCAACAAGTGAGCCCGATTTTGCAAAAGAAAATTTTGTGGAAGGATGGACGTATATCCTTGGAACCTCATTAAAAGAATTTGCTGAAAAAATTAGCTAACCGGCAAATCATTACCCTTTTGATATTCTATGGCAAAGCAGAAGCCATGAACCATTACATGTCCTTATTTAAGGAATCGAAATCAACAATTGTACTCTACAAGTCAGACGATCCGCATCCTCTCGAAAGTAATCCTTGGATTGTTTATCTTCGTTCTCTTTAAATAAATAGACGAGAATAAGGATGATACCAGCAAAAGGATACGCAGCTCAAAGTCCAGCATCGGACTTAGCTCCCTGGAATTTTGACAGACGAGCAGTAGGACCATTTGATGTCCACATTGATATTTTATATTGTGGCGTCTGCCATTCTGACCTTCACCAAATTAGAAATGAATGGTTCCCAGGTATTTTCCCTATGGTACCCGGGCATGAAATTGTAGGGAAAGTGGTGGACATCGGGACTCAGGTGAAAAAATTCAAGATCGGAGATCTTGCTGCAGTGGGCTGTTTGGTAGATTCCTGCAGAACCTGCGAGAACTGTAAAGAAGGTTTAGAACAATATTGTTTAAATGGCGGAGTAGGAACATATAATGCGCGCGCAAAAGATGGAACACCAACCTATGGCGGGTACTCCAACACCATTGTCGTACATGAAGATTTTGTATTACAGGTCTCAGGTAAGTTACCTCTTCCCGCTGTTGCACCATTACTTTGTGCAGGTATCACTACCTATTCGCCATTGCGTTATTGGAAGGTGGGTAAAGGACACAAACTCGCGGTGTTAGGACTTGGCGGCCTGGGGCATATGGGCGTAAAATTTGGTGTGTCCTTTGGCGCAGAAGTAACCGTGTTAAGTTCATCGGCATCCAAGGAGCCCGATGCAAAAAAGCTGGGCGCGCATAAGTTCGTAGTGACCACCGAAAAGCAGCAAATCAAAGCAGTAAAAGGATATTTTGATTTTATACTGGATACTGTTTCTGCACCTCATGATTTTAGGCTGTACTTGTCTTTACTAAAGACAAATGGCACGCACATTATGGTGGGTATACCACCGGAACCAAATCAAATTCCAACATTCAGTTTAATGGATGGCCGAAAAAGTCTGGCAGCATCCGGTATTGGAGGCTTGCCTGAAACGCAGGAAATGTTGGACTACTGCACTGAACACAACATCGTGTCCGAGATAGAATTAATAGACATTAAAAACATTCATAAAGCATATGACCGAATGCTAAAGGGTGATGTCCGCTATCGATTTGTAATTGACATGGCCTCTCTAAAAAGTAGTTAAATTGGTGCAGTTTGACCGAAGAATTCAATGGAGTCACCTTTTTTTAGCCGAAAAATAGGCTTTTTTAGCTAAAATAATTAGTTTTTTTACAACACTTTGTTGCTAATTATATTAGTATTTTATTACTTTGTATGGTCAATTAAGGACTAAGTCAATGAAAGCCATTGAATCCACTCTTATCGGAAGAAAAGCTGTGCTAGCCAAAGACCCAAACATCATGCGCTTTCAGGTGCAACAAATTTTGAATGCTCACCGAGACACCTTGATAAATTCATTGTTAAAAGACGTTCCTTTCTTTTTAGCCTACCGCTTTCGCGCTAAAGCAACAGCATCTGAATTACAGGAAATAGAATCTAAATTATTACAACTGAAAAAAGGGAATGTTGACATTGATTCTACCTATCATTCAATCGTACAACAAGTGAAAAAGAAAGCCATCACACGGTTGACCAATGAAATATTCTATTCTGAAATAGAAGAACTCCTCTTAAGTACATCGCATAAAAAGTATTCCGCTTAACTTCCAAAAAGATTTTTGTCTAAGAATTCATTGCGGAATTTTCCATGGGGATCGTAGTGACTAAGTAGTCGCTTGAAATCATCAAGCTTTTCAATACGTGATTGTAAGTCTGTAGGCGAGATGGTGAACAACTTTGCCCAGTGTGGTCTTGGATTAAAAGGAGCAAGTTGTTTTTCCATTAAGGGCAACAAATTCATGACCATCTCCGGCTCCTGAAGCCAGGTGGTATGAATGGCTACACAGGGCCTTTTATAACATGGACTCATCCAAAGATTATCCGCATCTATAGTCCTTATTTCGGAAATAAATAAGTGAGGGGTTATTCTTTCGTGTAGTCTTTCTACAGCTCTTATGGCTTCAAACGCATTTTCCAGAGGAACAAAATATTCCGATTGCAGTTCTTTACCTGCGCTTGGTATGAATCCCATTTTGAAATGTGGCATTCTTTCAAACCAGGGTCCGGCAACTCCCATTTGATCAGTGCATGTCTCCGCAGAAAGATCTTCCACCGGGTGCATATTTTGCGTAGCGAGTGTAGCACCATAAAATTCCGGTGCAAATTCCAATGGTCCGTGTCCCTCTTTTAACCTGCTTTTAATCCAGACTTCATTGATATTCCTGTTTCTCCAATCCGTGAATAAACTCACGCTATACCCACTTGACATGATCGTATTAAAATTGTCTTTCAATTTGGCCATCGACAAGTTGCGGTAAACAACCTGCGCCATGTTGAAAGTAGGCTGAAGGTCAAGGGTCACTTTAGTTACAATGCCCAATGCTCCCAACCCAACAACAGCTCCATAAAACTGCTCCCCATCGTTCTTTGATAATGTGACAACCTCCCCTTCTGCGTTTACAAATTCAATGGCTGAAACACCAGTGGCCAAATTTCCATTCTTAACACCAGAGCCATGCGTGGCGGTGGCAATAGATCCTGCAATAGAAATATGCGGTAGAGAAGCGAGGTTATGCAACGCATATCCATTTTCATGTAAGTATTGACAAAGTTCACCGTACTTCATACCCGCTTCAACAGTCACCGTATTAGCAACTTTATCCAACGATACTACCCTATTTAATTCTTTTGATGAAATCAGACTAACAGAACTGTCGGCAATTGTATTGAAAGAGTGCCTGGATCCAAGACCCTTGAGCTTTGTACTTTTCCGTACCATCTCCTGAACCTCTCCAACTGATTTTGGATAACCCACATTGCTTGTACTGTATGTCAAATTGCCCGCCCAATTCTTCAGTGGTTCTTTATTAAAGGTACAGGATGTCAACTTTGAAAGTATTGTTCCTGCTACCAAAGCAGTGGATGTTTTAAGGAATGTTCTCTTATCCATGTATTCATTTACTTTGCATCGTAAAGACTGAGACTTTCACCTTTTACTTTTGATTTCTGGTGCAGTCTGTTCAACAGAGGTTACACCCGGGGCCAATTCCACGATCGTAAGGTTACGGAAATGAATCTGAGCCCCCTCCGATTCAAAGCATATGTATCCCTTCTTCTGGGTAGCCTGACTTATCCCATTCACCACTTTTCCATTTACAGAAAGTTTGACAACTCCATCTATGCAGACAACATCATAGGTATTCCATTCTCCCTTTCCCTTGCACAAGTTCTCGATTGATTTACTTCTTTCTCCCCGCGGGTTATCCGGAACAGTCTTCACTCCACCTACTCCGAATAGTTCACCATGAACATAAGCAATTGGTGGGGTTATGCCATCCCGCTTATTCAAATTGACCCAATCCAGCTCTAACATTTGAACTTCCACACCATCGGGCAAACGATTCTCTGGATCTGGGTTGGCTGCGCTCCAGATAAATAGCCCTGAATTTCCTCCAGCCTCTAAGTGCATCCATTCTATATGGAGCATAAAATTTTCAAATTGATATTCTGACCGCATAACACCAATGGGCTTTCCAGAACACATCAGAACATTCTTCTTAACTGTCCAGGTATCAGGGGCAGTGTTTACGTCAAGCCATAATAGGGGAACTTTTTTCTCATTAGATTTTGATGTGATACTTTTAAAACTCATTACCTCGCCAAACTTGATTGGAGTATCTTGCGCATACGTTACAAGGAATGTGATAAACACTAACAAACACGAAAGTGAAGTTCCCGGTATTTTCATTTTATTTATGCTCTTATCAAAGTGATTCTAAAAAAGTTTGCTAATGCCCGGCAAGGCAACTGCTGGCCCAGGCCATTGCAGTTCCCAATTATACTGATCGATGGCCGGACCTAAAACCTGGTTCGAATTAAGGGCATCATCCCAGGTGATTGTTTGGCCACTGTAAGCTGCCATTCGTCCAAGTATCCCCAGCATAGTACTGTGTGCCATCGATTCGCCATCATTCACAGGTTGACCTTTTCGGATGGAAGCAAAAAACTCATCATGCTCTGTTTGGTACATGTCGTTTTTTTCCCCCTGGTATACCCATTTGTTTCTTCCTGTTATCTCATGTCCGGTTGAACCTCCAATAATAGCATTTCCTAATGTCCCGGCAATCTCCACTTTGTTACTATTTGAACAACCATCCTGCTGACGACTGAAATGATATCCCCTTACTCCATTCGCATATTCATATTCAATCGCAAAGTGATCATAGGCATTTCCATAAATCTCCTCCACTCTTACCTGCCTTCCACCAGTTCCGGTAGCTTTCAATGGAGTTTTATCGCCCATGGCCCATGCCATCATGTCAAGACTATGCACCATCATTTCCGTGATGAAGTCTCCCGAAAGCCAACTATAGTAAAGCCAGTTTCTTAGTCTATATTCCATATCACTCCAGCCAGGTTGCCTCGGTTTAGACCAAAGGCTGCTGCCATTTCGAATAGTTGATATTATTTTTATTTCTCCAAGCTCTCCACTAAGCACTTTTCCAAAAATTGCTCGTTTGGGAAAGTCATATCTAAAACAAAAACCGGATACAACAGACAAATTTTTATCTTTTGCTTTCTTTGCTGCTGCCAACACTTTTCTTACACCTGGAGCATCAACTGCTACGGGTTTTTCACAAAACGCATGTTTGCCTGCGTCAATGGCAGCCACCATATGATCTGGCCGGAAGGCGGGCGGGGTTGCTAACAGCACTACATCAACATCGGATTCAATTACTTTTTTATAAGCATCAAATCCAATAAACTTATGGTCCTTGTCCACCTTCACACGAGTGGGATACATTTCAATCAGTGCCTGATAAGTCTCATCCAGCCGATCAGTGAAAACATCTCCAAGGGCAGTCAATATAGTATCCGGATCAGCCTCCAACGCCTGGCTTGCTGCCCCCGCGCCCCTCCCGCCACAACCAATCAACCCTACTTTCAGTGTTTTGTTGCCGGATGAAAATGCCTGGATGGGCGAGCCGATATTAAAGGCTAGTGTTCCACCAAGGACTGCCCCGGTTGTTTGAATAAATTTTCTGCGATTTGTTTTGTTTGATGTGAAGTTGTTCTCTTTCATAAATTCTTTGTTTAGAAATGAACTTTTGGAAAAAGGTTGCTGAGCTATTTCAGCTAAACAAACTTACATTTTTAACATGAGGTTGTCGATATGTTTCAACTATGAAATTTCAGACCAGAATGGCTTCACTTTACATTTCTATTCACCACAAAACGTACTATGGTGATTATTCACAGAATATTGAATTTAATGTTAGATATATTTAAATTACAGAATTCCAATAAAATATTTAACCCCACTTCCATGAAAACACAATGGCCATACTTGATTTTACTGGGCTTTACCGCGCTGTTACTGGCATCACGCAACTCGCAGGACAGGTTTGACAAGATTACCGTGCGTGAGTTTGAATTGGTTGACGAAAACGGAAAGCAGCGCGCCAGCATTAAAGTAGAACCGGAAGGAGAAATTGTGTTTCGACTCCGTGACGACAAAGGAACTATCCGTGTAAAAATAGGCGCTGGTGAAGATGGCTCCGGGCTTGTGATGCTAGACAAGAATACCAATCCGGCAGTGCATGTGCTGGCCAAACAGAACGGAGCAAAATTTACGTTGACCGATAAAGAGGGAAAGAAGAGAGAGTATTAATTATTATGGGTGGGTCCAAAACAAGGCTCCGCTGTGAAAAAAGGGAAGACGAGTAGTTTATTTTAAACGTTATTGCACAAAAAAATATCCGCCAAATTAGGATCATAGAGGCCGATAATAGTAGGTCTTTACCCTTCAATCGCTATATTAGAAATATATATCATAATGGTACATATTTAGGTGTTGGGCGCAATTTTCAATTAAGATATGGCAACGAAAAGAAGAATAAACATTGAACCAGTAAAAGAGGCGGACGCATTAACCACTGGACGCGCAGATTTCAAAGGAATGTTGTTGGACAGAATTGATAAAGGTAAACTTTTATTGGCGAGACCTGTGACAACTATTCCTGACTTGGAAGTACTGCAGACTGAATTTTCAAAATGGAATGACTACAATGTTGAGTATTTGAAGCAGTCATTTAACAATGAATCGAATCAATATCGAAAACACTATGAAGATGCTGGTTCTTTTTCAGGACTTTTGGGCTACCAAGACAATAGTCCAAACGCAAGATATGCGAGGCTCAGGGAGAAAATTGAAATTAAAATAACAGATATTGAGAAGCTGGTGGACAAGGTGGACTTATTGAAATCGGAGATTGGTGAAAACAAAATCAAGGAAGAGATTAAAAACCAAAAGACTGACTTAGAAGCGGTTTTTATTGTACATGGACACAACGTAGCAATCCAACAAAGTGTAGCAAGGATTATTGAAAGGCTGGGATTAAAACCGATCATTCTTCATGAGCAAGCAAATTCAGGACGAACGATAATCGAAAAATTTGAAACACATTCAGATGTTGGATTTGCCATTGTACTACTAACTGATGATGACGAGGGAAAGGCCAAGACAGAAGTGGATTTAAAAAAGAGAGCGAGACAGAATGTCGTTATGGAACTTGGATACTTCATTGGTAAACTCGGACGTAGTAGAGTACTTCCGCTGCACAGTGACGGTGTTGAACTCCCGAGTGACATTCATGGACTTCTCTACATACCAATTGACAATGCAGACAACTGGAAGTTTTCAATTGTAAAAGAGTTAAAGGAGGCTGGATACGAAGTTGATGCAAATAAGTTATTATAGAAAATAATTCGTATTGTTCCTGCATAATTAATAATTTAAACTATAATGCTATGAAAGGATTTTCTGGACCATTTAGATTTGAAATAGATGAGAATGGAACACTGATTCAATTTAATGAACTTGACCAAGTTATATTGAAGACTTTATCTTCGGATGGAATTAGTTCACTAAATTCAAAAATTTATAAAGTAAAAATCAGTGCTTTTGCTGATTTGAATTCCGTTCAAAAAAATCATGATTGGGCAAAAGTAAAAAGAATATTTATTGAAATTAATTCAAAGTCAAAGAGTGTCTACATAGTAGGAATTTATCCACGTGAACAGAAATCAAAAGGTATTACACAAACTGAATTGGACTTTATAAAAACAATAAAGGGGAATATAAAGTTATTTAATGCATTGCAATTCAAACTTAGCGTAGATAATCCTGTAAAATTACTAGCTCGTCTAGACCGATATGCAGTTTTATCTTCTTTTTCAAACAGAAAAGCTCAATGGGTTTTTTCAGAAGGATGGGAAGAACTTGAATTCAAACTCTACATTTATATTGTTATTCCCAATGCTTTAGATAAAGATGAAAAGTATATTGATTTAATCATTAAGCCCACATTGAAGAAGAATAAAGAACTTAAAAATGTATCGGTTTGGAACAGAAAAGTATTTTTCCCAGAATGAAAGGTGTAGATAAAAACTGCGCCCAACAATGCATAATCAATGGCGGGGTTCAGTGTAAATTTGTAGTTTAGTTTTTCAAAATACGTTTGGTGTCGTGGGACAGTGAGGCGCTTCGAATTCCCGCCACTGCTTATGCACAAACGATATCAATAATAGGGCATCGACAGACTAAAAATTAATACAGTACACCCTTCGCATTTTTAAGAAGATTCTTCTCGGAATGTCTCGCCCTCGCTTTTGGCACATGCCATAGCCACACAAACCCACGCGACACCAAAGCTATGGCAAGAGCCAAGCCAACTCACAAAAAAATGAATAAACCCTTAAAATCTTTAAATTTGGAATTTACACAGTCAATGAAATCAAGAAATGTTAATCATTAGAAAATGACTGTAGGCATAAATCAGGAACTCAGTCCAATTAAATTTTGCTTCTTCATAAAACCAGAGATCCAAAGTCTTTTTCGCGCGACACAATTAGCAAATAGTTTTTGGGGTGGTCGCCACAGTCCCATTTTTCCAATTATAGAAGAGTTTGATAGAAATTTTCGAGTAATTTTTGGTGCTCAAGAAACAGTTGAACAATTCTATCAGAATGTTTTAATTAATTATAATCCTGATATTATTGTCATTGAAGATGGACTAAATCTTGAATTGATATCTCGAATTTCAAATGATAGGACAACTCTATCACTAAATGATCTTGAAAAAGATATTCTAGGGCTAGAAAATAGATATGGTTTGACCATTCTTGAAATCGTCACGGAGATAGTAAACGAGATGTTTGAGTTTAAACGCAATGATGATCTTCATATTAATCTTGCCAAAAATGAAAAAGACGACCCATTAATCTCAATTCTATTCAATACCCCTTTAAAATCTTTTCACGAAAACATTAATACTAACCTTGAGAAGAAAGCTTTCTTTAAGGTGTCCGATGTGAAAATCACTGACCTATATTCAATATGGTCGGATAATTCAATTAATTACACGAGGATCAATATTTTTGATCTTAGAAAGCTACGCTCATTTGGTGATCATTACGAATATGTTTTTATATTTAAACGTGATGACTTTTACTCACTAACTATACTATGGAACCTTAAAGCAGCAGGACGCAAAGTGTTTGCATTTCCAATTACAGATTACAACACAGAAGGACTCGACAATTCATTGCTTGATTTCTACGAAGATTCAAAGTCTGAGCATTTTGGGCCATCGATTTTTTATGGTCCACAATTGACTGCTGGTGAAATTAATGACGCCTTTGCTCATATAAAAAAGGTTGTTCATGCCAAATATTCAAATGTCAACATTACCCATCAACCCTGGATTCCACGCTTTGGTAGCGAAGGAGAAGTTGCACAGAGAGACGGAGTGGTCAGTAGTGTATTTGTTCTTAAAACACACTATGATCAAGTCAAAAGTGACGAAGGGTATTTGAGATACAATTTGCTTAGTTCAGATTTCAAAATAACCAAACACTCACATAGAAAGACACATAAAGTTACCTCTTACATCAAGTATCATGATCACCTTCTAAATTATCCTTCTGTCATTGATGGAATTAACAGTTTAGACTGGGTGAGAATGACCCAATCAATGTCCACAGAAGACTGCAGAATTTCAAATGGCGGCATTGTTAGATTTTGTGAAGGTGATAGATCGGATATGCATTTTCGTATACCCGAAACAAGTGACTACTTAAAAACATTCTTCAACAAAAAAGGACTGGTTTTTTCTATTCCACCCCAAGGCGAGCTTACAAAGCAAATATTTAAAAATATCGGAGGAACTTATGGTATTGGGAGATTTAGCTCTTCAGGAGCGATAAAGGTTCTGGAAGCGCTTGAAAGCTCAACGATATTACCGACAGAACATTTAGTTTCTCTAATTCAGAAACATAAGCCGCTTAATTTTGATAAGAGGCCCTTTGATTTTATCCAGATACTAATTGAAAACAACATAATAGAACTTGGTGCTTATATTCAATGTACTATATGCTATCAAAGATCTTTTTATTCGATAACAGAATTGTCTACACAAGTTGTTTGCAAAAACTGTAGAAGCACTTTTAGTGTACCTCAAAACAATCCAAAAAAAACCTTTAAATGGTCATATCGCGGAATTGGACCATTCTCTAAGAGTAATAAAATTGATGGTCTGCTTTCTTGCTTTTTAACATTAAATCTATTCGATCACGGCATTTATGCTGCCAACGATGGAATTACAAGCTTTATGAATTTTCTCTTACAGAGAAACGACAAGTCAATGGAAGTAGATTTAATGTTGCAATTACGTGAAGAAAGGTTTACTGAAAATAATACTGAGCTTATTTTTTGTGAATGTAAGACGTATAAGTATTTCGATCAAATTGACATTGATCGCTTGAAATTTTTAGGAGAACAATTTCCGGGTTCGATTTTAGTTTTGAGCACCTTAAATGAAAGCCTCACTGCAGATGAGGTGACTTTGATCTCATCTTTGGTTAACCATTTTAGGAAGGGAAATGGAAAAAGACCGTTGAATCCTGTTTTTATTCTTACAGCTAATGAGTTATTACCTAAAAGACTTTTTAATCCCTTCGAACACTTTGGCAAAATTCATAACGCCATTAGATACAATGATTACTTAGGCTTTTTATCTGAAAAAAGCAGTGAAATATATCTTAAGCTTAAGATGTGGAATGACATAAAAATGGATGAATGGAGGGAAGAACAGAACAGGAGGAGGCACATTGGTGGGATTGTGCATTCTTTGCTTAAAAGAGTTCGAAAATGATACCAAGACAAATCCAACGGCACACATTGTCAACCGCCAGGCACGGAATTGAGACAGACTGGGTTTGGAGAAGATATATTTTCAAGTCTTTCTGCTTCAATAAAAGCAGAGTCAAAAATGTTTGATAATACTATTAATCGCTTACGAATTGAAAGGTTGAATAAGTTTAAGAAGTAACTAATAAAGTCAGTGGGAATACAAAAAAGAGAAGCTACACCATGGTGGGTCTGGCTAATTGTTGTCATCTTTATAATAATTGTAATTGCAATATTCGTTGCGTCCCTAGGAACTTTAAACGTAAGTGACGACAAACCCCTTCCGCAAGAATTTAAGGACTCAAAAGACGAGGCATTAAAAAAGCATAAGGCACTACTGGCAGAACTCGAAAAAAAGAAATCGTTAAAGGAGAAACTTGACCGAAGATTTAGAGCGGCTTACCTGACCGTAAGAATAGTCATTGTTGCTGTTTGTGCTGTCTCAATATTCTATGTTGGCTACGCTTTAGGCGCACAGACAATTAGTGACTTTCTAAATTATTATGAGGCTTCAATCATTATTCTTTTTGCAATGAATTTCATCGCATTTGGGACAATTGCCAATTTCCACGACTTCATTCACGTTTTGCGAACTAAAGTTGAGAATTGGGTTTGGATGAAAAATATTAATCTTCCTAAAGAAATTGACTTGGTGACAAAGGAAATTGAAACACTTAGCGGACAAATTGAAGGTAAACCGACAACATTAAGTCTGCCGACAACTACTAAAGTAAAACCAGAGATAAAAAAAGAGTAACCCGACAGTGAAGCCAGCGCAACGGCACACATGCTAAAGCCCCGCAAGCCCAACACAGATTCAAAGCTTTAGCAAGAGTGCCGCCCCACGCACCAAACTGGACAAAGTGGTAAGGATTTAGAGTAAACCGAAAGAGTAGTGTAACGGTTGCCCAACGCGCGACAAGAGTTTCACAAAACAATTCGGTGGACGTATTGACAATAAACGTTTGACATTTAAATAATGACGGGAGAAGGGATCGGGTAGGTAAAGGGGAATTTCACTCCTAAACCTCCCACAGAACCGTGCTTGATAGTCTCCCATCACACGGCTCTTCGTATCCCTCCAATTAAATTGAAGGACGGATTGAAATTCCAATTCAGGTTAGCAAGTCCGAAGCGAGACTCGGTGCCGAAAAGTCATGCCTGGTAATATTTCCCTTTCCTCTTCCATCCTTTTTTAGCTACCTTTTCCAGAATAGAATCAACAACGTCATGCCCGCTACCCAGGAATCAATAGTCACGCTCCCCTTTATCCATGAACTGGAGAAGAGCATTAAAGGCGAAGTGCTTACCGATGATTATTCGCTGGGCATGTATTCCACCGATGCGAGCTTTTACCAGATCAGGCCATTGGCTGTAGTTTTACCGCTGGATGAAACAGACGTAAGGAAGGCCGTTGAGATTGCCCGCGGCCATAAACTAAAAATCCTTCCCCGTGGAGGCGGCACCAGTCTTGCAGGCCAAACGGTTGGTGAAGCACTGGTCATCGATTTCTCCAAGTACATGAATAAGATACTGGAGGTCAATGTGCTGGAACGATGGGTAAGGGTGCAACCGGGTCTTGTGCGGGATGAGCTCAACGAGGAGATGGCAAAACACAATTTGCATTTCGCTCCCGATCCCGCTACTTCCAGTAGAGCGAATGTGGGCGGCATGGTGGGCAATAATTCTTCGGGCACTAAAAGTATCCTATATGGTAAAACCGTAGATCATATTCTGGAAGCTAAAATTTTATTGGCGGACGGAACGGAACTGGTATTGAAAAAACTTTCGCAGGAAGAGTTTCAGCAAAAGGCACAACAGAACAACCGGGAAGGAGAAATCTACAGGAGTTTTAAGGAAATCATCCAACAGAATAAGGAGGAGATAAAGCAACGCTTCCCAAAAGTCATGCGGAGAGTGGGTGGCTATAACCTGGATGAGTTTGTTTATACCGATCACTGGAATTTAGCAAAGCTCATCACCGGCAGTGAAGGAACACTGGCGGTCACCCTTGAGTTGAAAATTAATCTTGAACCACTTCCGAAATTTAAGTCAGTAGCTGTAGTCCACTTTGCTGATCTGCTGGAAGCCATCCGGGCCGTGCAGCCCATGCTTCCTTATAAACCTTCTGCGATAGAAATCATTGACAGGACCGTATTACGGTTAAGTGCAGAGAACCTCACCACCAAACAACTTTGTCATTTCATCAATGGTGACCCTGCTGCCATTCTCATTGTGGAATTTTATGGGGACTCGTATGAATCGGTGATGCAGCGGCCGCAGGATATGATTAAAGAATTGAAGCAACTAGGATTTGGTTATGCCTTTCCCCTGTTTCCATCGGGCAAGGAATATGATGATGTATGGACACTCCGCAAAAAAGGGTTAGGCCTTATGATGGGAATCAAAGGTGAAAAGAAGGCGCTGAGTTTTATTGAAGATGCTGCGATACCAACAGCGGTGTTGCCGGAATACATTGACCAGGTACTTAAAATCTGTGCGAAGCATAACACGGAAGTATCGATGTATGCCCATGCCAGTGTTGGTGTCATTCACGTACAGCCTCTTCTGGATTTACGTCAGGAACAGGATATTGAAAATCTGAAGAACATCACCAACGAAACATTTGACCTGGTGGTGAAATATGGAGGTTCATGGAGCGGGGAACATGGAGATGGGTTGGTGCGCAGTGCATATAATGAACGGTTCTTTGGTCCAAGGATCTATCAGGCTTTCAAGAACGTAAAAAAAATGTTCGATCCGGAAAATTTAATGAACCCCGGAAAGATTGTTGAGGCGCAAACTATTGAACATAATCTTCGCTATGGCACGGCTTATCATGATCAGGAGGAGAAGACTACTTTTCAGTATCGCAGTGAAAATAGTTTCAGAGAATCAGTCCATATGTGCACCGGTGTGGGTGAATGCCGCAAGATGCTGGGCGGAACCATGTGCCCCAGTTTTAAAGCGACTCGCGATGAAGAGCATTCCACAAGAGGCAGGGCAAATGCTTTGCGATTGGCGATGTCGGGCCAGTTGGATAAGGAAGGACTTGCCAGTAAGCGGCTTCACGAGGTAATGGATCTATGTCTCTCCTGTAAAGCCTGTAAATCCGAATGTCCCAGTAATGTGGACATGGCGAAGATGAAGAGCGATGTCTTACAAATATATTATGATGAACACGGCATTACGCTGCGCGACCGATTGATCCGGGATTCCTCTAAGGCGGCTGCACGTTTATCCGGAGCATTGTCAGGTATTGTAAATTTTATCCAGCATACAGCTTTGTTCAGACTTGCTTTACAAAAACTGGCAGGATTCGATCAACGCAGGGTGTTACCGGAATATGCCAGCGAACCGTTTTACAAATGGTTTGAGAAGCAGGGTAACAATACTTATAAAAATCCTGAGAAGAAGGTTGTTCTGTTTGCCGATACGTATTTGAATTTTCATGAACCGAATGTTGGCATCTCTGCCCTTCAACTGCTCAACTCCTGTGGCTATGAAGTGATCCTGGCCAATGTTGGTTGCTGTCAGCGTCCCAGGATTTCGCATGGTTTTTTAAGAGAAGCCAAAGCAGAAGGAACAAAGACAGTTGAAGGCTTAAAGAAATACATGGACCAGGGATTAACTGTTGTTGTGTGTGAGCCCAGTTGTGCATCTGCTTTGAATGATGACCTAACGGATTTGATTGACGATGAATCAGTGGTGACACAACTCAAAGAAAAGGTGATGATGATTGACAAGTTTCTGGAGAAGGAAATCGCATCTGGAAAACTCAATAAAACGTTCGAATCCACTGCCGGAAACATTCTCATTCACGGGCATTGCCACCAGAAGGCTCTTTACGGAACAACTGGAATGAAGAGTATATTGAGTAAGACCAATCAAACGGTTTGCGAAATTCCTTCCGGATGTTGCGGCATGGCGGGCTCATTTGGGTATGAAAAAGAGCATTATGAGATATCCCGTAAAATCGGAGAAAGCGTTCTCTTTCCGGCTGTGAAATCTATGAAGGAAGGCACCACGCTGGTAGCAAACGGATTTAGCTGCCGTCATCAGATTGCACATTTTACAGGTGTAAAACCCAAACACTGGGTGGAAGTAGTGAGGGCCAAACAGTCGTCATGAATTGGACCCAACTCATTGACCCGCTCCATAACATCGGCTTGTCGGCTCTCATTGCAGCTGTTCCGGTAATCTTAATTTTCTGGTTGCTGATCAAAAAGGTGAAAGGCTATATCGCGAGTTTGCTTACGGTGTCGCTTGCAATTGTGATCGCCATCGCTGTCTATGGCATGCCCGTGAATCTTGCCATACTGTCTGCGTTACACGGAGCACTCTATGGATTATTTCCCATTTGTTGGATTATTATTGGTGCAGTCTTTCTTTTCAATATTACCGTGAAGAGCGGCCAGTTCGAAATTATTAAGAATTTTATGGCGTCCGTGACTCCCGACCGTAGACTGCAAGCACTTCTAATTGCTTTTTCCTTCGGAGCATTTCTTGAAGGGGCTGCGGGATTTGGCGCACCGGTGGCTATCTCCGCTGCCATGCTTGTGGGACTAGGATTTAACCCGTTGTATGCTGCGGGCATCTGCCTTATCGCCAATACTGCCCCCGTAGCTTTTGGCTCTGTGGGTACGCCCATTATTATTGCATCGCGTGTCTCGGATATTCCAGAGATGGCTATTTCGCAAATGGTGGGACGAACACTGCCCATATTATCGGTAGTGGTTCCATTCTATCTGGTGGTATTAATGTCGGGATTTAAAAAGTCCCTGGAAGTATTGCCTGCGATTATCGTGTCAGGAATATCATTCGCATTCTTTCAATGGTTTGCCGCCAATTATATCGGTCCCATGCTACCGGATGTAATGGCGGGCATTGCGTCCATCTTTTGCCTGATGGTACTTTTAAAATACTGGAAGCCGAAATCCATCTGGCGTTTCAGTGAAGAGCCTCAGCAAACCATTGATACAGATCTAAAGCATTCGACCTCGCAGGTATTCAGAGCGTGGTCTCCTTTTATTATCATGACTTTATTTATTGTTGCCTGGGGACTTCAGCCTGTTAAAGATGCATTGAACTCCCTGGGCATCATTAAATTCAATATTGGTAGTCTGAATGATGCCATACTCAAAGCCGATGGGAGTCCGCTCGTGATCAAGCCCTTCGAATTTAATTACCTGTCAGCACCTGGAACAGCATTGCTGTTCGCAACTATGATTTCCATACCACTTATTGGTTTGACATACAGACAAGGTGTTGAAATTTATTGGTCGACATTAAAACAATTACGCTTTCCTGTAATCACAATTGCTTCGGTAGTTGGTTTTGCTTTTATCGCGAACAATTCCGGCATGTCAATCACCATGGCTATGGCGCTGGCCAGTACCGGGATTCTCTTTCCATTCTTCTCCCCTATTCTGGGATGGTTGGGTGTATTTCTCACGGGGTCTGACACATCGTCCAATGCGTTGTTCTGCAAACTTCAATCCACCTCAGCAGACGCACTTGGGATTGATCCGGTAGTAACTGTAAGCGCCAATGCATCAGGCGGAGTTACGGGTAAAATGATTTCTCCGCAATCCATTGCCATTGGTGCTGCTGCGGTGGGCCTGGTTGGGAAAGAATCAGATCTTTTTCGGTTTACGGTTAAGCATAGTTTCATTATGCTGTTTGTTATATGCCTTCTTACCTGCATGCAAGCATACGTTACACCCTGGATAATTCCGGTTTACAAAAGGCTTGAATCCGCTACAGCAGAGGTCCATGATGTATCTAAAGGTTTTACTTATCTGATAATGTTGGCCGTGGCACTGGTTTTAATTATTATAGGAGTTTTGTTGGTTAACCGAAGAACGAGATGAATGTCATATTAAGGCAGCGACTCTCGTGAAATTCTATAGAGAAGCGACTTCAAAAGAGCAGCACCGGGCGTTCCTGGTGGAACGCTGAACATAAATTAAATATAACGTTCTACCGATCTTTTGTTCCTGACGGAACATAAAGATGCAAACAATTAACTGTAGCAAGTGGCAGGTTTCTCAGTTCACACATTTTGAGTCACCCTTGTTTCTAACTTTAATGGTTAATATCTCACCCCAAAGCTGTTCAGTAGGAACATTTGGTGGATAGTGAATAAAAAAGAAAAGGTCGTTCCGTAGGAACGATTGGTGATCAAGTTTGCATTTAGTATAATTGCTTATGGCAAATAGTTATACACAGATTCATATTCAGTTCGTGTTCGCAGTAAAGTACAGGGCCGCGCTTATTCACAAAGAATGGAAAGCAAGATTGCATCAATATATGACGGGCATTTTTCAAGGAAACAAACACAAAATGCTGCAAATAAATAGCATGCCCGATCACATTCACATCCTCATTGGCATGAGGCCGCATCAATCCATGTCAGCCTTAATACAGCTTGTAAAAACTGAGAGTAGTAAGTGGATCAAAGAGGAAAACTTATCACCTTCCTTTTCCTGGCAGGAAGGCTATGGCGCTTTTTCATATTCTAAGAGTCATGTACCTGATGTGGTCCGCTATATTCAAAATCAGGAAACACATCATCGAAAAGAAAATTTTTTGGAAGAATATAAAAAGCTTTTGATTGCATTCGAGATTGAATGGGATGAACGTTACATCTTTAAAGAATTGGAGTAGCACCAGGCGTTCCTACGGAACGCAGAAATCGACTTATAGTGAGTTTTTACCCACCTGTTGTTCCTAACGGAACAACAAAATTTTGCACGTTAAATCATATCTATTAACTATAACTCCAAATATATGATAGCTGAAAACATTAAAATCAGAAGCAACCTCAAAGAAACTTACGCTGACGTATATACCCCAGAAGTTCTTGCAGCACTTTCTTCACTTGCTCATTTCAACAACGATATAAAAAAGGTAATGGCCTCCCGCCTCAAGCGAAGAGCAGAACGACAGCAACAGAAACAAAGAATTACTTTTCTCGATCCAGAAAGTTTAATCCCACGAACAACTCTAACAGTAAAAGATGCCCGCAATGGCAACTTCGAAGGTTCGGCTATTCCACACGATCTTCAACGGCAATGGATACAGGGTACCGGACCAGCCGCAAAACCAAATGCTCCCTTGGAAAGCAGCATTCGAAATGTTGCCTATGCACTGCTTTCGGGTGCAGACGGTTGGATGTTCGATGGAGAAGATGCCCTAGGACAAATTAACGCTATGTCACCCGACAATCAGCGCAACCTGAAGCTGGCTATTCATAAGGATTCAAAATTCCTTAAAGTAGCAGTGCTGGTGGCGGATGAGATGAACAAATGGGCGATGGGGTTCCTTGGTCGTGAAATTATCAGTGATTGGGCAACGCAACTGAATTTCACCACCAAAATATTCCGCGCACGTGGACTTCACCTCGATGATCGTCACATCCGCGATGAACAAGGGGTGGCCATAGCTGCTTCCATTGTTGACCTCACGTTGTATGTGGTTAATAACTATAAAGCTTTACAAAAGGCAGGTTCTTCCATTGTATTATATCTTCCTAAAATCCAAACTGCTGAAGAGGCCGCCTTGTGGAATGACATGATGAATGCGCTTGAGACCTATATCGGACTGGCATTGGGAACCATTAAAGTGTATGTGTTAGTAGAGCAGTTAGAAGCTACATTTCAGCTGATGGAAATTCGTGCTGCATTAGGACAGCATTTTGTGGGATTTAACACCGGTCGTTGGGATTACATTAATAGTGTGTCCGATTCATTATCGTGGGACAAACATTTCAACAATCCAAATATAGAAGCGATTACCATGAGCTATGGGTATATGCGTAACTACGAGGACCGGGTAAGACGTGCAGTAAATACACCAGATGTTAATGGCAATTTTGCTCTTTGGCAAGGAGGCATGGAGCCCAACATACCCGTAGGTTCTAAGGGAGGTGTTTCTGCCAGCATGACAAAAGCTGTTGCCGGTGCAGAGCGCGAACAACGCGATGGGGCAAGCGGAAAATGGGTAGCCCATTGGAAGATGGTACACATTGTAAGGCCCGTTTGGGAAAAAGTTGGAGCATTAAATCAACTGGGTAGAAAATTTCCTTCACTCACCTACACCCAGCAGGATGCCGATGGACTCGTTTTACTTGAACCAGCCGCCACTACCATTCGCGGTGCACGCAATCTATTGAGTGTAGCCTTGCAATATGGAAATGCTTTTTTGCAGGGAATGCAGGCGGCTGCACTGAAGCCTGCCGACTTTTTTGGCAATGATGATATTTTGTACTTGATGGAAGATATGGCTACGGGTGAAATCCGGTTGAGTATACTTTGGGAATGGGTGCACAAGGGAGCAATACTGACTGAGGATGATCCACATTCCGGAATAAAAGAAGGCTACGTTTTTGATTCCACATTATTCAGCAGGCTTTTAGAGGAAGAATATAAAAAACTGCGTATTGCCAGCAACAAAGATGTGCATGACGCATCGAAAGTCACCACCCTGCCCATCTCACGGGAGATTGCTAAAACGTATGTACTTGATAATGTGAAGGCCCCATGGTTTATCGACTTGCTAAATATAAATCTTAACAACACCGATTTGGATGTAGCCAAAAAAAGGATTTATTTTTTCATGGATACATTCAAAAAGGAAGGCATCCGGGTTACTGAAAATCTTGATTTTTAAAACATCAGCGCAAATGATATTAGCCATCAGTATTTTTCAACTTTTAACTATTACACTGATCATCATGTTTCTTTTTTTGGCTTTCAAATTAGCTGAGACAACCTGGTCGTATAAAATCAGTAAGCCGCATGCCTGGGAAGACGCTGTTAAAAAGGGTGACGTTTCAAAAAAGCTGAAGCGAATAGAAAGATCCTATCGTGACAAAGTAAGGTTCTATTCAATATGGTTTCAAATTGAGCGTATAAAAAAAAATAATGTTATTGGCGCTTTTGCCGAGTTGGGTGTTTACAGAGGCGAAACCGCCAGGATGATTCATGAGATGGATCCTTCCCGGAAGCTGTACCTGTTCGATACATTCGAAGGCTTTGATAAAAATGATCTTAAAGCCGAAAATAGCAGTAACCCTAACAGCTCAATCGATTTCTCAGATACCTCAATAGAAATGGTGACGAAATTCATCGATGGCAATTCAAACATTCTAATCCATAAAGGCTATTTTCCATCTACCACTAAGAATCTAATGGAAGAAAAATATTCTTTCGTTCACCTGGATGCGGATCTTTACAATCCAACGTTATCAGGCCTTCACTATTTTTATCCGCTGCTCTCACCCGGTGGTGTTATCCTCGTTCATGATTATAACCATACCTGGGCCGGAGTACAACAAGCTGTTGATGAGTTCACCAAAACGATTCCGGAAAATCCTGCTGAAATAGCTGATTGGCAGGGAAGCGTGATGATTATAAAAAATTCCTGAACTGGAATAGTTTCCGTTAAAAGCAAGGTAATTAATGAATCCAAGATCGAGTGACGTAACAATTGTTCTCCCCTTCTAGACAAGTCGCTTTTGTTTTTCGCTTTCACGTATCGTTTTTTCAAGACGTCTTACTTGCGTTTCTTCCAATTTGCCTGACATAATCCAATGAGTGATTATTTTTTGGTAGGATGGCGCCTGGTTAATAAAAAAATTCCAGGCCAATTTGCTGGCTTTAAACTTCTTCTCAAACTTTGGAGCAAGTTTCTTAGAATTGGCTTCAAAGCTATAGACTTCTGATTTTTCAGCCTTGCGATGCTGGAAAGCTTCACTACCAGTTGGCTGCATTAATCCTTGCCTGGTAAGTTCTTTAACTTTAGCAATATTGATTGCACTCCAATTGCTATTCGGTTTGCGCGGTGTAAACCGGATGCAATAGCCATCAGCATCAATTGTTCTGCGCACTCCGTCAATCCATCCAAAACAAAGCGCCTGGTCAACTGATTCAGACCATGTCATGTTTTGCTTCCCGCTGTCTTTCTTATAGAAGCCGACCAAAAGCTCAGTTTCCTTTTTGTGGTTTTTAACTAACCAGTTTCTAAATCCCAATTGATTGGCAAAAAATATAGGTGTCATTTCATTTTTTATTTATTTCTTCATCTCAACCAAAATTAGTTTCACTTATACCCACAAAATCAATTTAATAATTTCTTCACAAAATAGAAAAACCATCATCGGCAATTTAATATGATCGCTTATTGTATATATTTCAAATGATACATTAGCGACTTCCACTTATTGCCGGGATTATCCATATCACAGATCAAATCACTCCGACTATAGTGCTGAGGGGAAAAAACATTGTTTGATAGACGTTGCCTTTCTTCCAGTTGATCCAGGCAAACAAAGCTGCGGCTAAAAATTCCTAATGAAATAATATCTAAAAAACGCTCAACGTTATCCTTTCGATATTGGGTTTTACGTGCAGAAGAATAACCATCTTTGAGCAGCTCACCGAACAATTTCCGTATTTCCCGAATATCCCTTGTCGTTGTCGCCAGGGTTCTAATACGGTGTTGTAAATCCTTGTACACATCAAATATATCGTTGCTTAATTGCATCAGGCCACCAAGGCGCAAAAGCATATCCTCTTCATCCTTACCGAAAGAAGGTGTAAAGGCCATCCTGTAGAAAACCAAGGATGTTCCTCCTTTGAGAAAGGTGATCGCTTTAATTTCATCACTGCTTAAATCGGAATTGACTTGCTTTTTACTATCAACCTGTGCGTGGAATACCCGATATAAATGCTCCATCATCAGTTTAGGTTCCGCTGCATTTTCGAGGGCCATTCTATAAAAGTATAGGAATAACTTTTCGCTCGATGTATTACCGGTCAGTTGTTTTGGTCTTTCAATAAATGCTTTCAATTCTTGATCGGATATCAATCGTTTGTCAAAAAAATCATCGAACAGGCCAGTGATAGCACCCTGACAGGTACTGGCCATCCGCTCTTTACTAGTCATCTTTCTTCCATGCAACGCACAGAATGCCTCTCCCAGAATGGCGGGAACTGCCAACCCATAATAACTCGTGATCTTTTTAAAATCGCTTTCATCGAGACTTCCATCATTCTCTGTTCTTGCAACTTCAAGTTGGCCACTGATGTAATCCTGAATAAATTTCTTTTGTTGCTGAAGATTCCTCACCATTTTATAAGCAAGGAAAGGACTATGAAAGAATAGAGTAAATCTTCTCATCTAAAGCTGATTCAAATTAAGTATTTAAAAACATTGCTTGCTGCGCTGTTGTCTCTATTTTTTTACCTATAAAAACCTTGTCAGCTAACCAAACCAGCAGAACTTGGAAAAAATAACTGCCCATGGTGTTTCATAGCGTTATGTCAAGGTATTATCCGGTTGTGAGCAATTTCACAAAGCCTTAATTTTTTCCGACTTTTTTTTCTAAGTTTTAGGTTCTTCAGCAAACAAACTCATCAAGCCCATCGAGGTGAATGCAATTTTCTTGTTGCTGTTTTTCTTTGCGTCATGAAGTGATACCGGCTTCTTATTCAAGTCATCAGCAGCCGTATTCACGGGAGATTTCATTGCATGATCGCGGTAAAGGATTTTGCCGGGTGTTCTTACTTCATCCTCTTTTGAATTCAACGGACGATTTATGCCCTCCTGATTTGTAGATAAACTCAATCCCTCTCTGTACTCCTCCCAATTCACTTTCAAGAATTAAACCCTACAAGTTGCCTTAGATAAATTGCCTTATTTAAAACCACTTGATCGTCATATCAATGAGCTTCTGTTTCTTTTCGGTATAGGGTGGAGCCATCATATCCAGGCCACTCATAGGTGACCACTGCTTCAACACCGCCCTCGGATTTGAAAATTCCCCAAAGCCAAAGAATCCATTTCCCTTGCCAATGCCACTGTTGTTGGCACCCCCAAAAGGAAGATTGTTGTTGAAGAAGTGTATTGCACTATGGTTAACACAGGTTGCCCCCGCACGTGTATTATTAATAATCAGGTCTACATTTTTACTGCTCTTGCTGTAAATGTATAAGGCCAGTGGTTTTTCTTTTGAATTGATTTTATCAATCACTTCGTGTAAATCAGTGTATACAATGAACGGCAGAATTGGTCCAAAAATCTCTTTCTCCCACAAATCAGAATCTTCCGAAATGTTCGTCATGATGGTTGGCTCAAAGTAATCCTGTGAAGAATCAGATTTACCACCATATTTCACCACGGCTCCTTTTGATAAGGCATCCTTGAAATATCCATCCACTCGTTTAAAATGTTTGTTATTGACCATCCGATTATACGAAACAGAAGTAGACGCATCTTCACCATAATATAACTTCACAGTTGACTTTAAGTGATTCACAAATTCATCGGCTACGGAATGATGTACAAACACATAGTCCGGTGCGATGCACACCTGTCCGTTATTTATCCATTTCGCAAAAGCAATACGCTGTGCTGCCACTTTCAGATTGGCTGTCTGATCAACAATGGTAGGCGATTTTCCACCTAACTCCAGAGTAACAGAGGCCAGGTGCTCAGCCGCAGCTTTCATTACCACTTTGCCAATCTCTGGGGCTCCGGTAAAAAAAATATGATTGAATGGCAACTTTAATAGTTCTGTCGAAACTTCAACATCACCTTCTATCAACGCTACTTCCGATTCATCGAATAATTCATCGATGATTTTCTTCATCAATGAAGATGCGTGAGGCGTATACTCTGATGGTTTTAGGATGATGCAATTGCCTGCAGCAATAGCTGCGATCATGGGACCGAATGTCAGGCTGAATGGAAAATTCCAGGGGGAAATAATTAACACTACCCCCTTGGGTTCGTAATGAATGTAAGAACTCGAACCAATCTGCGACATAGGGGTTGCTACCTTCCTGGGGCGCATCCATTGTGCCAGATGCAAACGTGTATGTTTAATGTCGGAGGTAATCTTATAAATTTCTGCTATATCCACTTCGCTGGGATGTTTTCGGAAATCCTTATACAACGCCTCCTGGATTTCGGTGCGGTATTTTAAAACCGCCTGATGCAACCGATCCAGTTTTTTGATTCGATCGCGGGCCGTAGAATCGGCAATTTTTTGCTGATAGCTTTTCTGAAGGTTAAAGATTCTCTTTACTTCAGTTCGTACTGAACTTTGAGTTGACGGGACGCTGATCGTTTCCATTCTGCTTAATTTAAAATGTTAAAGGCTCCTCGATGTTATCATTCAACTCCGGAACAGCATTCTCTATGTCTCCCCTGGCGGTTTCGTTGAAGTTTTAATCAAATATAATCGAGTTATTTACCTTGTCGAAAAAAAATTACTGTTAACTTGAATCCTTAATACATGATTTTACTTTCTCCTTCAAAAGTAAAATTCTTTTAACAAGAGTCTATCTATCTGCTTTTTCAAAAGTTAACAATATTTATGGTTACTTTAAAAATAAATGGTACTGATCACGATGTCGATGTAGATCAGCATACTCCCTTGCTTTGGGTCATCCGCGAACAATGCGGTCTCACGGGAACAAAATTCGGTTGTGGCATTTCCCAATGCGGAGCATGCACCATTCTTCTCAATGGAAAACCAGTACGCTCCTGTATGGTCCCGGTTAGCGCTGCTGCCAACCTGGAGATTACAACCATTGAAGGGATTGCACTGCACAATGAAAAATTACATGTTGTACAACAAGCCTGGATTGACGAGCAAACTCCGCAATGTGGCTATTGTCAATCCGGCCAAATCATGTCGGCTGTTGCCTTGCTGAATACAAATCCATCACCCAGTGATGAAGAGATCGACAGAGCTATGATGGGGAATATCTGCCGGTGTGGAACCTATCCCCGGATAAAGTCAGCTATAAAACATGCTGCAAAACTTGCTTCTACTCCAAATAAATAATACCGAGTCATGAAAAAATGGACAAGACGTGCTTTTATTGCAACCGGTGTATTGACTGGTGGTACTCTCATTCTCGGTATCGCCATACGCCCTGGCAACAGGTCCTCTAAAGTGGTTAAGCTAATTGCTGATAAAGGAGATACCGTATTTAATATCTGGCTCAAAATATCACCCGACAATATTATTACGGTGATCATCCCTCACTCCGAAATGGGTCAGGGAATTCATACTACGTTGTCAATGATGTTGGCCGATGAAATGGATGCCGATTGGTCGAAAGTTCGTTTTCAGGAAGCACCTGCAAATAAAGAATATGCCAACTATGCTATGCTCAAAGGCTTTCTTGCTGGTGAGGCCAACTTCCCTAAATTTCTTATTGATACCGTGGATGGTGTTTTGCTCACAGCCGGCAAAAAAATAAACTGGCAGCTTACAGGAGGTAGTGCTTCAGTGCGATTTACCGGAATGCATGCCATGCGTGTGGCAGGCGCATCCGCAAGAGCCCTGCTTATCCAGGCTGCTGCAGAAACATGGAATGTTTCTGCAGATGATCTATCCGTGAAAAACAGTATCATCATTCATGCAGCCAGTAATCGCTTAGCACCGTACTCTGAATTTGCACCACTAGCCGCTACGCTTTCAGCGCCTACTAAACCACGACTTAAGTCTGAAACAGAGTTTACGATTATGGGCACTTCCTTTCCACGGCTTGATATCCCCATCAAAGTTACTGGTCTGGCAAAGTTTGGTATTGATGTGGCCTTACCAGGAATGAAGTATGCCACTATTAAAGCTGCACCGGTTTTCGGCAGTAAAATAAAGTCAGTGAACACATCGGCTGTAGAAAAATTACCTGGAGTTCGCAAAGTAGTCAATTTGGGTAATGCCGTTGCTGTAATTGCCGATGGATACTGGCAAGCTAAAATTGCATTGGAAGAATTGCCTGTTGAATTTGAGAAAAGTGAACATGATACAATTAACCAAAGCAATATCTATGAGCAATATAGGGATGATATGGATGTTGCCTTGCGGGATGATGATCTGAAAAAGCATTTCCAATCCGGAAACGTAAAAAAGGCAATGGAAGATGCCAGTAAAATAGTAGAAGCAGAATACCAGATTCCGTTTCTTGCGCACGTCACGATGGAGCCTATGAATTGTACGGCTTGGATTCATGATAGCCTCTGCGAACTATGGTGTGGAAGTCAAAACCCACTAGGCTTTGCCGGAGATGTTGCTGAATTGCTGAACATGGATATATCACACGTGATTGTGCACAACCAATTTCTCGGTGGTGGTTTTGGCAGACGCGCTGAAACCGATGTTGCCAAACAAGCAGCACTACTTGCAAAAGAAGTAGACTTTCCAGTAAAACTCATCTGGTCGCGCGAAGAGGATATCCGTCATGATATGTATCGTGAGGCCAGCATTAGTAGAATGAAAGCAGCATTGAACAGCGATGGACTACCCATTGCCATTACACATCAGTTTTTGTTTAAACATCATCCACCGGAAGCAGCTGACATTACGTATGATATCGAAAATCAACTCATTCATTATTCAGACGGCAAAACTCATGTGCCGTGGGGTAACTGGCGAAGTGTGGATCATTCTACGCATGGATTTTTTATTGAATCATTCATCGATGAGCTCGCCTTTGCAAGCGGCAAAAATCCGTATACATTTAGGCACGATTTGTCATTCAAGGATTTGCGATTTCAGAAGGTGCTTGACCTTGCCGCTGAAAAAGCAAATTGGAACACTCCTCTCCCACCGAACTGGGGGCGCGGTATTGCCATTCAAAAATCCTTTGGATCTATTGTAGCTGAAGTTGCCGAAGTAGAAATAAGTGATGATGGAAAAGTACGTGTGCATAGAGTGGTGTGTGCAGTAGATGCTGGTTTTGCGATACATCCCAATGGTTTAATAGCACAAATGGAAAGCGGAATTATTTATGGGTTGACCGCTGCGCTTACCGGAGAAATTACCATTGAAAACGGTGCAGTCGTACAAGGTAACTTTCACGATTATACCGTAATGAGAATAAACGAAGCACCCACTATAGAAACCCATATTATTAATAGCGGCAATTGGCCTGGAGGTGCAGGTGAACCTAGCACACCAGTGATTGGCCCTGCAGTTACCAATGCTATTTTCAACGCAACGGGAATCCGCATTCGGAAGCTTCCCATTAAGCATCACGATTTGAGCCGCGACAAATGGAAGAATGTTTATGTTGGTTAACCTGTAGCTGCGAACTGGGGCGTCATCGGGTATAACAAGTTTGCGAATGCAAAAAAATATAAACGCGCGTTGTTTTTAGTAATGCACATTCCAACATTAAGCCTGATATTCGCACTATGGTTATAGTATGGATATAAAGGATAGACAGCGGTTTTTCTTAAACGTATATTTTTTTCTCTCGGGTATTTGTTTTTCTACGTGGACGTCACGTATCCCCACGATTAAAACATTCTTTGGCTACAATGATGCCGAACTGGGAACGGTTTTACTTTTTATGCCTATTAGCTCCCTGGTTGGTCTACCCCTTTCGGGATGGCTCGTATCACGCTTTGATAGTCGCCAGCCCATGACAGTCGCTCTGGTGTTTATGGCAGTAGCCCTTATGTTCATAGGATGGGCGCCCTCCACCTTACTTTTAATTTGTGGCGTCTGCCTGTTCTCGTTCAGCATGCGTATCATGAATATTGCCGTTAATACGCAGGCCATCACACTCCAGAACCAATTCGAGCGAAAAATTAACGGTACTTTTCATGGGCTGTGGAGTACTGGCGGTATTCTGGGAGTTGGTATCTCTACCTTATTCGTGGGGCTGAAAGTATCGATGGGTATTCACCTTACTCTTATTGCTATCATCGCCATTGTCACAGCTCTGTACTCGTTCCGGTTTCTTTTGCATAACGACAGGGCCGCTTCCGGAAACAAACTCAGCATGTCAAAACCAGACCCTTACATTGTTTACCTGGGGCTGTTGGTATTTTTTGCGGCCATCTGTGAAGGCGGAATGTTCGACTGGAGTGGTGTGTATTTTAAAGAAGTAGTATACGAGGATTTGTTTACGCTGGGTTACTTGATCTTTATGATCTGTATGGCACTTTCCCGTTTCGCCTCGGATCGTTTGATGGAAAGATTTGGGATGGCCAACACCTATCTGATAAGCGCCAGTTTAATATTTGCCGGAATTGCATTGGCGGTAATCTTCCCTTATTTCTGGACTTCGATGACTGGTTTTTGCCTGGTCGGCCTCGGAACCGCTGCAATCATTCCTATGACTTTTTTACTGGCTGGCTCTTCCAAAAAATATTCTCATGGAGTTACTATTTCCATCATCGCCACGTACAGCATTGTAGGCATGCTCATCGGCCCTCCCCTGATTGGTTATGTGGCGCATGCATTAAGCCTGAGGATAGCCTTTGTCATTTTTGGTTTGGCCGGCCTGATGCTGATCCCGGTTTCACAATTGTTTTTCCGACACCAGAAGTTGAGAGATTAGTTTGTAAATGCCACATCTTCTGTTATACAGGAAAGGTTCGATTCTATTTACAATACTTTTCTAGCAGCTCTTTCTCAATCTGTCTTGCTTTGTCAGAATTGCCAAAATATCTAAATATCTTTTCAAGAAGTGAAAAAATGCCAACAAAATATCCTTCACCCATATTCATAAGAATTCCATTATGAACAAAACTCTTTGGCATTCCATTAGGTCCAGCTTTTCCATCCTGCGCAAGTCCAAACGCGATGCGTAAAACATTTTCAAAACCTTCGCTTGCGGGTATTAGTTCACACGTGAAACGAACCGATTTACCGGAGGTGTTGTAAAACCGATGATTTGTATCAATTGGTGCAATGGCCTTTTCGCCAACTTTCAATTTCATTTTTTCTGTACCCACCTGAACGCTCAGCTCCCCTTCTAATACATTAAAAGTCTCAGAAAATTTTTTATGGTAATGTAATGGGTTTCCACCTTTTGGTCCGATGGTCACTTCCATTATTGTCTTCTCACCGTTACTCTGTTTTGAGGTTGTTCGGAAGATAATCTCCTCACCGATTACCGGGTTTACTATTTTATCCATTTGCGTTGCTTTTAATTTGTTTGTAAAAGATGTCCGCCTGCGCCCAAAAGTCTATGTTTATAAATCCCGAATTGAATATATTTCTTTTATATCATTCTGTCAAAATTCCAATCTGCAAAACTCGAATTGGCAACACGGAAACATTTTAAACCCGCGAAAGATAAACCTTATCCCCTATCTTAATATCCGTTCGGGTAGTCTTTACAGTGATAGTTTCGCCAGCAATTAAAACTTCTACTTCATGGCAGTGGCCCAGAAAAATTACCTCGCTCACCAACCCTTCCATCGAAGTTTCGCCTTTCGTCACTAACTTAAAATCCTCCGGCCGGAAAAATAACTTTTTTTCACTCCTCTTATCCTTCGATGAAAATGCGTTGACCAGGCCTGGAGTAGCCACTATGTATTTCCCAAATAGTCCGGCCACGTATTCATTAACTGGATCCCGATAAACACTCTCCGGAGTTCCATCCTGTATTACTTGTCCATCTTTCATCACCAGTATTTTATCAGCCCATGCCAGGGTATCAGAAGGATCGTGCGAAACAAGCAGGCAGGTGATCTTTAGCTTCCTGCTAATGTTATTGATAACAGATTTCAAGACCTTCTTATGGACCATGTCTAAATGTGAAAATGGTTCGTCCAACAATAAAAGTTTGGGTGACGTGATCAACAGTCGCGCCAATGCAATCCGTTGGCGCTCACCACCGGAAAGCTGGTCCGTCTTTCTGTTCACGAAAGGATTGATTTCGCAAAGTTCATATAGCGCACTGGCCTGCCCCTCTGGCAGAACATTTGCATAGCCAAGAATTTGCTCCACTGTCAGGAACTTTTGCAACTCAAAATACTGTGATAAATAAGCAATGGCAGGATGGCCTGGAACTAATTTTTGCGATGGCCCCTTTACCATTTCACTATCGAGCCATACCTCGCCACTTTCCTGTTGCTTAAGACCTGCAATAATTTTTAAAAGAGAGCTTTTGCCCGAACCCGGTTCACCTGCAATGGCCACTTTTTGCCATCTGCCTTGAGTGAAGTTAATATCGCGTAAAGCAAACTCACCCTCTGGTTTAGTATTGATATGTGATACTTTTAATAACGTCATGACGGCTGGTTATCGATACTCATCCAGTGTATTCCACAATTTATCAAATTCACTCAAAAACGATTTGACTACTCCCACATCAGACGATAGCAAGATATTTTCATGATTAAACCTGGCAGCACTCTGTGTCCAGTTATAACTACCTGTGAGTAACCACTGTTCATCGACCAGCATAAATTTATGATGCATATGATTGGAGGTAGTGTCCATCTTAATTGGAATACCTTCTTTAGCCAACCACTCGATATCCGAACCCAGGTCCAGCGATTTATCATTATCTGTTATGATTTTTATGTCGCGTCCTTTTTTATGGCACGTAATAATGGCATTCGTGATGGTATCATCACTGATGGTGAACACACATATCTTTATACGGGTAATGGCGTTGTTGATCTGTTGGATGATGGTGTTGCGGCATGATTCCCCCGGACTGAAGAAGGCTTTTGATGTTTCTTTGGATGTAATGGTGAGGGCGCTATTAACATTGCGTACCCACTCCAAAATAAACCGATAATTCGCCTCCGTCACTTTTTCATTTGCCAACTCATACATTTTACTGCGCAAAAAATTAAGCTGATCAGGGGTTAAGCCTGCGTCCGAAACAAGATCTTTTAACGTCCGCTTCTCTGCTTTAGATAGAAGTTCATCCGCAATGCTTTGTTTGAGGTGATTGATAATTTCATTCATAGGTGAATTTACTAGTAGACTATAGTGTAAATATACGGCTGCTGCACTGTTTTTTTGTCCCTCTGGCCACAAAGGCACGAAGACAAAAAATCATCACCACTCCTCTACTTTTTGAATGCCACTGTTGCCCAGGTTAATCGTAGTGGTATCTTTGCGCCTTTATTTTTAAAAATTATGATTTCAGTTGATGCCGTTACAGTTGAGTTTAATGGTTCGCCATTATTTAAGGATATTACTTTCAATATAAACGAGAATGACAGGATTGCCTTAATGGGTAAAAATGGTGCTGGAAAATCTACGCTGCTTAAAATTATTGCGGGTGTTAATAAACCCACGCGTGGTAAAGTCTCAGCTCCACGGGAGGCCATCATCGCGTATTTGCCACAACACCTATTGACCGAGGACAAGGACACTGTATTTGAAGAGGCTTCAAAGGCATTTTCCAAAATACTCGGCATGAAAAAACAAATGGAGGAACTTAACGTTCAGCTGGAAACCCGCACGGATTATGAATCGGACGAATATACCAACATCATTGAACAGGTATCCGAGTTAAGTGAAAAATACTACTCCATCGAAGAGATCAACTATGATGCAGAGGTGGAAAAGACTCTGATGGGTTTGGGCTTTCTTCGATCGGACTTTTCACGGCCAACAAAAGAATTCAGCGGTGGATGGCGTATGCGTATAGAACTCGCAAAAATTTTGCTGCAAAAACCAGACTTAATCTTGCTGGATGAGCCCACCAATCACATGGACATCGAATCCATTCAGTGGCTGGAAGATTTTCTGATCAATAACGCCAAAGCTGTGATCGTAATTAGCCACGATAAAACGTTTGTGGACAATCTTACCAATCGCACGATTGAGGTAACCATGGGACGCATTTACGATTACAAGACCAATTACACACATTATCTAATGTTGCGGAAAGAAAGACGCGAACAGCAGCAAAAGCAATTTGATGATCAGGCTAAACAAATCGCTGATATTCAGCAATTTATTGATCGGTTTAAGGGGACCTACTCGAAGACCCTTCAGGTGCAGTCCCGTGTTAAGATGTTGGAAAAAATAGAGATTGTAGAAGTAGACGAAGTGGATTCTTCCGCCCTTAACCTAAAATTTCCACCTGCGCCACGCTCTGGAAATTATCCGGTTATCATTGAAGGATTGATCAAGAAATATGGTGACCATGTCGTTTTCGAGGATGCTTCTTTGACGATTGCGCGGGGCGAGAAGATTGCTTTTGTTGGAAAAAACGGAGAAGGAAAGTCTACCCTCGTAAAAGCCATTATGGGCGAAATAGACTTTGATGGAAAACTTCAGCTTGGGCATAATTCCATGATCGGCTATTTCGCACAAAACCAGGCGACTTTATTGGAAGAAGATATCACTGTATTTCAAACCATAGACCAGATTGCGGAAGGCGATATCCGCACCAAAATAAAAGACCTGCTTGGTGCTTTTATGTTTAGCGGTGACAACATCGACAAAAAAGTAAAACTTCTATCAGGGGGTGAAAGGACCCGACTGGCCATGCTCAAGCTTTTATTGCAACCTGTTAACCTCCTGATTTTGGATGAACCCACTAATCACCTGGATATCAAAACAAAAGATATTTTGAAAGATGCGTTGAAAGCATTTGATGGCACGTTGGTCCTGGTCTCTCACGACCGCGATTTCCTGGATGGTCTGGCCACCAAGGTGTTTGAGTTTGGAAATAGAAGGATCAAAGAACACTTTGAAGACATCAACGGATTCCTTCGAAACAAAAAGCTGGAAAACCTGCGTGAAATAGAAAGAACTGCCGCTAAGTAGAAAAGGTGATCGGTAATTGGTAATCGGTAGAAGTTGATCTATTAATTCAATTACGGATTACAGAATACCTATTACAGATTACTAACGAAGATTAAAAAATTCATTTTGCCAAAACTAAACATTGAAATGGTCTTTATGCCAGAGATTTGCTCCTCCCTTTATACCATCCATGTTTGATACCAGAAAAATATTTTCATCTATCTTGAAATTTATTCTTTTTGCATTTCCTCCACTGATATACAAATGATCGTAATTGAAAACGGTTATTAGTACCTCAATAACAAACTTTACGCGCTTATTCCATCTTTCGATGCCTACTTCATCCAGTGCTTTTTTTCCGATATACTGATCATAGTCCCTTTCTTTAGATAACGGATGATGTGCCACTTCCAGGTGTGGCAGCAGAATTCCATCCATTAACAGAGCGGTGCCGAATCCTGTGCCGAGCGTAACAACCATTTCAAGACCTTTCCCCGCTGCAATACCTAATCCTTGCATATCGGCATCATTAACCACCCGTACCGGTTGCTTCAATAGTTTGGATAGTCCTTTTTTAAAATCAAAACCCTTCCACTTTTCGGTGCTAAGATTAGGAGCAGTATACACCACACCATTCTTAACATAGCCCGGAAATCCTACAGAGACTTTACTATAGACTCTAAATTCCTTCGTGAGTTCTTCAATTGCCTGCAATACATCCTCAGGGCCTGCGGATGCTGGTGTTTGAACTCTCACATAATCATGCAAAATTTCGCCATATGTATCCAAAATGGTTGCTTTAATGCGCGACCCACCAATATCGATGGCCAGGATTTTTTCGTTGGGATCAAGAAGATTCATAAGGGATGAAAGAACTACAAAAAAATAATTAAATCAAATCGGTAAGATGTAAAAGGCAACAACCTGACCCTTTTCGCCAAGCCCTTCCAACTAGTTTTCGGACCGGGATTTCAAAAGTTAGGAATTTGCCTTACCTCGTTTAGTGAGTCCGAAACCACTTGTCAAAGTAAGGAATTTTAACGCAAACTAACGATGGACTTAGGTGGTTACTTTTTTGAAATTTTTTAATTAGATACCGATCGGTATCTTTCATTGCAGAAGTATATCTGGGAAATAGAATTGTCTTAATATTTAGACATACATGACATGAATAAACTATTTACCCAATCCATTGGCTTTTATTTGAATTCGATGGCATGGCTCGCACCTGAATATGCTGCTAAAACGGGTTTTGAATTATTCTGCTGGCCAAGAAGGAGCAAGATGAAACCCCACCAGCTGGACTTTTTGAATCAAGCCGAAGAAAAGTTTATGATCAACTATGTGGGTAAGAAAGTTCAAGCCTACCGTTGGGGAAATGGAGATAAAAAAGTGCTGCTCTTGCACGGATGGCAAAGCCATAGCTATTGGTGGCGCTATGTAATCAATCGTCTTTCCAAAGAAGAATTTACCATCTTCGCAATGGATGCTCCGGGTCATGGATTATCACAAGGTAATTTTCTGAATCTGCCTCACTATAGTGGGTTAATAGAGCAATTTATATATGAACAAAAAAAACTGCATGCTATTCTCACACATTCCTTTGGTGGGTTTGCGTCAGTTTATACTATGCACCGATTGCCACACCTGCCCGTTTCAAAAATGGTGGTTATGGCGGCTCCAGGAGAAGTGGCGTATTTTATTGATTACTATCAACAAGTATTAGGTCTCTCAACGAGGGCTATCCACCTGATCAATGATCATTATACCAAAACAATTGGTCATCCACCCTCCTATTTTAAGATGAAAGAGTTTAGCAAATCTCTGACACTTCAAGGTTTAATTATTCACGACACCGAAGATAAAGAGACTCCCTATCAAACCGCATTGGATATGATTGAAGGTTGGAAAAACGCATCACTCATTACCACAACGGGACTTGGACATCACTTAAAATCCATGGAGCTTGTTGAAGAAGTAGCGAAATTTCTTTGACGTTTTCAAGCATTGAATACTTACTCCCGTTACTTCCCAACGTGCCCGACCAGATTAATGTCTCTGAAGAGCAAAAGCCTTACTTATCTTCCTTCAAGGTGGATAAGAAGCTAACCAAATCACGAATTTCCTTTTTCGTCAACAAATATCTCATGGGTGGCATACTGGAAGGCGAATTGGTGCGCTTAACAATTTGAACCTTGTTAATTAATGTATCAGGCTTATCGCCTATTTTTAACAAGAGGCCATTTGGCTTTTCTTGCTGAAGAATGCCATTGATCTTCTTGCCATTCTTAAGGTCAAGGCTCACCGTACCAAAGCCTGGCGCTAAGCTGGCACTGGGATCAATCAACGCTTCCAAAATTTGTGGTCGTGTTAGTCTTGCAGCAACACCGTTCAGGCGTGGTCCTGCATTTCCCCCATAGTCGCCAAAGGAATGGCAACGGACGCATTGAGCCGAATTATTATCGTAAAAAATTCTTAAACCGCGCTCAACATCACCCCCCATTAAGCTTCCTTCATAGGCAGCCTTTAAGGAATCCGGTGACAATTTCGAATTAAGTTCTTTAAATCTCGCAATCAGTTGAGGCGAACGGGTACTATCGATAGCTTCTTCTAACTCAAGATAAGTTTCGCGAGGAAGTTTACCACTTTCCATTTTACCGAACAGTTGTTCAAAGATATTCACCGAACTTTCAAGTGGCAGTTTCCCAAGTGTAAGGATGGCCGCTTGTTTTTCTTCATTCGTTCTCGTGTTGATTACATCAGTTAACAAGGACACCATTAATTCTTTCGGGATGTTCATTTTCGCTAACAGATCCAGACCCACTACACGAACGCTTTTCTCTTTATCGGAAAGTGCTTGTTTTATGGCATCTCCAATTTGCTTATCATTAATGGCCGCTAAGGCTTTTAGTGCTTCGGCTCTTACTTCGGGTTGCGAATCATTCTTCAACTTTGCGAACAGTTGGGCGGATGCCTTTTCAATTTTAAGCTTGCCAATTGCTTTCACTGCCTGCAATCGCAATGAAACATCTTTATTAGATAATAATTGAGTCAGCACTTTATCACTTTTAGTTTGAACATTGAGAAGGTCCCGGGTAATCACACCTCTGTATCTTCCATCCACCCGATCTAGTACCGAGGGTTTTGCCCAGGTGCTAAGCGCTGCAACCGCTTCCGAGCGCATGGCCACAGGGGCCCCTTCATGAGCAGCGTAGTCAATCAGATTTTGCATCGCCTTTTCCGTTCCTACCCGCAGGTTAGCGTTGATCGCCCGCCTGAGTAAAGCTTCATTGGAAAAGCGGTCATCATTTAGTACTTCTCCAAGAGCAGGCAATGCTTGTTCAATAGAAAGGTCATCGTTGATTCCTCTGGCTGCTTCTGTTACAATGTATTCATCCTGATCGTTTAGAAAATCGGCTATGCCAGGATTTCTCATACGCCTTAATGCAACCACAGCACTTATTCTTACTGCACGCGAAGGATCTTTTGACAAGGAAACAACCGGCTCCGCCTTTCCTATTCGCGCCAGTGCTAAACTACCAGCATGCCGTATATAAGCATCTTCTTCGTTATTGGTACGCAATAATTCAATGATCGGATTAATGGCGGGTTCGTAACCAATCCTCCCTAGTGCTTCAGCGGCAAAGAATCTGGCTCTACTATTCTCATCTCTTAATAAAGGAATCAATTCATCCCCAGCGTCTTTATATCGAACATCTCCTATCCATTTAGCAGCTTGCGCTTTTATCTCAGGATCATTATCTTTTAGCAACGGCAAAAATAGTTTTGCATGCCTCACATTCTTACGCGCAAATTGACTAATGCCCCAAATGGCATGAACTCTTGCAAACTGATGATCCGTTTGTGTGATGTTAGATTTAAAAATTTCAAGACCAGCTTCACCGCGCATCACAAGTTCGAACTGTGCTTTCTGTCGCACCCGCATGTCGGGGTTTTTAAGCAATTCCCCTAACTGGCTCTCTTCATACTTTGTTAAATCAGCCTCTAACAATGATTGAGTTTGCTGGCGTTCCGCTACATCTACATCCTTTACATCAAGCTTCCATACGCGACCATGATCTTTCGTTCCCCAACCGTCAATCCAATCGGCCAGGTACAAAGCCCCATCAGGTCCGAAATCTATGCCTGTTGCCAGAACACCACTTAAAATCATTTTTGACTCGCCCAACTCAAACGCTGCTCCTTTAGGGATTAAATTAAAAGCATGGATGCCAGAGCGTGAGGGATTACCTACAAATTCTACAATGAAGAATGTATTTTTCCATTCAACACTTAAAGCCGTGCCAGGGTTATAGAGCATACCCGTAGGTCCATTCACAAAGTTTTTAATGGCAGGTGTAAAGTAAGCAGCCTGTCCTTCGAACCTTGGCACATACATCTTTTCATCCATCCAGACTTTGTATGTATTATTATCCGGGTCTCTGTATTTTCCAAACTGCCAGTTAGTTCGCCAGCCTGTATCAGAACCGTTGACGATATATACTATTCGTTCACTTTCACCAGGATGATCCCCATCATTGTCTTCACTGATCAGGTTTCCGTATTCATCAAATACAAATTCGTGAGTATTCCGGTTTCCATAGGCAAACACTTCAAAATCGCTGCCATCTGGGTTAGACCTCACAATAACTCCACTGTTAGGATGCTCCCACTTCTGTCCATCTAGCCCTGTGCCATTAAATCCTATGTCACCAATCTGCCAGTAGATCTTACCTTCCGGCCCAACTTCAATGCCGGACATTCCGTGACCACTGAACCCAACATGTATACCATAACCGTGTGATATAGAAGTTTTTTCGTCTGCGATGCCATCTCCATTTGTGTCTTTAATCCGCCACATATCTGGCCCAATGTCCACGAAAAGATCTTCACCAAATTTCAGAACCCCACCCATTGCATCAGTGACCTCATCATTAAAGTCTTCTACCATCAGTTGAGCCATATCAGCGACACCATCACCGGAAGTATCTTCCAATCGATACACATGTTCTTTCTCTATGGTCATGTCTTTCCAATCATGAGAGCCGTCTTTGTTAAGATCAGCCAGCCATTCATTTTTCTTACTGTTTTCTGGTGAAAGAACTTTGTGCAAAAAGGCTCTCTTATCTTCGATTGTTTGCAATTGGATTGATTCCACTTCCCAATCCTGGTGTCCGCGTATGTCAAACTCGGAATTCTTTTGCCTGTTGGTTCTGGTGTAGTACAATTTCCCCTGATCATCAATATCAATTGAGACAGGATCGGCTACCAATGAATCGATACCCCATAAGCGGAGTGTAAACCCTTCTGCTAATTGGGGAGTTACAATTCCTTCGATGGCCTTAGCCATTTCAGCAGCCCGATCTGGATCTATCAATTTGATCCGTTTATCAACTGTTTCTTTCTCAGGTTGGCACCCTGTTAACGCGAAAAAATAAAACAGGATTGATATTCGGAAAATATTTTGCATCATTGAAACGATTTTAAGCCGCAAAGTTAGTAAACCATCATCATATTAAATTTGCCGTTTGAAGAAAGTCTTGTGATTGAGGAGGCTGGTCACAGCGCAATAAATTAGTAAATACCTTTATATACAACTACCCATATGAACAAAGAACTACTTCCAGGTATAAAGCAATTCGATCTAAGTGGAAAGACAGCCATTATAACAGGTGGCTCAAAGGGATTGGGTTTTGCAATGGCAGCAGGCCTTGCTTCAGCTGGTGCCGATGTTATGTTAGTAAACCGCAATCCAGAAGAAGGTACTCAGGCGGCCAACCAACTTAGTACCGAGTATGACACAAAAGTAATTTCATTTTCTGCCGACATCACGAGCAAGGAAAAAACAGAAGCCATGGCAAAAGAAGCCATGAGGGTTTTTGGCCGCATCGATATTCTGATCAACAATGCTGGCATTAACATCCGTGGACCTATCGATGAAGTTACCCCCGAAGATTTTGCAAAAGTGATGGATGTTAATGTCAATGGTACCTGGCTTTGCGCACGGGCAGTAACACCCTACATGAAAAAAAATAGAAAGGGGCGGATTATCAACGTGGCTAGCACACTCGGATTAGTAGGTCTGGCTAATCGTACTCCTTATACATCAAGCAAGGGCGCTGTTGTACAGATGACGAGGGCCCTTGCCCTGGAGTTGGCGCCATTCAATATCACGGTCAATGCCATTTGTCCGGGGCCTTTTTTAACAGATATGAATATTTCAATTGCTGAAGATGAGGACACAAAAAATTTTATTATTGGTGCTACCGCACTTGGACGTTGGGGAACGCTTCGCGAAATTCAGGGAGCAGCCATTTTTCTTGCCAGCGATGCGGCAAGCTATGTGGTGGGCTCCATACTAACGGTGGATGGAGGATGGACTGCGAGATAAACGCTCTTAGGTTAATTGATCCTGGTTGGTATTGTTACCGAACGATTCGTCCACCGGTACTGTAACACATTCATAAATATTATTTTCCGTCCATGTTCATCATCAATCTGAATTATATTGTCCCGCTCGCAGAACTGGACTCCTACATGACCGACCATGTGAAGTACCTGCACAAGTATTACAAACAAAATGTCTTTGTGGCCTCGGGTCGCAAAGTACCTCGCACTGGCGGCATTATTCTGGCGCTGGCCAAATCAAAAGAAGTTATGGAGGAGATTATATGCGAGGATCCATTCTATATCCACAAGCTGGCAGAGTTCAGTATTACTGAATTCCTGACATCGCAGCATCATCCTGATCTTAAGAAGTTGTTAAAGGGTTAGGTGTTTTGCCTTCGGTTGGCCTGTGACCGACATCCTCCATCAGCCGATCCTCACAACTCAATACTTCTTTCCCTTCTCATCATGCATAGGAACGAACTGCACCCGCAAACGGCTTTCACGTTTCATCTTCCCATTTTTCTTCACCAGTAAAATGAGTTCTTGGGTGAATCGGTCGCCAACAGGAATGATCATGCGGCCCCCTTCTTCCAATTGCTGTTGTAGCTTTTCGGGAACATGACTGGGAGAGCAGGTGACGATGATCGCGTCAAAAGGCGCATTTTCAGGCCAACCCTGGTAACCATCGCCTGTCCTGAGCGAAATTGTTTTGTAGTCCAGATCCATTAAAAGTTTCTTTGCATTTTTAGCAAGCACCTCGCTGATCTCGATTGAAAACACTTCGCACCCTAGTTCAGCCAGAATGGCGGCCTGATAACCCGATCCTGTCCCTATCTCTAAAATTTTTTCACTCTTTTTTAGGTCCAGCACCTCCGTCATGAAGGCCACGATGTAGGGTTGCGAAATGGTCTGTCCTTCACCAATCGACAGTGGACTATCTATGTATGCCATCGGAGCCAAATCGGGAGGAACAAATTTGTGCCGCTCTACTTTCCTCATGGCGGTCAATACCGCCTCAGACTTAATTCCTCTGTTTGCAATCTGCTCCTTGACCATCTTTAACCGTTCCCCCTTAAAATCCTGCGATAAACACGTTAATGGTAAACAAAATAGACAGGCTGTTAGAAATTTGATTTTCATCGCTTAAATAGCCTCATGACTTTTTATTAACACAAAGAAAATTACGCTGACTCGAAATGATGGGTTGCAGTTGAGAGTTTGTCTCAAAACTCTATAGTCTTTGCATTGACCTGCTTGCTTTCTCCATATGTTGTAAATAAGCCACATCACCTGCTAGGATTAATGCACATAGTGCTAGCAATTGGTCGTTTTATTTCAGGATCTTTTTAAGCCTATCAGGATCTTGTCGACTGTCCCAGATTGTTAAAATAGATATTTGAGTTGCAGTCTCTTCGTAGATTATTAAATAGTCCCTTACGATCTTGATTCTTGCTCTAGTGTCGTCAGTCACTTTTCCGATTTGTGGAAAGTCCATGATGATTTTAATTGACTCCTTAAATAACTCGTTTATCTTTTTACTGTACGCATTCGACTTATTTCTCTGCCTCCAATAATCTAAAATCTTCTTCTTATCATTTTGCGCTCTAAGAGACCAATTACTTGTTTAGCCATTCCTCAATTTCTTTGTTAGACTGTTCATCTGTCAAAAATTGTCCGCTATTGATCTGCTGTCTGGCTTCATTAATCGCTTTTCTTTGATCGTCATTTAGCTTGTACATTTCAATGTCCTCTGTCTCCAACTCAAGCAATCTGTAAGCTTCTGCGAGTAAGTCTTTGTTTTCGGTTTTTTGAATTTTATCAATCAGCCGTCTCCTCAATTCTGTAGTCGACATATATTTAATTATTTGCCACAATTTACAATTTTTTCAACCAAATCGGTTTACACCCTTATCCCAGAACGGCTTGAAATCTGCTTTGAGTCGGCAATTAACTATACTGTTGTGCGTTGGTGCTTTTCATAGTTCAATGCTTGAAGCTAACAAGCCAAACGTACATAAAATGATTATAATTGAGACTAAAATTATTGATAGGACATTCCAAAGCTTTTTTGGTTTCTCATACCAGTAAAAAACAAATAATGAGAATAATAAAGTCTGAGGTAAAACTTCAATATATCCTTTCAATTGAGAGATCGCTGGAATTTTGGTGTAGATCAATCCTTCTATAGAACCAGAAGCTGGTCCTGTTGTTGATAATACAGACAAGCCAACTATTAACCCCCATAATTTCAACCATCCATATTTGTTATAAAGAAAATTATCCTTGAAAAACCAAAGCGCAATTGAAAAAACTAATCCCCGGAATATCTGCAAAACGGGACCGACAGCTACCCAGGAAGAATCCACTGGTTTCATCAAATAGGACAACGGGGGGTTTTCGAAACTCTCTTTATAATTGAGAACGGATACAGCTATGATTCCCATTATAAAATAGGTAATCATATGCGATGACGATATTCTCCAAAAGAAACTGCCAAACTTTACATTATTGTTTTCCATATTTTAATCCTTTCCGCATGATAGTATAATGGTATTCTTTAGCCGACTCCTCCAATCTGTGGTCTCCACTTATAATTATTTACCACAAATTACAATTTTTCCAACCAACCGATTTACAACTTTATCACAGAAGGGCTTGCCGCTAAACTGCTTGCCCTAGTAAAACGCGTTTTCTAAATGGATATATCCGTCTATTTTTACTTTAGCAACATTTTCGCAGACTCAAAATTAGAAAAAACAAATAGGGTAAATTTGATAACAATCATGATAGAATTGAAAGCAAAAAAAACAGAATATTTTCAGACAAAGAACATAAAGCACTTACTCATGAAAAATTTACTCATCATTTTCCTCTTATTCTCACTTCAATCTTTTGCTCAAACAAGAGAAATTGACATTGAAAAAACCGCCATAGAATCATCCAAGTATTGGCTGGATATCGACTATGTAGGTGATGGCATCATTGGGCATCGTTTGGATATTCATTTGCCAAAGAAGGGAAACGCCCCATTCCCGATTGTGATCGCTATTTATGGAAGCGCTTTCTTTTCAAATTCTTCCAAGGCAACTGTGTTTAATGAAGGGTGGTGTCAAAGACTTTTGGAAAATGGTTTTGCTGTCGTGAGCATCAATCATCGGTCAAGCAGGGATGCCATATTTCCCGCACAAATTCATGATGTAAAAGCCGCCATCCGTTTTGTGAGAGCGAATAGTCAGAAATTTTCAATGGACAATTCCTTTATTGGCATTACAGGTTGGTCATCCGGAGGTCATTTGTCTGCCTTTGCCGGCACGACTAACAGCACTAAGACCGATAAGATCAATGGTCTTGATATCGACATTGAAGGAAATCTCGGAAGTTATACTCAAACGAGTAGCCGGGTAAATGCCGTGGTAGATTGGTTTGGGCCTACGGATTTTCTGATTATGGATAAATGTGGAAGCACCATGTCTCATGATGATATAAAATCTCCAGAGTCTGCTTTGATTGGAGGTGCCATTCAGGAAAATCCGGATAAATGTGCTTTGGCGAACCCAATTTCTTACGTCAATACATTGAATCCACCCTTTCTGATTTTTCACGGAGATAAAGACCCACTGGTGCCGCATTGTCAAAGTGAAAAACTCTTTGAAAAATTACAATCATCTGGCGTAAAAAGTGAATTGGTGATCATACCCGGAGGCTTGCATGGACCGGGCGTAATGATTGATAACTATTATGAAAAGGCCATTGCATTTTTTAATGATGAATTTAGAAATACTAAAAAATGAAAAAGTGTCCGTCCCTTGCTCTTCCTGGCCTTGGGGTGCTGTCAGGTCTTACGACCTGACATTCTCAAATTTTCCATCTCTACATCTCATAATCTTCTTCAGGATTTCGCAAGAATATTAAGTACCACGCAGTAGCTTAGGTAAAGGAATTTGAGTAATGTACTTAAGAAAATCTATGCTGAAAATGCAAAGCTGATTTTAATGCACTGAAT
>JBBTBZ010000020.1:0-68121 GCA_038043425.1 Bacteroidota bacterium
GGCCAATTTTTTTGAAAAAATCAAAATCGATGACTTTTTGAGTGAACCCTAAATATGAACTCTCCACTCACCCAATTTCCGTAAAGTTCTCCGGTTAGTTTCATCAACCAACTGCTATGCGCACTGCTGAGCATGCCAACAAGCCATGTTCCGAATAAGACGTAGCTGATCTTTTCAAGTGTTTGGGCTACTTCCATTTTAAAGGGATTCGTCAGGCTGATCTTTGAAAGAGCTTTGATGACCAGGTACCATACATATGATTTCATGATCGATATCGAAACCACAAAAGACACCGTCAAGGTATAATGCCAGAAGTTGAATTGCCGGAGGTTGTAGAGGTTCAGACCTTGATAAAGATTCCTTGAAGCCTCGGGGTTTATGCAACTCATCCCGTACGAAAACAGGATTGCTCCCGCTTCAATCATGTAGCCAATAAATGCCACCATGACAGGATGCGCATTACCATAAGAATTTGTTGGGTTCTCGTTTTCAGTTCCATAGTCATTTGTTGTTTTTGATTACTAACGGTCAAATATCAATAAATGTTTATTGAAAAACGATAAATAAAGTTTGATTTTCGATAAAATCTTCTCAAGTGGCCTTTTTGGATTAAAAAAGGCAATTCAGTTTGGCTGGCCTGTTAAAAATTCTTCAATTCTTTTCTTTTGCCTGAGGTGGTGGCGCATGTGCATGTCGGCAAACTGAAGCCATTCTCTGGCAGTAAAGTAATTAAGTCCCGGATGTTTTGTTTTGCCGATGCCTGAATGAGTTGAAACCACTGCAGCGACCTTGTTGAGTTCATCTTTTAATTTCAAGAGCGCTTTTAACAACTCTTCTTTGCTGCGTGGTTGCGGAGTATTGTCATTTGAAGGAGGTCCTTCGATGAGTTCATCTGGAAATTCATTATTGCGAAACATGGATTTCGCATGAGCGGTCATTTCTTTATCCGCATTGTCATCAGTTGACAAACAGATGTGGATTTGTTTTAGATAATAACTCGTCTCAGTGATCAGGTGCATACACACCTGGCCTAGCGACCAACTGGTGGGTGAGGGCTTGGCACAGATCCGATCAAAATTATTTTGTTCGACTGCCTGTATCCAAAGATCTATTGTGTGGTTAGAATTTTCGCTTCGCATTTTTACTGAACATTCTATCTAGTGCCGTCTTTCCAGATCAAAGACGAATCAATACTTGCAATAGAAGTGCGGCCCGACAATGCCATGGCAAACTCAAATTCCTTTCTCAGTATTGTTAAAACTTTGGTTACTCCTTCTGCGCCACCGCACGCTAATCCAAAACAAATTGGCTTGCCTACAAGTACAGCATTGGCACCGAAGGCGATTGCTTTTAAAACATCCGTTCCTCGTCTTATGCCACCATCCATTAAAACAGGAATTCTTTTGTTTACTCTTTGTGTAATGTGAGGAAGTACCTCAATAGTAGCAGGGACTGTATCCAGGTTGCGCCCGCTATGGTTGGATACGATAATGCCTGAAGCTCCGGACTGAATTGCTCTTTCGGCATCTTCAGGATTTAAGATGCCCTTCAATAGTACGGGTAATTTTGTAATGGACTTAAACCATTCAATGTCTTTCCAGGTGAGAGGCTTTTTGAAAGTTAATGCTTGCCCTTTGGCGGCAAATGCAGTGTCAATCATGTAAGGCGGCTTCAGATCATCGGGTAATTTGAATTTTGCTTTTTGTTGACGATCTCTTGATCCCGAAACGGGTGTATCAACTGTAATGCAAAGCGCACGACATCCCTGAGCTTCCACTTTTTGAACCAGGTCTTTCACGAAAGTCCGGTCGTCTACTACATACAATTGAAACCAAAGAGGCTGGGTGGCCACTTTTGCAATTTCTTCAATAGGCGTAGTGGTAAATGAGCTGACACAATAAACTGCTGAGGCGGCTCCGGCTCCGCGTGCAGTTGCGATCTCGCCTTCGGGATGCATTAATTTATGAAAAGCTGTTGGTGCGATCAGAATCGGATAAACTAGCTCCGTTCCAAATAATGACACTTTAGTGTCCAGTTTGGTTACATCATTAAGTACGTTGGTTTGAATTTTTAATTTGTCAAGTGCTTCGCGGTTCCACTTCACCGTAAATTCATCAGCAGCTCCGCTGGCAACAAATTCATACGCCATTTTTGACATCGACCCTGCAGCAGCTTTTTCAAAATCAAAGAGATTTATTATTTCCTGCAGATCGGCAGGACTATAATTGAATTGTTCAGTGTCGGCTGGTTTGCCGTTTGCCGCCAATGGTAAAATAGATGCCCCGGCTAAAGCGCCCATCGATTGTAATATGTTTCTTCTTGTGTATCCCATAGGTTTAAATTTCAGATTAAGATGAAGAAGGGTCTAATAACAATTCGCGAATTCGACTTTAAAAGTAGCTTGAATTTGATTATTTGAGCTTTCTCTTTGGATTGCCTTCGGTTATTTGTTTTGCGTTCAAAGCGCTTACTACTTTTTTCCCGGTCTTGGCTTCAATTTCTTTTCGGGTGTTGTCGGCAATCGTCCCGCCTTGCCGGGCGATCACTTTACTTTCGTCCAACGACTTTGGTTTTTTCTCTTTGGAAATTTCGGAAGTAGTGGCTTCGGCAAGCATGTTCAGCACCAACTCCAGATTAGTCATGTGATCTCGGAGATTCTCTTTTTTCAGGTTCTTATGTTTCTTGTATTCTTTAACCGTTTTATCGCTCCATGCTTTGGTGATGATATCGGTAAGTATGGCAAAGTCTAATCCTTTTTGTACGCCTCGTTTTTCCCATTCGTCTGTCAGTTCCTTTCTTACTTCAATACTTTTCAGGCGTTGGTTAATCCACGATTTGCTATAACCTTTTGCCAGATAGGTTTCCATGGCACGATCGAAGCTTAGTTCGGGGTTTTCAGTTTCTTCAATGCGTTCGTAGCCGACTTTGGCAAGCCATTGTTTGAAGGGCTCTGCTTTGGGTGAGGGGATGGATTGAATGATACGAAAGATATGCTGTACATTACCGGCAAGTGTTTTGCGGTTCTTACCATTAGTCAGCATTTCTACCTGGGGACAATTTGTCCCTACGTAGAATCCAAGTTCCGGATCTCTTTTCCGTAACTTCTTTAAATAATCTGTTGGATTTGCAGAATCTGTCAGGGCTCCCACAATATCCACTACAGAAAAATACCATGTTTCTTCTTCCTCGTTCCATGAAGACCGGATTCTTTTGCTTTCAAATAACTTTATGTTGCTCATGTTTCTTTTTCTAAATATACCATCAGAAACAATCAATATGAAGTTATAAATGGGTTTTATGAACGAGGCAATTGTCCCTATGTAACTTAGATATTAAAAACGCAATGAGGGTACAAATTGTACCCTAGTTGTGAACAACTCTTGACTGTAACATTAGTATTTAGGTGCTTTTCTGATTACTTCTAAAAATTCTTTGATGGAATGGTGAATGGTTGGTTCTTCTGAGGTTATTTCAATCGAATCATACTCGTTCCAAGCGTGATCAAGTTTTGGAACCAGTCATCGAATTTTAACCGCGAAACGCCCCATTTTTCAGGATCAAAGAATTCTCCATCAATTAAAGATTGCTTAATTTTTGTTTCAATGTTATTCGGTTCAATTGAGTCTGGATTAGAAAAAATTTCGCATCCCCATGCTTTGAAGTTGCCGCCATCACATAGAGATAGTTGAACTTGATGTTATTTTTGAAATCGCTCATCATTGTAATATTCTAAGAATTCCTTGTTGGGAAGAAATCTCTTAGGTAAGAAAATACTCATTTATCATATTATCAGAGGAACCAGAAAGTTCAATTTTTCTGTGTAATTTCTTTAAGGTTTTTTGGGTCTATTCTTCATCTGGTTGTAGGCTATCCTCTTTACTGGACTTCACCTAGAACTTAATGCTGAATATGGCCGATGTAACTGAGTAGAGTTTTTTCTCTTGGACAAATTCTGAGGCCACATAGGACAAAGGGATTCTTTTGCAAGACTTCGAATTGCCGATAACCCAATTAAGTCACTGAATGTGTTTAAATGCGTTAAGTGGGGAAAGATGAAAAATAAAAAGGGGGTTTACGAAACGTAACCCCCTGATTATAAAGCTCCTCCTTTTGGACTTGAACCAAAGACCCTCTGATTAACAGTCAGATGCTCTAACCAGCTGAGCTAAGGAGGAATACACTGCTGCCGGATTTACCAACTCAACACAGTCAGATGCTCTAACCAGCTGAGCCCTGCCTGCCAGCAGGCAGGTAAGGAGGAATAATATTTTTACCATTTCCCAACCCCAACTCAGATGCTCTAAATCTGCTGAGCCCTGTCCCGCCAGCGTACGGGATAAGGAGGAATTTGGGACTGCAATATTAGTGGTTTGAGGTGGAATTAGCCAAAAACCAGTTGAATTTTTAAAATTACTATGTCCAACCTTTTGAAACCTCGTTCCGTTAACTAACTTTGAAATTAAAAGTACTTTTAAATGGAGCAACATCAGGCATATCAAAAAGACCTTGAATCGATACGGAAGCTCATGGAGCGCTCCGTTAAATTCATTTCCCTCAGCGGATTGTCAGGAATACTGGCTGGTATTTATGCATTAATAGGAGCAGCGATCGTCTATTATCTCGTGCATTATCCGATTTCACCTTTTGCTTATCGCATTTATTCCATACAAAATCCGGAAGTGCTTATGCAATTGACAGGGGTGGCCGCTGTGGTGTTGGCCAGTTCTCTACTGACCGGCTTTTGGTTGAGTGCCAGAAAAGCAAAACGGGCGGGTGTAAAAATCTGGGATGCTACGAGCAAACGGCTTTTTATTAACTTATCTGTGCCCCTTATCACAGGCGGAATATTTATTCTCATTCTTCTAAGCAATGATCATTTTGGAATAGTTGCTCCTGTGTGTCTCATCTTTTACGGCCTGGCGTTAATCAACGCAAGTGCCAATCTTTATGAAGAAGTTCGTTACCTGGGTTATTCAGAAATTGTATTGGGTTTGATAGCGGCTTCGTTGCCGGGTTATGGATTGTTATTCTGGGCGATGGGCTTTGGGCTGTTGCATATTATCTACGGGGCCGTCATGTATAAGCGTTACGATTCGTGAAGAACCCGTTTGATAATCTGGATAAAGTGCTGGAGCATAGTTCGCGCCTGCAGATCGTGTCGGTGCTCATGGCAAATGAATCGGGCGATTTCAATTCGATTAAAGAATTGCTGTCGCTTACGGATGGAAGTCTGGCCACACACATAAAAGCATTGGAGCGGGAAAAGTACATTACGGTGTTGAAAACATTTGTGGACAGAAAACCCAACACCAGGTACAAAGCCACCGAGCGCGGCCGCACTGCCTTTAAGAAACACCTTGAGGCAATGGAAGAGGTGATCAAACAACAGAAGAAGTAAAAAAATTTAGCAATCAACTTTTAAATTAAAAGTACTTTTAAATAAACATAAAAACTATGGAAACAACTGTCCCCAGCCTTTTCGAACGACTCAACCGATGGATCAAAGAATCGATCACCATCAAACTCATGTCCATCGGATTTCTTGTGCTTATCTTACTCATTCCGTCTTCGTGGATTGAATCGCTTATTGTTGAAAGGCAAAGCCGTGCTGAGTCAGTCATACAGGAAATATCTTCGAAATGGTCGGGCGAGCAAAGTATTGTTGGCCCCATTTTGGTGATTCCTTTTATTCAGCGCGAGAAAATAGACAAAGGCAAAGACGGAATCGAGATCAGAGAGTGGACGGAAAAAGCTTTTTTTCTTCCAGAGAAATTGGATGTCTCCGGGAAGGTGGATCCGCAAATTCTTCATCGTGGTATTTTTGAAGCGGCCGTGTATGAATCTGAACTTAATTTGGCGGCCAACTTCACTACTCCGGATTTCAAGAAGTTGAACATAACAGAAGCCGATGTGCTATGGAAAGAATCGTATTTGATTCTTGGGCTGAACGACCTTAGGGGAATAAGTAAAAACCCTGTCATGAAAATGGGAAACCAGGAGCTATTGGGGGAGCCTTCCAGTCAGATTGGGTTAACGAATCAATTTAAAAACGGAAATGATTCTTATGATGTGAACACAAATGTGACCACCAGCGAAAACGGAATCATCGCTCCATTGTATTGGCAAAGCCAGGAAGATTTTTCAAGTACTGCTTCGATTAAACTTAATATGAAAGGAAGTACTCTGTTGTATTTTGTCCCGGCCGGAAAGACAACCCACGTGTCGTTGCAAGGGACCTGGGCTAATCCTAGTTTTGATGGCAGCTTTCTTCCGTCTTCGCGCGATGTTAATGAGGCTGGCTTTACCGCGCAATGGGATATCCTTCATTACAACAGACCGTTTTCGCAACAATGGATTGGTGCTGATCAAAAAATATCCGGTTCTGAATTTGGCGTCAAACTTTTGATTCCGGTAGATCAGTATCAAAAGAGTATGCGCACATCCAAATATGGTGTGTTGATCATCTTACTCACTTTCATTTCACTCTTCATGGTGGAGATCATGCGCAAAGTCCGCATTCACCCTTTTCAATATATTTTGATCGGTGCCGCTCTTATCATTTATTACTCTTTGCTACTTTCATTTTCAGAGCATGTTGGTTATAACCTAGCGTACGTTATTGCAACAGCTGCCACTGTCATATTAATTAGTTTATATTCCACAACTTTCTTAAACGACAAGAAGTTGGTTTTCATCTTCAGTCTCCTACTTGTATTTTTTTACGGATTTATTTTCGTCATCATACAGTTGCAAGACTATTCACTTTTATTGGGCAGCTTAGGTTTGTTCTTCATCATCGGCTTGCTGATGTATTTCTCTAGGAGTATCAGATGGTATGAGGAGGAGGTGAGAGCCTAGACCTAACACCTCATCCCTGCCTGTCCGGCAGGCGGCTCGGCCACCTTCTCCAAAGGAGAAGGAAATCGGTCTAAAGGATTTTAAAGGAGAAGGGAGCATCTACCCCTCTCAGATTTGGAGAGGGGTAGATAATCTTTGAGAACAATGATAGTGGATGGGTGAGGCCGAGTCCTTACCGTAATGAAATTGTCGGTTAATTTGGATTCCTCATCCATTTTAAATCGCTAATGTTAAGGACATTCCTATGGATTTTGGACACATTTTATCTACTACTACCATAAGTGTCAACCCTTCGGGATTCTAATTTTGATCCAGGTTATGTGCTAATGATCCCTCTTTCTCCAAAAACGGATATCGATAATCAGTTGGGGTAACAAATGTTTCTTTAATCGTTCGCAAGGAAACCCAGCGCAGTAAATTTACTTTTGCGCCTGCCTTGTCATTCGTCCCCGATCCGCGCGCACCGCCAAAAGGCTGTTGACCTACTACGGCCCCGGTTGGCTTATCATTGATGTAAAAATTACCGGCAGAGTTAACAAGTTTTTTTGTAGCCATTTCAATGGCGTATCGGTCTTGTGCGATGATAGATCCCGTTAATGCATACGGTGATGTCTGGTCAACCAGTTCAAGCGTTTGTTCAAAATTTTCAGAATGATAAACATAGATGGTCATCACCGGCCCGAAAATTTCTTCACACATGGTGAGAGATGAACCATCTTTTGTTACGATCACAGTTGGCTCAATAAAGTAGCCTTTCGATTTATCATACTTGCCCCCCGCAATAATCTCGTTCATTGGGTTTTGCCTGGCTTTTTCGATGTAACCAGTTATGGAGTCAAATGCCTTTTCATCGATCACCGCGTTGATGAAGTTTCCAAAATCCTCACTTGGCCCCATCTTCATGCTCTTCAAATCTTCGAGCAGATATTTTTTTACATTGTCCCACAGGCTGGAGGGAATATAAGCGCGCGAAGCTGCGGAGCACTTTTGTCCCTGGTATTCAAAAGCACCACGAGAGATAGCAGTCGAAACATGTTTGGCATTAGCGCTCTTATGGACCATGATATAATCTTTCCCGCCAGTTTCGCCAACTATTCGAGGATACGAACGGTATTTGTGAATGTTATTTCCAATCGTTTTCCACATACCTTGAAATACTCCGGTGCTTCCTGTAAAATGAATTCCACCAAAGTCGCGATGATTGAATATCACTTCGCCTGCATCGGGGCCACTTACATAAACAAGATTGATCACTCCATCGGGTAACCCAGCTTCCCGTAAAATTTCCATGATTACATTGGCTGCATAGATCTGTGAGTTGGCGGGTTTCCATACCACAGTGTTGCCCATCAGCGCTGCACTGGTTGGCAAGTTTCCCGCAATAGCGGTAAAGTTGAATGGCGTAAGCGCAAAAACAAATCCTTCCAATGGTCTGTATTCAATTCTGTTCCATACTCCTGGGGACGATTCGGGTTGATCGCTATAGATTTCACCCATGAAATGCACATTGAATCGTAAGAAGTCAATCAGTTCGCAGGCAGAATCAATCTCAGCCTGAAAGGCATTTTTTGATTGCCCCAACATAGTGGCCGCATTCATTTTGTAACGATAAGGTCCGGCCAATAAATCTGCAGCCTTTAAAAAAATACTCGCGCGATATTCCCAGCTTAAATTACTCCACAGTTCCTTTGCTGCCATGGCTGCGTTTATGGCCTGCTCCAAATGGCTTTTATCTCCTGCATGAAAATGACCGAGTATATGTTTGTGATCGTGTGGAGGCGAGAGCGGTTTTTTATTTCCGGAACGGACTTCTTCAGCCCCGATATACATAGGTATATCGATTACTTTTGATCGCGCTTCTTGTAAAGCCTTCTTTAGTTCAACCCTTTCCTTTGAGCCAGGGTTATAAGATAATACAGGTTCGTTTTTTGGGAGTGGAATAGCAAAAAATCCGTTGGACATAGTGATTTATAATTAAGACTTAAAACTGAAAGGCAAATTTAACTAAATTGATTCAGGAAGTATGCCACAGATTCCCTGATTCATAAATTTGGTTTTCTTCCCTCACTCCTCAAGACTTTTCTTACTTACAATTTGAATTGCGCTTCTCAGGCATGACTAAGCCTTTTGGATATTTGATAAGTTTGATGAGCGAGGACAATTAAGTAATTACCGCTCTGAAAAATTGTACTCCAAGAAGGTTTTGAAAAGTGATACTTAAATGATATTCCTTAGCTCCATCAGATCATGAATCTCATAATTCACCTTTTCCTGGTGTGTTATTTTGTTTGAATTGAAAAATACGGTGTCAATTGAAGCATTTCGGGCACCGGCTATATCGGTTAATAAGTTATCGCCTATCATAATGGTTTCACTGGCCTGGAAGCCATTTTCGGTCAGTGCAAATTCGAAGATCTCTTTAGCTGGTTTTTTATGCCCCGCCCTTGCGGAGGTGACAACGCTCTTAAAATAGTGAATGATACCTGAAGACACCAGCTTTGTGGATTGAATTTCTTCAAATCCATTCGTAATGATGCAAAGAGAATATTTCGAGGTTAGGTGATCAAGTATTTCAATAGCATTTGGCATTAGCCCGCTTTTTTTTGGAGACTCAGAAACGTAATCATTTGATAAAGTCAGTGAAAGCTCATAATCATCAATCCCAAGGTGAAGTAGTATTTTATGAAACCTTTCGTATCTGATGACATCGCGGTGAATTTTACCGACATCATACTGGTCCCACAAATTCGCATTGATTTTCGCAAAAGTTTTTTGGAAATCAGCATAAGTGTCAATACCTTTTTCTTGCAACTTATGTTGAAGAAATAATTCCTGAAGAGTTTCGGCCGAATTCGTTTCATAATCCCACAAGGTGTGGTCCAAATCAAAAAATACGCATTTATAATAAGGCATAAAGAATTATACTTGATTGATAGAACGGATTTGAAGTCTATTCAAGGCAAGCTCACGATTGGTAAATAGGGTTTGATAGATTTGCTGGTCTTTTTCAAGAGCGGGGTCCCTTCGTAAAAATTGAAGAATTTGCTTAATCAAATCAAATACTTCGTCTTTTATTTGGTAAAACACCCATTGATTGTATTTGCGGGAGATAAGAATACCTGAATTCTTCAAATAAATGAGATGTCGTGACGTTTTAGTTTGTGTAAATTCCAGAATATGTTCAAGGTCAGTAATGCACATCTCCCCATTATTCATGATCAGGTTCATGATACGAAGACGTGACGTATCTGAGCAAGCCAGGAAAATCTGTGCACCAAGATCAATATTAAAATGTTTTAAACGCATGTTTAGTTTGATTACTGCCGAAAACAGAAGTTAAAGGCCGCTTGCAATTTACTAAAATCAGTAGCCCGAAAAGCGCGTTTATTACATTAGGCAGATATTTTTTGAATTCCTATCTTTGAATGAATTATTAATAAGGCAGTGCGGTCGATCCAACTTTTTTTACTCTTCTTATTATTTTTTGCAATTCAAGGCGTAGTATTTGGCCAGCATCATAAGAGGGTAATCCAATTGTCGGGCATTATCTTAGGCGAAGACAGCGTATCGGGTTTACCAGGCGTTCACGTCTATGTACCTAAAGCAGGAAGAGGTACATCTTCTTTACGTAATGGATATTTTTCAATGCCCGTGCTGGTAGGGGATAGTGTGGTAATCAGTTCAGTAGGGTTTGCCCGGCAGCACTGGATTATTCCTGACTCAGCACCGGAATTCTATACGGTCATTATTGAAATGGTTCCAGATATCACCTATTTAAAGGAGGTTACAATTATGCCTTTTCCTACAGAAGAGGTCTTTAAACAGGCGGTACTGGCACTGAATGTGCCGATGGACAATGGAATTGACAATAGGAATATGAATGCTGAATTGCTGGCATTGATGATGCAAACAACACCTATGGATGGTAACGCCAATTACCGGTACTATATGGATCAATACCCTAATTCGATTCGAGACCAGTTTCAGCCTCGCACCAATCCGTTCCTCAATCCATTCAACTGGGCCAGGTTCTTTCGCGATTTGAAGCAGAACAAGAAGAAATAGGTTTATATTTCCAATTACTTTTTCTTGCCTATACTTGAGTTATTATCACAAAGATTATTTTCTATTTGAAAGAAGAGTATGATTAATATGCTACCCAATGGGATTACAATGATCTATTTTTCTTGTATGATTGCAGGGTCAGCCTGGGCGCAATCATACGTGCCCGAATTCAATAATCCTAAAATGAAAGTGAAGTCCTCCATTGAGCAGGGGGCTTATGCATTTAACCTGCGTGATGTGAAAATCACAAATGGGTTGTTTAAAGAGGCAATGGAACGTGACGTGAGATACATGTTGCAACTGGAACCTGATCGCTTATTGCACAGGTTTAGACTCTATGCCGGGCTTACACCTAAAGCTCCTATCTATACTGGCTGGGAAAGTGAATCTTTATCCGGCCATACATTGGGTCATTACTTGTCCGCCTGTGCCATGCAGTATGCAACATCTGGAGACAAACAGTTTAAAGATCGTGTGGATTATATTGTGGATGAGCTTGCGCTTTGCCAGCAAATGCGGAAAACAGGTTACATAGGAAGTATTCCAAAGGAGGATAGTGTATGGGCCGACATTGCCAAAGGGAATATTCGCTCAGCAGGTTTTGATTTAAATGGAGTGTGGTCGCCATGGTATAATCTGCACAAGACCTTTGCGGGATTAATTGATGCTTACCTCTATGCAGATAATGAAAAAGCAAAAGAGGTAGTATTAAAATTTGCAGATTGGGCTGATGGGCTCACCAAAAAACTAAATGATGAGCAGTTACAGAAAATGTTGGCATGCGAATTTGGCGGAATGAACGAAGCATTGGTAAATGTATATGCGTTGACGGGTAATAAAAAATACCTTGATGCTGCTGATCGCTTTTATCATCGTGCTGTTTTGGATGCTCTTTACGAGGAAAAAGATCAACTGAGTGGTAAACACTCCAATACGCAAATTCCTAAAATTATTGGTGCAGCCAGAAGGTATGAGCTGACTGGCGATGTAAAGGACAAAACTATCTCCGAATATTTTTGGAACACAATCATTAACAACCACACTTACACCAATGGAGGAAACAGTGAGTACGAGTATTTATCAGAACCCGGAAAACTTTCTAACCATTTAAGTGATAATACATCGGAGACGTGCAATACGTACAACATGCTCAAGCTTACACGCCATTTGTTTACATGGAATCCGAAGTCACATTATGCAGATTATTATGAACGGGCGCTTTATAATCATATTCTCTCTTCGCAAAATCAGGAAAATGGCATGATGTGCTACTTTCTACCCATGCGCATGGGTTCGAAAAAAGAGTTCAGCACCCAATTTGATTCGTTTTGGTGTTGTGTGGGATCGGGCATTGAAAATCACGTGAAGTATGGCGAAAGTATTTATTACAGGGGAGCAGATGCGAGCTTGTATGTAAACCTTTTCATTCCTTCAGAATTGAATTGGAAAGAGAAAAATGTAGTAATACTTCAGAAGACTAACTTTCCGTTAAGTGACACCGTCCGATTTATTATTCAGGCTAAGAAGATAACTCCATTTAAACTTTGCATACGACAACCAAAGTGGGCAAATGGGAGTATTCAAATTGGTGTGAATCGTGAAAAAGCAATACTCCAAGCCGACACCAATGGGTATTTGGTTCTCAATCGGCAGTGGAAAAATAACGATACGGTAGAATTAATTTTACCAATGACGCTATATACTGAGCCCACTCCTGATAATATTGATCGCATTGCAATTTTATATGGACCGCTTGTGCTTGCTGGAGAACTCGGAAAAGCAAAACCCAATCCGGTGAAAGGCATTCCTGTTTTTGTTAACGAAAAACAAAATGTCCAACACTGGGTCGAACCTATTTCAATTAAGTCGCTTGTATTTGAAACAAAGAATGTTGGAATTGAAATGGATGTACAATTGAAACCTCTTTATCAATTCACCGACACTTACTATAGTGTTTATTGGGATCAGTTCACAAAAGAAGGTTGGAAGCAACAGCAACTTGCCTATGAAGCTGAAAAGGATAGATTACGTGAGCTGGAAGCAAATACAATTGATGTCGTTCGTTTTGGCGAAATGCAACCCGAGCGCGATCATGAGGTGAAGGGAGAGAAGTCAACTATTGGAGACGCCAATGACAGAACCTACAGAGAGGCAGATGAAAAAGGATGGTTTTCATGTCAACTGAGGGTGCTCCCTGCAGAAGAGAATACGTTGATGCTTACTTACTGGGGAAGCGAACGCGGTAGAAAGATGTTTGATATATTTGTTGATGACGTTAAGATTGGTACTCAAGAACTTAATAATAACGATCCAGGGCGTTTCTTTGATGTAATCTATAACCTGCCCATTGAATTAACGAATGCCAGGAATTTAGTGACCATTAAATTTGTTGCCTTGCCCGGAAAAAGAGTGGGCGCAGTGTACAGCGGAAGGACAATCAGAAAATAGATTAGATTGACTAATCAATTCAGATGACTCGGTAAAAAAGAAAATATGAAACGACTTATACAAAGCTTTATAGTTATACAATTTCTTGCTCAAGTATGTGCTGCACAACTCACCCAAAAAATTGAGCCGGTAAGTTTTGCCGATGTAAACATCACAGATAATTTCTGGAAACCCAGGATGGATCAGGTTGCTACTACTACATTACAAGCGTGTATTTATCAAACTGAAATAAAAACACCGCGCATTCGCAATTTTGAAATAGCAGGTGGAACACGCAAAGGGAAGTTTGAAGGAATTTTCTATGACGACTCGGATGTATACAAAGCGCTTGAAGCGATTTCCTATTCGCTGAAGAACAAACCCAATGTGGAGCTGGAGAAAAAAGCTGATGAATGGATTGATAAGATCGCGGCAGCACAGCAACCTGACGGATATTTAAATACCTACTACACTTTACAGTTTCCTGAGAAGCGATGGACGGACATGAGCATGCATGAAGACTACAATGGCGGGCATTTGATTGAAGCTGCAGTTGCTTACTATAATGCTACGGGCAAGCGTAAGCTATTGGATGTGGCCTCCAAGTTTGCCGATCACTTCAATTCGCAATTTGGACCAGATAAAAAACATTGGGTGACCGGCCATCAGGAGTTAGAACTCGCTCTGGTAAAACTTTTCAAGACAACTAAGGATGATAAATATTTAAAACTTGCCGATTGGCTGCTGGACGAGCGTGGGCACAAACGAGCCAAAGGTTATACCTGGACGGAATGGAAGGATACAGCATACGCACAAGATGTTGTGCCCGTAAAACAACAGAAAGAAATAACGGGTCATGCCGTGCGCGCGATGTACATGTACACGGGTGCTGCCGATGTAGCAGCGCAGACGGGGGATCAAGGTTATATGAATGCTATGAAAACCGTTTGGGATGATGTCGTTCATCGCAACATGTACATCACGGGTGGCATTGGATCTTCAGGAAATAACGAAGGTTTCTCTGTGGATTATGATCTTCCGAATGAGCAAGCCTATTGCGAAACGTGCGCTTCGGTGGGCATGGTGTTCTGGAACCAGCGTATGAATTTGTTAACAGGCGAAAGCAAATACTTTGATGTGCTGGAAAGAAGTTTATATAATGGAGCTTTAGATGGTTTATCATTAAGTGGTGATCGTTTCTTTTATGGAAACCCTTTGGCATCGAATGGAAAACATTTCAGAAGAGAGTGGTTTGGCACAGCCTGCTGTCCTGCCAACATTGCGCGCCTTGTTGCATCACTGGGAGATTACGTATACAATATCTCCGGCAATGGAATTTGGGTGAACTTGTTTGTGGCGAGTAACACAACAATTTCAATGGGGAAAACAAAAGTCACAATAGATCAAAAGAGTAACTATCCATGGGACGGTGAGGTAACTGTTAATGTCGATCCTGAGAAGAAAGCAAGGTTCAATGTGTATGTGCGCATACCCGGCTGGGCAACCGGAGAAACAGTACCTGGCGATCTCTACCATTTTGTAAAAACTCCTTCTGCTAAATTCATCTTGAAAGTAAATGGAAAAGATGCCGTGTATCAAATGGGGAATGGCTATGCTATTATTAACCGGGAATGGAAAAAAGGAGATGTGATACAATTGAATTTGCCCATGGAAGTGCAGGAAGTAGCCGCACGTGAATCCATTATGGCCGATGTGGATCGTGTGGCTTTGCAGCGCGGCCCATTAGTATATTGTATTGAGGGAGCCGACAACGGTGGACAAGCCTGGAATATTCTGATGCCAGAAAACACGGCATTTAAAACCAGTTTTGAAAAAGACTTACTTAATGGAGTGGTCACAATAAAAGCAGAAGTTCCGGCTGTTGTTTTTTCCGCAGATAACCAGACTGCGAGTACGCAAAAGAAAACCATCACGGCTATACCTTACTATAGTTGGTGCAATCGCGGCAGCAACCCTATGCAGGTTTGGCTGCCGAGGAAGATTAAGGATATTAAGGTGAATTATTAGATGTTGGTAAATTTTCTGAGGGCACGGTTCCTGATCGGTTATTTTATTAATATTGCACCTCCAAAATAGTTCGGGGCGTAGCGCAGCCCGGTTAGCGCACCACGTTAGGGACGTGGGGGTCGGATGTTCGAATCATCTCGCCCCGACAAAAGAGGCTATCTTGATGTCAACGATAGCCTCTTTCATTATGAGTTTTGCTGTTTACGTTCTGTGTAACCTGTTGATTGTCAACGGGAATAATTTAGCATTCGTCAGTTTTTCGAAAATGGTGGTGAGTCATTTGAGTTTGGAAAACTTAGTATCGAAGTTCAAGACGAACTAACAAATAGGCTTGTCAAATTATTGAAACGAGGATACAGTAGTGAACATTCCGGTTGGATAAGTAGAGAGCGACCGGATATTATTCAATTTATTAAGAGTATGAGAAAACCCAACTAAAATGAAATCAATAAATGAAGTTTTACAAATCATCAATGAGGGACAAAGTTTGGTTATAGACTCCAAACATTTTTCCCCTTCTCAAATAATTGAGATGATTCACAAAAATCCGTACCACATTACAATAAAAAATGCTGACAAGATTTCGACAACCGAAATAGTTAGAATTAGTCAAAGCACTACAATTGGAAAAATTACTTTTGATTTTGCTGAATAAGGTAATAAAGCAGTCTAAAATCGTTCCCTTTTTTATTTACGCAAACTGGCGGCAGTGGGTTGAAACCTAATCAATCTTGCCAATATCTCCTTTCCAACGTCTTCAACAGGGTCAAAATTCCTAATGTGTAAACGAATAAATCCGTGTTCGCCACTGGTCAATTGAGCGTCAATTATTGAAGTGTAAAAACTTTTGTCACCGTCAGTTAGATGACTTCGTTCAATGTACTTCAAAACTGCATCAAGCGACCTGAAGTAAGGTAAAATTGCCTTGGCTTTGTACAGAAACATCGACTGGTAAATTTCTTTATGTTGTTCCCACGTGGATGCCCGGTTTCCCTCATGTGTATGGATGACTTGGTCTACCAACGGAGTAAATAAATTAACTCCCTGAAAACTCCCTCCATCGTCCCGTTGATACGCAAGTGTTGAAACGAATTCACGATGTGCTTTTAGAATCGTTGTAAAAGTACTTTCAAACTGCTGCAGCCTCATAGTTTCGCTTTGCTCTTGCAACGCTATCTTTTGATCTCTTAGCTGTTCGGTGGAATGTTTAATTTCATTTCGTTGTAATTCAAGTTCGTGACTTTGGAGCAGAATAGCATATATAACACCGGCCACCGATAGGGCAGAGAACAACGAAGTAACTGCATTGAATTGATCTGTTGTTGAGTCTGGAAACCACTGCTTTATACTTGGAGCGAATATCCAAAATCCAAGGACGAAGATTACACCGCCTAATGCAATCTTGTTAATGTTACTTTTTTTCTTTTCAAGTTTTTCTTGCTCATTCATAATCAAGTTTTTGGTTTAACCGGCTTTGGAGTTGCAGTCAATACAATTGGCGTATCTGCGTAGAGTGTCAATTTCTTTCGGTCGTCTGATAGTTCGACCTTAAAATCGTTTTCATTTAAGAAGTCAGCAAAATAGATTACACCATCAAGTTCCCCGATTGTGTAAGGAAGTATTTGTTGACCATCATCGGCAACACGTATAAATCCCTCAGTGGGATAAAATCTCCAACCAATTCCGTTTTCGGTTAACCAGTTTACTTTCGTCACCATTTCATTAAATTCTTCAATGCTCATATTCATTTTTTTGTTTGTTAGAAATAAAAATACACCGGTATGATGGTTCATATTTAAACCGTTTTACTTCTACATCAAAAAAGACGATTAAAAGTTCGTTTCTGGTTTGATTTAGACGTTATTACTGAAAAATAAATTTCCTGATACTTCCACAAACTGCCCATTCTCGAAACAACCTTGAAAAAGTATTATGATCGGGGAAAAAAGTCTGATTTTTTAAGCAAATGTCCGGAACCTTTTACTGAGTTAAACTTAATTGCGGAATATAAAATGCAGGAATCAACACAAGATGACTTAATAAGAGATTTTAAAAGACGGGTGGAGGCAACACTTCCCAACTTGCCAGTTGCCAATTGGGGATATGGAATTGATTTTCACGTTAGTTATGGAAGCTCCAACTATGGGTTTCGAAACTCACGATATTTTATTGAACCTGCTGGACAGAGATTCTTTCATTTGACAAGCTATAGAAATCTCTTTTCAATCATTAATTCCGGGACTTTTAGACTATATAATTTAAGTAACTCAGATGATGCCAACGAGTTGTCGTCATTTAAGGACGTTGGTTTGACACAAGACCAGATAGATCGAATCAAGGAAAGAATATTTACTATGTCATTTTGCAACGTGATGGATATAGCTAATAAGCAACTTTGGGATGAGTACGGTAAAGTTGCAATTGTGTTTGAAATTCTGAATGGGGCCACTACGTGGAATAATTTTCATTTGTCGAAAGTTTATTACGAACCTAATACAGCATTTAGGGAATATTTTGTGTTGGAACAGGAATTTAAAAAGAGACTCAAGATTGATTTTAGTCACGACTCTCTTAGGGACTTAATTGCATTCCACAAAAATGAAGAATTGAAATGGGAGCGGGAGATCAGACTAATGTATTTGCCATCACTTTATGAACATCAATATGATGAACTGGACGATTTTAAAACCAGCGAGCATCATACAGGCTTTACAAGATATATCGAACTTGCTTTGTTTGTTGAGAACAGCGGAATTACTTGGGCTGAGTTGGACAGAAGACGAGTAAATCAGAATCTTTCAGAGACTTACTACATTGATAGACCAAAAATAAAAATAACAGCAATTAAATTTGGCGATAATGAAGAGTTTATGGATCAGGAGAAATTTGACAAATTGTATTACGAAATAAAATTTTATCTGATGGCAAAATTTGGATATAGCATTGAAGTTGATCAACAGTTGTTTCATACGGACCTTAAGCCAACAAAAAAGTAAGCCCCACTTTTAGGATGGACGGCCAATACTGGTTAGCCTATGGTAATGGTCTACGTTTCGTGTGTGTACCCATTTTTTATAATTATGAATGTCAATAATCGAAAAATTCACGAATGTATTTTAAATATAAACATAAGGGTTGCCAATATTCAAGATGTTAAGTCAAGATTTAGACCGTTAAATATTCCTTCTGGTGATCCGCTGGATGCTGATGTAATGTTTTTCAGTGTTATTCAGTATCATTCTGGGGCTTTTTTATTTAAAATTGGATGTAATAAATGATCTAATTTGCAATCCTAAATTTAACAATTATGCCCTTTATCAGCTTAGCTCAACAAAAGACCAAAGAAATATGGCCTCATGTTCATGGAGCCTTTGCCCATTCCGAAAAGATTACAATGGCCCGCATCACACTTGAAAAGGGTGCTCTGGTAGGCGAGCACAAACACATTCACGAGCAATGGAGCATAGTACTGGAAGGTGAACTTGAATTTACCGTGAGTGGTGAAACTCAATCGGTGAAAGCAGGCACCGTGGTGTATATTCCTTCCAACGAACTACATTCCGCGAAAGCTATCACATCTTGCCAGGTGATGGATGTTTTCAGCCCGGCAAGAGAAGATTTTAAATAAGGGAAAATACCGTGGCGCATTTAGCGTTCAATCTCTGCAATGGATTTTTTTAGCTATCGCACATTCTTGCTTTCCATGTTCTTTACTGGTCTGGCAGGAATGCTGCTATGTGGCCACGACCTTTATGGGCAAAGTAGTCCTGGTCGATCAGCACTTAACAGAATGGAAAAAGGGAACTGGATGAAGGCCGAGCAGTATCTTCGGAAGAGTTTGATAAAAGATACACTGAATTCGGAGGCGCGTTATGTCTATTCACTTTTATTTTTTTCAGACACTTATCCAAAACATAACCTTGATTCGGCTTATCACTATGTCTTAGCCTCACTTTCAGATTTTCAAAAGTCTTCTATTAAGCTAAGGGAAAAGATGGAACGCTTTCCACTGGACAGTGCTATTTTAGTCAACCTCCGAATGAAAATGGATAGCGCTGCTTTTGAGAGGGCCAAAACAATCAACACGGTAAAGAGTTATCAGTTCTTTTTGGAGCATTTCATATTTGCATCCCAGCATGATGCAGCTGTGGAGTTGCGTGATGAAATTGCCTTTATCGGAGCATTGAAGATAAATACATATAAGGTATTCAAGAATTACATAAACGAATATCCTTCCTCTCATCGCAAGGAAGAAGCTAAAATGCGATATGAAAAATTATTATTTGAGGACAAGACCAGAGATGGGAAACTAAAAAGCTATGAAAAGTTTTTAAATGAATTCCCGGCAACTCCTTATCGGAGAGAAATAGAGAAAAATATTTTTGAAATTTCAACGGCTAGTGGCACACCAGATGCCTTGGCGAAATTTATTAGGTCCTATCCTGAATCCTACTTTCACAAAAGAGCTGGAGATATCCTTTATCATCTTCAGCATGGTGAAGAGGGCGCTTTTGACTATAAAAATTTAATGGACTCATTGAAGCACGTTAATTCTCTCGAAAAAGGATATTGGGTGCCTGTAATGAAGAATGAAAAATTTGGTTTTATGGACCAATACGGAACTGAGACAATGGCTCCCAGGTTTGATATTATTTATGAGGATTACAAGTGCGGTGAAATAAGGACGGATTATGTAATCACTTCTGAAGGTATTATCAGCAGGGGTGGAGTGATTATTTACAAGGGTTTGATGGAAGATGTTTTTGATATGGGCTTTGGTTTTCTTAAAGTCCAGGATTCATCTTGCCTCCAAATCATTCACAAGTCAGGATTTAAACTAAATTCCTATTGCCTTGAAGACACAAAAATCGTTGCAAACCGATTTATAGCATACAAAAAAAATAGCAAATGGGGATTGATAGCTTTGAATGGCAGAAACTTACTTCCTCCAGACTATGACGACATCTATTCACTTGAACAGATTATTATCCTGGTAAGGTCAGGAAAGCGATTGCTAAAAACAGCTGATCAAATTGGTGCTGTTGCAGATAAAAATCCGTTTTCCGAATCAATGGTTTTTGATGAAGTGCGGCAAATTGAAATGGGAACCTATTTAGTCAAAAACGGAGCTCTAGAAGGCACCTTGAATAGCCAATTGGAATTCATTATTCCATTGGACAGGCAGACTCTTAACAAAACGCCTTATGGATATGTAACAAAGAAGGATGAAAAATTCAAGGTTATCGGAATCGCCAATGAATTGTCCGGTCAGCAATTTGATGAAATTAGATTCTATGAGAACTGGTTGTCGCTAAAGAATGAGGAGGAACTTCAACTTTTTAATATCCCTGCAAAGAAGAGTATTGGAATACAAGTGGACAGTATTTGGTTTTTAAATCATCTTGCTTTTGCATTAAAGAATGATACGCTCAATGTTTTTTTAAGTTCTGGATTGAGTAAAAGATTCCCCGCCCAATTTGATTTCAAGTTTGTCAGTAGTTCTGATCAGGAACTATTTTTTTTCACAACGGAAAAAAATAAAAAATCAGTGTACGATGCCGCCACAGGTAGCCGACTATTTCAGTTGAGTTTTGACGATATAGAATATTTTGGAAACCAGATATTTATGATTACCCGTGATGGAAAAAAAGGATTGGTAAGCAGTGAGGGGAAAGTGATTTTGCCCAATGAATATTCTCTTATCGTGGCGACACAAAAGAATTATGCCTCTCTTTTTAAAGAAAAGAAGTTTGGCCTGTTTGATTTGAAGAACAGGAAACTCATTAAGCCTTTGTTTGAACGGAATGTAAGACCTTTTCAAACCAATATTTTTATTGCTTCCAAAGAGGGTTACCTGGGTTTTATTGATGTTGAAGCAAAACCTTTTGGGGATTTTGAATTTGAAGAAATTCTGGAATGGAACGATTCATCGGCACTCGTAAAGAAGAATTTTCAATGGATGATTTTTAACTGGTACACAAACAAGGCAAGTATAAGCAGGATAAAGGATTATCGGATGATTCTAAACTCGGATTCAGAGAAAATAATGATCATACATCAGGACAATGCCTATGGTATTATCAGTAATAGGGTTGGAATTGTTATACCTCCCACATTCAGTGATATTGTAAACATTGGCTCCGATGAAGAACCAATGTATTTTACTGAAAAGAATGTGGAAGAGGCTGGCATTTATGTTGTGATTTATTACAATAAGCAAGGAAAATTGTTGAGAAGACAGGTGTATGAAAAAGAAGAATATGATGAAATTTATTGTGAAGAAAAATGAAACGCTGAATACCTGATTTGGAAATTGGGTTGAGGTATATTTGGCTATGGCCCAATATCCAACAACAACATTTATATTCCGCTTATAAATAATAAAAATTTACTTGTGATTTATTATTTAATTTCCCCAAAAATTGTAAATAATGAAGCCTCTTATATTCTTCTTTCTATTTTTATGCTTTGCCATTGCTATCCAGGCACAATCACTTAAACAGGAACGGCCCAAACTGGTAGTAGGTATTGTGGTGGACCAGATGCGTCAAGAGTATCTCTATCGTTTCAACAGTAAGTTTGGAGATGGTGGCTTCAAGCGTATGATGAATAATGGCTTTATGCTGAGTAATGCTCACTATAATTATACTCCTACCATTACAGGGCCTGGTCATGCTTCTATTTATACCGGAACGACTCCTTCCATCCATGGAATTATTGGAAACGACTGGTATGACAAGGAATTAAAAAAAAATGTAAACTGTGTTGAAGACGATCGACAGAAACCGTTAGGCAGTGATAAGGGTATGGGTAGTGTTTCCCCATGGCGAATGTTATCCTCTACCATCACCGATGAATTAGAATTATCAACACAAAGAAGGGCAAAGGTGGTAGGAGTTTCCTTAAAAGATCGTGGTGCAGTTTTGCCCGCTGGGCATACTCCTGACGGAGCGTATTGGTACGATGGTAAAACAGGAAAGTTTATCAGCAGCACCTATTACAAAGCTGCTTTACCAGTATGGGTTGATCAATTTAATGCACTTAATTTGTCTGATAAATATTTGACCCAGGATTGGAAAACAATCTTGCCCATTGAACAATACAAAGAGAGTGGGCCAGATGATTCACCATATGAAGCAAGGCTGGCTGGTAAAGATCGACCGGTATTTCCATATAATCTGAAGGATCTGCGGAAAAAAAACGGAGAATTTGAATTGCTTCCTTTGACGCCTTTTGGAAATGACTTGCTTACTGAAATTGCAAAAGCAACTTTTATCGAAGAGGCAATGGGTAAAGATGAATGGACTGATTTTCTTACCGTATCATATTCCTCACCAGATATCATTGGTCATATGATGGGTCCAAACTCTGTTGAAATAGAGGATACATATATACGACTTGATAAAAACCTTGAAGATTTGTTTAACACGCTGGATAAAGAAATTGGCAAAGATCAATACACCGTTTTTTTAACGGCCGACCATGCTGTAGCCGATGTTCCGCAGTATTTGAAGGATATCAAAGTACCTGTTGGCAATTTTAATGTTGCCAATCTTGAGGTGGGGCTAAATGATTTTTTACTTACCTATTTTCCAGGAAAAAAAGTGATTGAATCCATCAGCAACGATCAGGTATTTTTGAATCAGGAACTCTTTGCCGGTGACCCTAGATCATCAAGCATAGATTTGTTAATAGCAACAGAGTTGATATCGAAATATTTGATCGCCACTGAGGGCGTTGCAGAGGTTTTTGGCGAAGGTTTATTACGGCAGGGAAGTTATGAGGAAGGAGGACCCAAAGGACTTATTATCAGAGGCTTCAATTCAAAGCGTTCAGGTGATATCGTTTATACCCTTCAGCCAGGATGGATCAGTTCAACTGCAGTAAAAGGTACAACACATGGTTCATCCTACACCTACGACACCCACGTACCAATACTTTTCTATGGTGCGGGAATAAAAATTGGAAGTTCATCACAATACCATGCCATCACAGATATTGCTCCAACATTATCCGTTTTATTAAAAATAAAATTCCCTAGCGGTTGCACCGGTCAGCCCATCTCAGAGTTACTAGATTAATGAGAGAACTTTTGTTTTTGTTTAAAAAGAACCTGGAGAACTTGATTAGGGAAATAATCGTTGTATGCTCCATGTATTATCTTGTTCAAGTTGATATAAGATGCGGTCGTGTAAGCGACTAGCCCGCCCTTGCCAAAATTCCATGCTCACTGGAATAAGACGAAATCCTCCCCAATAATCTGGGCAAGGGATTGGTTTGTTGGTAAAACGAATTTCTATTTCCCTTACTTTCTCTTCCAGGTCTTTTCTGCTTGAAACTATGTTGCTTTGGGAGGAAGCCCATGCACTTATTTGACTGCCTCTTGGGCGGCTACTAAAATAGTTAGCAGACTCCTCAAAGGAAACAGGAAGAACATTTCCCTCTATTCTTACCTGGCGAAAAAGTTCGAGCCACAAAAAAGTCAATGAGGCAAAACCATTGTTTCTTAATTCATTTCCTTTTCTACTTTCATAATTAGTGAAGAAGACAAATCCCTTTTCATCAAATCCTTTTAATAGCATTATCCTTCCCGAAGGTTTTCCGTCTTTAGTTGCCGTTGAAAGGTGCATAGCATTGGGTTCATTAACGTTATTTTTCACTGCATCAACAAACCATTTTTCAAACTGGTCAATTGGATTTCTAGCCATGTCCTTTTCATGGATGCCATTTGAGATATATTCATTTCTGAAGTTAGCAACCAATTGCCGAACAGATTTTCTTTGTAAATGCTTCTTAAAATCCTGATAAAATCTCATTTCCTATTGCTTGAATATCTTTAAGGTTCTACTACTTTTTGTTTGTCATGTCGAATGCCAGGGCAAGTAACTTATTTTCCTATTTGTAAAACTTCTCTCTGAAAGTCGGGTATTCTGCTACAGACACATCTATTTCAAAGAGAATCTGAATCTTTGAACCAGTAAAATAAGTAACTTTTTTATAATTTCGGATATTGAGTTAGTATGTAAGGGTGACAGAGTGTTCCATACAAAATCGTATTTCCGTGCCAGAAATCTCGCATCTTTATAGTTAATATATCATGAGCGGAAATAATGTTAAAACCTGATATAAGTCATTTTTTACAGTGATTGGCGTCATTCGGGAGAGTGATATAGAAATTTTACCTTTGAGCATAATTCGAAATGTTATGAAAAAGATCCTGGTTCCCTGCGATTTTTCTGATTCTGCCGTTCAAGCCTTCAAGTTTGCGGTTGAAATTGCCAATCAAAGCGAAGGAGAAATCATCTTACTGAATGTCATCGAATTGCCTGTTATGCATGATACCATGATTATGCCAACGCTTTCATTCGAAGAGTCTTTCCTAAAAGATATGAAAGTGAGTGCGGAGAAGAATTTTTCTCAAATGATTGGAAAGTGGGCGAAAGAAGGGCCAAAAGTTAGTTCATTTATCGAGTTCGGACCAACTGTTCACGCCATTCAACAGTTTGTTACTGAAAAAGGAGCAGATTTGATAATCATGGGTACCAAGGGTGCCACAGGTGTAAAAGAATTTCTGGTTGGATCCAACACTGAAAAAGTAGTACGCTTGTCAAAAGTACCTGTTATAGCTGTTAAAAAATCAGTTAAAGCAACAACTATCAAGAACATTGTTTTCCCAAATAAACTGGATAATAAAAAAGCTCAGGATGATCTTATTTGGAAAGTGAAAGATCTTCAAAATTTCTTTAAGGCAAAATTGCATATAGTTTATATTAATACTCCAGCTAATTTCAAACGGGATAAGGTTACACGTAAAGAACTAGCTGACTTCGCAAAGCGCTTTATGTTGAAAGATTTTACTTTGAATGTTTACAATGCTACTGACCAGGAAATGGGAGTAATTGATTTTGTTCATGAAATCGGAGCCGATATGGTGACGATGTCTACACACGGCAGAAGAGGACTCAATCATCTTTTGAGCGGCAGCATAGCCGAAGACATAGTCAATCATATTGATTGTCCTATTTGGACCTCTGTAGAAAAGTGAAATTAGTTTTCTTTGAATTGGTGCTATCCATCAGACCGCGAAAAAATATTCTACTTGATTTTATAAGATGACAGCCATCGCTCAATCCAAATTGGGGGCAGTACAATTATGCTACCATTGTGGCCAATTGTGTGAAGATGATATTCATGCTTCTGATGAAAAGACATTTTGTTGCGTGGGCTGCAAAACAGTCTATGAGATATTAAACGAAAATAACCTTTGTGAGTACTATACTTTTGAAAAGACACCGGGCACTTCCCTCCGATATGTTTCAGATACGGCCTATTCTTTTTTAAACGAACCTTCCATACGGAAAGAAATTATAGAATTTGACTCCTCGAAGTACGCTAAGGTAAGATTTTTAGTCCCAGCAATTCATTGCATATCGTGTATTTGGTTGTTAGAGAATTTGCAAAAATTAAATAAGGCAATTCTCAGATCAGAAGTGAACTTCAGTCGTAAAATCCTATCCATTGATTTTAACCCGGAGCAATTAAAATTAAGTGATGTTGCTCAATTAATAGCTTCCCTTGGCTATGCCCCTCAAATTAGTTTGGAGGGAGAAACCAAATCCATTAGTACAAATAAACAGTTGATCACCAAACTGGCAATAGCAGGATTCGCCTTTGGAAATATTATGCTGCTCAGCTTTCCGGAATACCTGGGATTAGATGAAGCCGATCAAACCCTGCGTCAGGTATTCTCTTATCTGAATTTAGTATTAGCAGTTCCGGTAATTTTGTACAGCGGTCAGGAATATTTTACGGCAGCATGGAAAAGTTTCCGTCAAAAGCAGATAAATATTGATGTGCCCATTGCGATGGGTTTGTTTGCGCTCTTTTTCCGAAGTGCGTATGACATTATTTCCAATACTGGTCCGGGTTATCTGGATTCATTGTCTGGTTTAGTTTTCTTTTTGTTGATTGGCAGGTGGTTTCAAAGTAAGACCTACGAAAGCCTTTCGTTTGAACGTGATTACAAATCATATTTCCCATTGTCCATTCAAAAGAAGGTGGACGATGAATGGAAGGCTACGCTAGTATATGAATTGAAAAGAGGTGATGAAATAAAGGTGCGCAACATGGAGATTGTGCCTGCTGATGGAATCCTTTTAAAAAGTGAGGCATATATTGATTACAGTTTTGTAACCGGTGAATCCAAGCCCATTAAAGTAAAAGCAAATGAATTGATTTATGCTGGCGGCAGATTGATTGGAAGCCCGATAACACTTATACTTGAAAAGCAAACCTCACAGAGCCATCTTACCAGTCTCTGGAATAATGCCACCTTCGCAAAATTGGGCGAAAGTATCCATACGAAGACAATCGATCTGGCGGCACGTAAGTTTACCTGGGTTGTTCTCGGCATGGCGTTGCTCACGGCAATGTATTGGTACGTCATTGATCCTTCTCGTGTTTGGCTTATCATTACATCTGTGTTGATGGTAGCGTGTCCATGTGCTTTAGCATTGGCCGCACCGTTCACTTACGGAAGCATGCTACGAATATTCGGTAGGTACGGGTTTTATTTAAAGAATGCTGATGTGATTGAGCGACTCTCAACTATTGATGCGTTTGTTTTCGACAAAACAGGAACGATCACAAGAGGATCTGACGCGGTTAATTTTGTTGGTCTGTTGGATGGAGCGGAGTTGTCTGCCATAAAAGTGATGACGTCAGCCTCTTCTCATTCATTGAGCATCCTTATTTCCAAAAATATTGCTGGTAGCAGCAAGGGCAGCGTACAAGAATTTACGGAAATTGCGGGAAGGGGTATTGAGGGGATGGTAGAGGGACTGAAAATAAGGATTGGTTCGGCAGTCTATCTCTCAATTTTGGGTGCGCCTGTGGAAAAGGACCCAAAGGTTTTTGTGGAGATTAATGGCGAGATAAAGGGGTATTTTCATATTGGGGCAAGCATTAGAAAGGAATTACCTTCTTTATTGAGAAATTTGGAGGGTAGTTTTGTAGCGTTGTTGTCAGGAGACCATGAGGGTGATAGGGCTCGCATGATTGAATTGTTCCCAACCAGGGCTCCATTACTTTTTGACCAAAGTCCACATGATAAGCTTGGCTACATTTCTGATTTACAAAGGTCGGGAAAAAAAGTAATGATGATAGGGGATGGGCTCAACGATTCTGGGGCTTTGAAGCAAAGCGATGTGGGAATTGCAATAACGGATGATACTGGTGTTTTTACACCAGCGTGTGATGGCATTTTAAAAGGTGCGAATCTCCAACAGTTACATACTTTTATTTGGCTTGGAAAAAAAGCTAAAACAATTCTGAAAGCAGCATTTGGTATATCTTTCTTTTACAATTTTATTGCGTTGAGTTTTGCGATTTCGGGACACTTAACTCCTTTGGTGGCTGCCATTCTCATGCCCATCAGCAGTATAAGTGTGGTAGTATTTAGTACGTTGGCAGTGAATGTAATTTCATCACGGACGTTGTGCGTTTTACCTGAAACAAAACAGTAGCACCATGCTTATCCTAATCCTATTGATCACTATTTCTTTGACGATAGCTCTTATTTTTTTAGGAGCCTTTATTTGGAATGTAAAGAGTGGCCAATACGATGATACTTACGGACCTTCGGTGAGAATGTTGTATGATGATAAGACTGATAAGAAAGAACCCTAAGGCATCATTACATTTAAATTTCGATAATTTCGCTATATATTACAGCTTTTATGACTCCAATCATAAAATAGATTAAGCTTGATATTCATTTTTGGGCTGCGAAAGCTCATGAAGAAAATGCCCTCCTGTTTTAACGATTACAATTCCCTTTGGAACCCTTTATTGTCAGCTTTTCTAGGTAAAGTCAGCATTAAAACTGATATTAATCATGTTTTCAAGAAAGGGACAACTGTACGTTTACATAACCAAAAAATAAGATTCATGATCGATCGGGAAGTCCTGAAAAAATACGGGGCGAGGGAAGTCATATTAAAAAAGGACGAGGTCATCTTTCGCGAAGAAGAGGATGCGCTAAATTATTTTCAAGTGCAGGAAGGTTCCATTAAAATGATTACGAACAGTCCTGACGGACAGGAATTTATTCAAGGGATTTTTAAGGCAGATGACAGTTTTGGGGAGCCTCCTTTGTTTTGCACTTTTCCTTATCCCAGCACAGCTATGGCCTTAGAGCCTTCGGTAATCATTAAGCTTGGTAAAGAAAATTTTCTGCGTTTATTAAGGGAAAATTTTGAGATTCATCTTCATCTGGATCAGATTTTATGTCAGCGATTGAAATATAAATCCATGATCCTTTCGGAGATTTCTTTTTACGATCCTGAACATCGCATTATGAGTTTGCTAAAATACCTAAAAGAGGATTCGGCCAAGAGTGGGATAACAAAGAATGGGATGACAAGATCGAATCATTCCTATGTTGTTCCTTTTACACGGCAGCAAATTGCAGACATGAGCGGCTTGCGAGTGGAAACAGTTATTCGCACGGTAAAGAAGATGGAAGGAGATGGCAAGCTTCAATTGGTTGGCCGAAAAATAACACTATGAACATATACTAAACCAGAAACTATGAAATACTTATTGATTCTTGCCATTACGATGCTGATGTTTTCGTGCGCTCCGGATAAGCCGAAAAGCGCGGAAGAGTATCCTGATCAAGTCTCCTCTAAATCAGCTGTTGAAGATATAATCAGTGACCCGACAAAAGGCTTAGGCGCTGTAAAAACAGTAACTCTTAAAACTCCACTTGAACTTGATCGGGTAGGAAGAGGGCTTTCTATTTATGAAATGAAGTGTTCGGCCTGTCACAAACTTACAGATCAGCGCATTGTTGGTCCAGGCTGGAAAGACGTTACCAAGCGGAGAAAGCCGGAGTGGGTAATGAATATGATTACTAATGTAGATGTGATGCTGGAAAAAGATCCGGAAGCCCAGAAACTCTTGGAACTCTGTCTGATGCGCATGCCTAATCAAAACATGTCGATTGGAGATGCCCGTGACGTACTGGAATTTATGCGGCAAAATGATGGCGAAAAATAATTTTAATCGCAATACTACTTAACAAAAAGACCTAACTATAAACAAACAAAAATGAAAACAATAATAAAGTCGGTTGTTCTGCTGCTTGCTGTAGCAACAGCCTTTACCTTAAATAGTTGTAAACCCAAAGGCCCGCAAGAAGCCATTGTTGGTAATGCTGCATCGAAAGTGTATGTGAACCCTGGCAAATACGATGAGTTTTATAACATTGTATCCGGTGGCTTTAATGGTCAGATGGCCATTTATGGAATTCCTTCTGGTCGGTTATTTAAAATTCTTCCTGTCTTTTCTGTGTTTCCTGAAAATGGATACGGTTACAGTGAAGAAACCAAACCCATGTTAAATACATCACATGGTTTTGTTCCCTGGGATGATCTTCACCACATCGCACTATCTACTACAAAAGGTGAACACGATGGACGCTGGGCTTTTGGTAATGGAAATAATACGCCACGCGTTGCGAGAGTAAGTTTAAAAACTTTCAAGACAGAAGAAATACTGGAGATACCAAACAGTGGCGGTAATCACTCATCACCTTTCATCACTGAAAATACAGAATACCTGGTAGCCGGTACCCGATTTAGTATTCCGATGGGAAACAAAGATGTTCCCATAAGTTCCTTTAAGGAAAATTTTAAAGGATCTATCAGTTTTATCAAAGTGGATTCTTCCAGTGGTCGCATGAATATTGCGTTTCAACTTAGAACTCCTGGTTTTAACTTTGATTTGAGCCGCGCTGGTAAAGGTGTTTCGCATGGTTGGTTCTTCTTTTCTTGCTATAATACAGAGCAGGCCTATACATTGCTTGAAGTGAATGCTTCTCAAAAAGATAAAGACTTTATCATGGCAGTGAATTGGAAAAAAGCAGAAGAGTATATCGCTCAGGGTAAAGGCAAAATTGAAAAAGCAAAATATGCTCACAATGTATATAGTGAGGATACTCATTCAGCAACATCCACGATGGAGCAAGAAGTTAGAGTGTTGGATGTAACTGAGTTTCCAGATATTGTGTACTTCATCCCTTGTCCTAAGTCGCCTCATGGCTGTGATGTTGATCCTTCCGGTGAGTACATTGTAGGAAGTGGAAAATTGGCAGCGATGATGCCGGTATTCTCTTTTGGGAAAATACAAACAGCCATTACCAATAAAGATTATGAAGGCGACTTCGCAGGAATTCCCGTTATTAAATATGAATCCGCTCTTCACGGTGAAGTAAAGAAGCCAGGTCTTGGCCCATTGCATACCGAGTTTGATGAAAAAGGAAATGCGTATACGTCCATGTTTGTTTCTTCTGAAATCGTAAAGTGGAATGTAAAGACGTTGGAAATATTGGATCGCGTGCCTACCTATTATTCCATCGGGCACTTAAGTGTACCGGGAGGTCCAACCTCAAAGCCACATGGTAAGTATGTAATCGCTTACAATAAAATTACCAAGGACCGTTTTCTACCAACGGGACCAGAGTTGACTCAGTCTGCTCAATTATATGATATTTCGGGTGATAAGATGCAATTGTTGCTTGACTTTCCAACTACGGGTGAGCCACACTATGCAGAGGCGATTCCGGCAAGTTTGATTACACCAAACTCTGTTAAAATATTTAAGATTGAAGAGAATCATCACGCCTACGTTGCCAAAGGGGAAAAGGAAACCAAGGTGGAACGCAAAGGAAAAGAAGTACACGTATACATGACTGCTATTCGCTCTCACTTGACTCCAGATAATATCGAAGGAATCAAGTTAGGTGATGTGGTGTACTTCCACTTAACTAATCTGGAGCAGGATTGGGATGTGCCACATGGCTTCGCTGTAAAAGGCGCTGCCAATGCAGAGATTTTGATCATGCCCGGTGAAACGCAGACTCTCAAGTGGATACCTGATGAAGTAGGTGTGGTTCCTTTTTATTGCACTGATTTTTGTTCTGCACTACACCAGGAGATGTCAGGGTATGCTCGCGTATCACCAGCTGGAAGCAATGTGCCTCTCAAATTCTCTACAGGTGTTGTAGAAGAGGCAGGCTCAAAGTAAGTTTCCCTGCCTGCCTGCAGGCAGGATAGTTTACAGGTTTGAGTAAGGCGCCTCGGCTTTGGGGCGCCTTTTTTAACGAAATACAAATGAAATCATTAAAACCAATTACAAGAATAGCGGTCGGCTTATCTGCGCTTGCGCTCATCTCGGCATATTTTGTTCCGCTTTGGCAAATCCTGATGTGGGCACCACAATACCCGGAAGGCCTTGAAATGAAAATCTGGATCAATACCCTTAGCGGGGATGTGAAAACCATCAGCGCATTGAATCACTACATTGGTATGAAGACGATAGAGGTGAGTATGTTTCCAGAATTTGGTTACATGATTTACCTGGTGGGTGCTATTATTGGTATTGGTTTATTAGCCAGTATTATCAATAAACGATTTATGCTCATCGCCTACCTAACAGCTATAGTAATGGCAGGTATTGGCGCGCTGGTCGATTTCTACCTGTGGGGTTACGATTATGGACACAACCTAAACCCTGAAGCTCCCATTAAAATTGAAGGAATGTCCTATCAACCTCCATTGATCGGAACCAAAATATTATTGAATTTCACCGCATTCTCAGGACCGGATATTGGAGGATGGATTTTTATGGGAGTGGGTGTGCTCCTTGGAGGGTTAGTATTTTATGAATGGAGGTCCAAAAAAACATAGGATGAGGTTAGTCGTTTCCGGGATTATATCAACATTTAGTTTTCTGGTCTTGATTTCATGTTCGACAGCCCCCGAACCTCTGGTATATGGTACTGACCTTTGTCATTTTTGTAAGATGACGCTGATGGACAATAAGTTTGGAGCTGAGCTGGTGACCAGAAAAGGTAAAGTCTATAAGTTTGATGACATGAATTGCTTCCTCAATTTTTATAATTCGGGATATGAAAACGTGGAAGACTTTCAGCATAAGCTGGTAATTGATTATGCCCATCCGGGCAAATTGATAGAGGCTACTAATGGATTTTATGTAAAGTCTGCGGAGATAAGGAGCCCAATGAATGGTCAGGTTGCGGCCTTTGAAACAAAGGCAAGTATGGATACCTTTAAGAAGGAATGGAAAGGAATTTATCTTGGTTGGGGCGAAGTGACCACACAGTACAAGTGATGAAGGGAATTATTTTTTTGTTCCTTTTTCCTTTTTCCTTTTTTTCTTTCGCCAAAACCTGGGTAGTTGATCCGAATGGAAAGCTAAATTCAATAAAATCAGCAATAGAACTTTCAGTGGATGGTGATACACTCCGTATCATGCCAGGTGTTTACAAAGAAGGCAACTTAGTCATTCAAAAAAAATCGATCACCCTTATCGGAATCAACTACCCAGTCTTAGATGGCGAAAATAAATTTGAAATATTTACGATTGTGGCCAATGATGTATCAATTATTGGTTTGCGTATGATCAATACCGGAGTGGGAAGCATCAATGATATATCCGCTATTAACGCTATCGAAGTAAAACGATTAAGGGTGTTGAATAATCAATTTGAAGATACATTTTTCGGGATACACTTAGCTAACTCCAAAGGATGTTGGATTGAAAATAATGTCTTACACGCTAATGCAGAAGCCGAGCACCAAATCGGCAATGGCATCCATGCCTGGAAATGTGATTCTATTACTATTCGTAACAATACAGTCAGCGGTCATCGCGATGGCATTTATTTTGAATTCGTCACTCATTCACTTGTCGAAAGTAATTTTAGCCATCACAACATGCGTTATGGTTTACATTTCATGTTTTCTCATAACGATGAATACCGTTCCAATATATTTCAGAATAATGGAGCCGGTGTTGCGGTTATGTATACCAAAGGTGTAAAGATGATTGGAAACCGTTTTGAAGACAATTGGGGTTCTTCCTCCTATGGGTTATTATTAAAAGATATTGGGGATGCTGATGTTCAGAATAACCGCTTTGCGAAAAATACAGTGGCCATTTACATGGAGGGTTCAAGCCGCTGTCATTTTGATCGAAATGTTTTTAGTGACAACGGCTGGGCTGTTAAAATGCAGGCTAACTGTGATGAGAATGTATTCTCAAAAAATTGTTTTCTTTCCAATACATTCGACATGGCCACTAATGGATCATTGGTTTTGAATACCCTGGATGCTAACTACTGGGATAAGTATGAGGGCTATGATTTAAATAAGGATAGGGTTGGCGATGTTCCTTTTCACCCGGTAAGTTTGTATTCAATGGTCGTTGAGAAGATGCCGGCTGCGGTTATGTTATGGCGTAGCTTTTTGGTGTACATGCTCGACCGGACTGAAAAAATTGTGCCTTCTATTACTCCTGAAAATTTAAAAGATTTACATCCTGCTATGCGCAATTATGATTATAGTTTCTGATTTAAGTAAACGGTTTGGAAAACTTGAAGTCTTGAAATCCATTCAGGTCGATTTTAATCATGGCAAGTCGTATGCGATGATTGGCCCCAATGGTTCAGGAAAAACCACATTGATTAAGTGCGTCCTGGGAATGGTATTGCCAGATACAGGCACTGTTAGTGTAAACGGGAAGTCGATTACCAATGATTGGAGCTATCGCAATCTGATTGGCTATATGCCGCAGATTGGCCGTTACCCGGACCAAATGAAGATTGGACAAATCTTTGATATGATTCGCGACTTGCGGCAAGATCAATCTCATATTGATGAGGATTTGATAAAAGAGTTTAAACTTGATTACATGAGAGATAAACGTATGCATACGCTTTCCGGTGGAACTCGGCAAAAAGTCAGCGCCTCGCTTGCCTTCTTATTCAATCCCCGAATTATGATATTGGACGAACCAACCGCAGGCCTGGATCCGATTGCAGTGGAAATCCTTAAGGAAAAAATACTTTCTGAGAAGAATAGAGACCGTACTTTTTTGATTACCTCTCACATTATGAGTGACCTGGATGAATTGACATCGAATGTGGTGTACCTGGAAGACGGCAAGATTTTATTTAATGACACGATCGATCTTTTGAAAGAGGAGACAGGAGAATTAAAGTTGGGTCGTGCTATTGCTACCATTATGAAGAGAAATCTAAAGAAAACTGAAATAGTATGATGAAGATAGCAAAATATGTTTTATACGATATTCTGCGTAATCGGTTTGTCATGCTATATGCATTTTTATTGTTGGTCATTACATCCAGTATGTTCAGCCTTGACAGCGATCCGGGGAAAGCTACATTAAGCCTACTGAATATTATTCTTTTGGTGGTACCCTTGGTTAGTATTATTTTCACCACAATACATTTTTATAACTCGTATGAGTTTATTGAGCTCCTTCTCGCCCAACCTGTTAGTCGTAAGACAATTTACTTTGCAGAGTACTTTTCTATTTCACTGGCTCTATCGGCAGCCTATATTATTGGTGTAGCCATACCGATACTACTTTTGAATTTTAGTGAAAGTTCTGTTTACCTCATTATGGCAGGTCTTTTATTGACTTTTGTATTTGTGGCATTGGCATTTGCGGCTTCTGTAGCTACCCGGGACAAAGCAAAGGCAATTGGGGTGGCACTATTATTTTGGTTTTATTTTACGTTAATTTATGATGGCCTGATTTTATATATCATCTATAGTTTCAGCGATTACCCTTTAGAAAAAGTTACTTTAACCTTGGTTTCGCTCAACCCCATCGACCTGGCCCGTATCATTATATTATTGAAATTGGATTTATCTGCCTTGATGGGATATACGGGTGCGTTTTATAAGAATTTCTTTGGCAATAGTATGGGTATCATTTACTCAATACTTTTTCTGGTGGCCTGGACACTAACTCCCTTGTTGCTGGCCATGAGAATATTTGTGAAGAAGGATATCTGACGGCAAGTTATTTTAACCAATACTTCCATGGTGTATCTGCGTGTTCCGTTTATGATACTTGCCGTAATAAACCTGTTGGCGGGTGTATGGGCAGGGTTGATCCGGATTGGCTGGAATTTTCCTGTTGCCGCTGTGGCTATGCATCATGGAGCGATAATGGTGGGCGGTTTTTTGACGACCCTTATTGCGTTGGAGAAGGCAATTCCACTAAAGAGAAATTATGTATTAGTGGTTCCTTTTATTAGTTCCCTCAGCCTCATCATGGCAGTCCCCGGATATTTTCAACCGGGCCTCGTCTTCTTAATAGCCGGAAGCGTTGGGCTATTATCTATTCAAGCTTATTATTTATTTCTATATCCTCGTGACCTTTCGGTGGCATTGATGTTCATAGGTGCCTGCTGCTTAATCATTGGAAATGCGATGCTTATTCAAAAGCAATTATATCCTGCTGCATTTCCATGGTGGATGGGTTTTTTATTATTGACGATTACAGGCGAACGTTTGGAGTTGTCTAAATTTCTGCCTGTTTCAGTAAGAAATAAATATTTCTTACTGGGATTTCTTTTCCTTTTTGTGGTTGGGGTTATCGTACCTTTTCATGAAATAGGAAAGTATTTCTCAGGGATAGCACTTTTAAGTATTGCCATATGGATGCTACGGCATGATGTGATACGAATCGGATTAAAAAAGGAGGGTCTCACCCGGTTTTCATCGACAGCCCTACTGTTGGCGAACGCTTGGTTAATTGTTGAAGGTATTTTATTAATAGTGTTGCCAGATGCTATTTTTTCATATGATATTTTGCTGCATGTATTTTTTATGGGTTATACGTTCTCTATGATTTTTGCTCATGGCCCAATTATCTTACCTGGCGTCCTTGGTATTACTTTCAAGCCGTATCACTCAATTTTATACGGATGGTTATTATTAGTTCAGGGTTCACTTTTACTACGCATAGGGTCAGATGCCATCCATGATATGGATGGAAGAATGATGAGTGGTATCCTTTCTGGGGTGGGTATTCTTCTCTATTTCATTACGCTTGTCGTACTGGTGCTTCGTTCGCGAATTACACCTGCTCCGCCAACTTTGCAGTAAAATGTCGTAAGGTTGGAGCTTCATATGTAATTGTCAGTCCTTTTATTTTTTGTCGATTGTTGAATACCTCTATAATAACCTCAGCCACATAATCAATATGACTTTGTGTATATACTCTACGTGGTATGGCCAGTCTTACTAGTTCCATCATGGCCGGAATGAGCCTTCCATCAGTAGCATATTTGCCAAACATTAACGAACCAATTTCAACACTTCGAATACCTCCTTCTAAATATAAGGCTCCCGTTAATGCCTGGCCAGGATATAGATGAACAGGTATATGTGATAGAAATGCTTTGGCATCTAAATATACAGCATGGCCGCCAGCAGGCTGCATAACAGGCACACCAGCTGCAGATAGTTTTTCAGTTAAATACTCAATGGACCGAATTCGATATTGTAAATAATGTTCATCCATCACTTCCTTTAGGCCAATGGAAATTGCTTCCAAGTCCCTGCCTGCGAGACCTCCGTATGTAGTAAAGCCTTCTGTGATGATCAATAAATTTCTGCATTGCAAGGCGAGTTGTTCACTGCGCATGGCAAGGAAGCCGCCAATGTTGGCAAAGGCATCTTTCTTGGCACTCATCGTACATCCATCTGCATAAGAAAATAATTCGCGCGCAATATCAGGTATAGAGGTACCGGCATATTTACCTTCCCTTTGCTTAATAAAATAACAATTCTCTGCGAACCTACAAGCATCGATGAACAGGGGAATATGATATTTACTGCAAATGGCTTTTACATCTTTAATATTCTGCATACTCACAGGCTGCCCACCTCCCGAATTGTTCGTAATTGTTATTATACAAAGTGGAATATTAGCTGCGCCTTTTGCCGTAATAAATTTCTTCAAAGCTTCGATATCCATATTGCCTTTGAAAGGAGATGGTACAGAGGGGACTTTGCCTTCAGCGCATAGTAAATCAACACCCTCAGCACCACTGTATTCAATATTTGCCCGGGTGGTGTCAAACAGTGTGTTACTTACGATGTATTTTCCTTTGCTTCCTATTACTGAAAAAAGAATTTTTTCGGCAGCCCGTCCCTGGTGAGTAGGAATAATTACGGGCATTCCCGTAATCTGTTGTATTGTTTCTTCAAAGTTGTAGAAACTATTGCTGCCTGCGTAGGACTCGTCACCGATCATGATGCCAGCCCATTGTGCGCTACTCATGGCAGAAGTGCCACTATCCGTAAGCAAATCAATGAGAACGTCATTGGCTCGAATTAAAAATTGATTATAAGAGGCGTTTTTTAGAATTATAGAGCGCTGCTCTTTTGTAGTAAAAAAAAGAGGTTCTACAGATTTTATTTTAAAAGGTTCTATGATTGTTTTCATAATAGATTGATTACAATTTTCCATTGAGAAGATTAAGTAGTATCAGTAATGCCGACACAAGTGGGAAGTAGAATACCGGATGGTATTCTCAGGAGGGTTTGTTTATAATATTTTTCCAGCGTCTCATGATCAGTATGCTTGCAAAAGTAAATATTTTTAAAATAGGCGAGTAGCTTTCGTTAATTGCTTCCGCATCATTTCAATAAGTCGATCTTCAATAACCGACATCACTGGGGATATTACAAAACGAGCTCTTCAATGGGAGAGTTTATTTTAAATGTCAGCCCCATAATCAGTATGCGAAAGGAATGAAGAGCCGTTGTAAGTTTAATAATTGGTTGTGACGATTAATTTAATTCTTGACACTTTCTATAACATTACCTTTTTTAGAAAGATTATTTACTGATTTTTTAAAGTGTTTAGCTGCTGAAGTAATAGCATAAGTTAATGGGATAACTCCACCTACCACAAAAATGCTTCCACCAACGATACGCATCCAGGTCAATGTTTGAAAAGACGTACTGTCTATAAATTCAGCTGAACGGGCAAACCAAAGCCCTTTCTCAACCACTGCCTGGAATTGCAGTATGCCAGCTGGGAAAAGATCCAACAAAACCATCAGCAGCAATCCAATATTGATAGACCAAAAAGATAAACGGAATACTTTTCCCTTCCAATGATTACTTTCCGTAAGAAGTTGGCTGCAGAACAAGATGGTAGCAATAGAAAGGTTCCCATATACTCCCATCAGCGCAGCATGACCATGATTGACAGTGAGGTACGTTCCGTGTTCATAATAGTTAGCCAGAGGAAGATTTATGATAAACCCCAATACACCGGCACCAAAAAAATTCCAAAAGTTCACACCAATAAGAAAGAGGAATACTTCAGGCATACCAAATTTATTGTTTAATAAGCCGGAGGTGCCATTGGACATGGCCGCAACGGCCGGCAATTTTTGAAAACGCCAGGCCTCTAGCATAAGTAGGATAAGTGGTATGACTTGCAGCGTTGAAAAGACGGAGCCCAATGCCATCGTACCAACGGGTTTGGCGTTCCAATAAAAATTATGAGAAATACCAAGTAAACCTGATCCAAGGAAAAGTAAGGTTGCAATATAGATTACACGTATGGCAGCTTGTTTACTTACCAGTCCCATTAATACCATAAAATATCCAACCAGCACTGTCGTAAATACTTCAAAGAACGCCTCAGCCCACATGTGAATCACACACCAACGCCAGAAATCAGCAATCACAAAATTAGTTTTGGGCGTTGCCACAAAGCCGGAAAGCAAGAGTACAAGAATGCTGCACGTAGAGTAGACCAGCCAATTTGGTAATTGCCAGGGTTGTCCAACTTTTATGCTTGGCTTAAGCGCTTTGAACAAGATGAAGCACCACAAGGCCAGAATAACAAAAAGTAATCCCTGCCATAGCTTCCCGGGCTCAACATATTCCCAACCCTGATGCCCAAACCAATACCAATTTTTGAAAATGCCAAGCGGTCCAGCATAGATTCCCACCATTGAACCTACTCCCAAAATTACGATCAATCCAAAAATCAAATTAATAGCTGACCGTTGATTAGCAGGTTCTTGCGGACTTAACAGCGGGGCAATAAAAAAGGAGGCCCCAATCCAACAGGTAGAAATCCAGAGAATAGAAAGTTGTACGTGCCAACTGCGAGTAATGGTAATGGGTAGAATGCCTCGAATGTCATAGCCAAAGAAGGTTGTGAAGTTCAAAAAATCATGTACCGTTAAAATGCCAGCAGTTACTTGCACTATAAAAAGTAGAATAGCAAGATAAAAATATTTGAAGGTAGCACGTTGTGATGCAGTAGGTTGAAATGTAGCAACGCCCTCCTGCGTCATCAGAGGGCCGGAATTGTCGGTATATGCAAAATCATTAAGCTTTTCAAGCTTACCATGGTAATACAGTACAATGCCCAATCCAAGCATCAATCCTAACGAACCGATAATAGACCAGATGATTACGGCAGGAGATGGGGTATTGCCTGCCGTGGCATCATAGGGCCAGTTATGTGTATAACTATATTCTTTGCCTGGCCTCTCTACACCACAAACCCAGGATCCCCAAAAGAAGAAAGCAGAGAGTTGTTTTATTTCAAGATCTGTCTTAATGTAGTTAGCCGGTTTTAGGGACTGTTTTCCAGTTCCTTTAAAAATGTCCAGGTAATAAACTGTCAACTGCTCGCAAGCATATACTTGAGCAGGCGATAGCTTGACCTGATTATTTGTTTTGCTGTACTTGTTTTCTTTAATCTCGCGCTGAACTTGCGCAGCTACACCCAACCATTCCAACTTTGTAATATCCGGTTGATTGGCATAATACTGCTGTAAGGAATAAGTAATCTGATGAAGAGCCTGGGCGGTATAGTCAGGCCCTCGGTTAGCTCCATCTCCAAACATGCTTCCGTACTCCATTAAAGCATATTTTTGAAAGACCGACTGGCCTGCTAAAATTTCATCGTGCGTGAAAACTGATTCGCCATTTTCGGCAATGTAATCGGGAATAGGAGGCGCCTTGTAGTAGGTATCATACCCGATGATCGAAACTCCTGTTATACTTACCGCAAGAATAATGGTGAGAGGTATCCACCATTTCTTCGGATTCATTAAGAATTGAATAAAATTAGTGTCCATACCTTTTTGGTTTGGTGCGAAAGTAGTTCGATTTGGCTGTTATTCTTATGACTCAGATCATAAATGATTGGTTTAGACAATCGCACACGCTCCTCCGGCACACGCAGCTTCTGCCTTGTGGTCTGTTTCGTCTTCATTCTCAAAGACACCCGTTAAATCGATGGCTTTAAGACTTTTTTCCAAAGCTTCAAATTGTTCTTTTGTTAAATCTTCAAAAGGAGCTTGCTTGTAGTTGCCGTTATCAAATGGTAAAACGCTTAGTCCATTATAAGATGCTTTATTGTCCCACATCCATTCACCTACTCTTTTCCAATCTTCATCCTGAATAGATACGGTGGCTGATACATTGTTTGCATTATTTCCTCTTCGAAATCCATTTCTGACCCACTCGCTATTGAATTTTTTAATACGGTGTAGCAAATCCATTACATCTTCTGTCCTCAGAATACTTCCCTCAGGAGCTTTTTGTGGTATTCGTATGATGCCTTGCTTACTGTTCAGCAGATCATCTTCCAATAATTCAGGATGGTAAATATAGAGATATTGATAAAGTGCTTCATTCTTACCAATCCGGATTCTTCTTAAATAATAGTCATTGTGCCAGGCGTGAATACCAGATGAAGTACCCAAGACAAGTGACGTTGTGCCAGACGGTTTAATGGTTGTGTTTCTTGCTGCGAACTCAATTTTAATCTGTGCGGAGGTCTTCAGATTCATCTTTTTAACAGCTTCAGAGGTTTCCAGTAAATCGTATTGGGCTACAACTCCACTGGCAATTCCTGTCATACCTACACCAATCAACGCATCTTCTTCTGTTGTTTTCTTCCATACTTCACGCAGATAGTGAAAGTTGCTGAAGCCAGCTTGTAAGGTTCCTAGAAAGGCTGCGGCCCTGGCACGTTCATTCAAATCTTCCTGATCGGAGATATCCGATACATTTACCTCGCAAAGATTACAAAATTGAAAAGGACGTAAGGCAATTTCGCAGCAGGGATTTGTTCCCCAGTCCAGATCATTGGTAAAGTAGAATCCAGGTTCACCCGAGCCCGATACTTCGATTTTGTTCCACAGCGTAAAAAATTGGACGCGGGTAGTTGACTCTCGTGGCAGTACAACTGAATTGTTAGCTCTGCCTCGTTGTTCATTTAATTCCCACCAGTTACCGAACTTACAGGTCAACATTTCCTCATCTTCTGCAGAGAATAAAGAAATCATTGCCGACCTTCTAATTCCCCCTGCCAACACTGCATTGGCCAAATAACACATGATGTCATGACATTCCAGCGGTGTGAGCTTTTCGCCATTTTGTTTTCGATCGAGTACGGCCTGCACGTGGGCTACGCATATTTTGAGTGGTTCTGAGCCGGGCGCTTTCCCACCAGCTGTCACCAACCGGGTGCCCTTTGTGCGTATATCGGAATAATCAAATTCAGGCAAATATTCGCTTAACCCAAAATATCCTTTCAGCAAAACTTTTATGGCATCGGCCCACCCTTCCAGGCTATCTCCGATTAGAAATTTTTTTGTCTTCTCTGCTTTTTGAATGGACGGCAATTTCTCAACATGGTGATATTGAACTGAATAACCAACGCCAGTTCCTCCCAGTAGCAAGAACAACGTTTCTGAAAATGCCCGCACATCATCTACAGGTAAGTAGGCACAATTGTAAATGCGACTATGATTGCGTGCGATGGCGGCTCCCGCAAATTGCATGGCACGCATAGAGGGCAACACTTTTTTCTGGTAAACAAATTGCATCCAGTGCTGGATGTCTTTTTCGAGTTGAGGATATTTTTCAACCATCATGGATTCATACCTCATACAGATCTCAGGCCACGTTTCTCTCCGTTTTAGATCGGACAGATACCTGGCATATTTCATATAAATAATCAGGTCACTTAATATTTGTTGATTCAGCTCCATAGGTATTTATTTTACAGACAGCATTTTTGCCTTTGGAAACAGGATATTATTCTCCAGGTGGATGTGCTGCATCAGATCATTATCAAATTCCTTGAGCATCTTAAATGTAATTTGATAAGTAGGACAAGCAAAGGCTGGCGGTGTATAACCATTAGTGAGCGATCGTATGGATTTGATCAGATCACCCGCAGTTTCATGTTCATGTTCCATCACTAAGATGGGGGAATTCAAATTTCCAAGTCGCGTGGAACTTTTTATGAACCCATTATTTTGTTGAATGATTCTGTTAATAGAAGGGAACAAAATTTCTTCTTCTTTTGGCATATGCGCAAATAGCTCTTCTGCCAAACTATTAAAGTTCTCTCTTACTTTATGAAGTTCAGGTTGTTCATCACCGTGAACGTTGCATACCTTATCTAATAATTCCCGGATTTTCGGAATGGATTCGCGAACATATTGATGATGATTCTGAAGGATGAAATCAATTAGTAATGGAAGATCCCAGGTTTCGAACCTCATATGGTTATTTGTACCAGAATCAACATTCGTCCCCAAAAGTTCAAACCAAATTTGTTCGGGATTGAGATTGTGCTGCTTGCATACGTCATCAAAATTTTTCTTGCCATTACAGCAATAGTCAAGGTTGTACCTATTTAATACCTCAATTGCTTGGGGAAAGTATAAGGCAATATCAGCTACTGTAGCAGTGGCTCTATCAATCGTTTCATCTGTTGCTACCATATGTGTTCAGGTTTAGTTGGATCACAGCAAAGCTATCGTCACAATAGCAAGTTGCTTATGATCTTAATCATAGGTATCATACGTTTTTATCATTGTTTTTAGTTTTTATTTTGCGTATAAACAGTGAGTGAAATTGAATTTTCAAGATCTCCTTTGCCCAGACTCTTAAATGGGATGTAAAAACTACTACCCCAGAATATGACTAGAATCATATTCCATCTAGCTGAATTGTAGGAATATTGCCAAATGGACAATAAAACTGATAAATATCATTTCAGAGACGAGCGGTAAACTCCAAATTGCCCCTTTGTAAAACCAAAGACTTAAACGTAAAGACACATGAAAACGAAAAAAGCCTATTTTGCTATTCTAACTTCCTTATCAATGTTTTTGTTTTCCTGCGGTGGCGGAAACCAAGAAACGACTACTGCTGTTGAAGAAATTCCCGCAGGTGGTGGTCAATCCTCAGTTCAGGATGATGTGTCACAAAAAGATGTTGTTCGGGTGGCCGTTGGATCACCTGACCATACAACCTTGGTGACAGCATTACAAACGGCAGAATATGTAGATGTACTTGCCAACGCTGGACCCTTCACTGTATTCGCGCCAACTAATGCAGCGTTTAATTTATTACCGGCTGGAACAGTGGAAGGCTTGCTTAAGCCAGAAAGTAAGGATGCCTTACGTAATATTTTGGAATACCATGTGGCTGTAGGAGTTTATAAATTGGAGAATCTAAAAGATGGTCAGACTATAAATCAGGTGAATCTGGACAATGTGGTCATTGCTATTAAAGATGGAAAATATACAGTGAACGGTGCCAATATTTTAGGGACAGTTCCCGCATCGAATGGCATAGTCTATGTTGTGGATGCAGTTCTTTTGCCTCCCGCTAAAAAGTAGATTTAATTAACCGGAAATACCTTCTTACATTGTTTTCGCCTGCTAAGTTCACTCCAAGATAACTTGCAGGCAAAGACTTTGTTGTTTTATTAGTACCGCTACTAAGAGGGGACAGTGCAGTATAAAAAAAAATCGCAAAACACAATTTTAGATGAAAGATATTGGTGATCGGAAGGATATCATTTTGTTAGTTGATTCTTTTTACGTTAAAGTAAAAATCGATAATCTTCTCGGGCCTGTTTTCAAACACGTAGATTGGCCAAATCATCTCCCCATTATGTACAACTTTTGGTCGTCAATGTTATTAGGCGACCTTTCCTATCAGGGCAATCCTTTTCAAAAGCATGTTCAGCTTGCTATTAACACCTCTCATTTTAACAAGTGGCTAGAATTATTCACTCAAACAGTTGATGAGCACTTTGAGGGCTTTAAAGCCGATGAAGTGAAAAGTCGTGCACAGACGATTGCGGGAGTATTTCAGCATAAGATGGGACTGTTAACCTAGTTGATACAGTCTCTGTTCAAGCCGCTTATATTTATTTATTGTTCTTCGGGACTAGTGTGCTCCATCCTGGGACAATCAAGGTGCCCGTTACGAAATATAAAGTTGTGGAAAAGCTATATTCAAACCTAGTAATCAGTTTTAATGGATTTATTAAAAGGTATTCTTAACTGATAGCCAATGTTCTCATCTTTAGCATCTTCCAGCACATCCAATCCATAGCGTATTTGTTTTGGGTCTCCATACACGAATGTTCCAAATAGCCTATCCCAGATGGAAAAGATATTACCAAAGTTTTTATCCGTCCAGGGACGCTGATAGTGATGATGAAATTTATGCATGTTCGGTGTTATGAAAACTAAACTTAATGGCTTGTCGAGCCATTTCGGAAAGTTAATGTTGGCATGTGTGAAATACGTAAAAAAGATCGTGCAAAACCGGTAAAAGAAATAGTATCCCGTTGGGGCTCCAGTAACCACAACAGCGGCAAGTGCAAATATTTCTCGCATGACAAAGTCTCCGGGATGATGCCGGGTGCCCGAAGTAGCATCGAGGTGTGTGTCGCTATGGTGGATCATATGAAACTTCCACATCCACTTTATGCGATGTAGAAGATAATGTATAAGATACTGAGCCATTAATTCAAAGATGAGAATGCACGTGAGCAATTCCAGCCAAATGGGTAAGTCAATATAAAAGGTAAGGCCGATATGATATTGCTTGATCCATACAAAAATTCCTACAGTAGCAATCCCGAAAATCACGTTGATGATTAGTGTGGTTGTGAGGAAAAAAAAATTTACTCCGGCATGTTTCCATTTCCGATACGAAAAGCTAAACAAAGGGTAGTTCCCTTCCAGAATCCAACAAATAACCAGGCAGGTTACTACCCATGCCAATCTTTGCCAGACTGGCATTGTTTCAAAGAAATTTAGAAATGACTCCATCGTTGAATCTGCAGTTTATGGAATATTACGATTTTATTTTTGATTCTTCAATTAGTAATACGGAACACGAAAGCAGGGAAATAGAATAAGTAGTTTAGAAAGTATACGAAGAGACTTAAACAAATACCTCGCATTTAAGTTATTACTTGCAATATGACCAAGTGAAAATAATATAACCAAAATTATTCTCTATTAAGCCTGGGATCTGTTGCCGCTCAAATTTGTATTGATTTTGTGGGCACGGTTTATTTAAAAAAATTTATGAGAGTGTTATATCGCCATACTGCTCATTCGTGGAGTTATTATTAACTTGCAAAGAATTTGGAAGGATAAATTCATTCTGGACGTTACTAAAGTATGACAACATCATTAAATAAATTCGGTTTCCTTGGGTTAGGGTTATTAATGGCTGCCGGAATCGCCTTTTTCTTTTTAAGGAAGGAGCAACCTAGGTTGTACATAAATGAGTTTATGACCAACAATTCGTCATGCTGCTCTGAGGCTATGACAAAGGAAAATGCGTTTGAAGACTGGATAGAGATTTATAATGCTGGAAGTGTTTCAGTGGATATAGGTGGAATGTATTTTTCTCAGGACTCATTGAGACCTCTGGCTTATCGGATTCCTGTAAAAAGCCCTGAAATAACTTCCATTCAACCTGGCGGGTTTCTATTGATATGGGCAGATGGAAATCCCGATCGTGGAGTGTTGCATCTCGGCTTTAAATTGGATCAGGACGGTGAATTTATTGGATTTTATGATACACATGGCCGTACTATTGATCGGCTCACGTTTGGGAAGCAAAACGAAAACATCTCATTCGGCCGGTCTTCTGATAGTGGAGCTTCATGGAAAGAATTTCTAACTCCTACACCCGGCACAACCAATCGTTAATTAACGAAACAACAAATAATTATTCCTTCCAGACCATTATTGTACGATACATGAATGAACAATCGCATTGGGATGGTATTGGCAATAATTATAACAACGAAATATTTGATGTTTTTAAGAGTGACTTAAAAACGAAACTTCGTTTTTACTTTTCTAAACATTCCGGCAAAAGGAAAAGTGTAATCGACTTTGGGTGTGGCAATGGTAAATCTTTTTCTTACTTGTCACCATTATTCGGTAAGATTCTGGCGATTGATATTTCACAAGAACTTTTAAATCAAGCTGAGCAAAGGCACTTTCAAAATATTTCGTTAATGCAAATGGATCTGTCTAAGCGAAATATTAGGTTACCCGCTTGTGATTTTCTTTTCTGCTGCAACGTAGTGATGCTTCCCGCACTTGAAAAAAATGTAAGCATGCTGAAAAATATAGCAAGGGCGTTGAGAAAAAAGGCGTCTGCAGTAGTGGTGCTTCCATCTCTGGAGTCTGCTTTATTTTCTTCCTGGCGGTTAATCGATTGGTATATCCGTGAAGGAGTTAAGCCAGAAAAGATAAGTTCGGATGAATTACATTGTTTTAAGGGCAGTAAAACTGATATTATCAGAGGCATCCTCTATATCGATAATGTGCCAACAAAGCACTATTTAGCTAGCGAGTTAGAGTTATTATTTACCCAAGCCGGATTAAAGATATCAGCTCTTGATAAAGTAGAATACAAGTGGAACACGGAATTTCAATCGCCTCCCTTATGGATGAAAGCTCCTTTTCCGTGGGATTGGTTAGTAGAGTGTAAAAGATCTTGACTTATAGTTTAATCATTCCAGTGAGTTAGTTGGAATATTTTGGCCCTGACTAAAGGCACTCGACTTGTTGCATCATTTTGCAACGGACTTTTACATTGATTAATGGGGTCAATATGATTTGTACCCCAGCCTCTTTGTTACTTCTTTTAGCAAATTTATAGTGTCAATACTTCCGAAATACTCTCCTTTTTCAAAGTCACCTTTTTGTTGCGCCATTGTATTTGTTAAGTGGGCAAAACAAATTACATTTTTATTCTTAGCCAGAGCAAAAGCATATAATGCTGCTGCTTCCATTTCAACACAGGTAACGTTCTCAGTTTCCATTGCTGAAATCGCTGTTGCTGTTTCTCTGTAAGGGGCATCAGTTGTCCAGCTTTTTGAATCAAACCAAGGGCAAACTTCATTACCTGTATGCTTACTCATTTTTTGATAAAGCTTTTCTGGAATGGATGATGCCACTTCTTTAGGTAAATAGTGATAACTGGTTCCTTCATCTCTTATGGCTTCCGTAATTAAAGCAAATCGTTTGTTCGTTGAAGGCTGTTTAATTATTCCCGCTGATGTAACACTGATCAAATATTTGCATCCTGAGACAAAAAGTTGCTCTGCGACAAGAACAGCATAAGAAGCACCGACAATGCAAGGAATTATTCCAATATCAATGTCGTCAATTTGAAATGTGTATAAATTTGAATGGTAGCAAGCCCAACAATTGCTTTTTCTTGCATACTCTTTTTTCAAAAGGTAATCAGCTAAATCACCATCAGGGTCTAGGATGCAAATTTCGGGAACATTGCAATCCGAAATGTTTTTCTGTCTCCTTGACTCGCGTAATAAATTTTCTGGCAAGAAAACAGAAGTGGCTTCATAGTTCTTATTGGCAAGTATGAATGAAGAAAACTCTTCTCGCATAAACTAAAATGTCAATATCTTATCACTGTCCACTACCCAGTTTGTCAGTTCTGCCATTGTACTAATTTCAGTCCCATCAATTTGTTGAGCATTTTTAAGTCCTCTGGCCTCTGCACAACTTCCGCAGATTTTCACTTTTGCCCCTTTCGTCAAAGATAATTTTAGCATTCTCTCAATGTTATAATAACCATTGGGAGTTGTCTGGTTGGCAACAGCACAACTTGCCGCATCGGCCATCAGGAATATTCTTACTTGAACATCAGGATGTTCTTTGCCTAATTGATTGGCTAGCCGTAAAGCATTGTATGCTTTTTCTGTTCCATATGGGGCATCATTAATGATGATTAGTATTTTGCTCATATTTTTATGTTTAGAAGTATTTGAAGAACCAATATTTTTCAAACCAGACTTTTGTCCAATGCCAGATGAACCCAGGCTTTTTCATTTTTACAAGAGGCAAAGGTGAACCATAAAAATTACCTCCGGCATAACCTGCCTTTCCTTCCCCTAGTTCAATGAAGCATTGCCCGTCTCCGTTAAATGTTTTGTCAGGTATTTTTCCAGCAATTTTTTGAGCGATGTTATGAGCAACGGTTTCTGCCTGATTATGCGCAAATACTCCTGCTTTTGGCAATGGTTTACCTAGCTCAAGTGGAATATAAGTTATGTCGCCAATAGCGTATACATTTAGAAAGGTCGTTTCCAGGGTATTTCGGTTCACTTCAATCCAACCTGATTTTCCAACTAACAGAGTTTGCTTAATTACCGATGGGCATTGATGTTTGGGAGTGTAAACCAACAAATCATAATCAACAATTTTACTCCCGCCAGAGACGGGATTGAAAGTCAAAGTTTTTTCGGTTGCCGATATAAATTGGTGTCCTGGAAAATATTTTATCCCCTTCGTCTCTACCATTTGCCTAACTGCTGCTGATAATTCCTTTCCCGCAACAGGCATTGGTCCGGGTTCAGGCGTGTAAAGGGAAATTTCTGTTTTATCGGCCAATCCTTTTTTACGGATATAACTCTCTATCAGCATTACTGCTTCATAAGGTGCAGCCGGACATTTGAAAGGAAGTGAAGGAATTAAAGCAACAATTTTTCCTCCTTTAAACTTTTGTAGTTGCTCGTTAAAATTCGCTGCCCCATCAAGTGTGTAAAAATCCGTGCCGAAATTATTTAAGTTGTGTTCTGAAACTTGTTCTACACCAAGTGAAACAACCAAATAATCTCCTTTATATTCTTTTCCATTTACCGTAACGGAGATTAGAGCGGGGTCTACTTTTCTAATTTCACCGATTATAACTTCAACACCTTCTCTGGCAATTTTGCGGGTTTTTCTTAAAACTTGATTTAGTTTTCTTTTACCAACCATTAACCAAAGCAGGGAAGGGGCAAAAACATTATTTTCTTCTTTTTCAAAGATGAGTATTCTCGTTTCTTTTCCGACTTTCTTGCTTAATTCATTTGCAGTAACAACTCCACCGGTTCCTGCTCCTAACACTAAAATTGTCTTGCTCATGTGTGATAAATTATATGGTTTCAAGAATTGCTTTGTGTTTTTTAAGATTATCTATTAGTACTTCACGCATTAGTCTGCATGCTTGTGCGACTTTCCTGGACGAAAGCGAAAAGTAATTGCACTGTCCTTCCCTTCTAACTTTCAGGATTCCTTTTTTTGTCATTACTGAAAGATGCTGGGAAAGGTTCGATTTTAGTCCCCCGGTCACATCCAAAATATCTGTGAAACACAGTTCTTTGTCTTGCAATAAGTCAATTACTTCAATCCGTAGGGAATGTCCCAATGCTTTACACACCTCAGCGTGTAACTCAAAAATCTTTTTGTCAGCCATACGGAATTGTTTAATAGTTCACAAAACTATGAACTATTGAAATAGATTCCAAGTCCAATTATTGGAAGGGATTTCTGCGACTTTCGTATTCTTATTAGGGAAGGGCTTGCATGGCTTGCAGATGGGCCTTTTAAAATATGCGCCTTGTCACGTGGCAGAAACTAAACGAAGAAACTGCAATGCAACACTGAATCCCGCCATGTTTTATGCAGTTTTGTTGCCAGCCGTGGGGTCTTGTCTCACCTCGCTACATTAGCTACGCTGAGCACTCTCTTTGACTGGCTTTGGATGTGGGCTGCAAGTGTGGTCAGGCAATGTGTGCGCGATTTCGGAGCTGTCATTTCACAAGGCCTTACAACACTTTGCTTGCCTGTTAAGTCCAGTAAGAAAGAATTAGTGCAACAACCCCTGTCGCAACCAAATGATAACCGCTATTAATGAAGAATAGCTTCCAGGAATGTTTCTCCCAAACAACTCTACTCAACTGAACGGGAACAAAAAAACCAATCCATACAGAGATAGCGGAATTTATGCCTGTTACCAAAGGGCTCATTTCTTTTGCACCGGGAATATATTGCCATCCGGCTAAGTAGAAAGCCAGCACCCATGCAAAAAGAAAAGTTCCTACAATAGTAAGTGCCATTCCTTTAAGCATTGTTTTTGTATCGGGTCTCATGTTTGGGTCGTAACCCATTTCTTTGCTCCACGATTTTGAAAAGAGAGCAGTATACCAAATCATTTGAATGATAAAGTTGGCAACAGCAGCTACCAAAATTGCGAGGATGTTTATGTGTAGAGGCATGATTATTTATTTTTTGTTTTGACTAATTATTAATGCTTCCATTCTGTTAAATGCAGAACCCCAGCCGTTGTAGAAGCCCATTTTTTCTTGTGCCTTACAGTATTCTTCAGTTGTATGAATAACGCTGAATGTGAAATTAGTTTTCTCTCCATCTGCCTCAAACAGAACATGCAACTCTACATCTTCTGTCATTGGTTTAAAATCTGCTGTGGTTACAATTTTTTTATATTGTTCTATTTCTAAGTATGTGCCTTCCGAAATAAATAGATTTCCATCGGGCATTGGCATTGAATATTTCCATTTGCCGCCAATTTGGAAATTGTGTTCAATCAAATTTATTTTCATTCCTGGGGGAGCCCACCATTGCATTACATGGTCGGATTTTGTCCATGCTTCCCAAACTAATTTTACTGGTGCGTTGATAACCTTCTTTAAGGTTAGTGTTCGATTTGATGCGTCATTTTCGTTGCTCATTTTCTTACTTTTTTCGTTTACTATTTTGCGATTGTAACTTGTTTACATACTTCTCAAAGGAATCAATCCTTTCTGTCCATTGTTTGTGATGCTGCTCTAACCATAAAAAAGCTGGTATTAAACTTTTGGGTTGAACTTTACAAAAGCGCTCTCTGCCTATGGTTTCTATTTCTATAATACCACACTCATTCAAAATTTTAATGTGTTGAGAAACGGCAGGTCGGCTGATATGAAATTTGTCGGCAATGGTATTTAAGGTCATGGCTTTGTGTGCAACAAGTTCAATTATCTGTCTTCTTGTTGGGTCGGCTATTGCTTGAAAAACATCTCGCCTTGCTGTGTCGGACACTTTATGTAAGTATTTGGTTACTCAAACTTACGTGTAAGCATTTGCTTACGCAAGTTTTTTTTGGTTTTTTTTGATGGAATGAGGCGGAATAACAACAGCCACTACTGTTATTTCTTTTTCTTCTTGGCTGCCTTGGCTTTTTTGTTAAAGTCCAAACAAAGGTTTATCCGGTAGTCAAATTCTTTTTTGCTTTTCATTCCTGTGTCGTCAACGAACACATAACCTTTCATTGGTCTGCCTGTAAAAACCATTTCCCGGCAGCCATCTTTTTGTAATGCCTCTTCATACACATCAGGATTTATTCTGCACATCATTTCGTCTTTCACCACCCCCCCACATTTTTCCATTCAGCCTAAAACATACTCCACCAAACATAAATTTCTCTTCCACCATTGGAATGACTGCAATGGACTCTCTGATTCTGCCTGCTAATTTTTCGTTGTATGCCATAAGTGATAGTTAATGAGTTTCGGCATACGATTTAAGTCCTGCAAAGAACTTTTTAATTCCTGTATCTGATTGCTTGCGTATCATCATTGCATCAAGCAACTTTCCAAGTAAGCCAAACTTTACAGTGTATTCCATTACTTGTTTCACTTTCGTTTGGCTGCCCACTTTCTCAAAACTGTAACTGTGCTGAAGTCCTTTGATGGGAAACGAACAATCAGTTAATTGATACGTTAGAGCTTCGTTTGCCTTGAACACAGTTACCCTTTCGTCAAACCAATTTTTGCCATCAAGCATGTGAACTTTTCTTTTTGCTCCGATGCCTGTTTTCTCTGTTGAAACCAATGTTGATTTCTTTACTGTCGGGTCGTATTGGTCTAAAAGTTCAAGGTCAGTTAGCATTGCCCAAACCTTGTCAATGCTTGCATTTACTGTAATTTCGTTGTGGATTGTAGCCATGATGTTTGTGATTTTATTATTTGTTTGGCTGCAATATACGCTACTACTTGTAAATTGCAAGTAGTTGAATTACCTTTCGTGCATGGCAACACAAAAACGTAAATCGGATTGCCCGATAAATTTCGCTTTAGAAATCTTTGGCGACAAGTGGACTTTTCTAATTATCCGTGATTTAATGTTCAAAGGCAAACACTACTACAATGAGTTGTTACAAATGGAAGAAAAAATTGCAACCAATATACTTGCTGATAGATTGGTATTGCTTGAACAGTCGGGAATAGTTACCCGAACTATTGATGAAGCACACAACTCAAGAAAAATTTACAGGCTGACCGAGAAAGGAGTTGACTTGTTGCCGTTACTCACCGAAGCAATTCTATGGTCGGCTAAATATGATAAAGAAACTGCGGCTGATATGAAGTTTGTGAGAACGGCAAAGAAAGACAGAGAAAGTTTATTTGCTGAAATCAGAGAAAGTTTAGGGTAGATTCTTCACTTGATATTAGTTGAACTTAGAAGTCGCTGAAATTTTTGTTGCTCAATATTTCGTCCAACACTTGATTTGCTTTCAGCGAAGTTTTGAAAGGATGTTCTCTGTAACTGGCAGTATTCCTAGCTACTCGCATTCACCCATAAGCATTGCATCAACGGAGTTAATTATTTTCTCAACAATTGCCGATTCTGGTTTGCTCTGTTTGGTTTCCAATTATTGGATAATTGTTTTCAAATTTCAGAAATAGTTTATCTTATTTGATTCTATTTTCAGGAGCAAAACAAAGTTATAAAACTTTAGCAGGATACTACTAAGCCAGCAATCGGCCATGAACTATCATTTTGAGGATCATTTAGCTGTTTTATTTCTCTTCGTCAGATACTATTTCATCCGCTACAATTTCCTGACAAAAATCATCTTTTTCACTAATCATCATCATATCTGGCTCCTCAGCATGCTTTTACTTTTATGTGTAATCATAAACCCAAAGCCGATCTATGGAACTAGAAAAAATCCACTATGACAACAAGGTTGTCAAGGCCTTTATCATCGCCTCCGTTATCTTCGGTATCGTAGGAATGACAGTAGGCTTGCTGGCTGCCATCCAGCTTTTTTACCCGATTTTTAATTTTGATATTCAGTACACTTCATTTGGAAGAATCCGCCCCCTGCACACCAATGCGGTAGTTTTTGCTTTTGTGGGTAACGCCATGTTTGCAGGCGTTTATTATTCGATGCAGCGTTTATTAAAGGCACGGATGTTCAATGACAGCCTCAGTTGGATCCACTTCTGGGGTTGGCAATTGATCATACTGGCAGCAGCCATTACACTGCCATTAGGCTTAACCACATCAAAGGAATATGCTGAGTTGGAGTGGCCCATTGATATTGCTATCGCTTTAATCTGGGTGGTTTTTGGTATCAACATGATAGGTACCATCATAATGCGAAGAGAGAAGCACATGTATGTGGCCATCTGGTTTTACATAGCCACGTTTGTGACCGTGGCGGTGTTGCACATTGTAAACTCACTTGCCATCCCAGTCAATCTTTTCAAAAGTTATTCTATTTATGCCGGGGTGCAAGATGCTTTAGTTCAGTGGTGGTATGGTCACAATGCCGTTGCGTTTTTTCTTACCACACCTTTTCTGGGTATGATGTATTACTTCCTGCCAAAGGCAGCGAATCGGCCGGTTTATTCGTATCGGTTATCTATTATACATTTTTGGTCACTCATTTTTCTTTACATCTGGGCAGGACCTCACCACCTGTTGTATACGGCTTTGCCCGATTGGGCCCAATCACTTGGTGTTGTTTTCTCCATTATGCTCATTGCCCCAAGCTGGGGAGGTATGCTAAATGGTTTGCTTACACTCCGTGGTGCCTGGGACAGGGTGCGTGAAGATGCTGTTTTAAAATTTATGGTAGTAGCCGTTACAGCTTATGGAATGGCTACGCTGGAGGGTCCGTTACTATCTCTTAAGAACGTAAACGCCATTGCTCACTTCACAGACTGGATTGTTGCACACGTGCATGTTGGTGGTTTGGGTTGGAATGGGTTCTTAATCTTTGGGATGTTGTATTGGCTGATCCCAAGGATGTGGGCAACAAAACTGTACTCCATGAAACTAGCCAATGTGCATTTCTGGATTGGCACACTCGGAATCATTTTCTACGCGGTGCCCATGTACATTGCTGGTGTAGTGCAGAGTCTGATGTGGAAAGAATTTAATGCTGATGGATTTTTAGTGTACCCTAACTTTTTGGAAACGACCACCCAGATATTACCCATGTATATGTTACGGGCAATCGGTGGTGGACTTTATCTGACGGGTGTATTTATCATGGTGTATAATTTGATGAAGACTGCCGCTGCCGGTAAATTTATTGCGAACGAAGAGGTTGAGGTTGCACCCATGGTTAAATCAGCGCAAAGTGAAGCCAACTGGCATGGTGTGTTAGAGAGTAAACCAGTGATGTTTACAGTATTGGCGTTGGTAGCTATCTTAATTGGAGGTGCTATTGAGATGGTACCAACTTTTCTTATCAAATCTAATATTCCCACGATTGCCAGTGTTAAGCCTTACACACCACTTGAATTACATGGCAGGGATATTTATGTGCGTGAAGGTTGCGTAAGTTGCCATTCGCAAATGGTGAGACCATTTAGATCGGAAGTGCAACGCTACGATCCAACAGGTGCTGAATACTCAAAAGCAGGTGAATTTGTATATGATCATCCATTCTTATGGGGATCAAAACGAACAGGACCTGACTTACATAGGGTTGGTAGCAAGTATGCAGACAGCTGGCATTACCGCCACATGCTAACACCTGGAGATGTTTCGACAGGTTCCATTATGCCGGCATACCCGTGGCTTTATGATCAGGTAATCAATAAAGAAAGGACAGCAGAAAAGATTTCGGCCATGCGCACAATAGGTGTTCCGTATGCCGATGGCTATGAAGAGCTTGCTAATGCTGATTTAGATAAGCAGGCAAATAGTATAGCGGAGGCTCTGAAGATGGAAGGCTATGAAACTCCGTCTGATGCCGAAATTGTAGCCTTGATCGCTTATTTGCAAAGGCTTGGAAAAGATATTAAGTCCGAAAAAGTAGCAACGAACTAAGTAATATGTCTAGTCTTTTGTCTTACTTCTAACGTCTAGTTTATGTATAAAGAAATCCTTCAATCCATTGAAAATATACAGATTTGGCCCATCATCTCGTTCTGCATTTTCTTTATTTTCTTTTTAGTGCTTAGCTGGTGGGCTATTACAGTCGACAGAAAATATATTAATGAAATGCGCCAAATGCCGCTCCATGATGCAGATGCCGAAACCGATAACTCTAATCCCTAACAAAGTATGAAAAAAATATTTTCAACCTTGCTCATACTGCTTTTGCCCTCAGTAACTCTATTAGCGCAAAGCACTACCGAAGCAGTAACGCCTTCCCTTTGGGATGATCCTTATTTGTTGTTTTATATTTCAGTCGGTTTCATGTTCATCGTGATATTGCTCGTATTAACAGTTGCGGTCTACATGTTGAAAGTGCTAAACATTATGGTAAAAAAGACACAAATTGAGAAAGCTGCTGAGGAGGGAAGAGAATATAAGCCTGGGCCAACTATGTGGGAGAAAATCTGGCAAGGTGCAAATAACTTTGTGCCAGTAGAAAAAGAGGCTACTATTCTGTTGGATCACAACTATGATGGAATTCGCGAACTGGATAATCACTTACCACCTTGGTGGAGCTATCTATTCATCGCTACTATTATCTGGGGAGCGATCTATTTGTTTGCTTATCATGTAACGGATTCTCTTCCTCTCTCAATTGGCGAATATGATAATGAAGTGGCAGTTGCCAATGACCAATTGCAAAGAAGGAAAGCGGCAAGCCCTGGCATTCAAATCGATGAGAATAATGTTTCTGCCACAACGGATGCTGCCAATTTGAAAGACGGTAAGTCAACATTTACCAGTATATGCGCATCCTGCCATAGAGTTGATGGAGGAGGCGATATTGGCCCGAACCTTACCGATGAATATTGGAAACATGGGGGCACGATGACAGATGTTTATAAAGTGGTCAAAAATGGTGTGACAGGTACTAACATGGTTGCCTGGGGTGGCACGATGAGTCCAGAAAAAATGAGAAACGTAGCCAGTTATTTGTTAACCTTGGTCGGCACCAACCCAGTGAATGGTAAAAAGCCCGAGGGCTCGTTGTTTAAAGCCGAACCAATCGCCCCAAAAGTTGATAGTGTAAAAGTACAGGCAAGTCTTTAATAATTCAGAGGCATTTGGCAATCGGATTGGGAAATTTTCCCCAATTCCATTCTCGTGGACTCAATTCCGAATTTCAAAAAAGTATGAAAGTGCAGGAGAATTTATATGAGTATGATGAGGAATACCGCAATACCATTGCCACTGTTGACGCAGAAGGTAAGCGCATTTGGGTTTATCCTAAAAAACCAGCTGGAACCCATCACAACGGGAGGGTAATTGTATCTACCGTTTTATTGTCCATTTTATTTGCCGGTCCTTTTATTGAATTGAATGGAAAGCCATTCATGCTCTTCAATATTTTCGAGCGAAGGTTCATTATCTTAGGCCAGGTGTTTTGGCCTCAGGACTTTTTTCTTTTGGCCCTAACGGTGATTACTTTTTTCGTTTTTATTATCCTGTTTACGGTGGCGTTTGGCAGGATATGGTGTGGTTGGGCTTGCCCACAAACGCTGTTTATGGAAATGGTCTTCCGCAAAATTGAGTATTGGATTGAGGGAGATGCCAATAAACAACGAAGACTTGATAAGTCACAGATGGATGTAAAAAAGGCCATAAAAAAAGGAAGTAAACATCTTATCTTTTTGCTGATATCCATAATAATAGCTCATCTTTTGATGGCTTATTTGATTGGGCTGAAAGAAGTAAAAGAAATCGTGACAAAGTCCCCCACTGAGCACATGGCTGGGTTTATTGGCTTAACGATATTTACTGCAATTTTTTATGGTGTGTTTGCACGCTTCCGCGAGCAAGCCTGTATTGTGGTATGCCCGTACGGCAGGTTGCAAGGAGTGTTGCTAGTGAAAGATTCAATTGTAGTAGCGTATGATTGGCTAAGGGGTGAACCCCGTGGACGAGCTAAGAAGGCGCAAATAGATAAAAAAGGTGATTGTATTGATTGTAAGCTCTGCGTGCACGCTTGTCCCACCGGTATAGACATACGCAATGGTACCCAACTGGAATGTGTGAATTGTACTGCATGTATTGATGCGTGCGATGATGTCATGGTGAAGATTTCTAAACCAAAAGGTTTAATTCGCTACTCCTCTTACACTGCCATTGAGCAGGGTCATCAAAAAATATTCACTGCCCGTGTTGCCGGCTACTCAGTTGTATTGGTCGCCTTGCTTAGCCTGCTTAGTTATTTTATCTTCACCCGTGCCGATATTGAGATGACGGTATTGAAAGCACCTGGGACCCTGTATACAAAGACAGAAGATGGTCTCATAACAAACCTGTATAGCATTGAATTTGTTAACAAAACCTTTGATGATATTCCAATCGAACTGCGGATTGAATCACCTTCCATGGCAGCGCTCAGTAAAGTTGGCGATCCTGTCATTGTAGTGCCAAAGGAAAATATGTTCAAAGGAATTTTCATGGTAAAATTACCTGAGTCTGAAATTACCACTATGCGAACGATTATTGAATTGGGAGTTTACCAGAATGGGAAGCGGGTAGAAACTGCCAACGCTAAATTTATTGGTCCTTTGAAATTGAAACACAAAAGAAATTAAACGTATGGATTTCGGAAAAGGGATTATTGTTGCCTTTATTTCATTCGCTGTTTTTATTGGCGTGTTGGTAGTAGTTTGTGTGCGTCAGGATGTTAACCTGGTTTCGGCAAACTATTATCAGGAAGAATTGGCGCACAGTGAGAAAATGGATCAAATTAAAAACACCAATCTGCTCCAGGAACGTCCGCAAATTTCCTTATCGGAAAATCAAATTGAGCTTCATTTTTCCCGATTTCAGGAAGTGGAGAAGGGTGAATTGACTTTTATGCGGCCGTCTGATGGACGTCTTGATTTGCACTTTAAAATTGAATCCACACACAATAATGTTCAGGTGTTTAGTTTAGATGGCTTTGCAAAGGGCCAATACAGGGCCCAATTTAAGTGGAGTATGGAGGGTAAAGATTATTTTTATGAGAAAATTATTGTGATATGATAATTACTGCCTTGCTTATTGGATTGGCTGGTAGTCTTCACTGTCTAGGAATGTGCAGCCCGTTAATCATGGCAGCTACTGCTAAGAAACCTTTCATAACCCAAAAAATAGTATACAATGTCGGTAGAATAGTTACCTACGGTGTATTGGGTAGTATTACAGCGACAGTTGGAACCATCATTCATTTTTCTGTTTATCAACAGGTGCTGTCATTTTTAATGGGCTCAATTCTCCTTTTGATTGCTTTTGGAGGACTCAGTGGCATTAAAATTCCGATTGTATCAGCTGGTATTATCCAGTTTACTTCATGGCTCAAGAGAGAATTCGGATCATTTTTACAACATAAGGGATCATTTTCTTCAATCATGTTAGGGATGCTGAATGGCCTACTTCCATGCGGGCTTACCTACTTGGCTATGATGTATTGTCTTTCATTGGATTCCTGGTGGGAAGGTTTTGTTTTTATGTTTTTTTTTGGATTAGGAACCTGGCCTGTCATGCTTGGCATACCAGGTTTGCTGGGAATATCCTCAGGATTTCTAAGTCGTAACCTAAGCCGAGTAACAACTTTACTGCTGGTGGTTTCTGGATGTTTGTTAATCGGGCGGTCAGTTTTTAGTCACAACCACATTGAGAATCGCAAGAGTCAGATTGAAGGAACTGAAGTGCTTTGTCGCTAGTTTTCGTTTTTTTAGACCAAAATTGTTAATTTTACTACTATCCAAACAATAAAATATATCGATCATGAAAAAAATACTAGTTCCTGTTGATTTTTCAAAGACTTCCATAATTGCTTTGGAAACGGCTTTCGATATTGCTAAGAAAGATGGAGCCGATCTCATTGTACTACATGTTGTAGAGGAAGCAACATCTGGCTCTTATCGCATTTCTGGAGAATGGCAGAAGGGTAACTGGGAGGATAAACTTTATACATTTAAGCTACTTGAAAAAGCAAAAAAGCAATTAGAAAAATTGGTATTAGAGCCTCGGTTCAGTTCAGTAAAGTTAGTAGGGGAGTTACGATTGGGAAATCCGTTTCATGGTATGAATACCATCGTCAGTGAACATAAAGTGGAATTAATTGTCATGGGGACAAAAGGACGAACGAAGTTGGAAGAGATGATGATTGGAACAAACACGCAGAAAGTTGTACGCCATGCACATTGTCCGGTACTTACTGTTCACCGAATGCCATCCTCAACTAGCTTTAAAAATATTGTCTACGCCACCGCTTTGTCAAAGGATGAAGAAGTATTTTCAAGAATCGTCAAACGCACACAGCAGCTTTACAACGCTACCATACATTTGGTGCGCATTAATACTCCCGCAGATTTTCAGCGTGATAGGGAAGTTAAAGATTATATGGAGAAATTTGCAAAGAAATTGCTCCTTAAAAATTATACAATCAATGTATATAATGACACATCTGCTGAGGAAGGGATCATTAATTTTGCAGAAAGTATTAATGCTGACTTGATTGCCATGGCTACTCATGGCCGTACTGGTCTCGCTCACGTATTGGCAGGCAGTATGGCTGAGAATGTAGTGGGTAATTCTTTGAAACCTGTATTAACTATGGTTGTGAAGCGTTAAGAGTAAAGCTTTGAAAAATAAATGAACAAAGCCCGTACATAGCGGGCTTTGTTCTTTAACTCAATTCTTGGTGGAAATTCCCTCGATTCCATGGTTACGTAGGGCACTTTTATCGGTTCGGGCACGTTTAACTTTGAATTGATTTGATCATTTCAACCGCTTGAAAAACTACTACGATATATTGGGTGTCTCGCCTCAGTCAGGAGAAGAAGAAATAAAACGCGCTTACAGGCAATTAGCGATTTCTTTGCATCCAGATAAAAATCCGTTACCTGAAGCCGAGGCGGCCTTTCAGGAAGTGAGCGCAGCCTATGAGGTTTTGAGCGATCCGGTTGCGCGCAGATTGTATAATCAGATGCTCATGCAAGCTTTAGAAGGACATTCAGCGCCAACCTTGCATCGTGATCCTGCTTACCGGAAAAGGCAAGAGGCTGGTTATAAACCACAACGTCCATCAGGCCCTTCAGAAAGAGTATTATTAATGCAACGTTCCCTGCCGCTTCTTAAAAAACTCGCATGGGTGGGATGTGCCTGGTGTATGGTATTATGGATGGATTATTTTCTTCCAGGAAATATTAGCGAGGAGAGAGTGATAACGGATGCCCAATTACTTCGCACTCTGGTGCTGCACAATTATAAAGCGGATTTATTAGTTACAGATAAGGGTCATCATTTTCCGATTGAGTATGATGAGATAAAGTACTTCCCCTATGGATCATCAGTAGATGTACACACTTCACGTTTTTTAGGAATACTCGTTACGGTTGGGAGCAAAGAAAATTATGTGCTCACTAACCTGGCTACTATTTACCATAATTTTAGTTTTGCACCTATCTTGCTTTTTTTGCTATCCATGCTGGCCATTGTCAGAAAGTGGAGTGTAGAATTCCAATTTAATTTAGGAATTGTTACTTTCTTGGTCCTAATTTTAAACGCAATCTTTCTATTTGTCTCCATTCTATGAAAAAAAATAATGATTGGAAAAATCGTGATGGTGTGGTGTATTCTACTGATCAGCATTTTAACTACATGGTGCAACCCGAAAATGAAGCAGATACTCTACCACCACTGCAACAAAATCTCAAAGTTACATTGGATAAAAATGCGCGAGCAGGGAAGCAAGTAACGGTGGTGTCTGGATTTATCGGAAAAACTGCTGACCTTGAATCACTTGGCAAGAAACTGAAAACCAAATGTGGTACGGGTGGTTCTGCCAAAGCTGGAGAAATTTTAATTCAAGGCGATATGCGTGTTAAAATAGTTGATTTTCTGATACAAGAAGGATTTAAAGCGAAGAGGATAGGGTAAATTAGGCATTCGGTGCCTGGTATTCTGTCTGATTGTTCACCCAATTACCGGGCTACCGATTTACCATTATATTTTATTTCTCTTCTCTCAATTTCTTCAATTCAACTTCATAAAAAACCAGTTCGCCCTTTCTGTTCTCTGGTAGGTTTTTGATAGCAATCTCTCAATAGTTGTGGCATTCTTTTTATCGCCTAAGCCTGTGTTTTTTTCGCATTGGTAGCATGGGAAATGTCACCTACAACCTAATGACTTAATGTTGGATTGTCAGGAACAATCATGTTTAATGAGGCCGGTGATAACACAAGATCAAAGTTTGCTTCTGGATTCATATACTCTCCGTCAATATGATAGGGCATGGGCCTCTGAAAATGCATGCTTAATTTCTTAGCCTTGATTATCTCTACAAACGAGGAATCATGAATTTTGCGCGAAAACATTTTTCTGACAAAGCCTATCGATTGTAGAACAGGAACTTTGTGGATAACGCACACGTCCATGAGTTGATCGCATACAGAGGCATATGGTGATACAGTTGCATTATTGCCAAACTGGGAAGAGTTTGCGATTGCCAGAATAAATGCAGAGCGGGTCAGTGACTTGTCGTCAACCATCATATCTACCTTGAATTCGTTAAAACTAAAAAACTCTTTGGCCACGAGTTTCACATACATGGCCAATCCACGTTTACCATTTTCTCCAAAGAGTCCAGCTACGTGACCATCAAAACCAATTCCGGAAACATTAACGGAGAGTTTGTTATTAACCTGGATGGTATCCATTTGAATCGTTTTGGTTGATCTCAGGATGTCCAATGATTTTTTTATATTCATGGGGATACCCAGGTGACGGGCCAAACCATTCCCAGATCCCTTCGGTATAATGCCCATTCGAATAGAACTATTCACCAGTCCTTGTGCGACTTCATTAACTGTGCCATCTCCGCCCAAAGCAAATACTCTTTTGAATCCAAGAGAGGCAGCTTTTTTTGCTAACTCTGTCGCATGGCCTCGATGTTGTGTAAATTCGATAGAGCATTCTAAATTGAGCTCCTTACATTGTGAAATAATCATGCCTTCCAGTTCAGGCCGGGAACTTGCACCAGAATACTTATTGATAATGAAGAATACCTTATTATTTTCGTTCATGTATTGCCTCTCAAATTTATAAAAAACGTATGTTATGGTGTCAACCGATTTTAAGCCGCGAAAAATAAAATTTAAGGCCTGGGATAAAGAAGCCAGATTGTTAATGAGGTTAAACAGTATTGAATGTCAGAAAGGTGAATTATTTAAGAAAGATCATATCCTTTTACAATTTACGGGATTATTGGATAAAGAAGGAGAAGAAATTTATGATCGCGATGTGCTCCTTATCCATTATGAGAAGTTTATGGTCTTCTGGAATGAAGAAAAGAATGGCTGGTTTTTTTCATCAATCGAGAAACCAGGCATGCAGGAGCCTTTTCTAGGCAATATGGCGGAAAAAATGAAACGCTTTTGTAGTTACTTTGAATTGCAAGGAAAGTGATAGAAATTACTTTTTCATTTTAGATTCTATGTACTTAACTGCCTGGCTGATGGTTTGCATTTTTTCTGCATCGTCATCTGGAATTTTGATATCGAAAGTTTGCTCAAATTCCATAACCAATTCCGCATAGTCCAAGGAATCAATTCCCAAATCTTTTACAAAGTTGGCATCGGGGGTAATCTCTGATTCAGAGATACCAAGTTTTTCGGTGAGAATTCTGGTGACCTTTTTTTGAATGTCGGGCATAGTCAAATTGCGATTTCGCAAAGCTAAAAAACTTTTCGATAATCCTGATGTGATTTGGTCGTCTGTACAGGATTTAACAGCTTAAGAATTCTACTTATCAGGGCTAGAATCTCAAAATAAACTCAGTCCCTTCTCCCAATTTAGATTTTACAGAAATCCGTCCCTCATGTTGACGCATAATCTGTTTGGATAGACTCAATCCAATTCCTGATCCGGTTTTTTTGGTAGAGAAAAATGGGATGAATATTTTTTCCAGAGCTTCGGCATCAATTCCTTGCCCATTATCTTTTATCGAAATAGCAGCTCTTCCCTTTTCACTTGCGAATGCTGTTAAGTCAATTCGTTTATCGGCTTGTTCATCAAAAGACTGGATTGCGTTCTTGATCAGATTGATAAGAACTTGTTCAATCATATTCTTGTCAGCACTTATCGCCAGGTGCTCGGGATCAACTGAGATAGAAATAGAGACATTGTGATCAGCCAACTCTTTTTTATGAAGTAAAGCCATTTCTTCCAGAAGGTTTTTTACACCTACTTCTGTTAGTTTCGGTTTTGGGATGTGTGTGAGATTCCTGAATTCTTTTACAAAACGAATTAACCCTTCACTTCGCCTGCTGATTGTTTGTAAAGACAAGTACATGTCCTCGGCCTCTTCTTTCTTAAGGCTAACTTCATTGCTTTTTTCAAGTTTGTGTTTTATATCTTCTTCTACAATTCCGGCCAATGATGAAATAGGAGTGACTGAATTCATGATCTCATGGGTAAGCACACGAACAAGGTTTTGCCAGGCTTCCATTTCTTTTTCTTCCAATTCACTTTGTATGTTGCTCATGGAAATGAGTTTGAGTTCCTCTCCGCGCAATGTAAGTTCTATAGCATATACTGAAAGTTGAATGATTTCATCACCTGATTTTAGACGAACTAACTCACGGCCCCCCGTTTTAAGTTTGAGGAATGACTCAACCAAAGGTTCACTCATTTTGCGCAAGTCTTCAATACTATCGGCTTTGGTTACTCGTAGTAATCGTTTGGCTGCACTGTTAATAATTTGAATAGAACCATCTCGCTTGAATGTAAGGATTCCAATTCCAACGTGCTGAACGATGTTTTTGAAAAATTGATATTCCGAATCTCGTTCTTTCCGGGAGATACGTAACTTAGCCAGAGCTTCATTTAATTCCTTATGGAGTTTTTGGACACCGGGGTCCTGATTATTCGTTTTAAAAGAAGCAGATAAATCATCGAACTCAATGGAGTCAAGAAAGGAAGCTATGTTCTCGTTGGAGGATTCTAAAATATCCACTAAATGTTTTATTTGAAAAACAATGGCACTCAAGAGGCCAAGCATTAAAAGGTAGCTTCTATTGCTCCCTACCGTGACAAATGCGAAAGCGAAAATTGTGGCAACCAAAATTACTATCCTTGTAATTAAAGGAGAACGCCAGTTAAATTCCATATTTTTCCATCCTGCGGTAGAGCGATGCACGCGTTAAGCCGAGCTCCTCTGCAGCTTTGGATATGTTTCCGTTGTGCAGTTGTATGGCCTTGGCAACGGCAGCTTTTTCCACTTCATCGAGGTTAAGCGTATCAGAGTTATTGATATCATTGCCTTTTCGACTAAACAAAAAGTCACTCTCCTGTAGGGTGGGAGAGTCTGCCATAATTAACGCGCGCTCTATTGCATGTTGCAGTTCGCGTACATTGCCCGGCCATGCGTATTTTTTAAGCTTCGTAAGCGCTTCAGGTGAAATCGACAACACATCCTTTCTGTACTTTTTGGAATAATAATTCAGGAAATGATTGGCTAACATGGGTATATCATCCCCGCGCTCAGTAAGAGGCGGTATCGTAATTTCCACTGTATTTATTCTATATAATAAATCCTGCCGAAACTTCCCATCCCTCACCATCTGATGCAAATTCATATTGGTCGCACAGATCAGCCGTATATCTACTTCCATAAATTGATTAGAACCAACCCTGGTTACCTGCCTGGATTGTAAAGCAGAAAGCAATTTACTTTGCAGGCTTAGGCTTAGATTGCCGATCTCATCTAAAAATAATGTTCCTCCATTGGCTAGTTCAAATCTGCCGGGTCGATCTTCGCGAGCATCGGTAAAAGATCCTTTCTTGTGCCCAAAAAGTTCACTTTCAAAAAGAGTTTCTGTAATGGCACCCATGTCCACTGAAACAAATGAACTGTCTTTGCGCATTGACTTTTGGTGAATAGCACGCGCGATCAGCTCTTTTCCAGTTCCGTTTTCACCTAGTATCAAAATGTTGGCCTCAGTCTTCGCCACTTTATCAATTAAGGAGAACACCTCTTTAATAGCAGGGCTGTTGCCTATAATATCGCGGAAGGGCTGACTGATTTGCTCTTCTAACATCTCTTTGGCCTTTCGAAGTTTATCCACTTCATTGTAGGACTTTTTCAAACGGATTGCAGTAGATATGGTAGCGATTAGCTTTTCATTTTGCCAGGGCTTTAACACAAAATCTGTGGCACCTTCTTTCAATGCACGCACTGCCATTTCCACGTCTCCAAAGGCTGTGATCATGATTACTACAGCGCTAGGATCTTTTTCTTTGATTTGACCAAGCCAGGCAAAACCTTCTTTGCCGCTTGTAGTATCTTTGCTGAAATTCATATCAAGCAAAATAACGTCATAGGTATCATTGTTCAGTAGGAAGGGGATCTTGTTGGGGTTCTTTTCAATGATGACTTGATAGCCATATTTTTTAAGAAGCATTTTTGCTGCTAATAGAACATCTTCATCGTCATCGATCATTAAAATTTTGCCGCCTTCATTCACAGTCTCTAGGTTTATAATTTATTAAATAGGAAAAATTGTGCCAATGCGCCAGGTGTCCGCAATCGCGGTAATTCTATTCTTTTTTGTTCTTTTGTGCGCAAAGATGTTCAAAAATGAACACTGTTAAAAACTATTGTGTCATTATTAAGACTTAAATCTATTCTAGGTATTAGGGACTAAACTCAAAAATCTCTACTTGATTTTGATTGGCTAAAATCATTCGTTCATCTGTGAGAAGGGCAAATTCTGCCGCGGTTGGTAAATTCAGGTCACGTGTCTCAGCCGTGAATAGATCAAGAAACTTTAATTTATTGTCGTAAATGTAATACAGTTCTTCTCCTAGGAAATTAAAATAGACCAGATCAAGGACTTGAATTTTTCGTATTTGTATCCCCAATGAATTGTATACAACAATTCCCAGTTTTGGATCAAGAAGGAAAAGAAAATTTTGATATTCACGCATCAGGGTAAACCTATTTTCTTTAAACTGATCGCTTACTGAGAATTCGGTAATAACTTTTGCATCACCAAGATTTACTTTCTTCAGGCCCAGGTCTGCATCATCCAATATCCATATGTTATGATCTCCCGAAGGGCAGATTAGTGAAATATCTATGGCAATCGATGGATCAATCTTTTCAAAGGGATTAGCCCCAAGATCGGGGGAGAGCCACGTGAACTCTTGTGCCTTTTTATAATACACCAGTAAGCGAATAGCATTGGAGGGATCAAACAAAGTGGGTGGACCTTCGTGCGCATAAGAGCCAAGGTTGATTCCATTCTTGTCATGCTTTTGAATTTCCCCCGATTGTAAAACGAGGTAAAAATCACCTGCACGGTCGATAGCAGCGTAGACAATGTCAGAAGAAGTTTTAAATGCGGCAATTTTTTTTGATTGGCTCGCTGATAAAAAGGGGAGAGACACAAATAGAAGCAACCCGATGAATTTCATTTTTTGAAACTTTTTAATTCCATTGTAAAACCATCAAAAACTGCATAGGTGCTAAAGTGGACCCATTCACCAAGATTAATATAACGACTTCCTTCGCCAATTTTAAGTTCAAGGGGGAGATGTCGATGTCCAAAAATATAGAAGTCGTGATGTTCCGTCTTTTCAACATCTCGGCAGTGAGCGAGTAAAAATTCTCGTTCTTCACCCAAAAATTTTTCTTCCAATTTCATGTTACTGATCCTGCTCCTTTGACTCCACTTACTAGCAAGTGCCATGCCTATATTTGGGTGAAGCCATTGAAACAACCACTGAAAGAATGGACTATTAAATACATACTTTTTTAATAGCTTATAACTGGGGTCCCCAATTCCTAGGCCATCCCCGTGACCTATGAGCATCTTGGATGTTCCTACCTGAAGCACCTGTGGTTCGCGATAAATTGGGATACCAAGCTCTTTGGGGAAATAATCAAACATCCACAAATCGTGATTACCGGTAAAAAAATAGATAGGTAACCCTGATTCACGCAACTCCGCAAGTTTTCCCTGAAAGCGTATGAAACCTTTTGGTATGGTCTGCTTATATTCAAACCAAAAGTCAAAAATGTCGCCCAATAGATAAACAGAGTGTGCGTCATGCCTGATTGATTCCAACCAATTTACAATTAGCTTCTCGCGCTCCGCACTAATTGCATGATCGGGCACACCTAAATGGAAATCAGACGCGAAATATATTTTTTTATTTGAAGGAAGATTGACTATCATTTTCTTGAAATGCCAGTTCGCTTAGTATATGAATATGCAAAGAAAGGAATAAAAAAATAGACCCTCCAGATTTCTGCTTTGGAGGGTCTAAAAATATTTGTTAAAAGAAGGACTATTTCGCAATATCCCCTGTTGGTTCTTTCCCTGCCTGTCCGGCAGGCAGGTTCACTTCGACTTCAGCTGCGGTTGCGGGTTCTTCTTTCTTCTCGGAGGGTTCCTCTTTGTCCTGTTTTCCGCACTCGTTCAAAAACATGACGTAAGTACCTGATACTCAAATGG
>JBBTBZ010000021.1:0-219660 GCA_038043425.1 Bacteroidota bacterium
TCAAGAACTTGATCCGAAACCCTAATTTAAACTAATGCAAAACTGTCGTACACCCATTGATGTCTCTCAAGATTAAATGCAGCCCTATATCATCACCCCGAATTATGACGATGCTGGGTTTGGCTGCTTGTGAAGTTTTCTTTTCCTGGGCTTTAGCAAGGAAGGCTACTGCAAGTAGCAGTATTGTAAATAGGTGACTGATTCTCATACGTGATTATTTTGGAACCCGGTTTTTAAAATAAACATCCGGTCATTTTTTGTGGGTTCGGAAAGTATTTATCCTATAGAAAAGTCGATAGATTCGATTGAAGTTTCAAGATATTTACTGCTATTTTAAGATTAGTTCCGATCTTTGCAGCGTGAAGTCGAATCGATTTATTTCTGTCCTCAAGAAAACATTAAAATACAGTACGTTTATTATCGGGGTTATTCTCTTACTTTTCAGTATCGCTTCCTATATCATTTTTGAACAGAAAAAAGAATGGCTGCTGGCCCAGCTCAAGGAATACATTAATCAAGCCCAGTCAGGACAGATTGAAATTGCAGACATGGAACTCAAGCTATTAAAGCACTTTCCGAAGGTTACCGTGGCGCTCGATTCAATAAAATATTATGAACATCGCGATACGGTGCGTATGCCGGATGAGCAGCCGATCCTTAACGCAAAGCAATTATTTGTGGCGTTGGATTTTTGGTCGTTGATAAATAAGGAAATGAAGGTGTCAGAGATTACGTTGTCGGAGGCAAGTTTGAACATGATTCAGTATGAAGACGGTTTGCTCAATCTGGAAAATGCACTGACAAAACGCAAGAAGACAAAAAGCGAAACATCAGTAGTAATTGAACTGAAGGAAATTCATTTCGATAACATCTTTTTAAACTGGAATTCTTCCTCCATGCCGAAGCCTTCCGAATTTTTTATTCAGGAACTTGATGCTACACTTTTTAGTGATGCGAACAAGCTGGACTGTAAACTAGCCTCTGTTCAAGAGGTGAGGGCACTGTACCTCAACAACCCACAAGAACCGATCACTGGAGATGTAGAGCTTGATCTCGATTTCACTTTTAACAAGGAAAGTAGTGTGTTAACGGTTCGGAAAAGTCAACTGGAATATAATGCCATCTCAGCAGAAATTCAGGGTATCTATTCACATCGTAATAATCGTGCGATTGATCTTGCATTTGACGCATCGTCCAGCGATGTTGAAATAATATCACTGTTGATCCAAGAAGAAGTGATCAAACTCAACCCGGAGCTCATTAAGAAGGGCGGTATTTATTTACGCGGCAAAGTATTCGGTGAATTAAAAAAAGCGAAGCCTCAGGTAGATGTTTCTTTTGGTGTTAAGGATTTGACATTGAGGCTACCCAACCGGTCAGGAGAGTTTAGGAATCTCGGCTTTGAAGGAAATTTTAAGTCGGGTTCATACGCTGATTACTCAGAAGCAAAGTTGGAAATTAAAAAACTACGTGGCAACGTTCCCGGTGGATCACTAAAAGGAACATTTGAAATTAAAAATTTTGTAAAGCCCTATTTACGGTATAACCTTATCCTCAACGCACAACTCGATGGCTACGACAACGTGTTTCATGTAAAGTTTTTAAAAAGTCTAAAAGGCAGCATTGCCTTGAAAGCAACCTTCGATGGGCTACTCGATTTCACTGATTTGCATACTATGGATAGCAGCAGGACCAGTACGCTTACACTGGACAATGTGTCCTTCGTATTGCCGAAGAGCAATAAAAATATTTCTGGTTTGTCGGGCACAATAGTGGGGAAGGATAATCAGTTTCTTTTCAATAACATTAAGTTTAAATACGACAGCAGCGATTTTCAATTGAATGCCTCTATCGGTAATCTGATGTATTATATATTGAACAAGGAGAGCCACCTGGAGATTGCTTCTACTCTTCAATCCGACAGATTATTTTTTCAAGACTTCCGCACGGACACATTAGATATAGATTCAGGCCGGATAAACGATCTTCGCCTTGATTTTCGCGCCACGGCAGAAATGAAAAAGCGTGGCACCGATGAGGGCATGTCGGACTTTACGTTGACGTTAAATGAAATGTCTTTCCTGCTGCCCACCTTTAAAAAGAAGATTTCCAATGTTTCTGGCACATTAAGTAATAAGGGCAATCAATTTTCTATAGCCGATTTAAAACTCAATTATAACAAAAGCGATTTACGGATTAATGCTACTATTACGAACCTGCTGGATTTATTGAGCAAAGGAAAAAACAGCAGTACAATTGCTGCTACCATTCAATCTAATGAAATAGTTACGCAAGATTTTATATGGAATGGCGCACGAACTGCCCTGGTGCAAGATCGCGTCCATGATCTTCGCCTTGATTTTACAGCCGCAACAACTGCCAGCATCGTAACACGTACCAAATGGCTTCCGGATTTTGAATTTGAAATCAAGGGACTATCAGCCAAACTCGATAAGTTATCAGACCTAAAACGCGTGACAACGAAAGGTAATCTCATTCGAACGTCAGATGGGTTGAAACTTACATTAAATGATTTTCAGGCTACCATGTCGCAGGGCAAAGTGGATATTGACGGAGATGTTTTATTTAAGAGCAAGAGTGAATTGGATATTACGGCAAAGGTTATGCTGGATAAGTTTCCGTGGGATTACATCAATGACCTTGTAGCAGAAATTGATTCTGATGGGGAGCCATCCGCCAAAAAAAGTTCTGTAAACGAGTTGGACCTCATGACGGCAGATCTTACTCTGGCGGCAACATTGCAACCCTATCCATTCGCAATAAAAAACCTGGTGGTCGACCACAGCCGTGTAAATTATCGCTCGTCCGATGCGAGGTTCATTGATGTACAGGATTTTTCTCTTGACGTTAAAGACCTGTATTTTCTTCACCCACCAAATTCAGGAAGTATTACTGGGTTGAAGTCCATGACCAGTAAAGTGGAAATAAGCAAGGCATCCTTTCTGAAAATCAGAGCAATGGACCTTATCCTTGACTTACGCTGTGTTACGGAGAACCAACTGAATCTTGATTTTTCAATGAGTGGGCATACAGCAAAGCAGGAAAAGGGAAATTTTTTATTTGATTTCGCAAAGGAAGATAATGAATATACGCTTAGCTATATCGTTCAGGACCTCTCTGTTGAGCCTCTGCTGAAGCGATATGTGGATAAGAAGTGGATGACAGGCAATCTCGATTTTGATCTTCAGTTAATAAGCAAAGGCCCGACCTGGAATACGGTAAAGGATAACCTTAGTGGAACCATAAAAATGACAGGTGACTCTTTGCTTCTTTACGGACTTGATGTTGACGCTATGTTGACGAAATATGAAAAGAGTCAGAAATTTAACTTGGTCGATTTAGGTGCCTTTATGGTAGCGGGCCCTGTTGGCCCGGTATTAACTAAGGGATCAGATTTTGCACAGTTGATGACCATTAATCTGGATACAGCGCAACGAACACCTATTCAATCTTTTCATGGACACTTAAAGCTAGGCAATGGTCAACTCAGTTCCGAAGATGTTGGCTTTGCTACTACTCAGAATCGGATTGCCTTCGATGGAAAAATTGATCTTAAACATGATACGATACCAGGAATTACCATTGCCGTGGTGGACAAGAATGGATGTAGCTTAATGGATCAACGGGTATACGGTAAAACTTCAAAGCTGAAGGCGGGAAAACTGAATGTAACGAAAACACTGTTGGGTCCGGTGATCAATTTTGCGAACGCGGTAGTAGGCAACGATTGTAAACCTGTATATAAAGGGAAAGTGAAGCATCCTTCAAAGAAGTAGGAATTAGGAGTCCTACACCTTTAAGGTGTAGGACTCCTAAGACTATCTCTGAGATGTAGGACATTGATGCCTAATCCTCAAATTCAAAATTTATAACTATAAGACTCCTCGTAAAGATTATCAAAATTGATATCTAATATCTCTTTTGCTAAATTCATATTACAAAGAGTTTCTTTCCGTAAACCCATGTAATCTTTAAACCCAGATTATGCAATGAGATTTTCCGATGAATAATCTTAGCGTATGCCTATATGTAAATCAATAATCTGGATTTTTCTATTAGACTTTCGTCTTTTCGACCGTAGGGAGAAATCTTATCTAATACGATTGTGCCAAGCAAGAGAAGATTTCTCGCCTGCCGGACAGGCAATTTCATGAGTGCCTCGCGCAAGTTGGCACGCTCGAAAAGACCTGAGTTTTCGGGCTTAAAGAAAATCTTTTGCTTGTTGTTACCTCGATTATAAATATGATAAATTTTTCCTTCGGTGAGATGCATGTTGAAAATTAATAAAAATTTCTGCAAGCCTTATCCGTGCTCAGGTGTCCTACACCTTGGAGGTGCAGGACACCTACCTTTCCGCATTCTTTGTGCTTTCCTGCTTTCCTTGCTGTGCTATAAATATACTTTATTAAAGCATTAAGAGTTTTTTTTGGAAAGGTATCAATCAATTGTACTCCTGCCAACTTTTCGTTTGGCGTTTGATCGATGTTAAGAACTCACAAGAAGCAATACATATAAGGTTGCGTGTATGTAATAGACCACGCTAGACGTTAGCGTCTAGTATGAAACTGAACCATTTTATCGGAAACCATGATAATTATCAGTTTTTATCTTAGAATTTTGAACCAATTTTGAGTTATAATTTTAACAGGAAGAACTCAATCTTTGAACACACTGCTACAGAATAGACTAACAACTTAAAGTAAAGAATATGAAACGCAACCTTATGATCATTGCTCTTACCTTTTTTTCAGTTGCCGCCTGGTCTCAGGAGAATAGATTTACCCTAAGTGGCGGCTATGCTTTTGCCAACATTGAAGCCGTTGATACGGATGCAACCGGCTTTCGAATCAATGGATTATACGAGCTTAATCCGTTAGGTGGTAAGGTAGCTCATGGGTTTTCGATCGGCTACATTGGCACGAGTGCTGACTTTGCAGGCGTAGCGGGGCAATCCAATGAATATAAAATCAATAGCTGGCCAGTCTACTATGCCCCAAAGCTTATGTTCGGAGATGGATCGGTGCAGGGATTTATTAAAGGTGCCCTTGGCATGCAATTTTCAGGGCTAACAAGAACTGGTACACTGGGAGAATTTAATGACAAGGATTTTGGCTTTTATGGAGGCGCTGGTGCGGGGATTATGAAAACCTTCAACGAAAAAATGTTTGTCAATCTCGAATATGAATGGGCATATCTTTCTAATAGCTTTTACAAGGATGGTTTTATGAACTCAATCATGTTGGGAATAGGCTTTAAGTTTTAGCTTTTGTTGATGTGCAAGTCAAGTGAGCTTAACATTGAGACGGCTTTATTATTTGCACTTATCCGACTTGCCTACAAAATACCGTTCACCATTAACAATAATTTTTTCTTCTTGAATGGTCATGGCAATTTCAATAGGGGCTAAACTTTTATTGGTAAAGATAAATTGCATGGTGGCTTTCTCTCCGTCTCCTTTGGCTGACCACTGACCTGCCATGTTGCCTTTATAGGCTGGGTTTTGCTCTTTGAAAAATCCTTTCTTCTTAATGGCGGCAGAGAAAGAACCATCCTTACACAAGTGAATTATAGTTTCTTTTGAGCCACCTTGCGCAGAAGCATAGGTCACCAGCACTTTGTTTGATAGAAAATCCTGCCAGTCAAAGTCTTCGTAAGGGCTTTTGTTGGAGGGAGGTTCAAGTGTACTGTTAATCATAAATTCACTAACTGTATTTTTTACGGATTCATAAAACTGGAGTGGGGCAGTCATTAAGGTAATCACGCATGCTCCACCTGGGCCGCATCGGGCCGCGGCAAATCCCTTATTTCCTTTGTTCACATAGGCACCTTCTGTCATGATTTCAGACGTTAACATCCCTTCCTTCTCAATGGGACTAATTGCTTTTATGCGGATCGCATCACTCAAATCTACACCTTTGAGCCACGTATTCCGCATCGCAGTAAGATCACCATGGTCAGTTCCAAACACAAATATTTCTCCATATGTGGCCGTGGTGGTTGTTAGTAAAAACACTTCACTTTCCCGTGGAAGAATTCCTTCCCAACCTTCTGGTACTTTGGCTATGAATCCAAATCGCGGGGCATAGAGTGTTTCTCCTGGCTCATACATTTTGCCCGGTTGCAAGCGGACTTTCTTTTTTTGTGCTGTTGTTTGAAAAGACAGGACAAAAAACAAGAAGCAGAGAATGGAACCAGTAACTTTCATAGGCCGTAGAAGATTAGTTGTATAAAATGAGTGAAGGCGCCTTTACAAAGGAACCTTTATTTTTTACTTGTAGATTTTGTTTAAAGCCAAACACAAATTTACTGTTTCCATATTGGTCTTTGGGAATGTAGGTCATTTTCATTTCGATAGTTCCGAAAATCAGGTTTTCGTTTCGGGTCCGCAGCCCACCACTCAATCCCCAATACAGTTCATTAGAGGTAGCACATTGAACACATTTAAGTGCAACCATGTCTACGGAACCAAAAGGGGCAAAGCGAAATCCTATTAATGTCCAGGGTGTGAACAAGGCAGTTTCGGCATGTACTGCAAATCGTTTATTGGCTTTGATGCTATCGCTGTTAAAGCCTGGAATTTCTGTTTTGTTCACATTCAAGTAATCGATGGCCGCGTGATTAATGAGCTGGGTATAGTTTGCTGATATCAGGTTTCGCGACTTGAACCTATTCAGTTGAAACAAGCGGGTGAAATAGGCAACCCCGCCCTGAAGGATTACATCTTCCATTTTATCGTTGCGTAAATAACCACCCACCTGGGCCTGCAGCCGAACGAAGTCTCCTTTTTTACGGGCCGTTCCGTAATTCAGTTTTACTGCCGCATAGGGTCTGTCAATTCTTAATTGTTTTACATAGCCTCCGGTGAAGCCGAGGGTAAATCCATAGGGTATGTCCTCTGTTCTTCCAAAACCAAATACATAGCGTGTTTTATAAAAATTTTGCCGGTAAAATGTGAACTCAGAGAGGTAGCCGTATATGTTATTGTATTTTCTTAATTCATTATATGCCTCCTGTTCTGGTTGTTCGGAGTAGTAACCATCAAAGGATCGTACCGCCAAAAATTTTCTGTTCCGATTAGAGATATCTTTCTTAATGCCGATGTTGTATCCCAGCCATCCGTCTACAACTCTATACTGATACGTTAGATAGGTTGAGTCTGGTTTGTTCCTTACATTTTGAGACCAATTACTGCTAATTTCTCCACCACCTGCTATTCGGGTGTAAGGTGAGACGAGTGGCCGATCCACTCTCATGAGCAGCGCAAATTCCTTTTCGTCTCCGAAGCTGAGTCCGTCATCCAGTTGGGTGTATCGCAATTCCAGGTTGGTGAGGCTTCCAAAAATACTGCTCTTCCGATAGAGGGCGGAGTATCCAAATTTTGGAGTTCTTTCCTGGTCAATCAGCGCAGTGAATTCAATTCTTTGACCCTGGCCGCCAACGTTGGCATCATACACTCCAACTTTTGGAGCAGTCGGAAAACTCCCGCCAAAAGTGCCACCTAAGCTAAAGACGTCACGGGTAACTACGATAAGATCAACTGAATCTGTGCCTTCCACAGGTGTCACAACAATCCGGCTGTCAAGGATAAAATCCTTATCGCGAAGGAAGCGCTCGTTGTCGGCCAGCTCAGCAGGGTTCAGCGGTTTATTTTTATGAATGAAAAGATGTTTGCGGATAATTTTGTGACGTGTATCAGTGTGTAGGGCATTTGAAATCCGTGTCACCGCAGTGCCTACTTTTTTGGCACTGTCGTAAATTGATTTTTCAAAACCGATTCTTTCGATGGAAATATTCCGGATTATTTTTCCGGTATATGCAACATAGGGGTCCACACTATTTTCATTGATGATCGTATCCTGTGAATTAGTGGAGATTAACTTCATGCCTTCCCGAAAGGCTTTCCTGGATAGCGATTTTTTTTCAACTGAATCTTTTTTTACCTGTGCCCGAGTAAGGATAGCACCTCCTGAAAGCAGGCAGGTAATTGTGCAAATGGTCAATAAAAACCGCACCTTCCACGTTTTATTTTATCGAGTAAACTACTCAAAATATTTGAATCCAATCAATGCTAATTTCCAGTCCCGCTTGCTTTGCTGGGTTTGGATTTCCTCAGGTAGTGTTTTAACCTGAACCGGAAAATATTGTCGCTCGTTTCAAAGTCTCCATCAATTGCGTCTCTTGATTGCTGTAGCATGTACAAGAATTCAAAGCGCACGCTATAACTCAACCGATAGCCTGCTCCAATCCGCCACCGGAAGCGATTGGCAAAACGTTCTTTCACGTCTTCAATTTTGAAAAACCACTCAACATCCGTAATGGCATACCAGAGTTTGTCTTCATAGTAGGAATCCTTATTGATGGGAATGATCACTTCACCGCGTGCACGAGGTCTCTGCACCTGATCCCATTCTTTCGTTTCCAGGTTTTTAAAGTTGCGTTGTTCCAACCGCAAGAGTAACCTGGTCTGAATTCTTTTATTAGGAGTAAAATAGAATCGGGTACCAATGACAGGTCTTATCTCAAAAGTATTGTAGGTTTCTGTCTGATTGGTGTATGAAAAAACAGATTGCGCAATCAGGTCTATATTTTGATTGACAGACCATTCCACTGTAGCGGAATAATCGTAAGCACGCCACTTTGGTGTTCCGGCCAGCGTGCTATACGTAAAGGCGTTTTCTAAATTAAAGGAATTGGCAAACGGGAGGTTGAGCATGTATTCAAACCAGGCCTGTTCGTTGGCGGATTGAGCTTTTAGAAAGAGGGAAGGAATTAAAAAGAGAAGCGCAACGAGAGTCTTTTTCTTCATACCGGCTTTACACTCACGATTAATTAATAACATAAAAACAATTTGGATGCCACCAAGGCGAGAAGTGTCAAATGCCCTTCCTACCATTGACACGGAATTGGCATTGCCTGTGCGAAATCTGACTTCGTCTTAATTGCTTACCTCACAACTAGCTTAACCATAAGTCTACCGGCTTTTTAACAACCGGGGCAAATGGCAATTCTATTTTTTTTCCTTGTTTAGCCGATGCATAGGCTGCATAAATCACTTCCAGCACGGCACGACCTAACTGGCCAGTTACCAACGGTTCCTTACTATTGCGTACGCAATCAATAAAATGTTTCAACTCATGGGGGTAGCCTTGATTGAATGCTTCTTCAAATACAGGAAAGCTCCAGCCAGCAGTCGTGTCTGCTTTCTCCATGGCATATCCAAATCCTTTTTTACTGTAAGCAAGCGCAGCGTTACCCCGGAATAGGTCTGCATACATTAATCCTTCGGTTCCATACACCTCGCAATGATCGTCCATGCCACCATGCCGTGCCCAACTGTTTTCAGCTATGCCGATCGTTCCGTTTTCAAATTCAACAATCACCACCGAGTTATCTTCTCCTTTTGTTCTGCCTTTATGCAATACCGTTGACATAGTTGCCATTACATTTTTTACTTTGGCATCGTTCATCATCCAGAAAAACCACCCGAAGGCATGGCAACCCATATCCATCAACACACCACCACCGGCCAGGTTCACATCATAAAACCAGTCAGAATGCGGGCCTGAATGTTTTTCTGCTTGCTTGAGCATGTAGATGTTACCAATGGCACCTTCTTTTGTCAAACTTCGCACGCGTTCATATTTGGGTGCAAAACACAACTCTTCGGCATACATCAATTTTACGCCCCGCTTTGCACATACTTTGATCATTTCATCCGCCTCTTCCAGGGTTACAGCGAGCGGCTTTTCAATGATCACATGTTTTTTTGCTCGTGCTGCCTTGAGCGTAGCCTGAGCGTGCAGGAAATTTGGTAAACAGATATCCACCACTTCGCAACCTGACTCTGCGATGATGGTATCCATATTCTCATACCAGGCTTTAATATGGTGTCTTCCCGCAAAGGCTTTTGCCTTGTTAATATCACGACTATACACCGCCACTACTTCGGCCTCAGGCACAAAGCGTTCATAACTTTCCACATGGATATCGGAAATAAAGCCGCATCCTAAAATAGCAACTTTTGTTCTGCTCATAACTTTATTTTTTATTGTTAGCGGTAAGATTTAAACGGAACAGGTATAAACCGCTCGCATACATCCATAACCTGATTGCCTGAAACCTATAATTACAATTTAGATAACAATCTTGCTGCTTACTTATTTTACACGCTGCGAATAATCCTGGTTCTTCGCATCAATTTTCATTTTCTGTGCCGGCATATTCAATAATGTTGTTGAACCATGGTTGACACCGGAACTGAATTTTTCATAATTGATCTCCCCATTCACAGGATCTTTTCCCAACAGGCTGGAGAATGTCTTGTTTGTGTAGAGATTTGTTTTTTTATCAACAAGGATGGTAAGCTTATCGCCCTGTACATAAATGTTTTCACCCGTGGCTTCAATCACACCATCCTTTTCTGTTACGGTTGCCTTACCAAAAAAATCAAGGAGCTGACCTTTGGTCATGAAGGTATAAGCAAGTGAAAGTTCAAGTGCCTTGCCAACATAATCCATTTTATCTTCCGCAGCACTTTTTTGAGCCTTACCGCGCAAGCCTGGCTTTTGCTTTACACTACTTTCGGCATCTACCATTTTTGCCTGAAGTTTGCCCTGTTCGTCAAAACTGAATTCAGTGATGGTGGTAAGCTTGCGTTCCCCGCCAATAGAGACATCTGACTTTCTTTTCCAGATGTACGCTTTCAGTTTTTCTGTGTTGGCATCATCTGCTTTGCTGATGGTTAAGGCAAGTTGTTCTTTATCAATCTGCGCGATACAAAGTGTGGTTACACACACACTCAGTACAAGGAATAAGTTTTTCATGGTTTTAATTTAATTATTTGAGCGTCCTACACCTTTTGTTATTTCTTCTGTTCGATGGTCACCTGATGAAGATTACCATTGAACTTGTTAGAGGTTGTTCCATAGTCTGCTACCGGAGTACCTTCATCAAGAGCAACATCCGCAAGATCATCCACGGAGAATACACTGGGTTGTGTACGATTAATGCGGCCTTCAGCTTGTTGTAGCCATTGAGCCTCAGCACTTCGGCCGCGGGAGTGATGGTTTGTGGTCGCACTGCGGTGTAACCCGGATAGGTACTGGCCAATTCTGTAATTACACCCATGTTGTTGGAGTGATGATTGTAGCCGGTGAGTAACGCCATACGCGTAGGTGCGCATAACGCGGTGGTATGGAAGCGATTGTAGCGAATGCCGTTTTGTGCCAGCCGATCCATGGTTGGCATTTTTGCCGGGCCGCCAAACGCTTCGGATACACCAAAACCCATATCGTCAATCAAGACTATCACCACATTGGGCGCATCGCTGGGTGCTTTTACTTCAAATCGTGATGGCGGGGTTGCATTACGAACGTCCAACTCCTTATAGATAGGACGTGCAGGCTCTTTAATCGGTAAAGATGTTCGGTCAATACCGCCACTTTGATCGTTATTGTTGGCAACAGATTGTGTGGGCTTGGGGTCGCATGCCATGAGCGACACGAAACCCATTATGATGAAACTTTTAATCCAGAGGTCTTTCATTGTATATTAAGTTATATTCGAAAATACAATTTAGCAGTAGCATTTTAAGAAAAAAAATGACAATTATCAGGGTAGAGTGTTTAGTCTTCTGTGACCGGAAGGAAAATTGCAGTAAACGGAGGCGTCTATCATTTTTTTATACTTCTGTTACATTATTTCCTGAATGAGTTTTCTTACCTCGTAAATAAGGTTTCTATGAAATTCTTCATTCATTCTCTCGGGAGTGATGCGTGAATAAAACATATCCCGCGCCTTGTTCAAAATACTTGCGTGCAAATTCATGATTATCCGGAGTCCCACCGCCTAACGCTTTTTTGTCCTTCAAGGCACTTACCAGTGCATCAGCGCTGGAGGAAGTTTGAATACTTCCTAAATACTGAACAGCGGTGGCTCTTGCAATTTCCGGTTGAAAGTTATTACGCAGCAGTTGCACCAAATGCTTTTCACTTTTATCGGTAAGCAAACTGCCGGGCAATAAGTCATCCGAAAAGTGATAGACCCGTGCCGGACCATACCATTTCTGTATGGCTTTGGCCGCCCAAGGATTAGACTTATCCGTATGACAACCGGTACACGTGTTCGGAGTTCCATACACAACAGATTGATCGGGGCGTGGAATACGAAAGCTGTGATCTCTGCGATGATCATTCCCCATGAATGTTTTCACGGGCATATGACAATTAATGCATTGCGCGCCTTCCGTATTAATGCCATGGAAATGATGCTCTTCTGTATTGTACTTTGGCTCATGGCAACTCATGCATAGGTCATTTCCAATGAGCTTCAATTTCCCGAGTGTGGATTATGGCAATTGCTGCACTGAATGCCACTATGAAACATTTTGCTTTGGGCGAATGATCCATATTCATAATCTTCATCATCAATCTGTCCATCCGCAAAATAAAATTCATCACTGATGATTTGCGGAATCATGTTATCCATTATTCCGGTTGATGGAGTCATCGCTTGTGAGAGATCCGTTTTGCGAGCATGACAGGGAGCGCACGTATTTAACTGTTGTTGCGGAATTGTATCGTGTGCATAATACAAACCGGCATTTACTAATCGTTCGCCACTTTTATAGTCTTGTGTTTGCATAAAATCAATATGCTTACTTCCGGAGCCATGGCAACTTTCACAACTAACATTGATTTCGCCCCAGGTTGTGCTGTATGAATCCAAGGCGAAATCATAATTCTTTTGAAGATTGGTCGAGTGACAGGAGGCACACATTGTATTCCAGTTCTGACTGTTCCCTGTCCAGTGCAACCAGTCTTGAGAATGAACTTTTTGACCAGCGTATTGATGGAACCATTTCTTCTCGCGTGAATCCCAACTTACCCGTGTAGATTGCAAACGTCCTCCGGGAAAAGCAATCAGGTATTGCTGCAGCGGAAAATATCCGAACGTGTAAAGCACTTCGTAATCATGATTTTTTCCATCCTCCCCTTGCGTGTTGATATAGAATTTTCCGTTTTTCCTAAAAAACCTATTGGTCACTCCATCGGCCACAAATGTGGCATTGTTAAAATTACCTTTCACAGTGGAGTCATTGGCTTGTTGCATGGCCAGGAAGTGATCGGACTTTTTCCAATCCGCAAATTCCGTTGCGTGACAGGATTGACAGGCAGTTGAGCCTGCGAACGAAGCCGGTGTATTATTGATTTCGGTTTTTGGTGTATCCTTTTGATCAGTACTGCAACTTTCCAGCAAGGTTGCAAGCGTGTAAATAAAAACACAGGCAATTCCTACCCAAACTATATTTTCTTGTCTGCTCATCATTCATTAAACATCTCCCGCAACTCAACAATTTTCTCCAATTGCGTTTCCAGTGTTTCCGGCACACAGTTGAAAAATGTATTTTCTTTATATAAACCAACCATACCTCCTTCAGCACTGGATCCGGTATCACCCAAGGTGTAAAAGAACAAGGTATTCTCCAACTCACCCCTTTCTTCCAGTGCAGCAACCAGTCTTCCTACTTGCGTTATTCCCGTCATGCAAATAATTAACAAGTAAGCTAGATTGAATATTTGGCTAGTTTTTACCTGCAATGATCCACCCCAATTTATCATTGAGTATTTATTGAATTGATGACAATGATCATTTTTTTACTTTTTTTTTTACTTCATTTTAGCACAGAAAAAAACAATCCAAATTTCGAATCATTATCCTAAGAATAAAATCAATATGAAGCAACCAAAATATCCATCCTTATATCAAATCAATACAAGGGTGTGGCTTACCGAACTTTCGCAGGACCTCGGCAAACCCGCTACGCTTGATGATATTCCAGACAACGAACTGGACCGCCTTGCTGAAATGGGCTTTGATTGGATTTGGTTCTTAAGCGTTTGGACCACCGGTGAACGTGGACGAAAAGTTTCACTAGAAAATCCGGAGTGGCGACACGAGTTCGAACAAACATTGCCTAACCTGAAAGAGGAGGACATTGGTGGTTCGGGTTTTGCCATTGCGGGTTACCGGGTGCACCCTAACCTGGGTGGCAACGAAGCGCTGAAGCGGCTCCGCACAAAACTAAATAAACGTGGGCTTAAACTGATGCTCGATTTCGTCCCCAATCACATGGGCCCCGATCATCCATGGGTATCGGAGCATCCGGAATATTTTGTACCCGGAACAGAAAGTGATCTCGCACAAGCTCCTCAGAATTATACCCGGGTAAAAAGCAACAATGGTGATTTGATTCTTGCTTATGGACGAGACCCTTACTTTTCCGGATGGCCGGATACTGTGCAATTGGATTATAGTAATCCTGCAACGGTGGAGGCCATGACAATCGAACTCGTGCGCATCTCAGGCCAATGCGATGGTGTAAGATGTGATATGGCCATGCTGATTCTGCCTGAAGTTTTTGAAAGAACCTGGGGCCGCAAAGCACAGCTTTTCTGGCCTGTTGTAACCATGTCCATTCGTGCACGTGTTCCGCATTTTTTTTTCATGGCCGAAGTGTACTGGGATATGGAATGGACACTTCAGCAACAAGGTTTTGATTATGCCTATGATAAGCGATTGTATGATCGATTACGCGAAGGTCACGTGCAACACATACGCGGGCATTTTCAGGCCGGTCTTGATTATCAGGATAAGCTTGCGCGCTTTCTTGAAAATCATGACGAGCCTCGTGCAGGATTAACCTTTCATCCTGATCAGCATAAAGCGGCTGCTGTCATCACTTTTTTGTCACCGGGTCTGAGATTCTTTCATCAGGGACAATTTGAAGGAAGAATGAAAAGAATTTCACCGCATTTGATCCGCGCTCCTCATGAGCCACTCAATACAGATTTGCAAGATTTTTATGCTGCGCTGCTTTCTGTTTTAAAACACCAATTGGTTCAGGATGGTGAGTGGAGCCTTCTTTCATGCGTGCCCGCCTGGGAGGGCAATGGTTCGCATGAATCATTCATAGCCTTTGGTTGGCGTGGAGCCGATGGCGAAAAGATGGTGGTGGTAGTGAACTACGCATCGCATCCTTCGCAATGTTATCTTAATCTTTCGTTCAGCGATCTCTACGGAGCGCAATGGAGATTAAATGATTTGCTGAATGAGGCCAGTTACGATCGTGATGGAGATGACCTGCATTTTGGTGGGCTTTACCTGGATATGCAGCCCTGGCAGTATCATGTCTTCGAAATGAAAAAGATATCCTGAGTGAATCAAGCGACAGTGATTTTAATAACCGACCTTGTTTAATCCATCTACAACATAAAAAAATGTGGAAGCAACGTTAGCAGCACCTGAAGCAGCACCCAAAAAAGAGCAACTGTATAAAACATCGAAGGCCCTAAAAGAAACCTTCTGGGTCAACGCCAGTTATCATAGGTGGAGTTGTTGTTCTTCTGGCGTGGATTGGATTTATCTTGTATGGCAGAACCGATATTTTTCCACCGCTGGGTCACGTCTTTGGTAAACTGACTCGGCAGGTTGGAAAATCCTAAGACAATTAAACTTAATTTTTATGACTACTACATCTGATACCGACACAAAACAAAAAGTGATACAGGAGCGAATAAGTTCAGCCTGGAAAAATTTCAACAGTGGCCTCTGGCAGCAGGAGATCAATGTGCGCGACTTTATCCAATTGAATTATAAGCCCTATGAAGGTGACGAAGCATTCCTCACTTCTGCAACTACTCGTACTAAAAAACTCTGGGCAAGGCTGACAGAACTTTTTAAGGAAGAGCAAAAAAAAGGTGTGCTCGATATTTCTCAAATTCCGAGTTCAATCACGGCTCATCAACCGGGCTACATTGACCGTGAAAATGAAATCATTGTCGGCCTGCAAACCGAGGCTCCTCTCAAGCGTGCTATTATGCCCTATGGAGGCTTTCGAATGATTTTAAATGCGCTCAAAACATATGGGTATGAGCCCGACCCTCATGTAGTTGAAACTTTTACAAAATACAGGAAGACCCATAACGAAGGTGTGTTTGATGCTTATACCGATGATGTGAGACGATGTCGCAGTTCACACATCCTGACAGGTCTGCCTGATGCATATGGCCGGGGTCGCATAATCGGAGATTACAGGCGAGTTGCACTTTATGGAGTTGCCAAACTTATTGAATATAAAAAACAGGAGAAGCAGGCCATTGATTCATCGATGTCTACAGATGAAATTATTCGCGACCGTGAAGAAATGAGCGAACAGATTCGTGCACTTCAGGAACTGCAGCAAATGGCATCCGCGTATGGTTTCGATATTTCCGTTCCGGCTAGAAATGGACAAGAGGCAGTACAATGGCTTTATTTAGCTTACCTGGCAGCCGTAAAAGAACAAAACGGAGCGGCCATGTCGCTCGGCCGTACCTCAACATTTCTTGATATATATTTTGCTCGCGATATCGCGGCAGGTATCCTTACCGAAGAACGGGCACAGGAGATCGTTGATGATTTCGTCATTAAGTTACGGATCGTGCGGTTCCTGCGCACACCCGAATATGATGCCCTTTTCGCTGGAGATCCAACCTGGGTAACTGAATCGATTGGAGGAATGGGTGATGATGGAAGACCGTTAGTAACAAAAACAAGTTTTCGTTTCCTCCACACCCTCTACAACCTGGGCCCTGCACCCGAGCCAAATCTAACCATCTGGTATTCTCCTCGTCTTCCCGATGCTTTTCGAAAATATGTTGCCAAGGTTGCTATCGACACCAGTTCCATTCAATTTGAAAGTGATGAAATAATGCGAAGAGCATGGGGCGATGACAGTGGCATAGCCTGTTGTGTTTCACCAATGGCATTAGGAAAACAAATGCAGTTTTTTGGTGCTCGCGCCAACCTGGCTAAATGCCTCCTGTATGCAATTAATGGTGGTCGTGATGAGATTACAGGTAATCAGGTGGGACCATCAAGTGAACCAGTAACTGGTGATTACCTTTCAGTAGAAGATGTCCTTTCTAAATTCGAACGGATGATGGAGTGGCTGGCTGGCGTTTATGTCAATGCCATGAACATCATCCATTACATGCATGATAAATATGCATATGAGAGATTAGAGATGGCCCTTCATGACTATGCTCCCCTGCGCACCATGGCTTTTGGTATGGCAGGTATGTCAGTGATTGCGGATAGCTTGTCGGCTATAAAATATGCCAACGTAAAGGTAATACGCGACAGCACCGGCCTGATCACCGATTTCAAATGCGAAGGTGACTTTCCAAAATTTGGGAATAATGATAACAGGGTTGACCATCTTGCGGCATGGGTTGTTACCACCTTTATGAACAAGTTGAGAGAATACCCGACTTATCGAAATGCAATTCATACACAATCGATTTTGACAATCACATCAAACGTGGTATATGGTAAAAATACCGGCAATACACCAGATGGAAGATTAAAAGGGGAGCCCTTTGCTCCGGGTGCTAATCCAATGCATGGGCGCGACAGTCATGGAATCCTTGCCTCAGCAGCTTCTGTTGCCAAGATACCTTATCGGGATGCAGCAGATGGTATTTCCCTAACAACAACTCTGATTCCGGAAGGCTTAGGAAGAATTGCAGAAGATCGGGCCAATAATCTCCAAAGTATGCTGGATGCTTTCTTTGGTGCTACCGGCTATCATATGAATGTGAATGTATTGAATCGGGAAACGCTTCTTGATGCAATGGACCATCCGGAAAAATATCCGAGCCTCACCATTCGTGTGTCTGGCTATGCGGTCAATTTTATCCGTCTCACGCGCGAGCAGCAGATGGATGTTATCAATCGTACTTTTCATGGACTGCAATCATGAGCAAAGAACAATCCTCACAAGCGGGCTCACTAGAAGGCAAGAGCCCCTTTGAACTTCGGATTTATCACGGTGAAAACATTTCAAAATCTGATACTGACAAAGCTCTCAAATCCGGAGATATAGGCTTTCTGCATTCCTACACAACGGGTTCAGCTGTGGATGGACCCGGTATGAGGGTAGTAGCGTGGACAACAGGATGTCATTGGAGATGTCAGTATTGCCATAATCCCGATACCTGGAAAATACACAACGGTATTCCGGTAACAGTTGCTAGTGCAGTTGAAGAACTGAAAAAGTATAGACATGGGTTGAAAACCATGAAAGGAGGATTTACATTAAGTGGTGGGGAGCCATTGCTTCAAGATCGTTTTGCGGCAAGGCTTTTTGCGGAAGTGCATGCGATGGGTATCCATACCGCGATAGATACCAATGGCACATTTGGCAGCCGCCTCTCTGATGAGGAATTGAAATCAATCGACCTGGTGATGCTGGGGATTAAAACATGGGATCCTGAACGGCATAAGAAACTTACCGGTGCTGCCATCAGACCTGTTTTAGAATTTGCGCGCAGATTGGCAGCCGCCAATCGACCTGTCTGGGTCCGCTTTGTATTGGTTCCGGGGTTGACCGATAATATGGGAGACATAAGTCATATTGCGAAATTCTGTGCTGATTTGGGTAATGTAGAAAGAGTTGATGTACTTCCCTTTCATCAAATGGGGCGATATAAATGGAGAGAACTAAAGCTTAACTACTTGCTCACTAAAACCAAGCCTCCTTCAAAAGAACTGATTGAAAGAGTCTGCTCATTATTCAGAGCCGAAGGACTTATTGCGTATTGAATAGGCGAATAAAAGACATGTTTTTCCAGAAGTCTCTTCTAAGAATGATCAGATGGATTGTTTGCGTGACAACGCTGACGTTTTGTTTTTTTTTCAAGTGCAGCCCAACGTAGTGAACAACTCTGGTTGGATTATCAAGTTGATTACCCCTTTGCCAATAAATACCTGCTCGAGGCCAATGCCAGTTATCAAACAGTTTTGACGAAAGACAGGTGGAGAAGTATTAGTGTTGGTCCTACTTTTGAATATGCGTTATTTACCAGGCTTGAACTGGCTTCGCTAGCTTACCCACTTTGAGTTTAGCATTTTTGAGAATCCAAAAAGCGTAACTTTGTTTCAGGAAAATTCAGACTACTAAGTCTATGACAGAATATCCCAGCAATACCTTTTTCAAAATTCTATAAGCAGAAATAAATGAAAAACAGCGTCATACGAAATGGGTTTGTTGAGTATTGTTCATCCCTGGTTTTACTCCCTTTACCTTCGATTTTAATTCGATCCAATCTAAGTCTACTGATGATTCTCTTTTCCCATGTATATGGACAGGCTCAGGAGAAACCCATTCCACAAGATTCCATTTGTCCGCAAAAAGATATCGTAGATCTTATTCGCATTGCACGCAACAAACCTTCAAAAAGTAAACCCACGGATGCCAGTTCACTAATTCTGATGCCCATTATTGGATCTAACCCTGCGACTGGTTTTATGGTGGGAGTGGGTGGGCAATACGCATTCAAAATGCCAGAGAGTAAATTATACTCATTAATAAACGGTAGTGTCCAGTTCACCACCAAGAATCAATATTTGTTCATGTTAAAGAATAACATCTACTCCAGAAAAGAGCGGATATTTTACACAGGTGACTGGCGCTTTCTGGTTTACTCCCAAACCACGTATGGCCTTGGAACCAACTCCCCGGAAGGGGGTGCACTGGATTATCAATACAACCTGGGCGGTCTTGAAACGTCATCCGATTCACTGGCACAGCCCATGACATTCAATTTTGCCAGGCTTCATCAATCGATGGGTTTCAAGATAGTGGAAGGAATATACCTGGGCCTTGGTTATCAATTCGATTCTTACTTCAAAATCGTAGATGAGAAACTAAGACTTAATCCGGGAGACACCTTAATCACCTCGCATTACTATTACAATAGCCTATATGGCTTCGATAAGAAGAAATATTATTCGTCCGCACTCAGTGCAACGTTTATGATTGATAAACGTGACAACATGATTCAACCCCATAAGGGATATTTTCTTTCATTAGGCCTGCGGGCTGCCTATAGAATAATTGGAAATAAAAACGATGCCAGCATGTTCAATGCAGAGTGGCGGAGTTTTCACGGAGTCTCAAAAAAGAATCCAGCTCACCTGGTTGCATTTTGGGTATTGGGCAGCTTTGCGAAGGAAGGTCAGTTTCCTTATATGATTTTACCGGCCACCGCCTATGATCAACGAAGCCGCAGTACGCGCGGTTACACGCAAGGGCGCTACCGCGGCAGCCAGTACGTCTATTCAGAAGCTGAATACCGCTTTCCTATTTCAAGATGTGGTGGGGTATTAGGTGGTGTTGTATTTGTGAATGGCACGACCACCAGCAACCAGGCACTGGACTTAAAAGTTTTTGAATCGATAAAAGCCGGCTATGGCTTTGGTCTTCGTGTCATGCTCGACAAATACTCGCGCACTAATCTTACCGTAGATTATGGATTCGGAGAAAAATCAAGTGGATTTTATCTGGCCGTTTCCGAAACGTTCTAAAACAGCTTAACAGCTCCTCCGAAAGTTATCATCCATCCTTTCTGGCAATTCATAAAAAAATGAGGCTGTCTCAAAAGTAAATGTAAGCGTCATTGCGGGGGAGGTACGACCGATGCAATCCCCATTTTGGTTTCAATATTTGGGGATTGCTTCACTCCGTTCGCAATGACGGTGCCTTTTGAGACAGCCTCATTTTATGATTAGTTTTTTCAAAAATTATTCCGTGCTCGCTATCTTATTTCTAATGGCATCAACCTTTTCATTCAGTTCTTTCGCCACTGCGTCACTCATTAATTCAAGGGCCTGATTGTTCGCTATTTTCTCTTCTATGTTAAGCCGGTTGTATACACCAATCAGTTCTTCAAAGGCATTTGAATAGTATGGATAATTTGGATTTTTTTCAGGATCTGAAATCGATTTAAGGAAACCATAAATGTTTTCAACATTGCCTTTTTGATCCAGGACCATTCGGTAAACCGGAACTAAAATCTGAGTGCGTGTATCTGTGGGAAGCATATCTTTTGGATAGGATTCGATAATCCCCAGTGCAAGATGTAAGTTCTCTATTTGATAAGCAGCCATCGCTATTCCTATCAGGCGCTCGCGTTCGGTGCCTTGTAAACCAGCCGTTGACTTATCAAATAATGTATTAACGACTGTTTTTACAGAGTCGTTTTGGGCCAGGTTTTCACTATACCGCTTCATTAAAAAGTCAAGCATGCCTTGTTCTAGACCAATGCTCTTACTTAGTTCATAGGCTGCACTGAAGAGCCCTTGGGTCTTAGAACCTTGCCCATAAGCCACGCTATAATTAAGGTCAGAAAGAAAAAGGCCCAGGTTTGCGGCTGCCTTTTCGGGATTGTTTGCAAAGGCTGCAAAGTTGCCAGGATTACTCATTAAGGCGGCATTAAAATCAGCACCCGTAGCCTGCAGGTTGGCTGCTGCATCAGCAGGAGTTTTCAGATTATTGAAAAAGGCGGTCCGTTCGGCTTCGAAAGACGAGACTGCCTGGGTATCTTCTGCATTCTCTTTACTCTTTTGACAAGAGAACAGTAAGGTTGTCAGAAGAATAAGGCTAAGTAGATTTTTCATGTGTGCTTAGTTTAGGTTTTAATGGTTATTTCTTAGTCATATTTTTTTGGTGACTTCCAGATTGAGGATTTCAGCCGGCTAAAATAGCTAAACTTTCATACTGCAAAAAGGGAAACCTGATACCTTTTATATGGCCTTGCAATCGTTCCTCATGCTGTTTTTTAGTTTCCTGACCCCTAAACTATTGGTTGTCTATGCGTTTCAGCTTTCTGCGGCCCTACAAAATCGAAATCAAATGTTCCAGTTGTTGATATTTTATTGCCAATTGCAAAAGGTAAACAATCTTTTGAACCAAAAAAACGCATTAGGATTTTCTAATGAATAATATGCTGTTGGCGCGAAACTTATATTTTGATTATTCTATCAATTTAGTCTTATGTCCTTTCGACCGTAGGGAGAAATCTTATCTAATGGAAACAACTTGTCAACCAAGAGAAGATTTCTCGCCTGCCTACCGGTCAGGCAGGCAATTTCATGAATGCCCTGCATAAAGATGGTAGGCTCGAAAAGACTCGATTAAACAAAATTGCAAAAGGATTTTCTAATGCGTTAAATGTTGGTACTGCAGACTTGGGGCGATCTAAATGGATAGCCAATATTAAGTTCTCAACATCACCATCACGCTTAAAAACAAAGTTAAGGCAAGCAGCAAGTAGGACAACAGGGATGCCACTGAATATTGCGCCTCAGGATAATATTTTTTTAATGTTGCCATACTTTTTGTATGCTGTAAGGTGGCAAGTAGAAGCATTACAAATGAGGTCACAATCAAAAACAAACCTAATTCCCGACCTGTAAAATGCTTCATCTTAAGCAAAGGGGCTTTCCCTGCCTCCAGGCGATTATAGAAATATTCATAGGCACCCACACCAATGGTAAGCAAGGTAAGACTGGTGCGTATCCAGGCGAGCTGCAATCTTTCGAAGGCCGTCCGGGTTCTCTCCAGCTGTATTTGTTTCTTGCCTTCTTTCTTCGCTTCCTTTCTCGCTTCCTTTTCCGGATCGAGAATTTCTTCAGTGTTCGTTGTTTCCATTTTATCTTTACTTAAGCTATTGGTAGCACAAAGTTAGTATTACATACTTACTTCTTCTTTTGGCCGAAGTGATAACCCACTTGAAACTGGTAACGGTATCCATATGCCCAAGTGCTTACCTTTCCTTTTGAAGATAATTCACCCTCGTTAATCAATTCTTCAAATGCCGGGAATCGATCGATCAGGGCCAGCACGACTTCGTTGGTGATATCGGCTGGATCAAATGTAAAATTCCCAGCCAGACTGGACTTGAAACTATAGTTGGATACCGAAGGGCCAATAAAAACCAGGTCGATTGTCCAACGATTATTTAATACAAACTGGTAACCAAGCTGAACACCAATGTTGAGAATGTTTAAATCAGTATTTAACTCAGCATATTCCAATACACCGTTATTGTTTACTGCGATGGAACGATCGTTAGAATAATTGTGAAAAGAAGTATAGGGACCGAGGTACACTCCACGGGGAGCTCCATATTTATTCTCCTTCTGTAAATAGAAACGGTATTCACCGCCAAGTTTCAATCCCGTAGCCGCGGTTTCCCGTGTTACATTTATATTATCGAGTGTACCAAGTGTAGGAAATTGCTGAAACCCCGCGGTTATACCCCAGGTCTGGTAGGGTTTATTTTTAATAATACGCTCATAAGCAAAGACCACGGCATTCCGGTAAAGCCAGTAGGAGGTGATGTCGAGTTTGATTGTGTTTTTCCGCAAGGTAGTATCACCAACTTCTTGTGCCTGGACAGCCATTGATGTGGTGATGAAAAAAGCCAAAATGCAGCAAAGGTTTTTCATTCTAAAAGTAGTTTACCAACCTCCTCCTAATGCTTTATATAACCGTACGGTAGCGGTCAACTGATTTTGCAACGCGATGGATTTTTGAAATTGTGAATTGTATAACTCGCGCTCTGCATCCAATACTTGTAAGAAGGATGTGTACCCGTTGTCATACAATGCTTTTGAAAGCAGGAGTGATCTTTCCGTTGCGGCCACCTGTATTTGTCGTGCACCAAATTCATTGCGGTAGGTTCTTACTTCTGCCAGGGTGTTCTCTACTTCTGCGAATGCTGTGAGCACAGTCTTTTCATATTGATAGCCCACTTGCTTTGCTTTCGCGCGCTCTGCTTCTACCCTGCGCTTGTTTTGATTGAAGCGGAATATCGGCCCGGTTAATTGGCCGGTAACGGAACCTAAAAATGCATCTGCAGAAAATAAATTTGAAATTTCCGGACTGGCCACACCCAGAAAACTAGTGAGGCTTAACGAAGGGAAGCGCAGCGCAACAGCTACTCCAACGCGTTCGGTTTGTGAAATGAGTTGCTGTTCTGCAGCACGAATATCTGGTCTTCTTTCCAATAACTCAGAAGGTAAACCACTGGGAATCTCTAAAGGCAATTGCTGCTGATCATTTCGCAAGCCACGGGTGACCGGAGCATAAGTCTGTCCTAATAAAATATTCAGTGCATTTTCGGTGATGATGATGGAGCGCTCAAGACTAAACAATTGCGACTGTGCATCGGCAGCAATCTGTTCAGCCTGCAGTTTATCAAGTTCCGGAACATTGCCTTTTTCAAAACGCAATGTGATGATGCGTAAATACTCCATCCGGGTATCATAGGTCCTGCGTGTAATCTGCATGCGGTCATCTAATCCGCGTAGCTGAAAATATAATTCCGCAATCTGGGCAACCATGCTTATGTACACGGATTTTCTTACCTCATCGGTGGCTACTAAGTCGGCATAGGCGGCACGATTGGCATGGCGCAGTTTGCCCCATAAATCAATCTCCCAGGAGACGTTACCCAATAATGCTACAGAATTTTGAGTAAAACCAACGCCTGCCTGTTCGGACCCATTTCGTAAATCGGAGGCACGTCCGCGGGCGCTGTAATCGAAGAAGGGAAGTATGTTAGCTTGATTGTATCCCAGCACAGCTTTGGCTTCATCCACCCGGGCAATGGCAATACTCAAATCGAGATTTGAATCGATGCCGATGGTAATCAACTTTTGCAAAGCCGAGTCCTGATAGACATCCCACCATTTCATGTTCGTAATGGAATCAGATTTAGTTGATGCCTGTGTATACCCAACGGGCTTTTTAGTATTGGGTCGCGAATACTTTGGTCCTACAGCACATCCGGCTAGTACCAACAAGAATCCGATGAAAATTATTTTCTTCATATCAATGAGCCGGTTCAGAAGGTGAAACACCTGCATCGCCTTTAACTTTTTTCTTTCCCATGCTTTCGATGAATACAAACAACGCAGGCACAACAATTACCCCAATGATGGTGGCAATTAATGTTCCGCTGAATACCGCTATACCCATTACCTTACGGGCTTCCGCACCAGCCCCGGAGGCAGTAAGCAACGGAACCACACCTAACATAAAGGCGAATGACGTCATCAGGATTGGACGAAGACGAAGTTTGGCCGCCTCCAATGCTGATTCGAAGAGAGGTTTACCCTGATCATTCAACATCTTGGCAAATTCAACAATCAGAATGGCGTTCTTCGCAGTAAGACCAATCAACATCACGAGTCCGATCTGCGCAAACACGTTGTTTACATAACTCGGGCTCCAGAGTCCGCCAAGCCATAACCCTAAGAAGGCACCAAAAATGGCCGAAGGCACACCGAGCAAAACCGAGAATGGAAGTTTCCAGCTTTCATATTGAGCAGCAAGGATAAGAAACACAAATATCAAGGCCATCAGAAACATGGTTCCGCCAGTTCCTTCTGCTGCTTTTTCCTGGTACGACATATTACTCCAGGCGATGCCGAGTTCTTTCGGTAAGGTTGCAGCAACTTCTTCCAATGCATTTAAAGCATCGGTAGAACTGTATCCTTCAGCCGGTGCTCCGGAAATTTCTGCAGCACGGAACATATTGAAGCGGTTGGTGTAAGAGGGCCCAACGATATCTTCTACCTGCGCCAATGTGTTTAACGGTATAATTTCTCCGGAACGGCTGCGTACATAATAGCTTGCTATGTTATCGGGTTCGAGACGGTCTTCTGCTTCGGCTTGTACAAATACTTTATACTGTCGACCAAAGCGGTTGAAGTCATTTACATAACTACTGCCGAGATAGGTAGAAATCGTGCTGGTAATTTCATTCTGGTCGATGTTCAGTTTTTCAACTTTGTCATAATCTATAACAATCTGTTTCTGCGGAACATTGGATCTGTATAATGTAAACACATTTGCAATTTCCGGGCGCTTTCTAGCTTCTGCAATAAAGTTGCGTGCTTGCTCATCCAGAAACTGAGGTGTGTTCCCCGACCGATCCAGAAGTTGCATGGTGAAACCAGCAGAAGTTCCAAGACCTTCAATGGGTGGTGGACCGAAGGCAATCGCAGTAGCATCTGAAATCGTATTTCGGAATGCCAGATTGGTTTGTTGAATTAATTGCTTTGCCGTTTTCTCTCGTTCTTCCCAGGGCTCTAATGAAATAAACACGAATGCGTTGTTGGTAGAATAAGATTGCGTAAGCATACTATAACCAACCACCATGGTCGAATAGGCAACACCTTCTGTTTCGTTGATGATCTTTTCTATCTTTTTAGCAACTTCATCAGTACGCTCCGTGGAGGAAGCATCCGGAAGTTGAATGTTGACCAGGTAATATCCTTCATCTTCTTCCGGCACAAAACCACCGGGTATGTTTTTACCTAAGATTCCGGTTATGCCAAGAACAACTCCAATAATAATAATGGACCGAATAGACTTCTTCGCCACAATGCCCGCCACACCCGTATAGCCTAATGTGAACTTATCAAACATTCTGTTGAAGGCATCGAAGAATCGTTGCAACCAACCGGTAGACTTCTTTTTAGGTTTGAGAAGAATGGCAGCCAATGCAGGGCTAAGTGTGAGTGCATTGAATGCAGAGAACAATACAGAGATTGCAATCGTAATGGCAAACTGCTGATATAACCTTCCGGTGATACCTCCGGCAAACGCAACCGGCACAAACACTGCAGCCAGAATAAGTGCAATGGCAACTACCGGCCCTCCTACTTCCTTCATCGCTTTTTGTGTGGCTTCTTTCGGATTCATGCCGTGCTCGATGTTGTGCATGACAGCTTCCACCACCACAATGGCATCATCCACAACCAGACCAATGGCGAGTACTAATCCCAATAGGGACAAAACGTTTACTGAGAAACCCAGCAAAGGGAAAATGATAAACGTTCCAATCAATGAAACAGGAACAGTCAATAAAGGAATAAGAGTTGCCCGCCAGTCCTGTAGGAAGAGGAACACCACGATAATCACAAGGAACACCGCTTCAAAAAGAGTATGGATAATTTCTTCAATACCAACAGATACTGATTCTGTCGTGTTGAGTGAGATATCATATTTCAGATCTTCCGGAAACCGGGTACTTAATTCAGCAATGGTGTTCTTCACCGATTCCGCAACATCCAATGCGTTAGAGCCAGGCATCTGGTACACCACAATGGTACTGGCCGCTTTCTTATTGAGTCGACTAAAGGAATTATAATTTTCCATTCCTAACTCCAGGCGCGCTATATCTTTCAAGCGAATGATGGAACCCTTCTCATCCGATTTCACGATGATGTTTCCAAATTCTTCTTCGGTAACTAAACGCTCTTGTAATAAAACGCTGTAGGTGTACTCTACGCCTTTGGGTGAAGGAGGTGCTCCAAACTTACCACCTGGCGCTATGGAATTCTGCTTCTTCACAGCATTAGACACATCGTTAACTGTGAGGTTAAGTTTAGTGAGTTGATCTGGCTTTAACCAGACGCGCATGGAATAATCGGCACCTCCAAACAGTACCACATCACCCACACCTTTCAATCGCTTCAGCTGGTCGACAATATTGATATTGGCATAGTTGTTTAGAAACAAACCATCATACGTTGAGTCGGGTGACGTAAGTGAAACCAGCATGATGGGGAATACCAGTGATTTTTTTGTAGTGACACCAAAGGCCTTCACTTCATTAGGCATTTTGGCGCTCGCCTGCGAAACGCGGTTTTGGGTGAGCATGTTCGCATTGTCGAGATCGGTTCCTACTTCAAAGGATACTTGTAAGGTAAGAGATCCATCGGCTGCGTTGATGGATTTCATGTACAGCATTTGTTCCACACCGTTTACCTGTTGTTCGATGGGTGTGGCTACGGCCTGCTCTACGTTCACCGCATTGGCACCGTTGAATAAGGTAGTCACCTGCACCATGGGGGGTGTAATTTCAGGGTACTTGGATATCGGAATGCTCTTCAATGTAATCAACCCCATGATGACCATGAGGATGGAGATTACCATCGCTACAATCGGCCTTCGGATAAAAAATTCGCTCATAAAATAGGATGAAGGTTAATTATTCTTAATTGTTTTTCTGAGCATCATCCGGCCACTTCATTTCAACCGCTTCGATTTTTGAGTTCGGTGTCAATGAAGCTGTTCCTATCACAGCTACTTTATCACCCGCTTTTAAACCCTTCTTAATAATCCAGGCATCACCAATCTTAGATCCGGTTTCAACGATGGTTACTTTCAAGGTACTGGAATCAGTAACGGTAAATACCTGAGCCAGGCTTTGTAACTGAAACACAGCGCGCTGTGGTATAAGAACAGCATTCGGTATGGTGCTTAATAATATGCGTGCCTTAACAAACATACCAGGACGCAACAATCCTTTCGGATTGGGGAATGTGGCTTCTATCGTTAATGTTCCGGTCTTCGGATCGATTTCGCGATCCGCAAAATTAACTTCACCGGTTTGAGGATAGATGGATCCATCTGCCAGAATCAATTGAACATTTTTCTTTGCCAGTGATAATTCTTCCTGAGTCATTGCCGCTATGCGCAGATACTCACGCTCGCTGATTTGAAACCGAACTCTCACACCACTTATGCTGGAAATCGTGGTGAGTACGGAAGATGCACCGGCCCGGCTTGCGTAATCACCAACACGTACGTTGGAGATGCCAACTACGCCATTAAAAGGAGCATATACGCGGGTATATCCAAATTCAATTTTTGCATTCTCCAGTGAAGCTTCCGCAGCTTTTACCTTGGCAACAGCAGCTTCGTAACCTGCGGTTGAATTATCAAGATCCTGCTTACTCAATGCATTCAGGTCGGCCAGCGGTTTTACACGGTTCAGTTCATTCTGTGCACGCACCATCTCGGTCTTCGCGCTGGCAAGTTCACTCGCTTCACGGTCGACACGGGTTTTATATTGAATGTCATCAATGATATAAAGCAGATCACCTTTTTTAACGGCAGAACCTTCTTTAAAATCTACGGAAGTAACCCAGCCTTCGACCCGTGAGCGGATATCCACATCGGATTCTCCGTATACCTGAGCGACAAAATCTTCATAAAGTGGAACATCATTCTGAATGGCTTTCACAACATTTACTTTTACAGGAGGCGCAACTACCGTTTCCGTTTTTTTGCCGCACGCTGCAAGTGCCAGCACTACAAGAAAAAGTAGAGTAGGGCGGCCTTTAACGGTTGTTAGGAAAAGCTTCATAGTGATTTATTTTATTTAGCATGGATGAGTGAAACGACATAGCTGAATTAATTCGGCTCCAAAGATATGAGAATAACGCCTAGTTAGGCTAGCCCCAAATGCGAAAAGAAGGGTGATTTTTATCATGATCATATTTATGATCATTGAAATGTACAGTCTAATCAACGATTTGACCTTGAGAGAAATTGATGCCCAAACTAATGGCAAAGCCTTCGGGGCTTTTGATTAATCGGTTTGTGCAGCCTTTCAATTTTTTTAAAAATGAATTTGCCCCGATTAAGGTTAAGCCTTTTTTATGTACATCTTATTTGGGAATCTACGTATTTAATCCCAAATAACGCATTAGGATTTTCGAATGAATAATATGCTGTTGGCGTGAAATTTATATTTTGATTATTCTATCAATTTAGTCTTATGTCCTTTCGACCGTAGGGAGAAATCTTATCTAATGGAAACAACTTGTCAACCAAGAGAAGATTTCTCGCCTGCCTACCGGTCAGGCAGGCAATTTCATGAATGCCCTGCATAAAGATGGTACGCTCGAAAAGACTCGATTAAACAAAATTGCAAAAGGATTTTCTAATGTGTAATCTGGGTTAATAGTACAAAACATTGCCTGGCAATCTCCAACTCTTCATTGGTGGGTACCACTAAAATCTTTACGGTTGAGTTTGCAGTGTTAATTTCATAAATGCCTTTTCCTCCAGCCGCATTTTTTTCTTCATCTAAATGAATGCCAAGATACTCCAGGTTTTTGGTGGAAAGACTTCGCGTAAGCGGGTCATTCTCTCCAACACCTGCCGTGAACACAAGAGCATCTAATCCATTCAGTACTGCGATATAAGATCCTATATATTTTTTAATGTGATAGGCGTACATGTCATACGCTAACATGGCATCCTTGTTTCCTTTGTTTCGTTCTGCCTTCACATCACGCATGTCACTGAAGCCAGTCAATCCCAGCATACCACTTTTCTTATTGAGAATAGTATTCACCGAATCCAGAGAATAGCCCAGCTGGTTTACCAAATGAAAAATGACAGATTGATCAATGTCTCCAGCCCGAGTTCCCATAATGAGTCCATTCATTGGACCTAGTCCCATACACGTATCCATACACACACCACTTTGTACAGCACTGATACTACAGCCATTACCCAGATGAATGGTAATGAGTTTAGAATCTTTCTTTTGTAAATAGGCAGCCGCCTTTTCCGAAACATATTTGTGACTGGTCCCATGAAAACCATAATTGCGAATTCCATGCTCTTCATAAAACTCTCTGGGAATGGCCATTCGATATGCGACCGGAGGCATTGTTTGATGAAAGGCCGTATCAAATACAGCTACTTGCCTGGCCGCAGGGAATATTTTTTCCGCTACCTCAATGCCTAAATAGTTTGGTGGATTATGAAGAGGGGCCAACGGAAACAATTTTTTTATTTTTTCTTTTACTTCTTGTGTGATGATCATAGTATCGGAAAAACTTTCACCGCCATGCACAGCACGGTGCCCGACTGCATCAATTTCGGTTGGGTCTTGAATCACTCCAATTTCAGGATCAACCAACAATCTGGCTACTTCCTGCAGTCCGGCAGCGTGATCACTTATTCGTATGCTTTCTTTTCTGGCGTGTTCTTTTTCGCGGATAAATGCTTTGTGATGGATGGTGGAGCCATCCAGGCCTATCCGGTCAATCAGGCCGGAACATATAATCTTGGCCTCAGGCATTCGTATGAGTTGATACTTAATTGAACTACTCCCGGAATTAATAACAAATACATTCATACAATGGCGATATTATTGTTGAGCCTGAATGGCGGTGATTACTACAGTATTAAAAACATCCTCCACCGTGCACCCGCGACTGAGGTCATTGACAGGTTTGTTGAGACCTTGCAACATAGGACCAATTGCCAGAGCACCAGTTTCACGCTGAACGGCTTTGTAAGTATTATTACCTGTATTCAAATCTGGAAAAATTAATACACTTGCCTGACCTGCCACTTCCGATTTAGGCATTTTCTTTCTTCCAACGGCCGGATCAACGGCTGCATCATATTGTATTGGGCCTTCAACTTTTAAATCGGGTCTTTTTTGGCGTACTATTTCGGTGGCTGTCCTTACTTTATCTACATCTTCACCTTCACCAGATGATCCCGATGAATAGGAGAGCATCGCAATTTTTGGTTCAATGCCAAACATCTTGCTTGTTTCTGCAGAGGATATTGCAATATCTGCCAACTGTTCAGAGGTGGGATTTGGATTAACAGCGCAATCACCAAAAATGGAAACCCGATTGGGAAGGCACATAAAGAAAACAGAAGATACCGTTGACACCCCGGGCTTGGTTTTCACAAACTGTAAGGCCGGCCGGATGGTATGTTGTGTGGTATGACCTGCTCCTGAAACCATTCCGTCAGCTTCACCTTTGTAAACCATCATTGTGCCGAAATAGGAAACATCCAGCATCAAGTCACGCGCCATTCCAATCGATATGTTTTTGCTCTTACGTAGTTCAAATAGGGTGTCTACATATCCCTGGTAACGATCAGAGGTGGCAGGGTTGATAATATTTACTTTTTCCAAATCAAGGGATAAATTCAGACGTTTAAGGGCAAGGATGATAGTATCTTTATTTCCCAGAATTGTAAGATCAACCACATTCTGCTTGAGTAGAGCATCAGCCGCCATAAGGATACGATCATCATCTCCTTCCGGTAAAACAATGTGTTTCTTATGTTCCTTCGCACGTTTCACAATCTGATATTGAAACATGCGCGGGGTAATGTTGGTAGTATGGAATGAAATAATTTTCTTCTCGAGAGATTTAACATCCACATATTTATCAAACATACTAATGGCCAGTGCAATCTTTTCTTTGTTGCCCAGCGTAATTCGAGACTGCGTGGTGGCTACGCGGTTCACAGTTTTAAACGTTCCACTGTCTGTCTGGATGATTGGCACTACCGTTTCCAATCCTTCGATTAATTTCATTATTGTTTGTTCTGGTGTCATGCCACCTGTTAAAATGATGCCGGCTATCTTCTGGTAATTTTTTGAGATATTCGCCTGAAGTGCCCCAATGATGATATCACCACGGTCACCGGGGGTAACAATCAGCGTGTTTTTCTGTAACCGTGATAGGCAATTGTGTAATTGCATGGCACCAACAATGGACGTATCTACCTGATTGGATAGTAATTGTTCCCCGAATAAAACCTTACCACCCACCGAATCAGCTATCTCCTTCATGGTAGGATTACCCAGATCTTTGTTGCTGGGAATAGAGGTTATGATCAATCCTTCTGGTAGTGCTTTCTTCAGTTGTTCCCGGACCTCCTCTTCTTTATCAAAATCAATTTTATTGGCGATAACAGTGAGTATCTGTACACCTTCATCCATAAAACTTTTGCTGGTGGTTACTGAGATGTCAACAATCTCCTGTACTGATTTTCCTTCTCCTTTCACGATCACAGCGGCAGGTATGCCCAGGTTTTTAGCTATGGAAATATTCTCATCAAATTCAAGGTTGGTACTGCTGCCCATAAAATCGGTTCCTTCTACCACCACAAAATCAAATCGTTCCTGCAACTGTTTAAACCGATCAATAATGGTATCAATGACATAGGCTTCGTTTCCTGCGTTAATGTATTTCACCACCTCGTTTCTGGTAAATACATACATGTCTTTGTATTCAGAGCTCAAATGAAAATGATTTGACATCATTTCGAGGACGCTGTCTCTTTCGGTACCTTCGCGACTAATAACAGGCTTGAAGTAGGCAATTTTTTCGGTTTTCCCTGCCAGTAAATTAACAAGGCCTAATGCGATGATTGATTTGCCGGAATAGGGTTCGGTGGTAGTAAGATAAATGGCGTTCGTCATATATGAATGGAACTTAATATTCCGATATTTAACTAGTTAAATAAGGTCGTATAACAATATGTGATTTGATTTGCCAAGATCGACTTTAAGGATTACTAATTTCATGACATTGATCATCAAGAAGAGTGATTTTTTTGTATTTCAAGATGATGAGGTTAGGTATAAAATACTGCAATTTAAATAAGATACCAGGTAAAGTGCGACCTCACTTAAGAAGGCAATCCTGGAATTACAGTCTATTTGGAAAGAATCTACTTTGAATCTTTCACGCACCGGAACCCCGTGTGATTCATACCCGAATCATAGGCAGAGCCTTGCCGTCCGCTGGGTTTATAATTGGAGCAATATTGATCACTGCAAACAAAAGATCCTCCTTTGGACACGTGCTTAATTGCATAGGGGTCATCAGGATCTTTTGTTATCTGGGGTCCTGTAGGATTAGTAAGTACAGTATTCCGATTCTGTGAAACCTCCACACTATACCAGTCGGAACACAACTCCCACACATTGCCAATAATATCATACAGACCATAACCGTTGGGGGGAAATGATTTTACAGGAGAAGCACCTTTGAATCCGTCCTCTGCAGTATCGTGAACGGGGAAAGCTCCCTGAAAATAATTGGCCAGATATTTACCCTGCGGATTTAGTTCGTCTCCCCACGAAAAGGTTTTCCCATTCAATCCTCCACGGGCAGCGAACTCATATTCTGCTTCAGTTGGCAATCTTTTTCCAGTCCATTTCGCAAAGGCTTGCGCATCTTCATAGGCGATATGGACAACCGGGTATTTTTCCTTTCCTTCAATAGAACTTGCTGGTCCTTCCGGGTGCTGCCAATTGGCACCCACCACCCAACTCCACCATTGAGAGTAATCATTTAACATCACAGGCTTAGCGGGAGGAGTAAAAACCATTGAACCCGATTGTAAAACATCATCACCAGGTTTGGGTGTTCCCGGTGGTACCTGCTTTTTAAGTTCCTCCCAATCCAAAGGTCTTTCTGCCACAGTTTTGTATCCGGTGGCCTCCACAAAAATTTTGAATTGAGCATTCGTTACCTCCGTCTCATCCATCCAGAATCCATCTACTTTAACGTTGTGTATGGGGAGCGCACTATTGGGGGGCTCCGCTTCAGTACCACCCATCGTAAATTCTCCACCAGGAATCCATACCATGCCAGGTGGTGACTCACCTGGAGAGAAATTGGTATTGGTTTCCTTTTTTAAAGGTGTGCAGGAAGATACGAGGCAAACAGCTATAAATAATAGTGGTAATTTAACAATCATAGAAGTTTAGCTGTTTTAAAGCTCCTGCAATATTAGTGTTTATACAGGATAACTTACTTCTATTAACTGTCTAATCACCATTATCTTCTTCCAAATAAATAATCCTACCTCTGCGTATCATTTTCATTTTGTAAACTTGCTATAGTTTTATTTTGATGAAAAAAAATGCCGATGAAACATTTGATATTTTTTTTATTGGTTACCAGTTGGGTAAATACTAATCTGGCTCAAAGTGAATTTGAGAAAGAACGGAAAAAAGGAGAAGCTGTAGCACTTGAAGTAGAGCAACAAATGGGATTGGTGCATGTTCAAGCGGCAGAAGAAATGGTAAAAAAGATCGGTAACCGATTAGTTGCCCAGATTGCTTCAAATCCGTATCAATTTTCCTTTCAGATTGTGGACCAAGCGGATCCCAATGCCTTTGCCTTACCGGGTGGTTTTGTCTATGTGTCAAGGGGCCTATTGATGTTGTTGAAAAATGAAGATGAACTCGCTGGTGTTATTGGCCACGAGATAAGTCATGTGATGAAACAACACAGCTCAAATCGGCAACGCAAATCGGTGCTTCCCGGAATACTGGCAGTTCCTGCAGTGGTATTTGGAAATACATTAGGTCAAGGCATGGGAGAAAAAATTGCAGCCCCTGTGCTCGGAGCTAGTAAGGCTTATCTCGCTTCGTATAGTCGTAAACAAGAGTTGGAAGCAGATGAACTGGGGATAGCATTGGCTGCAAAAGCTGGCTATCAGCCTTTGTTGCTTGCAGACATTCTTAATCGTCTGGAAAAATTTGTAAAAGCCGAGACAGGCCAGGCATCGCGCTACAGTATTTTTGATGACCATCCGATGACACCCGATCGGATGAAGGCTATTAGAGAGAAAGCCATTTCTCTTTCGGTGGCCACGGCTGCGCCAGTTGCTCCTTCAACATTTGAATTTTTGTCATCCTTCAACCAAGTCATGTTTGGAGCCGATCCTTCTCAGGGAATTTTCAATGAAAATGTTTTTTTGCATCCTGGATTAAAAATGGTTTGGGAGCTTCCGAAGGATTGGACATACTTTAATGAAGCCACCATGGCAGGCGCAGTCAGCCCCGATCAGAAAACTTTGGTGGCTCTTAAAGTGGCGGGGCGAGATCGTCAGATAGATACCCTGATCGTAAAATTTGTTAATAATTATTATGCCACCACCCGGAAAAAACCGATGCTGGATACTACACTCATTTTGCCTGGCCGGAAGGGAAGTGAGGTGGTCATGCCCGCTAAAAAGAAAAATGAAATCCTGTTTTCAGTTTGGTTTATAAAAGATGGACTGACGTATGCTATTGTGGGATCTGGTACTGTAGATCGATTGAAAGAATTTGAAAAAATCAGTCAGACCTTTCGTGATTTAGCGGCAACAGATTATCCGCTCATTCAGTTTCGGGAGCTATTGACGGTTAAGAGTCAATCAGGAGAGTCAGTAGTGACATTGAGTAAACGCACTCAAAATTCTGCAGGCCCAAACATGACGTTAATTCTAAATGAAATTTCAGAAGGATACAACTTCAAGAAAGACGAACCCGTAAAAGTGATTCTTCTTAAGCCGTATCAAATGAGATAGCACCTATCCATTATATACAACAATACGAATTGACCAAAATTCAACCTGAGCGTATATCGTTGCAAGTGAGAAATATCTTGTTGGTGGCATTTCTAATATGTAGTGGTGTCAGCCAGGGGTCTGCTCAATCAAGGGATAGTGTTCCACCTGTGGATATTGTGGAAGTGATTATCAAAAAATTCAAGATTGATTTAAAAGGAAAGAAACGAGAGGATCGCAAAGTGTATTTCTCTCTCTTTCCCACTCAGGGTGGTGTGCCCAGTGGCGGAAGGGCCCTGGTAACATCTTTTAATGCCGCATTTTACCTGGGGGATAAATCAAACACACGGATTTCTTCTATCTACTTTATCCCCTATATCAGTTTCACCGGCAAATATGGTTTTTTTGTTCGTCCTAATATCTGGCTGTCTAAAAACACTTGGTATTTCACCGGTGATTATCGTATTCTGAATTACCCGCAAAATACCTGGGGCGTTGAAGGAGGGCCTAACAGTGAAATACAAACTGTAATTGATAACGATTATTTCAGATTCTATCAGACAGCGGTAAAAAGAGTAGGAACAAATTGGGGGCTTGGTGTAGGCTACATGTTGGATCATCATTATAATATTTCAGAAGAAACATCCGGTGAATTTGAAGGACACCTGAAACCTTATTCTACCAAGAGTAGTACAACCTCATCAGGATTGGTTTTCCCCTTAGTGTATGATTCAAGATTAAGCCAGATTAATCCTCAAAACGGATCACTTTTACTATTCAACTATCGTTTCAATTCCCCTGCCTTTGGAAGCGATCGGGAGTGGCACTCGCTTTATATTGACAGCCGAAAGTATTTTCCTTTTTCGAAATATCGTCAAAATCTGATAGCACTCCGAGGATACTATTGGACGGTACTTTCGGGTCAAGCTCCTTACCTTGATCTGCCCAGTATTGGTTGGGACTTAGCACTGATCGCTTCAGGTAGAGGCATTCAACAAAGTCGCTATCGCAGCAACGCCCTACTTTATTTTGAATCAGAGTACCGATTTGATATTACAGCAAATGGTTTATTGGGTGGAGTCGTGTTTTCTAATGTTACGTCCGCTTCTGTATATGGAACACAGGATTTCCAATCATGGCATCCTGCCATTGGAACCGGCTTGAGGGTAAAGTTTAACAAGTATTCCCGCACCAATGTTTTGATGGACATCGCGTTCAGCAAAGGCTACACGGGTTTGTATTTGAATATTGGAGAGGCTTTTTAGTATCCTTGTTAATATTGCGTTGCCTTGCATTTTTTGTTTTTTCATTTTTATGAAAAAACATCCGCTGTAAAGCCATTAATAATTTGAATCTAATTTATTAATTTACATTTCATCAACAGGCTTTCCCTTTGAGAAAAATTGATTCCCTTCTTTCTGAAGATGGCAAAAGCCACCAAAATACATCCAATAAAGTCATTTACTGGATTCTCTCCAAGCTATGGAGCATGGGGATGGTGCTATTTGCCATGTTTTGCGTGTTTCATTAAGAACTTAAATGTTCGATCAACTAATAGGACAAGAATTGTATTACATTTTATTTATAACCGAGCTCGATAGCATATTAATTTGGAATCCTTAGAATATTATAGTCACGATCTCGTTGCAAAACGTCCCGAACCCGGGACTTTTTTATTTAATCAACCAGCGCATCTTTTTCTTCAGTCTGAACAAGGATGGCGGGTATATGGATTGCGTCAGAGGGAAACAAAAAAAACTGTTGCTCAAATCTTTTTTAATATCAATAAGAAGAAAGTGTACAGCCCTTTGCGTGCTCCCTTCGGGTCTTTAGAGCTATATGGGAATGTAGGACCAAAAAAACTGGAAGAATTGTTCGGTAACATAATCGCAGATTTAAAAAAACTGAGTGTTAATTTTTGTCAGATTAAGCACTATCCGGAGGCTTACCATCCCGTGGCTACCATCTTAGTTCATCAAGTCCTAACCAAATTCAGCTTCCGCCCCACGGCAGAGATTTCCAGTATTATTCCGGTCGACCAAAAAACGTTCGAAAAAAAAATTGCGGTCTCCCAAAGACAAAAATTACGAAAAAGTGAAAAACGATTTATGGTTAGTCAGGTCAAACTTACTGAATTAAAAAAAATATATGACTTTATTAGTGCTTGTCGTCACGAGCGGCATCAATCGCTTTCCATGACATTCACACAGCTAAAGAAAGTGGTCTACCGATTTCCGAAGTCGTTTCTTCTCTTTCAAGTAGCGGATGAACAGGAGATGGCGGCTGCAGCCATTGTGATAAAAGTCAGCGAAAATATTCTCTACACGTTTTATTATTCTCATGAAAAAAGATTTAACAGAATCAGTCCGGTTGTATTTTTGATTTCCGGAATCTATCGCTATGCACAGGAACACGGTTTTGCACAAATCGATTTAGGAACATCCATGGTCAACGGTGGAATCAATAGACCGTTATTACAATTTAAGAAGAGTATTGGAGGGCAACCATCCAACAAGTATATTTTTGATAGAATATTTCCATGAGCCATTCTCTGGTGACCGTAATATGCCTCTGCTACAATCATGAGCAGTTTGTTCAGGAAGCCGTTGAATCAGTATGGCATCAAAACTACTCTTCCCTTCAACTTATTATTGTGGATGACGCCAGTTTAGATAACAGTGTTTCAGTGATTAAACGGGTAATCAAGAATAGGCCGGAAGTCTCGTTTATTACCAATGAAAATAACCAGGGGAGTTGTCGATCATTTAACCAGGCATTAAAAGTGGCACAAGGTGATTTTATTATTGACTTATCGGCAGATGACGTGCTATTACCAGATCGTGTAAAGAGAGGAGTGGAAGTACTCGAACTGGCAGGTCTTGAATATGGTGTTCAGTTTTCAGACGCAGACATTATTTCCAAAGAAGGAAGTCATCTGTATTATCATTCCAAAAAATTTCCGCATCACACTATTCCGCAGGGAGATATTTATAAAAACCTGATCGAGCGATATTTCATCTGCTCGCCAACTATGATGTTTAGAAAGGAAGTGATGGCGTTCATGGGTGGGTACGATGAGGCATTAGCTTTTGAAGATTTTGACTTTTGGATCAGATCTTCACGGAAATATAAGTATTACTATGTACCAGAAGTTCTTGTAAAAAGGCGAATGTTAAGCACTTCCATGTCTCGTGCACAGTTCACCAAATCCAATGCACAACGATGGTCCACACTAAATGTCTGCCGGAAAATAAAGGAATTAAATAGAACTTCAGAAGAAATGCAGGCGCTTCGTCATCGTTTACAATATGAGGTTTTTTTGTCTCTCAGAATGATGGACGTTCGGCTGGCATATGAATTTCTAAAGCTGGGGTGGCAAAAATAAAATCTACTTCCGGTTGTCTTCACCCAATACCATACTCACATAGCTTTTATATCTATCCGATGAAATCAGGCCTGAATTGACAGCTTCCAGGATAGCACAATTGGGTTCATTCAGGTGAATGCATCTCGCCTCGTACTTACAATGTAATCGAAGATCTCTCATCTCTGGAAAGTAGTCAGAGATTTCCTGTTTGTTCATATCTACCAGACCCCACTCTTTGATGCCAGGTGTATCAATTACAAAAGTAGTGGCATCCAGTTGGAACATTTCGGCAAACGTAGTTGTGTGTGTTCCTTTTTCTGAAAAGCCAGATATGATACTGGTGGTTTGATTTATCACTGGAGATATACGATTTAGCAATGTAGATTTGCCAACACCTGAATGGCCTGCAATAAGAGTTATCTTATTTTGAAGGACTTTAGAAAGTAATGACAACTCATCATAAAGAGCAGAACCACCCCATGTGTTGACGCCTAATGAGTTGTACAAATTTTTAATGGTCTCGATCTCAGACAATTCTTTGGAAGAAAGTAAATCACTTTTGTTAATAAATAATGACTGTGGTATTCTAAAAGATTCTGCCGAGACCAAAAACCGATCGATAAAACCAAGTGATGTTCTTGGCTGCTTCAAAGTAACAATCAATAACACCTGATCAACATTGGCCGCCAATACCTGACTATGCCCCGTCTTCTTTACGGATTGGCGAAGAATTTGATTTTCCCTGGGATGAATTGCTTCAATGGATCCAATCCCGTCCGATTCGAGGAACTCAATCCTATCACCAACAGTAATCGGGTTTGTTTCTTTAATTCCTTCTAACCTTAATTTACCACGGGCACGGCATTGATATTTTTTCTGGTCCTGTCCCAATACTTCATACCAGGAGCCTGTCGATTTCATCACCAGGCCGGTCATGACTTAATTAAAATTTTAGAACAGTAATCAATTATTTTTTTACTTGCCCCCAGGTTCTCGTCTACATACTGTTTGGTGACTTCGCAGGCGAGGAGAAAAGTTTGAGGTTCATTAACCATTTCGTATTTGGTTTTTAATTCGTGATAATCATTCACGGAAAAGGCTCCACCACGGTTAATTAAGTCAACGGCTTCTTGAAATTTTTCATAGTTTTTGTTCCCAAAGAAAATGGGAATGCCATAACAGGCCGGTTCTAAAATATTGTGAAGCCCTTTGCCAAAGGCGCCACCTACATAGGCAAACTCGCCATAGCGGTAAAGCCGGGAAAGCAAGCCAACATTATCTATGATCAATACCGCTGATTCTTCTGCTTTTCCTGCCGCCTGAGAGAATCGGGTAGAAGTTACGTGTAAGTTCTTTTCAATAAAACTTATAAACGACTCTGTGATTTCATGAGGCGCAATAATAAATTTTAGTTGAGGTGATTTTTCATTTATAAAAGGGAGGAGTACCTCTACATCTTCGGGCCAACAACTTCCGATGACAAACGTTTTTCGACCGTCTTTAAATTTTTTTGCAATTTCTATTTCTTCGCCTTGGTTCACCAGAGATTTGACCCTATCAAACCGGGTATCGCCTGCTAAGGTTACTTCTTTGATACCAATTGATCGAAGTAGTTTTAGAGACTCTTCATTTTGCACAAAGAAATAAGTGAAAGCCGAAAGGATGGTTCGATAAAAATTTCCATACAATTTAAAAAATAACTGATCTTTTCGAAAAATGGAGGAGATGGAGATCAACGGGATGTTTCGCTTTTTCAGTTCATTCGTATAGTGAAACCAGAATTCATATTTCACAAAAATAGCAAGAACAGGTTTTGCTGCTTCTAAGAATTGTTTTGCGTTTTTTGAAGTGTCCCAGGGTAGATAGAAAACCCAGTCGGCCTGCTCGTATGTTTTTCTCACCTCATACCCGGAGGGAGAGAAGAAAGTGAGGAATATTTTATGAGATGGACATAATTTTCGCAGATCTTCTATGACGGGTCTGCCTTGTTCAAATTCTCCGAGCGAAGCGCAATGAACCCAAATTACAGGTGACTGATTATGCACTAAAGCGTCACTTATTCGCTTTGACAGCCGTTGATGGCCTTGTACTAATAATTGAGTCTTTGAGTTAAACAGAGCTACGATTCCTGCTAAAAGCCGAATTAAAAGAATAATGAGATTATATAAAATGATCAAGGCATAGGATTGATGAATGCAAGTTAACTGAAATCATCAGATCAATTTATGTAATTGGAAGCCCGTCATTAATTTATTAAAAGGGTCTTAAATGGTTACATAGCCTGTAAGACTAGGAATGAAGGACAGGTAAAACGAAAATATGGTCTTCATTTTGGGATGTGCTTCCTTCTTCTACAACGAAAGTACATTTCCGGAGAAAATTTAATAGCTTTATACATTAAACAATAAGCTCATGAATTCTAAAAAACTGATTCTAATCGTATTTTTTGCAGTTTCAACTATTGCGCTCCGGGCACAAGATGATTTAGATGATGTACTAGCGGGTAGCGTGGCAGATGCCGAATACTTGTTAAAAGGTTATTCTTCACCCTTAATGAAAGTGATGGGGTATGGACTTAACCAGGGTTGGTACAATACAGCAGCTACACATAAGCTGGCCGGGTTTGACTTCACTATTACTGGCTCAGCTGTCTATTTTCCGACTTCGGATTTATACTACCAGGTAGACAACAATGCGCTTAAAAATTTGATATTGATTGACCCCCCTCCCTCTGGCGGTGTTGGAAGTGTTCCCACTATTTTTGGACCGGAAAATGCACCTACCTATCAAAATAAAACCACAGGTACAAATTTTAGTGGTCCTCCAGGTGTAGATGTTAAAGGAAATATTGGTGGAAACTATATACCACTTCCTATGGTACAAATCGGATTTGGCCTACCAAAGGGATTTGAATTGAAGATGAGATTTATGCCCAAAACCAATGTTGGTGACAACGGTGATATTAATATGATAGGATTTGGTGTGGTGCATGATATCAAACAATATATCCCCGGGATAAAAGAGTTACCATTTGATCTTTCCGCCTTTGTCGGATTTACAAGACTAAAATTGGATGTCGGCCTGGATAGCTCGAAGCCCGATCAACACGCAGTATTCGAAACTAACTCAACTACCATTCAAGGGTTAGTGTCAAAGAAAATTGCGGTCCTAACTGTTTACGGTGCATTAGGATATAATATAGCCAAAACAAATTTATCCATGCTTGGTAGTTATGAATTTGAAAACCCAGCTCCAGCACCTCCCACCATACTTACAGATCCGGTTAAATTTGATGTATCGGCTAATGGTATGCGAGCAACCGGAGGGCTTCGTTTGCAACTTGCCATTTTCACCTTACACGTAGATTATACCCTACAGAAATATAAGGTACTTACGGCCGGTCTCGGAATCAGTTTTAGATAATTTCAACTTTGGCCAATCATTAATCTTGAGTTCCCAAGGTGAGGTAGGAGCAAGTACTTATTTTGACCAGCCAACTCAAAACTAATAACCAACTGCCTACTGCCTGCTTATTATTTCCCTTTATATTCAGGCTTTCTCTTTTCGATAAATGCTTTCATGCCTTCTTTCTGATCGTCAGAGGCAAAGGTGAGGTAGAAGTTTTTTCGTTCAAATGCTAGTCCTTCATCCAGAACAGTTTCAAAGGAACGGTTCACTGCTTCTTTGGCAAGTTGCACGGCAACAGGAGACATCTGTGCTATTTCTTTTGCTAATTGGGTAGCTTCGTATATACACATTTCAACAGGCACCACTTTGTTGACCAAGCCAGAGGAATGAGCTTCTTCTGCCGAGATAAACCTTCCCGTAAGGATCAATTCCATTGCTTTCGCTTTTCCGATTGCCTTTGTAAGCCGTTGTGTTCCGCCTGCGCCAGGAATGGTCCCTAATTTAATTTCGGGTTGCCCAAATTTAGCTGTATCGGAAGCAATGATCATATCACATGTCATGGCCAATTCACACCCGCCACCTAATGCAAATCCTGAGACAGCCGCAATGATAGGCTTCTTGGTTTTGCGTATCTGGTCCCAGGTGCTAAACTGATCAATCATCAACATTTCAACCGCTGATTTATCAACCATTTGTTTTATGTCGGCACCAGCCGCAAAGGATTGATCATTTCCAGTTACAATGATCACTCTTACCTTATCATTTTTATCTAATTCAAACAAAGTATCACGCAATTCTTCCATCAGCTGCCGGTTTATAGCATTAAGCTCCTTGGGACGGTTGAGTTGTATAAGTGCCACAAATGGCACATGTTGTTCGGTGACCTTGATGAATTCCATAGATTATTTTTTTCAAATTTATTGATTCTTTAGGAAGGTGAAGCCACTAAATAAAAAAGCCCCACCGAGGCGGTCGGTAAGGGCTTTTCAAACCAAAAGACATGATAAATTGTACTATGCTTTCCTATATAAAGCTGAAATAGGGATAGTAACCTCAGTAACTCTTATTTTTCAGGAAATTTCATCAAATGCCAAAGAAAATCCTTTTTGTGTGCCTTGGTAATATTTGTCGCTCCCCTTTGGCTGAAGCGTTATTTAATCATAAAATCACCAAACGAGGATTGGGATCGGAATTTATGGCCCAATCCTGTGGCACTGGCAACTATCATATTGGCCATCCCCCTGATCCCAGAACTATTGAAAATGCTTTGAAAAACGGGATTTCAATAAGTCATCTTTGTTGTCAGCTAACAGCGACACATTTAGATTCCTTTGATTATATCCTGGCAATGGATAGTAGCAACATGAGTAATGTACTTAACATTGATAATGCCTCAGAGAACCGTCATAAAATAGTGCTTATGCGTTCATATGATCCACTTGGGAAAGACCAGGACGTGCCTGATCCTTATCATGGAAATGAAAAAATTTTTCAAGAAGTCTTTGATATTCTGGATCGTTCCATTACATCCTTTATTGAAACTTTAGTAGAATAGATGGTATATCAGTTATCCTATCAGGATTTAACTAATACCTGAAGTGTGGATCTTGATGATTGCTCTAACACAACACCTGGTCGAAGCCGGTATTCATTAAAAGTCTTTTGATCATAATTTTTTATCGTTATCAACGTGAGACCGGTATTGTAATAGACTTCAAACTTTTCACCTAGCTTCTTTACTAAACTTACGATTTTGCTCTCCCGAAAATCCACACAAAATGAAAATGAAATGGCGGAGTTTTGCATCACGTTAACTTTAATATTTTTTTCACTTAGAGCATGAAAGATCGCACCAAGATGGTGTTCATCAATGAATGTGTAATCGGTTACTTTACATGAAATCAGGCATTGGTTGTCTTTGAATACAATCAGAGGAGGCAAATGACCTATTTTGCATTCGTGGATCTTAGTGCCTGCTAAAGTGGGGTCATCAAAATTTTTGACAAACAAAGGAATGCCTTTGTTGGCCAATGGCTTGATGGTTTTCGGATGTATGACGGAGGCGCCATAATAGGTCATCTCAGCCGCCTCCTTAAAAGGCAACTCCTCAAAAACAGTTGCCGCGGTCAAGCGCTTTGGGTCTGCATTCATCACACCTGGCACATCTTTCCAAATGGTGACCGATGCAGCATTTAAGCACGAAGCAAAAATGGCTGCTGAATAGTCTGACCCTTCCCGTCCGAGGGTGGTCGTTAACCCTTCTGGTGTAGACCCAATAAAACCTTGCGTAATAATGATTTTCTCAGTAAGGATATTCTCCAGTTTTTTAATGTTGATTTTTGTTTTATCCCAATCTACCTTTCCTTCACGGAAATTATTATCAGTGGATATGAACAGACGGGCATCAATCCAATTATTTTCGATTCCCCGGTCGGTTAGGTAATGACTAAGAACAACAGAGGAGAGCACCTCTCCTAAAGAAACAACCTGGTCGTAGATCTGATCAAAGTCCGAACCTTTTGCTACTTCTTGCTCAATTTTATGAAAGACCTTTTGCAACTCAAGGTTGACTACTTTATCATTTTGAAATACGGTGTGGACTATTTTTTGGTGATAAGTTTTTAGCAGTTCCATTTCAGAGGCGATTGTTTGTTTGGCCTGTGATAAGGAAACGATACGTTCGAGAGTATCGGTTGTTTTACCCATGGCCGATACCACCACCAATAGTTGTTGTGAGTGACCTTGTATGATGGAAGCAACGTTTTGTAATGCCACTGCATTTCTTACCGATGCCCCTCCAAACTTAAATACCTTCATTTTTTAATTATGTAATTTCAAACGTTTGCAACGTATATTTGCAATATCGAACTCACTAATAAACCGCGAATTTAGCCCAAAACCTAAATACACAATTAGTATGATAGAAGCTTCCCGTATAGCTCAATCAATTGGCATTGCCCTCGATCGGTACATAAAGAACAATCAGGATCAGTTTCTATACGCAAGTGGGGAACTTTCTCAGCTTCTGCGCGATATCGCGCTTGCTTCAAAAGTTGTGAACCGGGAAATTAACAAAGCTGGGTTAATTGACATTATGGGGCCGATGGGTTCACAAAATACTGGAGGAGAGGAGCAGCAAAAGTTGGATGTGTTGGCCAATATCCGTTTTACCAGAGCCCTCACTAAGGGAGGAGAGGCTTGTGCGCTGATCTCTGAAGAAACCGAATCGTATGTAGATTTAAACAATGAAGGAAAGTACGTGATAGCGATTGATCCATTGGATGGATCTTCCAACATTGATGTAAATGTTTCAATAGGGACCATTTTTTCAATCTATCGGAGAAAAAGTCCTATCGGTCAACCAATCAAGGAAGAAGATATTCTACAATGTGGATCAGCACAAGTCGCAGCTGGATATATATTATATGGATCTTCCACCATGCTAGTCTACACGACCGGACATGGTGTAAATGGCTTTACATACGAGACAACCCTCGGAGAGTATTTTCTTTCTCATCCTGATATGAAAATTCCCGAGGATGGAAAAATATTTTCGATTAACGAGGGCTCCTCCAATTCATTTACCCCTTCCTTAAAGGCGTATTTAGATTTTTGCAAGCAGAATCAATTAACGGCTCGTTATATTGGATCATTGGTGGCTGATTTTCATCGCAACCTTCTAAAAGGTGGTATCTATATTTATCCGGCTACAGGCAAAGATGGTAATGGCAAACTCCGGCTAATGTATGAGTGTAACGCGCTGGCATTTGTAGTGGAACAGGCTGGGGGAAAAGCGGTCGATGGTAAATACAGAATCCTGGATATTGAGCCTACGAGTTTACATCAGCGCACACCTTTTTATGTGGGATCAAAAAATATGGTAGAAAAAGCAATTAGCTATTAGACTTTTCTTCCTTTGGCTCAGCGGCAATGATTTCAGGAGCATGTTGAGAAATCACGCTATACCATTTTACAAGCTTTTTAAGATCGGAAACATAAACACGTTCTTCATCATATTCTGGTAAAACCGATTTCATAAACGCCTTGAGCTCAGAGGCATCCGAATTAGCGTCAATACCCAGATCGTTTCCAAATTCCTTATTTATTTTTTTCAATACAGCCAGCAATGGCTCTGTCCCTTTTTTGGTAGTGGTATAAATAGAAATTTCATGCAGCAATGAAATGCGATTACTGGCAGAAGCTACCAGACGGCTTTTTGTTTCATCGAGTGCCTCTAAGATAACCCCGGACTTGGTGGGTGCTAACACTCTGTATAGCCCGCCCTTTCCACTTACTGATGCAATTTCGGATAACTCCATATTAAAATTGTTTTGGAGCGGCAAAACTAACAGATTTTAAGACGTGCTGTGTTAATTATTTTTACGTCTGTTTTATGGCCTTGCCAATAAAGTCAAGTACTTCATTGCGGCCGATTCTTTTTTCAGAAGAAGTAATAAAAAATGGGGGGAGTTCTTCCCAGGTTTCAGTTAAAGCGTCAGTATAATTTTTTTTGGATCGGGCTAACTCTCCCTTCTTTAACTTATCGCATTTTGTAAAAAGTAATGCCATGGGCAAGCCTTGTTCCCCTATCCATGTGATAAATTCAAGATCAATTTTTTGTGGTCGTAAGCGGGAATCAATCAGGATAAACGTGCAAAAAAGATTTTCTCTATGTATAAGATAGTTCTCTATCATTTTGCTCCAACCTTGCTTTACTTTTAAGCTTATGGTAGCGTAGCCATACCCGGGCAAATCAACCAGGTACCAGGATTGATTGATTAAGAAATGGTTGATCGTTTGTGTTTTTCCTGGCGTAGATGAAATTTTAGCTAGATTTTTACGCTGGGTCAACATATTAATGACAGATGACTTACCCACATTAGACCTGCCAATGAAGGCAAATTCAGGTAGTTTGGTAACAGGACATTTGTGGTAGTCTGTATTACTAATGATAAACTCTGCTGAATGTATGAGCATGGAAGTACTTAAAGTATTAATTGAAAGGCAAAATACTAAGAATGTAAGATTCCTATGACTTATGATCGTGAATTAAGCATTTGTTATTACCAGATTTTGCTAAATTGCCCCACCAGCAGCTGGGTTTTGTTTTTTAACTTCGTACTTAACCATTTTTTAAGATGTTCAGTATCCGCAGAATACTGGTTTTTTTTACTGCTTGTATGGCCTTTTCATTCTCATTTGCACAGCAGCAACAGGACAAGGAGCAGTCAAAGCTATATATGGAGCAGGCTGAACTTATTATGGCTGAGACCAGAGCAATGGATGATGCAAGAGACTTGATGATCATAGCAGCCAACTTTGACACCGCCAACATTAAAGCCAATTTTCACGCGGGACATTATCACCTTGAGACCATCGGAAAGGATTTAGCGGCTAAATATTTCTTGCGCATTTCCAGGCAAGATCCTGACTACCGGTTTGATCTTGATTTTTGGATTGGAAAGAGTTTTCACTATGGACTTGAATTTGACAAAGCCATTAAATACTATACACAGTATAGGGACAAACTTATTTCTCAACCCAATTACCAGGGGAAGGACAAAGTGGATAGAATCGAAGTAGAGCGCAAAATTCAGGAGTGTATCAACGGGAAGGAGTTTGTAGCCAATCCCAAGAAATTTTCAATCATCAATTTAGGACGTGAAATCAATTCAGAATTTGAGGATTATGCTCCGGTGTTGAATGAAAGTGAGGATGAAATTATTTTCACGACTCGCAGGCGCGATGGAAATCTTAATGAAAATGTGTATGAGGATAACAAACCTTATGAAGATATTTTTTACGCAACAAAATCGAAAGGTAAGTGGTCCAAAGCAAGAAATATTGGAGCCATAGTGAACACAAAATTCAATAACTCAAATGCAGCCATATCAGCAGATGGTAAAACACTCTATTTATATAATGACGAAGGTAATGGAGATATTTATATAAGTAAACGTCTTGCCGATGGGACATGGGATGTTCCAAGTGCTATGCCAGGCATTATTAATTCGTCATATCGGGAGGAATCCGTATCGGTTACAAGGGATGGAAATACAATCTATTTTTCAAGTGAGCGTCCTGGTGGTTTGGGGGGCTCGGATATTTACGAATGTACAAAAGATGACAACGGGGCATGGGCCAAAGTAAGAAACTTAGGGCCAGGTATAAACACTGACCATAATGATGATAATCCATTTATCGACTATGAGGGAAAAACGTTATATTTTAGTTCTAGAGGATGGAAAGGAATGGGAGGCTACGATATCTTTAAGACTACAATACTTGATGCCACTAAGAATCAATGGAGCGAACCCGAAAATTTAGGATACCCTATCAATACACCAGATGATGATATTCAATTTGTGAGTACCAAAGATGGTAAGCAATCTTACTATGCCTCTGTTCGTGATGATGGTATAGGTTATGAGGATATTTATATAATCACAATTCCGGAAGATTCTAAAAAAGCTGAATTACAACCCTTCAAATACATTATAAATATCGTGGACGCTCAAAGTAAAGCACCAGTAGATGCGCGCGTCAAACTACAGGGGCTTAAGGATAATGTTGCTTTAGGATTTTCGCCTAACGGTATTGGCTCGTATGTATTCAGTATTAAAGAGACCTCGTCTAGGGAGTACAGACTGTCCGTTGAGAAGGAAGGCTATGTTTTCCAGAATCAATCCATTAAGATAGAGGGTACGTCTGCGCAAACCAAAACACTGACCGTAGAGATGCAGAAATTAAAGGTGGGAGTTAGTTCTGTATTACGGAACATTTATTTTGATTTTGCGAAAGCTACTTTTAAGCAGGAGTCTTACAATGAGTTGAATAAACTGGAAACCATGTTAACACAAAATGCTGGCCTGCAAATTGAAATTTCCGGACATACCGATAGTGTAGGACCTAATGAATACAATAAACAACTCTCCCAGCGCAGGGCAAATGCCGTTAAGAATTTCCTCACATCAAAAGGAATAGATACGCGCAGGATTAAGGCCATGGGGTACGGTGAGGATAAACCACTGGCCAGCAACGATGATAATGCCGAAGGTCGGGAAATCAACCGAAGAGTGGAATTTAAAGTGCTGGGTAATTAATTTCTTTTTCTCACCTTTGAACATGAATAACCAATGATTGTTTAAATCGTTGGTTATCATTTTTTATCATGGTTGTACCGTACAAAAAGCAGCATTCAGGTAAGAAAGAGCAGGTAGCTACCATGTTCAATAACATTAGCGGCAGATACGATTTTTTGAATCATTTTTTAAGTCTTGGCATCGATATCCGTTGGCGTAAAAAAGCAATCCGTGAACTTCGGGAACTTCAGCCAAAGCTAATTCTGGATGTGGCTACCGGCACCGGGGATTTTGCCATTCAGTCGCTGGATGTAAAACCTGATAAAGTAATTGGCATTGATATCTCGGAGGGGATGTTAGCAGTAGGACGCAAGAAAATGATTGCACGTCATGTTGAACAAAAAATTGAACTGTTAAGTGGAGATTCAGAAAATCTTCCATTCGAAGAGAATAAATTCGATGCTGTAATCGTTGCTTTTGGAGTACGTAACTTTGAAAACCTGGAGAAAGGATTGACTGAGATATTTCGAGTAGTGAAGCCAGGTGGAAAAGTAGTTATTTTAGAGTTTTCAAAACCATCACGATTTCCTTTTAAGCAATTGTACTACTTCTATTTTAATTTCGTTTTACCGAAAATTGGAAGGTTAGTGTCCAAGGATCAAGCCGCGTACACGTACTTGCCGGAATCAGTGCAAGCCTTTCCAGATGGAAATGACTTTTTGAAAATCCTTACAGGTATTGGATATAAAAATACAGCATGCAATCCGTTGACTTTTGGAATAAGCTCTTTATACACAGGTATAAAGTAGCTCTTACCGGAATTTTATTATTGCTGCTGTCGACTGATGCGGTTTGTCAGCGTTTTAAATGGGCCCGCGAAAACAATCCCAACTATGATGAACGAAAAATCTCATATGGTTTCATGATCGGCCTTCACACTTCGGCCTATCAAATCCAGTATTCGGATCAATTTGTGACGCAGAAATTTGATACTGTTCATTCTGTTATGACACCATTTTCACCGGGCTTTTCACTTGGTTTCTTGGTTAATCTTCGATTGTTTGATGTCCTCGATTTACGACTCATGCCAAAAGCCGGATTTTACAATCATATCGTTGAGTACAACTATACAGATGGAACCAGTCAGGAACAATTGATTGAAACTACTTTGTTTGAAACACCACTATTACTAAAGTACAAATCTTTGCGCAGGGGCAACGTCCGGATGTATATGATAGGCGGCATTACCCCTGGTATAGAAGTATCCGGAAAAAATGATGTTCAGTCAACTACAGCTAATCTGTCAGTAAAGAAAGGTAATCTAAGTTTGGATGGTGGACTTGGCTTTGATTTCTACTTTCCACTTTTCAAATTTTCACAGGAGATTCGTTTCTCCAAAGGATTTGTTGACTTGCTGGGTACAGAGCCTAGCGTTTATAGTGATCCGATAAAAAGAATTAATACTAACACTATCGCAGTCTACTTTATTTTCCAGTAAAGGATTTTATGGCTTCTAGATTATTGATATGAACAGTAGGAGAATTGCATTATTAACAGGTGCTACTTCTGGTATTGGTGAGGCAACAGCGAAGAAATTGGCGAAAAACAACTTTAAGTTGATTTTATGCGGCAGAAGGAAGGAAAAACTTATGCTCCTTAGGCAAGAGCTTTCAATGCAAACGGAAGTGAAGACCTTGTCGTTCGATGTTCGCGACAAAGCAGCGATTCACGCGGCCATTACTTCACTGGATGGCGATTGGAAAAATATTGATATACTCATTAATAATGCTGGAAATGCCCACGGTCTGGATCCTATCCAATCCGGAAATACGGACGATTGGGATGCTATGATGGACATCAATGTAAAAGGACTTTTATATATCTCTCGTGAAATTTTGCCGGGTATGGTGGACCGTAGAGCCGGCCACATTATTAATATGGGTTCCATCGCGGGAAAAGAAGTATATCCAAATGGAAATGTTTACAGCGCAAGCAAGTTTGCCGTAGATGCACTTAGCAAAGGGATGCGACTGGATCTGAATGCGTATGGAATTAAGGTCACTGCCATTCATCCCGGACTAGTTGAAACAGAATTTTCGCTTGTTCGCTTTAAAGGTGATTCAGATCGAGCGGCAAGTACCTATAAGGGGATTCAACCACTTACCGGAGATGATATTGCTGACTTGATCTTATTTGTGCTAACAAGACCTGCGCATGTGGTTATTGCTGATTTGGTAGTGTTCCCTGCAGCACAAGCAAGTGCTACGTTAGTGAACAGGCAATCCTAAAGGAATCTCAGGAGTATATCATCGTTTAACTCATGCTTTCCATCAAATTCCATAATGGTTGGTTGTAGATTTAGCTTTTCATTTAACTCATTTAAATGCTGCAATGATGCTAATGAAACAAAAGGGTCTCTCTTGCCATAAACCTCTGTTACCTCTATGTCTTTTAAAATCTCACTCCCTTTTTCAAAATCTAGGTCTGGTGGAAAAAGTCCAGCCCAAAGGATCAGCCTATTTACTTTCAGTCCTCCCTTCAGGAGCCAGCGCGATACGGTGGCTGTCCCTTGAGAAAACCCGAGCAGCGTTACGGGAGGAAGGGACACGACATGTGCTGTTTCTTTTTTATAAACTTCATTCAGGTATTCTATGTAGTTCTCAATATCCATCAACCTGTTTTCTTTTGTCATCCAGCTGGCACCTACTCGTCCACCATTTCCATCTATATAGAAACGTGAGAGTCCTTCAGGGGCAACTACGCATATTCCAGCTTCTTCCAGCACTTTAAATTTCTGAATAAAGAATTGTGCAAGTTGCCCGTAACCATGAACCACAAACCATAACTGCCTGGTATTGGCATTCAATTCCCCCAATCGATAATAGCGCGCTTTATAGTCAAACCGTAATTCTTGGGGTTCCATGCAATCGTTTTTTTTACAAAAAAAAATAGGTTACTGACATTATTTATAGTTGTCCAGCGCAACTCGGTTGTTTGAAAGTAGGAATAAAAATGTGGATGCTTGTAAAAAAATGGCCCCAGTTCGAATGGGGCCAGGTCAAACCAGACGTTACGCAATTATCTTTTAAAACCTAAAGCACTTCCACCGCATTTCGCAGCGGAGCCATCAAATGTGTATTGGATGTAATAAATTCCGGTGGCATTACAAGGGTAGGCAATTGCCGAAATGAATTGTCCATTGATTTTGCTTGTAGCAACTTTATTTCGCCCTGAATCAAAGAGGGTAACTACTATTCCATCCGTATCGGTGCCGGGAGCACAGATGTTAATCATGTATTGAGTCCCCTTGGTGAATACGTACGAGTATTCAACTTTTTCCTTGGAACCATCTTCACCATCTATTTTATAACTTTTTAAAAAGTTGAAACCTGTTGCTAGTTTAGGGATACACGTGTTACTAAAATTTTCCGGGTCGCACTGGCCAATAAGTTCAGATGAAGTGACTCCCGCCACCAATAGAAAAGAGAACAAGAGAATTATTTTTTTCATAAGTTTAAGCTATTCAGTATTAACCGACAATTTTATTTCTAATAGAGTTGATGATTTTTTTTACGTTCGCAATGTCCTGATCTGTTACCTGGATCTCTGTGGTACTGTTGTCTTTTATTACGGCTACACCATTCACAACTTCCATGGACGATTCCTTATAAATATAGGTTATGCTGATTTTATCAAAAGCTCCCTTCAATTCCTCCATGTCCTTCAATAGTGATGCCATATTTTCGTCACTATCCTTGTAGAAAGATAATAGTAACACTATTTGTTCAAGTATGATCTTTTGCTCGCCTATGTTCTCATGTAACTCCTTGTTTTTAGCATTCTTAGAAGCCACGTCACAAGTCAGATGGAGAGCTTCTACCCAACCACCGGATAGTAATAGAATACTAAGGTTAGATCGTCCCTGATTTTGAAGGTATCCGTTGATGCTATTGAAATTTTGAGTAGTAATCAGCAATAAGGAATCCAGGTTCTTGCTATTACTCGCCAACCGACCAATGGTTTCGATATCAAAGAACTGACCAATGTTAAGCCCTTCAGCAAGTGATTTTATGGCCGTCAGGAATTTGATCCCGTCCTGATTTTGCTCGTAGATATTCGTATATCCCAAATCTGTACCATAAATTCCCAAATTAAGTGCCATTTTATAGTTGCTATTGTAGGTTGGGAGATTATCAGGAGAATTTAATAAGGAATGGTCATATTTACTTCCTGACTCCTTTAATAAAACGGAAATTTCGAGTGGACTGGGAATTAACTGCAACACACTATTGATCACTTCCTGATCAATAGTAGATCCCGAAGCGCTTGCAGAATCAAGACTTTGCAGAAATGCTTTTTCATCAGGTTTTTTGCCTGAACCACACGCAGTTAAAATTGCAGCTGCAAATGTTATTAGTAGAATTCTCATTGCCAAAAAGTTATATAACAAAATTACGAAATCAGTCTTCTTTATCAAACAAAAGATTTAGCTAGTTCCCCTTCGGAATATTGACTTTGCCGAAGGAATTGACCATTTTTCTTAACCATTCAAAGTATAGGGCTATATAAAAGGTCAATGACATTATCCAGATAACCAGGATATTAAAAATGAATGTACTTATCCTAAGCCCGACTAAATTCTTTTCCGGCAAAAAAAAGGCAGTTCGGTAATCCATTAAGCCGTCTGGGTTCGGTTCTTGAAAAATTGGGTTGACTTGTTGGATAAGTTCTCCATCGTATTCTATTAGTCTACCTTTGGTATTTACATTCTTTACCAGGTCCGAGAGACTTTCATTATGATATCTGTTTTTTTCAACATTGACTTTGAAACCATGCTTTTCATCAAAGGCCATTCTTTTTTCGGTAAGAGAAACATTGTGGTTATAAATTTTCTGATAGTGATCTCGATACTGCTCCACGTATGCGGCCAAAAGTAATCCCGTCTCTTTGGAATATTTTTCAAGGGTTAATGCTTCCTTAAGGTTAATTTTTTCAAGGCCGGATTTAAACGGTTCTTCTATTAAAACGCCATACAGGATGTTAAGATTACGGCTGACTAATTTCTGTATTGAATCATTCTTGGTCTCATAATTTTCAAGAACAAACCGATTTCGCTTTTGAAGTTCATCCGCCATGTAGGCTGCATTGAAATCTGCTTGTGATTCACCTTTTTCGTATTCAAAATAGGACGATTCGTACTCGTTGTTTTTAAATTGATAAGTAGCCATTGCTTCATATGCCCAGCGTGAAGCCATCATATCGGCAACGATCGGTACTTTGCCTTTAGTGCTGATCAGGTTATTTAATTTCTCAAAACTAAAAAGCAATCCGCTTAGGATCATTTGGGGAATTAGTAATAATGGAATTAACACATACACCGTTACAGCAGAATTAAAGGCAGATGAAATATTCAACCCCAAAACGTTGGCAAAACACGAAGTGGTGAATAACACCAGCCAAAAGGGAAAGGTCATCCCATGTATTTCAAGGATAAGGTTGCCCACGATCACAAACATAAGAGTTTGAATTGCGGAGAGCAGGAACAAGATGTTGAGCTTAGAAAGCAAATAACTATTCCAACTGAGGTTTAAAAAGGATTCGCGTTTTAAAATTTTTCGATCACGAATAATTTCTTCTGCACTCACGGTTAATCCCATAAACAAGGCTACTATAATGCTCATCAGCATGAAAGCCGGAATATTTTCGTTGAAACGGAAAATATATTCTTTTCCGCCTGGTGCACTTTTATATTTAGTAATAAAGGCAAGGATCAGGGCCAATAATGGAGCTTCGAGAAGGTTAATGAACATGTACTGTTTATCGCTGAACTTGGCCAGAAAATCACGTTGCGTAAAAATGGCAATTTGTTTGAGCTTAGTGGGGATAAAAAGCGCAACCGCAGGCAGTTCTTTTACGTCTTCCACTCGATTGACTTTAAACTGCTTCGAATACATTTCATGCCATTGGGAAGGAGTTATTTTTCGTTTATTGGTTTGTTGCCCATATTCATCAACAACCTTTGCCTCGATGATGTTAAAGATCTGCTCAGGGTTTACGTTACCGCACGTCTCGCATTGGCCCCGGTTGCTATCCACATGGTGAGTTGCTTTTTTAAAATAGGTGACGGCCCTAGACGGATTGCCGTAGTAGGAAGGAAATCCTCCTGTGTCCATAATGATCATTTTATCAAACATCTTGTAGATGTCTGATGAAGGCTGATGAATCACGACAAAAATAAGTTTGCCTTTTAGCGAAAGTTCCTTAAGTAAATCAATTACATTTTCGGAATCACGCGATGACAAACCGGATGTAGGCTCATCAAGGAATAAGATGGCAGGCTCTCGAATCAATTCCAGAGCAATGTTTAGCCGCTTTCGTTGACCTCCGCTTATTTTTTTATCGAGTACATTACCCACCCTCAGATCTTTCCGTTGTTCAAGGCCTAAATTTTCTAACACGTTCATCACACGTTGATGAAGCTGTTCTTCCGTAAAGTTGGCAAAGCATAATTTTGCATTATAATACAGGTTTTGATAAACTGTCAGTTCTTCAATCAATAAATCATCCTGTGATACAAATCCGATGACACCTCGGATTTTGCTTTTTTCGGTGTGGATGTTAAATCCATTTATGAGAATGGTGCCTCTACTGGGCTTTTCCAGGCCTGCCAACGTAAGTAACAAGGTTGTTTTTCCCGCACCACTGGCACCCATAATACCAATCAATTTTCCCGGCCCTTCTGAAACGATAACATCTCGCAACCCAATGGTACCATTTGGGAATATAAACTCTTCAATATTGGCATTAAATGAAAGTTTAGTTGTTTGTATTTCTTCATTAAAGTCTCTGACCAGGTCACTATAATAAAGCGCATCTCCTTCCTGGGTTTTTATGGTGCCACCATGAGAGAAAAGATAAACGCGGTTTGGCTGCATGGTAAAACCATTCAGTGAATTAGATTGGTCGCCCAGATACTTCGTAAAATACATATCAACACTCCTTACGCGCATAAAGACCAGACTTCCTTCAATGTGAGCATGGGCATGTTTTTGCAAGTCGGCAGATTTTACGGTGGCGGTATCGGCAATCAGAATATCCGGATAATTGAGTTCTTCAATTCTTTCGGAGATCACGAAAGTCTCAATGAACTTGAATGTATCTTTTATGATGTTGAATACCGTTGATACGGTATTGATAATCTCTAAGCGTTGGGGTGTGAAGTTTTTATCTGAATTAACTAATTCCAGTATTTTGATAAGGACAATTACTTTCTGTTTCTGGGTAAGAGTCTTGTTAATCTTTTTACAAATCCCAAGCGTCTTTATGGAGTCCTTAACAGAAGTGACCTTATTTTTATCTTCTTCCTCAGCGGTTCCTTGTTTGCTATAACCTGAATAGTTGTCGTAAAGCTCCAGGTATTCTTTAATGGAGTCACGATCTAATTCTGACTGAAAAAAATTGATTACAAACTGACGCTCATTCTCGGTAACGCCACCGTCTTGTTTGGTGATAATAGCAAAAAGTTGGGTAAGTGCTTTTAGAATTTCCTCACTCATGATTTAAAAATTAAGTAGCCATAAAACAAGTAAGTCCATTCACCTTGCGTTGCTCTTTTTCGTTGTTTAAGCTTCTAATACGTTTTGAGTTCAAAGGGAATTTCTACCAATTCAGAAAAATCCTGACCGGTTTCCTCCATATCCTCGTCATCTTCGTGAAAATACCATGAGATCTTCGCCCCTTTAATGAGTTTGAAGACTGACAGTACATCCAGTATATGTTTTGCAGAATCAGTATTAATGTATTCCAATTTAAAAGAGCAGTTGGTGGAGGGATTTGAGTCTTTAGCATAATTTTCAATCCACTTCAAAACAGGTCCATAAAATTCCGAAGGATCCTCCTGTAAGGAGCGGCCAGAGAATTCAAAAATACCATTTTGTTTATCCAGGATAATTTTTGGTGTATCCTCGGTTTCATCAATGTATAATCTTTCCATGTCGAGTATGAAGTCCACAATTTAAAGTTTTTATTGGTAACAGTTCAATAATTCCCAACAGCGATAAAATTTAATAGCGGATGGGGACACACCATGAGCTTACCTAGGTTAAGATGCTTTTATCTGGAAAACATTATTCGAGAACTTTCCCATCAAAACCGAATGGCAGCAAAGAATGGGCTGACGAGCATTTAATCCATTTTTCTTCAGGCCCAAGCATAATCACCTCAATTGGTCTATGCTGGCGTTGTTCAGATTCCAACAAGACCTGGCGGCAGGCACCGCACGGAGAGGCAGGGGTTAGTTCTTTGTGATTTTTCTTGTGGGCCACGACAGCCATTTTCATGATTCTTTTTCCGGGAAACTGGGCTGACACAGCATATAGGGTGACCCGTTCAGCACACATGCAAAGCGGATAGGAAGCATTCTCCTGATTAGCCCCGGTTATCACTGTTCCATCTTCCAGGATGATGGCCGAACCTACACAAAATTTAGAATAGGGTGAATAAGAATGCACGGTTGCTTCCTTTGCCTTATGGATCAGGTATTTTGATTCTGAGTCGAGGTCCTCAATATGACTGAAAGTGGCGAATTCTTTCATAAGAAATTTTTGAGTTTAGTAGTATAGGAAAGTTAATAAAAAGTTGGCAGTAGTGCATATGATGATAGCTTTTTGCTTCTTTCCAACTTAACTTTGCTTTATGCATAGAATTTTAGTTCTGGGTGCAGGACGTTCCTCCTCCTCCTTAATTACTTATTTACTCTCGGAGGCCAACTTCAACAATTGGCAAATTGTAGTAGGAGATGTTTCAGTGAAGGCCGCACAGGAACGAGTGGCTGATTCGGCTATGGGGAAGGCAATTCGTTTTGATATTACCGATTTAGAATCCAGCAAAGCAGTTATCTCTTCTGGAGATGTAGTCATCTCTATGATTCCGGCACATCTTCATCCTCTTGTAGCGAAGATTTGTCTGACGGAGAAGAAGCATTTGTTGACGGCAAGTTACGTTTCTGATGAAATGACTTCATTTCACCAGGAAGCCCAATCAAAAGGACTATTATTCCTGAATGAATCCGGACTCGACCCAGGGATTGATCACATGAGTGCCATGCAAGTGATCAATAAAATAAAATCTAACGGAGGGCAACTCATGTCTTTTGAATCGTTTACCGGTGGATTGATTGCACCTGAAACGGAGCCTGAAAATCCGTGGCGTTATAAATTCACGTGGAACCCCCGTAATGTGGTAATGGCCGGACAAGGCACTGCCAAATTTTTACAAAACGGGCGGTATAAGTTTATTCCCTATCAGCAACTTTTTCAGCGCGTCACGCCTGTAACCGTTCCTGGTTTTGGAGAGTATGAGGGTTATGCCAACCGCGACTCTTTAAAGTATCTGGCAACATATGGCTTACTGGGAATAAAAACAATGTTACGTGGCACTTTGCGAAACAAAGGCTATTGCCCCGCATGGAATATATTGGTACAGCTTGGTTGCTGTGATGACACCTTTCAGCTAGAGGGCGTTGAAAAGATGAGTCATCAGGATTTTATTAACTCCTTTCTTGATTTTAATTCCTCTCATTCGGTGGAAGAAAAGCTCTGTGCGGTTTTTAAACTTCAGCAATGGGGTGAGGAAATGAAAAGATTACGGTGGAGCGGATTATTCTCTGATGAGAAAATTGGATTAAATGGGGGAACGCCAGCGCAAGTGTTGGAACACATACTTAATAAGAAATGGAAGTTAAAAGATGGTGACAGAGATTTTGTTGTCATGTGGCACCGATTTCAATTTGAACTGAATGGCAAACTAAAAGAAATTCAGGCTCACCTCACCGCGGTTGGCGCTGATGAGGTTAATACAGCCATGTCCAAAACCGTGGGATTGCCTCTGGCCATCGCAGCTAAATTATTAATGCAAGGCAAGATCAAAAGCAGAGGAGTGGTGATACCTGTAATAAAAGAAATCTATGATCCTGTGCTAAGTGAGTTGGGTGAGTTGGGGATTAAGTTGACGGAGTTGGAGATATAGCTCTTATTACTAACCAACCAAATCTTCGAGTATGGCAACAGAAAGATCATCAAATGTATCAATCACCAAATCCGTTTGAGCCAACTCTTCGCGTGTATGAGTTGTTGTTATGCCAATAACTTTCGAACCTGAAGCTTTACCGGCTTCCACTCCAGAAAGGGAATCTTCAATAATAATACAACTGTCATTGGGTAAAGATAGGGCCCGCGCTGCTTTTAAATAAATTTCAGGATGTGGTTTGCCGTGTATAACGAATGTATCATTCAGAATGATATCGAAATATTGTGAAGTATTGGTCTTTGACAAGGTAAACACAACGTTACTTTGAGGAGCGGAGGTCCCAATGGCCCTGGCAATATGATGGTGATCAAGTTGATCAAGAAACGGAATCAAGCCTTTGACGGGGGTGATGGTATTTTTAAAAAGTTGTCGGTATGCTAATTCTTTTTCTTCACTATACGCCTGAATCTGTACTTCGGGTAGTTGGCCCATTAGATGGGTAAGCCACTCTTTATTCGTGCGGCCGTAGATATTCTTAACCAGCTGTTGATCAGTAAGATCGAAGCCGTATTTTTTGCAGAATTGTTTTATGGCGATTTTGTGATATGGATTACTGTCTACAATAACTCCATCCATATCGAAAATGACTCCGAATTTTGACATTTAGAAAGGATTTTTACTCTCTCAACAATACGCTGACCGGCATTGAAATAAAATAGATAGCAGAAATGATCCACGATTCTGAAATACCAAAGCACAAGGCAGTCTGTAAAAGATAGAAAATCGGCACCAGTATCATTCCCAAAGCAAACTTAAGTGAGCCGATGAATTGAGGATCTTTCACTTTTGTTTTTATTACCCAACGAATAATTGCCCAGGAAAAGAAATGATTGATAAATCCATACAGGAAAATTGGATTCCACCATGAATTAAACCGACTGGCTGTGTTCGCTGCTGGTGACTCAATAGTTGAAAGTTGCGGGATGTTCAGAATTATTTCCTGATCTGCTTTTAATTGCTCTGTTAAGTCTTTTTTAATTATTCTTTTGGCGAGAAAGTAGTCCACTTTTTTTTCGTAGTCGGGTCCCTCAATGTGAAGCATCATTTTTTTAATTGCTTCACTGGTTTTATCCAATAATGGGGCCAGCTGATTTGGCAGGTTAACATTTCGTTGAATAGTATCACTGACACTAATAGCTTCACCAAAACTGATGAGTACACGTGAACGGAATTTTGAATGAGCGTCATATTGAATGCCGACTGGGATAATTTTTACGCCAAGATCCCAATCATTTTTTTCTTCGGCAGCAATCGCAATCCTTGCGAAGCCTTTTTGAAGTGGACGAAGTCTCCAATGTTCATCATGATTCCCTTCACCGAAAAGCATAATAGCTTCTCCCTGGCCGAGCAATTGCACACAACTGTCAATGACCTCATCATTTTTGCGCAGTGTCCCAAACCCGTCCCGGAAACGGTAAACAGGTGTCATTTTAAGAGTAGTAAAGATCTTTTTAACAATGTCTTTTTGAAAGACATTGGCTCGCGTGAGAAACCAGGGATTGCGGTGTGAACTGCATACTAAAATGATAGCATCCAGAAATGCATTCTGATGATTGGCTACAAAAATAACCGGACCTTTTGTTACCGGAACGATATTCTTGATTTGCCATTTCTTAAAATAAAAACAAAGTGCTGCCTGGCAATATAATTTCAGTGAGTGATAGATCAGGTTCTTCATTGGAATCAAATCTAGTTAGATTCTCTATAATTTTTAATCTAAACTATTTTGATGCTGTTCATACCACAGGTCCGCATGCAATGAATAACCAAGAGCGGCTTGCACCGCTAACAGATCGCATCGTTCGTTCTCTGGGTGGCCTGCATGTCCTTTTATCCAGATAAATTTAGGTTTGAATTTGAGATGCAGTGGAATATACCGTTGCCAGAGATCAGGATTTGCTTTCTTGGCGAAGTTTTTTTTCTGCCAGTTCCAGATCCAGCCTTTCTCAATAGAATCTACTACATATTTTGAATCAGAGTAGATGGTTACAGCGATGTCATTTTTTTTTATAGCCTCTAACCCGCTTATAACGGCTAGCAACTCCATACGATTATTTGTGGTGAGGCGAAAGCCACCGGAAAGTTCTTTTTCATGACTGTTGAATTTTAAGATAGTACCATAACCCCCAGGCCCCGGGTTGCCTTGTGCCGCGCCATCGGTAAAAATGTGGATCATGCTACCTTGATTGGAATTCCATGAGATAGGATTTCCCCAATGAAGGGATCAGAATCTACCGTTTCAGAAGAGTGGTAGGTATGTAGTTCAAGCAATACTGGTTTCTTTACTTTTAGTTTGATCATGTTTTCAATGTCTTCAGGCAGGCAGCCGGAAAACTTATCATCCCAAACGGCCAGATCTATGTCCGAATGTTCCTGCGGACTCCCTTTAGCATACGATCCAAATAGAATGGCTTGTGTTGGATTATAGCCTTTGCTTTTTAGTTCCGCGATAAACCCCTCAACAACTTTTGCTACAGCTTTTCGAGTAAACATTGCCGGATACGTTTTACGATTTCATATTTATTCAAAGTATATTTTTCAGTTGCCTGCCTGGCAATTTTGTTTTGGTAGTCGGGGTATCTGCCTTCTAAATTCCAGGCACTTAATGCCCGTAATTCATCGACATTTTCAGTTGAAAGTTCCAGATCTGTTTGATTATATATTGATTCGAGATTGTGTGAAAATGGGGGAATGTCATTAAGGTTATCCTTTACCCAATGTGCTTTCAAAAGTTTTTCAATAACTAAATGAAAGAAAAACAAACTGTGCATAAAACGTTTTAACTTCAATAAATCCTCTGCTGTTTCCCAGTCAATTTTTGAAGTATTGACCCAGTGTTGTATCTGTTCTTGCTTCCCCATAAATCAAAATTACAAAATCACAACGGAAACGCATTTGTCTTGAAAATCTTTACCGCAATGGCGAGCAAAATAACACCGAATACTTTACGCAAAACCACAAAGCCGGATTTCCCGATTTTTTGCTCAAGCCATCCGCTTGATCGTAACACGATATAGACGAAGATTAGATTCAGTACAATGCCAACTAAAATGTTGGCCTCATCGTAGACCGCCCGTAATGACAGAATGGTGGTCAATGTCCCTGCACCCGCAATTAAGGGAAATGCAATCGGTACGATCGAACCTGTCCCATTTGCTTCAGGATCATCTTTGATCAGGTTAATTCCCAAAATCATTTCCATAGCGATAATGAACATCACGATCGCTCCAGCCACGGCAAAAGAGCCAACGTCCAAGCCAAACAGTTTTAGAATGGATTGACCCAGAAAAAGAAAGACGACCATGAGCGCAGCGGCTATGAAAGTAGCTTTCTCAGCATAAATCCTTCCTTCGCGTTTGCGGATCAGTATAACAAACGGAATAGAACCGAGAATATCGATGACGGAAAAAAGTATAAGGGTAACGGAAAATATTTCTTTGAAGTCCATTGCTAACGATTAAGCGGTAAAAGTAATAGAAATTTTGCGCTAACTTTAACTGCTATGAATAATATACCGATCATTTCAACAAAACTCAAACAGATGTTTGTGATCAGTACTGTCTTTACCCTGGGATGGATGGTCATCATGAGTTTAGTTATCAAGCCACTCAACTCTAAGGATATTGTCTCGTTTGAGTTAGCCAGGACACCTGAAGTGGCAACGAAAATTATGCTGGAATGGGAAGAGAAAGATTTGGTAAACAACGCAAGAAAAAGTATTTACCTCGATTTTGTGTTTCTCGTTTTGTACTCTTTGTCCATTACTCTTGGTTGTTTAGTGCTTTCAGCTTTTACTGGTAACCATTTTCTTATTCGAACAGGTCAAGCACTTTCAAAGATTGTCCCATTCGCAGGACTTTTTGATGGGATCGAAAATCTTGCTATGCTCAAGACTTTTACAGGGGAGATCACGATGCAATGGACTGCAATTGCCTATTGGTTTGCATCTATTAAATTTCTAATCGTACTCTGCACTCTTCTATTTTTATTTGGGTGTTTGATTTTTGGAGGGCTCAGAAGGACATTGAACAGGCAGTGACTTATTGAAATTAGCTTGCTAAGAACTTTTCTTTAACCAAGATAATTTTTCAATACTTTATTCTTTAAGGTGTTCCTTAGTTTTTTCAATCCCTTTTCCTTGATTTGCCTCACCCGCTCTCTCGTAAGATTAAATTTTATTCCCATTTCCTCCAGAGAGATCGCCTGAATGCCATTAAGGCCATAGTAGAGTGAAATTACTTCTGATTCTTTTGGGGTGAGCATTTGAAGTGAATGGCTCACCTCTTGACATAGGGAGTCATTCATCAGTTTTGAATCAGGTGCTTTTTCGGAACTGTTCTCAAGCACATCAAACAAGCCATGTTCTTCACCCTGTAGAAATGGGGCGTCCATGGAAACATGTCGTCCGCTAGACTTCATGGCATCTGCTATTTCTTCGTCATCTAATTCTAATGCAGCACCAACTTCCCCATATGACGGCTCCCGTTGGAATCTTTGCTCGAGGACCGAGAATGTCTTAGTGATTTTATTTAATCTTCCCAATTGGTTAAGAGGAATACGTACAACTCTTGTATTCTCAGCTAACGCTTGCATGATTGATTGGCGTATCCACCAAACTGCATATGAAATAAATTTGAATCCCCTAGTTTCATCAAATCTCATTGCAGCTTTAATGAGTCCTATATTTCCTTCGTTAATTAAATCATTAAGGGTCAATCCAACGTTTTGGTATTGCTTAGCAACTGAAACTACAAACCGAAGGTTTGCCCTAGTGAGTTTTTCCAAGGCGATCTGGTCACCTTCTCTTATTCTTTTAGTAAGATCTACTTCTTCTTCAGCCGTGATTAAACCAATCTTACCAATGTCCTGTAAGTATTTTTCCAGGGACTGACTTTCTCGATTTGTTATTTGTTTTGAAATCTTTAGCTGCCTCATGAATTATTACTAAGTAAATTTAAATTGTTATGTCGAATACTACTGATCGGTTATAGGCCACCATGTTTTAATCTCGTTTGGCTGAAAGTCAAACTTGTTTCGGTCTTTGCAGAGTACATAAATAAAAAGTATTATTACCTCATTATAGTTTCTGCCAATGTGCGGATGGTAGTGAGCAAGTAATGACTGAAATTGTAAAGCAACTTCTATTTTCGTGGTTTCACTTTTATGAATCGTATTCCAACGTCTTTTTATTTCTTCAAGAAGATCAGTAATAACTGTTATCAAAAGCGATTCTGTTAAATCTTCACCATCCGAAGATTCAGTTTCCTTTCTTTGTAGAAATTTCGATTTGATTCTTCTTTTGGCCAACTTGTGTGCTCTTTCAACTTTGAGTACTTAAGTACAACCATCAGATTGAAAGTGAATTTTCTCTTGGATCGACCGGAATAGTGATCTCTTTTTTGCAGATATGCGATGGAGTCATAAATTATCCTTTTTATTTCCATCTCGTTTTGAGCTTTTTTTATTTCGTTGATAACTTGAGTACTTAGCTCCACCATTTGAATGTTCACCGATGTTTTGGTTGACTTTAAAAATTCACCGCCTGGTGATTCCCCCTTTACGGAGGAACCAGGCTTTCGGATGTGGTGAAAGTTTACAGGTTATATCCGAATAATTTATAAGTTCTAGATCGTCACTCTATTGCTCGATTTAGTTTTCTAAAAATTTCGATGGCTTTGTTTACATTATAATTTGACTTGGGGGTTAAGGGCTGTCTTTTAAGGCTCAGAAGGGATAGGGTCATATTCAATTGATACTCTTTTACTGTAAGAGCATTGACTTTTTTGCGTTGAAGTTTAGTGAACGCTTCATTAATTACGGATTCAACCTCAATTTCATTGGCGGCTAGTCTTATTTGATCAAGTGTAAGCTGTTTAAGGTCAGTCATATATTCTTACATCAGAGTTTGCGAGTAAAGGTGCCCGAAAATGTTCGAAGCAAAAGTAGAGGTGATTTAGAGAGTATCTATTGAAAATGGTCAACCTACACGTTGACTTATATCAATATTTGATTCCAAGGCAATCATTTCCAACGAGTTCATTTGGTAGCGCATGAATGAAGGAATTGGGTAATTAAACAATCGCAAAATGACCGCCTCAGCTTATGAATTACGAGAACTTGCCAAAAACTATCCTTTAATTTCTGTAAAAAGACAAAGATTGTCATCAGGCCTATTGACTTAAATCATTAGAGGCAATGACCAACCTTTAAATAATTGTAGCTTTGTAGGCGCTAAAATCATTCTCCTTGTTAAAGAATTTCTTGTCCGATAATTTCCGATTAAACACTGATCAAATTTTTGACGGTCTTTTATCAGAAGAATTGAACATGTTGATTGGATCTGGTGTTTCCCACAAGTATAAGAAGGGAGAGATATTGTTCCGTGAAGGAGGCATACCTACCGGCATATTTTACCTTGAATCCGGCAAAGTAAAAAAATATAAAACTACTGTAAATGGAGATGAACAAATATTCTATTTGTGCAGTAACGGGGAATTGCTTGGCTATCACGCGCTATTGAGCGAAGAGTATTATTCGGATACAGCCGCTACCATCGAGGATTCTCAGTTAACTTTTATTCCTAAGGATAATTTTCTAAAAGTTTTAAGCAGTTCTGCTGTTTTGTCTAATTGGTTGTTGAAAGCTTTGGGGCATGAATTTAGTGTATTTATTAACAATTTTACGAACCTCGCCACGAAATCAGTTAGAGAACGTTTAGCGTGGAATTTGTTGATCTTGGATGAAAAATTTAAGAATGCTGAGTCGATAAATTTGCCTAGCGAAATAATTCTTTCAAGAACTGATCTTGCCAATATGATAGGAACGGCAAAGGAAACATTGGTTAGGCTTTTGAAAGAATTCAAATCTGCTAATCTTATCGAAACCAAGGGCAGAAGTATTCGCCTCTTAGATAAAAAAAGAATCATTAAAGAGGCTAATCTTATGGGTAATCAGCCTGGGAAACCTGTTAAAAAGTAACCGTAACAATAAAGTAGATGATAATTAAAAGTATAAGAACAGCATACATGACAAGGTCAACCCTTATATATGCTTTGTATAGTTGATATAACTCTCTTAATTTCTTTAGCCCCTTTAAAATTGTGAGTTAGGCAAAAGCCTTGTTGTCCTCTATTTTTTCCCAAAATCGTAATGTTCCTCCGCTTAGCGAGTCCTGTAGTTTAAAACAGCTTGGTATAATGGTAAAAGGACTACAGTATGTTGCTAATCTCGCCCCGAGTGGCAAAGCAGTAAACTGGCCAACGATATAGGTTGAATATTGGTGATACAGTTTCGTATCCAGACAAACCTCATCATCAATTCTATTTATTGTATCAATATTTTCGTAAAAGGAATTAAAGAAATAAAAGGAATCGAAACTTTTAAAATCAATCGCATTAATATTTCCATTTATAAATTTTGCATTTCGTACTGAGTAGGATTCAGCAAGCTTTCTGGATAACTCTACTAACTTAAAACGTTGTTCCACTCCTGTGAAATGACCTTTTGTGTGGCTTGCACCCACTAAGCAGAATTTACCTGCTCCTGATCCAATATCCAGAACGCGCGCTCCAGGCCTTTCAACTAAGTATTCCGATGCGGATTTGGCTACCGAAACTGATGTCCAATGTTTTCTTGCAAGAAGACTAATTGCTTCCGGATAAATAGAATTGAAATAGTCGTCTGTAACATCAATATTCAATTTAAGAAATTCAAAAACCATGAACCTTAGTTAAAAAATCTTCCCGCAAAATTAACCTATGCGTAAGTCATTACATTTGATTGAAGTCAAGAAACTAATTGATTAAAATCAATTTATTGAAGGTTGAATATGAAAGAAAATTAAATGGACTTCAAAAATTGGATAATAGAAATTAAAAAAATATTTGATACTGAAGCACAGCCTGACCGCGGGTAGAGGTTTTTACCAGCTCTGTACCTTCTTGTTCGAAGACCGGGCGCAATTGGTAATCCAGCGTAAGTTTACTATTGTGTCCTTTCATCAACCAATTAACCCTACGTCAGCTACATTCGTTTGTTTATCCAACCGATGGTATTTTGCGCTGAGTAAAGAGGCATACGGCATGAGTGTTCCATTTCCTTCGCCTACTAGATCTTTCTTCATTAAGTATCCAATCTGGGTGTAGAATACATTTCCACTTCCAAACATGGGGAAGGCATTGCCATGACTCCCAGCAGGATATCCGCTTTGCACGGCACTCCCAGGATTCATAATGCCATTGTACCTGAGATACCCAGGCCCGAATTCATAATCAAAGTAGCCAAGGTAAGCATTGAAGGCTGTGCCCTTATCAGTATTGAGAGGGGCATCGTAAAAAGCAGCTACTGACCACAAGGTCATGTTATGGAATTCTTTTGTCACGCCTGTATCTAATGAAGTTTCGGTCGCATTCTTTTGTGAGATAATCCCCGCTTCGAGATTGAAGATTTTTTTCTTGCCCAAATAAGTGCTTGTCATATAGGGTGTGACGTGTGCTTCTTTGTCGAAGAAATTCCACATAAATAATCCTTGGTATTGTTTGTGGTGTCCATCTTGTGCAAATGTGGCGTTGCTGGAAAGTGCCGGAAGTGGTTGGCCATTATTGGTAACAGGAAAAGGATCACTCAAGATCACTCGATAGTCGAATTTTCCAAGTTGCCCACGCGCATAAACGCTAAGCTTACGTGAAAATTCATCCGTTTGATCCACCGTTGCTTGAGCAAAGACAGGCACATCCATTGTCATGATAGTAGATACACTGGGTTGGCTAAATCTTGACAATCCGTTGGTGATAGTAAGTCCACCCCCGAGAATGAATTTTTCACTTCCTTTTTTGAAACGATATTCACCTAATGCATCATGAAAGAAAGCCTGAAGTTTTCGATTACCCGCATTTTGGGATAAGTAGTTAAAATTGTTCTGTCCGAATTGAAAATAGAAAAATACATGATCTGTTAGTTGACCATACAACTGAAAGCGTGTTCTTCTTAATCCAATGTCAACAGTATGTTGGGTTGGATCATTTAAAACCAACGTGCCAGGGTTGCTATCATTATAGCGCAACCATACTTGATTAAGAAAGGTGGCCTTTAAATAATGGCTACCATCTTCATTTATTTTTACGCGCATCTCTTCAATTTCTTTTGACTTCTCCTGTGCAGAAGCAACCGAAATAATTAGGCAAAAGAATAGTATCACAGAAAAAATATTCTTCATACTGTATTTTGAATTTAAGAGAAAGGAGGCTGTCTCAAAAGTAAATATAAGCGTCATTGCGAGGGAGGTACGACCGAAGCAATCCCCATTTTGGTTTCAATATTTGGGGATTGCTTCACTCCGTTCGCAATGACGGTGCCTTTTGAGACAGCCTCTTTCCCTTAAATTTAGTTAGATGGTGCTACTGTTTTTTGTTCAACAAGCTCCAAAAATTCTTCGGCAAATTTCGAAACATAAAGAATTTCTGCCGGGTCAAGCAAGTCACGTTTTTTATAAAATACAAGGCGATGCCGGTGACATTCAATGTGCATTTCTTCGCGGTTTTCCAGGAAATGAATAAGAGATTCATTAAAGAAAGTTGTAAGGGCTGCCTCATTTTCCCCTCGCAAATAGTATTTTTTTGAAAAATCGGGATAATCGGCAAAGTCAATGTCTTTGCCAGAAACAGCTTGAAATAGTTTTGACCATAAGCCTTCGGGTTCAAGCGCGAAATCTGGAATAGGAAAATCGATCTCAGTAGCATGGATAATTGTAAGATGAGTTTCCTTTTGATCTTGAAGCGCACCCTCTTGTAAGATGATATCTGACGATTCGATTTTTCCGAAATCACCATATTGCGATAGGAGATTTTCTTCGTAAGGAATCTTATTTCCAATCTGAATAGGAAATCCCTTATATTTCAATGAAGTTTTGACTTTTAGAGGATAGAAAGAGAATTCATTTGCATCAGCAAATTTGCGCAGCTCAATTTGCCGTGGACTTAATTTCACTTCAAGTTTTGACTGACTTCCAGGAGTTAATTTGCGTGTGGCAAGCGGATGATTGGAAAACATTTGAAAATAATCAAATCCTTGCACGGATACCAGACCCCCAGCGTGCTGATACTCTTCTTCAAAGTGGTGTAAATATTCCATAAAAGAGTGGTCAACAATCTTTGCTTCAGAAAAATTTAAGACTACTTTTTTTCCAGACTTAATTCGTGCAAACATTTTTTTGAAGCCAATTAAATTTGAAAAAATAGCCGATTCCTTTATCGCAATCATGTAGTTGGTATCGGTTTCGGAAAATTCATAATGAGGCTTAAACAAACTTTTGAAACGAGCGCCATTTAGAATATGAAACAAGAATTTTACGAGAATGCCAGCCCCAACGCCCACCAAAAGATCAGTTGACAAGATGACAATGATGGTAATAATAAAAATGGTTAGTTGCTCAGCACCAATTTTATATGTCTTAAAAAATTCGTGCGGTGAGGCCAATCGATACGCCACTGCAATTAGCAAAGCAGCAAGGGCCGCGTTGGGTATCATCTCAATAATAGGAATGAAGAGGAGCATGGCTATTAAAAGAAAAGCGCCATGAAAGAAATTGCCCCACTGCGTTCTACCGCCAAAATTAATGTTAGCTGAACTTCTGGCTACCTCGGAAATCATAGGAATACCTCCTAAAAAACCTGCCAGGACATTGCCGCTGCCAACAGCCATCAAATCTCTATTTGGATTTGAAATCCTTTTCCACGGATCGAGACCATCCATAGCTTTTACAGTTAATAGTGATTCAAGACTTCCTACCAGTAAGAACATAATCACGTATTTCCAAAAAACAAACGTGCCAATGGCTGAGAAGTCTGCATTAAATCCGATGTTGCCCCAGAAATTGCCAATGGTGACAAGGTCAAAAGCAGGCTCGGTATGTCTGAAGTCCATTAGAGTCGTCATCGGCACAGCAACCATTAATACCACCAAAGGGATTGGTATCTTCTTTACGTACTTTCCTTTTAGAAGAGGCAAACCAAAAATGATGATCAGGCTAATAATACCTACCAGTGTAACCCGCGGATCTTCGTGGTAAAGAGAGTCGGGTATGCGCTCGAATAGTTCTATGGGTTCAAGTCCTTTAAGTGTTGACGGGTCAATGCCCAAAAGGACATGTATTTGTTTCGAGAAGATAATTAATCCAATAGCGGCCAGCATGCCATGCACCACCGAATGTGGAAAGAAATCACTAAGCGCACCAAATTTCAAATATCCAAAGGCCATTTGAAGGAGCGATGCTACTACAATCACACCCAACGCGAGTCGCCATCCTTCTGTACCGCCACCCAGTTCTGTAACTGCACCCGCGCAGATCGTGATAAGGCCGGCCGCAGGTCCTTTAATAGTCAGGCGAGATCCTGCAAACATGCTAACAACCAAACCACCAATCATCGCGGTCAGTACACCCATGGCAGGTGGAAATTCACTGGCTTTGGCTATACCAAGACTGAGCGGGAGAGCCAGCAGGAAAACCATAAACCCTGAGAGGGCATCACTTCTCCAGTTTTGTTTCAGACCTTCAAATCCGTCTTTGGGAATTTCTAATGTTTGCATACTTATTTTATTGTCGTTTAGGGGAAAGAGAGACAAGCATATTATGTGATTAGTTTTTCTTTTTTCGAATCATTTCCAAAATACCATTTACAAACGTAAGTGGGTGAGGTGGATTTCCTGGAACATATAAGTCGATGGGATATTTATCCAGAAAACTTCTATTCAACGCTCCACTTCCTGCAAAAATTCCTCCACTGATTGCATCGCTGCCAACAAGGATTATAATCTTCGGATCAGGAACGGCATCATAACATACTTGCACCGCTTCCGCCATATTTTCTGAAATCGGCCCGGTGATTACAATTCCATCACAGTGCCGCGGGGAAGCCAGGAACTCAATTCCAAACCGACCCATATCAAAGTTGGGGTTACCGCAAGCATTCAATTCTTGCTCATCTGCGTTTGAGCCGGCTGCCGAGATTTCGCGCAGCTTCAATGAGCGGCCAAATAGGGAGCGGATTTCGGCCCTGATTTTATTTTCATCCAGAGTGATCGGATTTACGTCACCCTCTTTTACAATCAATCGTTCGCGCACATTGGTGGCGATCTTATAATCAGCTGTGAATTTAATTTTGTTTGGGAAGGTGAAGGAACACTCACCACACATCACGCACTTACCCATGTCAATGCTTACCGGGCCAGTGCCAATAGCTCCCGTAGGGCATAGGGCAGTCAATGCTTGTTCGTCTACTTTGTTGGCACTTATTTCAGGCCTCCCTTTATAAGGTCCTGGCAATTGTGGCTTGGTAACATCAGGGATAAACTGTTTCCCGTGTTGTAGAAGTATTTTCATTTCATCAAATAGCATAGCAATGAAGTTTTATAGATCGTGACCACAATAGCTTAAGTTGTAACTCTTGTTGTTGATGGGGAAATCAGAAATCTCCAGATCACGAAGTGAAAGAGCTAACGCCATCCAGTTGTGAACAGAAGGATCCTTAATTTTATAATGATGGATCTTACCTTGATCATTCGTAACTGCACAATGACAAATTTCTCCACGCCAGCCTTCTGTCATTGATACACATAATGAGTTTGGCATCAATTTTAAACTACCTTCTGAAACGGGTTTATTACTAGTTTCATCATTTGCTTTCAATTGGGAAATCAAATTCCGTATGTAATCAATAGAAGCAATGATCTCCTTTCTTCGCAATGCTGCCCGCGCCCAAACATCACCATTGGTAACATCTAACACAGGCGCGTATTTTAATTTTTGATAAGCACCTATAGGATGAGATTTTCTTAAATCTCGTTCAATACCAGTCATTCTGGCGGACATCCCCACAGCACCGATAAGTTGCATTTGAGTTTTCGATACGGTGCCAATATTTTCCATGCGCATCAATACGCTGGAGAGTGAAAACATTTTTTCGGCCATGGTCACGAAACGCCCTTCAAAATTGTTCAGGAATTTCTCAAGTGATTCAATTAAGGAATTATTAAGTGGATAATGAGAGCCGCCCACCCGAATCAATCCTTTCCCAAAGCGATTTCCACACCATAGTTGTGAGTAGTTGATGGTAGGAGTTCTTAAGGCACCAAATACAGACGCACCCAGCTGATAGGCAAGTCCAATACATATGTTACTGAGATCACCAATGTGCATGGCTATTCTTTCCAACTCAAGTCCAATCGTTCTTTCAATGCTAAGCCGATCCTGAATAGAAATACCTGCAAGGCTTTCCATGATTCCCGCAAAGGTAACTGCATGGCCAACAGCGGTGTCACCAGCAATACTTTCAGAGAGTACTGTTCGTTGGATAAGAGCTGGTTTTTTAAGAAACAAGTCTTCGATGCCACGGTGCTGCCATCCCAGTTGGATTTCAAGATGCAGTACTGTTTCTCCATTGCATAAAAAACGAAAGTGGCCAGGTTCAATTACACCAGCGTGAATGGGTCCAACACCTACTTCATGTAACTCCTCACTTTGTATTTTATAAAACGGGTAATTGTTGATCACTTTCGTTCGGTCCGCACGGTTAAAGGCATATCGAACAGGTTTGGACCAGGGGCTATAGATAAACTCTACACCGAAGTTTTCGGAGATTTCCCGTTCGTAGATATGCAACGCGTAGGCTTCTCTTGTCATGGAGGTGAGCTGCATTTTTTCCTTTTTCTGAATCTCGTGCGAAAAGACTTTAATGTTACTCGTGTTGTCATCGGCAAGGCAACAAATGAATTTTACCTTTTCGCCATCAGAGTACCCGTAATAATTTACGCAATGAACCTGAGGCTCTTTCATGAAATTGACTACTTCCGTATAAAATTTGCCGTAACTAAGAATAGGAATCTTAGAGAGACAAATCGATTCCTGATTTTTAATGGACGCGTAATTCGGTTCAGTTACTATTAATGTTTCCATATTAAATGGGTAGAGATTGAATGGCCAACTGAATACTTTCAACAATAATCGGTGGCCTGAAAAGTCCGATATAAAAAACAATGACAATCAACGCTAATTGAAGAGCGGATTCATATGGGGTAGCACCATCAAGATTAATATTGGCACTGTTCTTTTTAAGAAAAATTATCCCCAGCATTTTTACAGCAAGGCCATAAATAATAATTAGCACCAACATCAGTACAATGAGAGCGACCCACCAGTAGTCTTTTGCAATCAGTGCCTGGAACATGTACAGTTCTGATATCAACATGCCAGAGGGTGGCATGGCGATAATAGATAGAAAGCCAAGCAGCATCACCAAGCCCCCCAGTGGATTTACCCGCAAATAGCTTCCTATATTCTCATCCAACTTACTGCTGAAGATGCGGTGCATCTGAGACACCTGGAAGAATAGACTTGACTTAACCAGTGAATGCATAACTAAATGCAAGATGGCCGCGAAATAACCTAGTCCACCACACGAAAATGCTATAATTACTAATGAAGCATGCTCCATACTGGAGTAGGCAAACATTCGTTTAACATTCTTTACCCGCAGAACATAAACCGCGGCAAAGAACAAAGAAAGTAGTCCAGTCAGCATGAGTAGCTTATTCATCCACGGTAAAATACTTGTAGCGGAAAAGGCCTCATAGAAACGGTATATGGCAACGAAGCCGGCATTCATAAGCACGGATGAAAGACTGGCGCCAACCTGAGACGGGGAAGCATCTTTGGCATCGATATCCACATTGAAGAGTGGAACAAGTCCCATTTTTACGCTAAAACCGGTAATAACTAAAAGAAAACATGCTTTGAGCCAAATCGTGTTCAGGTTTGCAGCTTCTGTTTTAATCGCAGAAAAGGTGAAATCAATGTGTCCGGTTTGTTGAGCAGCAAACCCAAGGAATAAGATTCCTGCAAATGCAATCGCAATACCAATGGAGCAGACATACAAATATTTCCAGGTGGCTTCAAGGGCATCCTGATTTCGGTTATGATAGATTAAGATAGAAGCACCCAGTGTCGTTGCTTCCATAAATGCCCAAAGAATGCCGAAGTGAGAAGTGAATAAAACACCAACAATAGCACCAGTGAAAAAGATGGTCCCTGCATTGTGTAAGGCAACATCCGCTTCTTTAACTTTTCTGTCATTAACAAATTTTACGTAGTGAATAGCCGAAAATAAGCTCACCAGGATAAGGACTAAATAGAAGATCAATCCCAAACGATCGCTGAAGAAGTATTCGTTTAACGTTTGTCCCAGCAAAGGGACAAGATAAATGCCAAGGCTAACCATCAAGGTGACATAACCAAAAACCATTACGTGACTCACCAACTTGTTCCTAATGAAGTACGTGAGGGTGGCCAGTACTGCAGTGAGAATAAAATAGAAGAAGATCATAATTTTCTAATCTTTAAGTTGGGACAACTGGCCTGCATTTGCATTTTGAAAGTAGTCTTTCATCTTATTAAAGAAGATACCCATGATGAGCACGCTTGTAAAAATGTCTAGAAGGATGGCGGAGTTTACGAACATGGGCATCTCAGAACCAAGGGCCAGAGACAATAGAAATATTCCGTTTTCAATCACCAGGTAACCGATCAAGTGTGTCACCAAATCACGGTTGTTAATGGCAATGAAAAGGCCCACCAGGAGTGAGGAAGTGGCTGCTGTAAAATATTTAACCTGTTGGTCGGCATCCGATTTCAATTGATCGTGCAGGACATACGAAATCATGAAGCAACCAATAATAATAACTACGGCTGTCAATACAGAGTAGTATCCTTTGATTGGTCCATTGTGATGACGATGAATCTGGTTTTTTGTTATCCGCTGTAAAAAAATTGGAACAAAAATGGCTTTGAACACAAGGGTTTCCAGCAAGATTAAAAGTAGATGGACAAGATCAATCTCTTGTAATTCAAAATAGGCAAGACCAAAAAGGATAAGGCCTTGTATTGCCATAAGCGTGAAATAGCTTTTCACCATTTCCACTTTGGCCAGGTAGATGAGTGAGATGATAAAGATAATAATAAGGAAATTTATCATAGCTAGATTTTATTTTTAATGATCATGGCAGCAAAAATTAAGATGAGGGCAACAGCGTTTATGGAAAGAATATACTGTGCGTTCATTGCCATCTTGTTTCTTGCCCGGAAAGACTCAAGCCAGCCAATACCAGCGGCAAAGGCTACCTGTGTCACCAGGAATATTCCTATCCGCATCCATAAATCAAGAGATTGAGGAATAATGCAATTGGCACTAAGCGTACTGAAGAGTACGAATTTTATATTATTAGCAATTTTGATAATGCCCAAGTCAAAGCCGCTGTGATCCAGCACCATTACTTCATGAACCATTGTTAACTCCAGGTGAGTCAAAGGATCATCCACTGGCAAACGACTCGTTTCTACTAACGTGATGTTTGCTAAAACATACGCTGCAATGATGCCTATGATGGCTGAGAAGTAACTATTGTAATGAAGGTTTGCAAAAATATCATGGAAAGAAGTATAACCGGTAAACATGGCCAACGACCCCATGAGTATAAAAAACGCAGGCTCCATCAACATGGAATAGAATGCCTCGCGGTTGGCGCCCATCCCCTCAAAACCGCTGGAGACATCCAGAGCACTCAAGATTATAAGAAACCTTCCAAGTCCAAGGAGATAAGCGAAAAGAACGAAATCCCCGGTGAAAGAGAATAAGGCAATGGATTCTTCGAACGGAATAAAAAGTGCTGCCACCAAAACGGTGGTGAGATAGATAGGTGCAGCAATTTGAAAAACAAAGCTGGAGGAAGAACTGTAAACGCTTCCTTTTTTTAGCAGTCGAAAGATATCATACCAGGGCTGTAAGATTCCCGGACCTTTTCGACCGCCAAAAATGGCCTTCACTTTCACGATGACGCCCGGAAAATAAATGGCAGCTGTAAAAATTAAGAGTAATGAAAGCATATTATAAAATGTTTAATACAATGAGTAATCCAACTAAAATGAGAAAGAGCATGGGATAAACGAGGTAATCGTTGATCAAACCAGATTGAGCAATGCCTGCTTTGGGAAGGTGATTGACAATCAAGTGCACCCAGCTGAGAACCGTTTTTTCTTCAACGAGGTCTTTGCTTACAGTATGAAATTCTTTTGGCTGAGGAAAAATCTCTTTTTCCTTGAAGGAGATGTAGATTTTTTTATAATCGATAACCGGATTGGCCAACTCCCGAAGACTATCTGCATATGAGGTGGGTGTATACTGGTGCCGAAAATTTCCAGCGGTATATCCACATCCCCAGGTTGAACCAGATGCAATCTTTACAGTTGATTGTTGCCAGGCTCTAAGAAGCATGATAACGATGATTAAACCGATTAATAGCATGTTAACATGACCCACGTCAGTAAGAGATTGAACAGCACTTGCCGTGAAGTCAGAAGCTGGTTCATTTAGTAGTTTTTGCACAATGCCAATTGCACTGGCACCAAAAAAAGCAGGCATCAATCCAATAGCGAGAATAAAGGAGACTTGAATAATAGCAGGAACCAACATAATTTTCGGAACTTCAATTGGCTCATTATAGGATTCCTGTCTTCGTGTGCCAAGAAAACTTAAACCAAAAGCCTTCGTGAAACAATAAATGCACAATCCTCCGATGAGGACAAGGCTAAGAATACATGCTATGCTTAGAATAGAAATGATAAACACAGAGTTGGAAAGATGATTTATTACACCACTGTAAATAAGGTACTCTGAAATGAATCCATTGAACGGTGGAATACCACTAATGGCCAACGCACCAATTAAGAAGGCGTAAGAAGTATAACGCATTCCTTTTGCTAATCCGCCCAACTTATCCATGTTCACATGATGAGTTGCATAGTAAATATTGCCAGCTGTGAAGAAGAGCAGAGATTTAAACAGGGCATGATTGAGGTTGTGCAGCAAGGCACCGGCAAATCCAAAAACCATTAGGTAATGATCACCGGAAGCTTTGCCTAGAATACCCATTCCCATGCCAATGCCTATGATACCAATGTTTTCAATGCTATGATAGGCAAGTAATTTTTTTAAATCATGTTGCATAATAGCCATCACTACGCCCAGCAGGCCGGACACGATTCCTATTGCTAACACAATTATTCCAATGGTCATCAAATCACTTTGAATCATTGAGGTGATCCGAAAAATTCCATAGATACCCATCTTGATCATGATGCCACTCATGACACCAGAAACATGGGAGGGAGCTGCAGGGTGTGCACGTGGTAGCCAGGTGTGGAATGGAATGAATCCCGCTTTGATACCAAAGCCAGTCAGAAATACTAAAAATATGGGAAGGTTTGGATTTTGACCGAAGAATTTTCCTACGCCTGCAAAACTTAAATCTCCTGTTTGATTAGCTGCAACTAGAAACCCCAACATGATCAATGCAAAGCTCAGGTGCATTTGGAGTAGATAGTTTATGCCGGTCTTGAGGGTAGACTCTTTTTGCGCTTCAAAAATGACAAGCACAAAAGAGAAGAGAGACATTAGTTCCCAAGCCAATAGAAAAGCAATACCATCCCGCATCGAAACGACAAGCAACATGGCGCCATGGAGCCAGACGAAACTAAATAGGTGCAGCGAAATAAAGACGGATCGTTTTTTTGGAAGATAGGGTTTTAGATAGCCACTGGCATAGATCATCCCGCAAAGACAAATCAGATTAATGATCAGCATGAAATAAGCGCTGAGGCGATCAATCGTCAGTTGAATAGGACCACTCCAGGTATCCACTCCCATATTGAAGGTGATTGTGTCGTTATTCAAAACCTCTATGGCCCAGGCAGTGCTCGGAATGATGAGCATCACTTGAAGGGTCAGAGCGAGCAAATACTTCCATTTTTTTGGAATAGCGAACATTCCGAAGGTGAGAAGCAATGCTATTTTGAATAATAGGATCATTCGTTCGTAGTCAGAGTACTCCAATTAGTGTTACTAAACCGATGATGATTAAGAATGCCAATGGATACACCAGGTAGTGATTGATCATACCGGTCTGGGCCCATCCCGCCTTTGGTAATTCACGAGTTATATAAAGCACCGGTTTCATAATCACTTTCTCTTCTATTAGGTCTTGGGTTTGAGTAGCAAAGTGTCTGGGGAGAGGAAAAATTTCCTTTTCCTCAAATGACGTATGCCTTCCTTCGATCGCTACTAAGGGCCCAACAAGTTCGCGCATACTATCCGCATAAGAAGTGGAAGTATATTGATGCCTAAAATCACCACTCGTGTAGCCACATCCCCAGGTAGGTCCCGAAGCGATATGTACTTTGGACTGGACTGCTCGCTTGACTATCAGAACAATAGTAAAGACAACAATCACAGCCAGGTTGCCCAGTCCAATATATTGTAATGTTTCAGCAGAAGATCGAATTACAACTTCCGACACATTTAGATTTGTAAAAGTAAATGCGATGGTAGAGATCTGAGTCAGGTAGAAATTTGGAAATAAGCTCACGGAAAGCATGATTGGTAGAACAATAAAACCAGAAATACGCATGATCACGGGTACTTCTTTTATGTTGTGATGTTCTGTAGTTCTCTTGCTACCCAGAAAGGCAACTCCAAAAGTCTTGGTAAAAGCAAATACTGACAATCCCCCGATGACTACTAAGCTGAGAAGAATAGCAAGGTTGATCAGTGAGCCACTGAAGTCGCTAACCGCGATGTTTTCAAAGACACTTATATATAACAAGAACTCCGAGATGAAACCATTCAATGGTGGGATAGCGCATATCGCGAGGGAACAAATCATGAAAAAAGTAGAGGTAAACGGCATATACTTAGCTAAACCACCCAGTTTGTTAAGGTCGCGGGTGTGGGTAGCGTAGTACAGATTTCCTGCCGAGTAGAAGAGCAACGATTTATAAAGAGAATGATTAAAAATATGTAACAGAGCACCGGCCATGCCCAGTGTGGCTAGTAAATCGCTGCCAAGACCCTTGCCCACAAAAGACAATCCGATTCCCATTCCTATTATTCCAATATTTTCAATGCTGGAATAAGCAAGGGTTTTTTTGATATCCTTTTGGAAGATAGCATACAGAATTCCGGTAATAGCCGTAGCAATACTAATCGAGAGTATAAAGAAACCTATTTCAAGAAATTGGCTTTGCACATAGGTGAGTACGCGAAGGATTCCATAGATGCCCATCTTTATCATCACACCTGACATCACACCGGATACATGCGATGGTGCCGCAGGGTGGGCATGAGGCAGCCAGCTGTGCAAGGGTATAAAACCAGCCTTTATACCAAACCCTAAAAAGAAAAGGAGAAAGATCCATAGGTTGTTATGCAGTGAAAAGTAGAGTTCCAGGGAATCAAAACTAAACGCACCGGTTACCCTGCTCACATATAAGAAACCGATCAGCAACAGCACAAAGCACATGTGCATTTGTATCAAATAATTGATTCCGGTCTTGAGTGTGGTCTCTTTTTCTCCTTCAAAAATTACAAGGATGAAAGAAAACAATGACATCATTTCCCAGGCAACCAAAAATGAAAAAGCATCCCGAAGCATGACTACATTGAGCATTGCGAAATGCAGTCCTACAAAAGAGAAAAGGTGTAGTGAAATGGACATTACACCTTTCTTGTCTAAGTAGGGGGCAAGGTAGCCCAGACTATAAATGGCGCCTGTGAGGCACGTAAGGTTGATAATCAGAATAAAATAAGCACTGATGTTGTCGATAGCAAAAACAAGGTCGCCACTCCAATAACCTTTCAAGAAGCGAAATTGAAAAGGTATTCCTGTGGAAAGTGCCTCCCAGGCCCAGCTTGTGCTAACTGCAATAAGTAAAAGTATGGGGATAAGTACCACATAACCTTTCCATTTTTTGGGTACAAGAAAGATACCCAACGCAATAAAAAGAGCTGATTTAAAAAGTAGAATAGACATGACTAAAGTTAATAAAACAAAACAGAAGTACACGATGACGAAACAGTCAAAGGTTAAGATAGATTAGTCATAATGACCAATCCGACATGTATTCAAAAATTAAATCAGAAGCTTGCGATGCACCAGAAAAAGGGGCGGGCGCACATCAAAGTGGGCCTGAATATGGCCAGAGCCCAGAGGCTCAACTAATGTTGCCTGGAAAAAATGTTGATACGAACTTGATAAAAGGAGACCTGCCTCGGATGAATTGGTGTCACGGTCGGATTCTTTACCTTCCTCATTCTCACAAAGTTCTTCAAAAAGGACGGAAAAGAATGGATTATGGATCCCTGAAGAACTTACTGATAACGTTTTTTCCTGCGCTGCTTCATCATAGGTCAATCCCGTAACCATGGCTGGCGCTAGGAACTCAACCGTAAAAAGAATTAGCGCGAAAATTTTCAAAGCAATATTAGATCTCAGTTGCATTATACGTACCAGATGTTGCAAAGATTAAAAGTTTTTGAATTTATTCAACTTATTTCTTTTACTCATTCCTATATTTTATCGAAATAATGCGGAGGGGCCTCGTAATACAATGTATTTCAAAATTAGTAATCGAATGTCTCACTCTGAAAAATCCCATAACCTTCATGACTAGAGACCATTTTCATAGATTTTTTTTGATTTCACCTCAAGAGTCGTCTGGCATCACATATGACAATTAAGGAAATAAGGATTCTACGAATATTTTTAAGAACTCTTAATCCTTTTCCTGCACATATTTATTTTTTATTGTAAGCGCTAAATTTTCCAGATCATTATCCAGTAATTCTTTGTTCACCTTCAAAACTTGCTTCACCTTTTTTTCTGGCAGATGATCCACTCCCCAGTAGGCTCCTAGAATGGCACCCGCCACAGCCGCAACGGTGTCATTGTCCCTACCGTAATTAATGATGAATTCCATTGTTTTTTCAAAATCATAGTCGCTATACATCATAGCCGTAATGGTAATGAGATATATTTCTGCTGAATGAAATGGCATATCCTGATTGAACTTGTCGAGCAGCGTGTAAGCATGTGAGAATTGCAAATATGTTAATGAATCCATGGGTTGCCACTCTCTTGGGATCTTAAAATTGATGTCCTTGTCTTTAAGAGTAAGTTCCTTTGATTCGGATACAATGGAATTGGCTATTTGATAAAATCGATAAGAAGCTCTTCCAACCAATCGACTTTTAAAATATTCTTTGGGGTCAATAGTTCGCACTACGTTAATGATGGAAGGCTTTTCGGCATTCGCAGTGAAGGCCTGCGAAACCATCGCAGCTATCAACGCGGTGATATCTCGGGCATAGCCATTGTCAAAGATGGCAAGATCATAAGCAGTTTGATAGGCATTGAGGGGATCGGCAGGAACGCAAGCCCCCACCACCGGACTGTACAACATTCCAGCGCATGTCATTTCACCGCCATAGAATTTGCTAAGGGCATCTGCATAGGTCGTCATATTATTTTTAGAATATGCATCTGCCACAATAGCCCATTCTTGTAGCCAAGCCATCTTCATCAGGTTTTCTTCATAGGGTCCGGGCTGAAACCCTTCTGTTGATTTTAGAGATTGGATGTCAGCTTTATAATTTTCTGTAATATGATTTGCGAAGTGGTCAGCTCGTAAATCTGGCCAAGGTTCCTCTAGGGCATATTTTACAAAAAGTTTTTTCCACCGCGTATCATCTGTTGTTCCGCCTGCCGGCAGATTGTATTTCCAGGTTCCTTCCGCTGATGGAAAGCGAACCATGGTATCAAGATCACTCACAAATCCATACTCGATTTGAATGTTCTTGCGGTTCCACATTTCAGTGGGTGCCCCCATCGCATCGCCAATTGCCGAGCCGACAAGCATGCCAAGGACTTTATTATAATAGACCTCATCAGATATTTTTGAGATGCTGTTGGTCTTTGGCGAAGGTGCTGCTTCCTTCTGACCTGCTTCTTTTTGCTTAGTTTGACATGAAAAGAGAATGGTCAGCGAAAATGCGAGTAGGATGAAAAATACTTGTTTCATTTTTCTATGATAAGATGAAGTCTTTTTTAGTCGTTATTAATTGCGTGGCAAAATCAAGTAGGTCAGTTTTTTCGTCCAGGCTCAGATCGAGTGGCAATTGGGCCAAGCCAATAATTCTTCGCATAATTTCAACCCCGCAAAAGCCTAAGAACAATTGGTTATCAAACCCCTGTGGTCTTTGATAAAGTTCCAATGCTTTCTTCAATAAACCGCGTCCAACCTGTGCCATTTTCAAATGAGCCATCATGACTCCTATATCAAATTCAGCTTTGCCGAAATGCGCGAACTCAGGGTCGATTACTTTGATTCCGGATTTGGCTTTGAGCCAACTGCCAGGATAGTAATCTCCATGTATAAGCGTATTGTGAGTTTGCAAGTAGACCTCCCCCAAATGTTTTACCTTCTCTTTTAAGAGCGAATTTGTTTTGTAAGGAATCGATACCTCTTGTAGGCCTGGCTGCATTGTATCTAAATCGAAACCATTGTCTTTTTCAAAAGGATAATAGAAAATATGCGTATGGTTGAGTTTCTTCAGATCGGCATTTTCCGGAAATTTATTTGGAGCGCTGATGGACGAATTATGCAAGTGAGAAATAAACCGCACTAAATGTATAAGATCATTATCTTCCAGTTTTGACTTCTTTTGATAGAGGTATGTACAATCACTTCCTTCGCCCAAATCTTCCAATGCCAACAGATAGTTTTTTTTATCAAAGCCAATCATCTTGGGACAATACTGTCCAAAGAAATTATCCCTCGATAGTGCATTGTAAAATTCGGCCTCTACAGCAATGCGGTCAGCAGGTGCTGAAATCTGAGGGTATTTTTCTACCCATGGCCTCGATTGTTTAATGATAATGGATGTTGAGCTGGTTTTTACGCGCACCACAAAATTCATATTGCCCTCCCCAGGCTTTTCTACTAAAACAATTTTGTCCGAGGCGGAAATCCATGAGTTTTGGTGGAGCAATTCAGATAACTTTTCCCTATGGAACAAGCCGATGTAAGCTGCTTCGGGAAGTTCCCGATTAAATTTTTCTTTAGAATTCATGCATTGAAAATCGCATCCCTTAATTATTTACCTTTATTACTCAGGTAGGCCAGGGCCATGGCATATCCTTCCAATCCAAAACCTGTAATTAGTCCTATGCACTTGGACGTAATCAAACTCTTATGACGAAACTCCTCACGTGCATAGATATTGGAGATATGAACTTCCACAACGGGCGTTTTGATCGCTCCGATCGCATCGTGTATGGCTACGGAGGTATGAGTATAGGCTCCGGCATTTAATATAATGCCATCATAACTAAATCCAACTTCGTGCAGTTTGTTGATGATTTCACCTTCTACATTGGATTGATAATAATAGAGTTCCGCTCCTTTGAAACTCTCTTTCAGTTTTCCGAAAAAGGATTCAAAATCCATATTACCATAAACATCAGGCTCACGTTTCCCTAGCAAATTAAGGTTTGGTCCGTTGATGATTTGTATTTTCATGGCTCTTATTTGGTGACTTTATGTTTAACAGGAAGTTTATCCAGGATGCTTTTTGTTACCCATTTTATTGCGTTATCCATATCTGCATTACTGTCAATTGATTTTTCTCCCCAGCCTCGCCAAATAAGTTTATGAGACCTTGCATCAAACATTTCAATGATCAATCTACCATCCTGATAAGGCGTGGCAGTGATTTGTCCTCCGACAACTGGCACGCTTCCACCAACATAATAGCCAGGGCCTCCAAATCCAACACCAACGCTTACTGTTGGCGCTTGCGTATATTTGGTTCTATCTTCCGTTTGAGTGTCAAACATAAAAACAGCATCGGGTTTTGACGTAACCCTTACCATCCCTTTTTTCTTAAGCTCTTCATTTGAGTGTAAATAGATGGTTCCGGCAAAGAGTTTGTCATTTCTTTTCATCGTTAAGGTGGTATCACCTGGAGCAGCCCATGCGTAAGTTTTATACTTTTGAAAATCGACCGAGCTATCCTTGTCGTACTTTACATGAAATTCATTAGAACAGGAGATAACCAGGAAACCGATTAGGGTTGAAATAAGAAATATTTGTGGTTTCATTTTATTGTATGAGAATTTACTTGTAAAAATGTAAATGTCGCTAAATTAACGTGCAGTAGCGTAAAGATGGGCAGCAATAATTCCTGGGATTTACATGTAAAGCATTTCAAAAGCTATTTGAAATTGGAGCGATCGTTATCCGACAACTCCATTGAAGCCTACCTTCGCGATGTAGAAAAGCTTTCGCAGTATGTGGGGATGACGCATCCAACATTAAACCCAATGCAGCTTTCGTACAAGCACTTGCAAGGTTTTGTGCAATATGTGAATGAGTTGGGCATGAGTGCTCACAGCCAGGCACGTATTCTTTCGGGCATCAAAGGATTTTATAAATACCTATTGTTTGAAGAACTGCTGGACAAAGACCCTACAACTTTGTTGGAAGGCCCCAAACTGGGGCGGAAGTTGCCCGATACCTTGAGTTACGTGGAAATTGAGAAATTGCTGGAGGCCATTGATCTATCTAATCCCACAGGAGGACGAAACCGGGCCATGTTGGAGACATTATATAGTTCCGGGTTGCGGGTTTCGGAATTAGTAGAATTAAAAATAGATCATGTTTATTTTGATATCGGATTCCTGCGTGTAATCGGTAAAGGAAACAAAGAAAGATTGGTACCAATTGGCAGAGCTGCTTTAAAATATTTAAAAATATATCTGGAAGAAATTCGTGTGCATACGCCTATTCAGAAGGGATATGAAGGATATGTTTTTCTCAATCCCAGAGGTAAAAAAGTTACAAGGGTACTGATCTTCCTCATTATTAAATCGCTTGGAGCGAAAATCGGATTAAAGAAGACAATAAGTCCCCACACCTTTCGTCACTCTTTTGCTACCCATTTAATCGAAGGTGGGGCGGACTTACGGGCTGTGCAAGAAATGCTGGGACACGAATCAATAACCACCACAGAAATTTATACGCACCTTGATCGAGACTATCTCAAACAGGTGATCAGAGATTTCCATCCAAGAAGTTGACCAAAGGGTCAGAGGATTGAGACTTAGTGTGTGAAGCTTAATGGGCTAATTTGATTATCTTTACAGCATGAAATTGATTGCGGGTTTCTTATTATTTATCTCGATCACTGACCTTAGCGCCCAAACCATCGAAGTAGAATACGACAAGAAAAAAGATATGTCGGCTTATAAGACATACCAATTTGGGGAGGCTGAAGTGATTACCCCAAAAGACAAACGAATTTTTGATGAGTCTAAAACAAGGGCTATTGTAAACGATGCCATCGAGCGTGAACTAAAAGATCGGGGACTGCAGCGTATTGATTCAAATGCTCATTTGATTGTTTCCTATATTATTGGCTCTATGGAGCGAACCTCCATTTACAATGCCGGCCCATTGGGCGGTCCGGCAGGAGTTGAATCCAGGGGCGCAGTCACGCAAGACTATGATGAAGCAAGCTTCATCATAGATCTTAATGACAGAAGCAATAATCTTATCTGGCGGGTGAACGCAGTTACCAGTTTCACACAGGCTAACATGCTTGGATTGATTGATCAAATATTGGATACGGGATTTAGAAGATTCCCTAATAAACCTAAGATAAAGAAAAGCAAGAAGTAATATTGCATGTACAGAGTTCTCATTCGTCCCCTTCTATTTCTTTTTGAACCTGAAACTATCCATCATTTTACCTTTAAGATTCTGGGATTGGCAGGAAGAATCCCGGGTGTAAGAACTTTTTTAAGGCACAGTTTTGCGTTTACGGACAAGCGTTTAGAAAGAATAATACTTGACTTGCATTTTCCAAACCCAATAGGCCTGGCGGCAGGTTTTGATAAGGATGCAAAATTGATTGATGAACTCGCCTGCTTTGGGTTTGGTTTTATCGAGATCGGTACCCTTACACCCAAAGGGCAACCTGGAAATGATAAGCCAAGATTATTTCGCTTAGCGGAAGATAAAGCCGTCATTAATCGAATGGGCTTTAACAATGAAGGTGTATTGGCTGCTGTCGAACGTTTAAGAAAAAGGGAATTAGCAGGTGGTGCTAAGGTGATTGTTGGGGGTAACATTGGCAAGAATAAAGTAACCTCCAATGAAAATGCCTTTGAGGATTATAAGATTTGCTTCGAAGCCCTGTATCCTCATGTTGATTATTTTGTGGTGAATGTAAGCTCCCCCAATACACCTAACCTTCGCGAATTGCAGGAGAAGGAGGCACTTAAGAAATTGATGTCGCAGGTAAAGGCCCTAAGCTTGGCGAAAGAAAAGCCAAAACCAGTATTGTTAAAGATTGCACCTGACCTTAATGAGAATCAACTCACCGATATTGTTGAAGTACTTCTTGAAACAAAAACGGATGGTGTGATTGCCACTAATACTACTATTTCGCGAGAGGGCTTGATAACGCCTAAAGCTAAAATCAAAAAAATTGGTGCGGGAGGCCTAAGTGGCAAACCATTGTCAATCCGGGCTACCGAAGTAATTTCATTCTTACGCGCCAAGCTGGGTAAAGACTATCCCATCATCGGAGTGGGGGGTATCATGTCTGAGGAGGATGCGATTGAAAAATTGATGGCCGGGGCTGACCTAATCCAGATTTATACTGGTTTTATATATGAAGGGCCTTCCTTCGTGAAGAGGATTAACAAATCCCTCGTCAAATTCCCTGCGATTTGAAAAAGCTAGAAAAATTCGGACATAAAAATTTCCTCATCACGGTTTTGAAATTTATTTAAGAATAGAGTCCGCATCTACTCTTTAATCCCCGCCAGGTCTACAATGAAGGCAAACTCCTGGGCAGTTTCTTTGTACACTTTAAAACGCCCGGTAGTGCCGCCATGCCCGGTTTCCATATTGGTGCGCAGCAACAAGGTATTGTTATCTGTTTTCATCTCACGCAACTTGGCCACCCACTTGGCAGGCTCCCAATATTGCACCTGGCTGTCGTGAAGGCCCGTAGTAACTAACATGTTTGGATAGTTCTGAGGTTTCACCTGGTCGTAAGGTGAGTATCCCAGCATATACATATACGATTCAGGGTTTTTCGGATTGCCCCACTCATCAAACTCACCGGTGGTTAATGGAATGCTGCCATCCTCCATTGTGGTAATCACATCTACAAAAGGAACTTTAGCCACCACACCTTTGAAGAGTTCGGGTTTCATGTTTACCACAGCACCCATCAACAAACCTCCGGCACTTCCGCCCATGGCGAATAGTTTTTCCGGGTTAGTGTATTTTTCGTTAATCAAAAACTCAGCGCAGTCGATGAAGTCGGTAAATGTATTTTTCTTTTTGAACAGCTTTCCGTCTTCATACCATTGGCGGCCCATTTCCTGGCCACCACGTATATGTGCGATAGCATAAACAAATCCTCGGTTAAGCAAGCTTAGACGGGTAATAGAAAAAGTGGGATCGGTGCTGGAGCCATAGGAACCATAGGCATAGAGAAGCGTAGGATTACCTGCCTGTCCGGTAGGCAGGGTTCCATCTTTCTTAATTCCTTTTTTGTAAACGATAGACATAGGTACTTCTGTCCCATCTTTCGCGGTTGCCCACAGTCGTTCCGTTTGGAAATCATCCGGATTATAGCCACCCACAATCTCTTGCTGCTTTAATAATTTACGCTCTTTTGTTTTCATGTTGTAATCAAACGTAGAGGTGGGTGTTGTCAGTGATGTGTAGCCGTAACGCAATAGTTCGGTGTCAAATTGGAGATTGATAGAAGGATACACGGTGTAGGCCTGTTCTCCAAAATTAAGGTAGTGCTGTGCACTTGTTTTTTGTTCGATGATGCGCATGAGGTTGTTAGCCTTAGCCATTTCACTCAATACCAGGAAGTCCTTGAAAATGTCAATGCCTTGTAAAAGGGTGTCCTTCCGATGCGGAATTCTTTCTTTCCAGTTGGCTTTGGCAGTCCTGGATTCGGGCGTTTCCATCAGCCGAAAGTTCTGAGCGTCCAGATTGGTGACTACATAAAACTTATCTTTAAAGTGATCAATGGAATACTCTAATCCGCGCTCGCGCGTACTGAAATTTTGCCACTTCGCATCGGGGGTATTTGCATTCAAAATCTGATAGTCGTTGGTGAGTGTACTACCCGACCAAATGACCAGGTATTTATCGGACTTGGTTTTGTAAATACCGGTGTAGAACGTTTCATCACCTTCTTCAAACACATTAGGATCTTTAGCTGGGTCTGCTCCTAATTTATGCTTAGCGATCCAACGTGAACGAAGTGTTAAGGAGTCTTTCTTAGTGTAGAAGAACGTTTTGTTGTCGTTGGCCCATGTTACATAACCTTCTGTGTTAGGAATTGGTGTATCGGCTATTTTGCCCGTCCTAAGGTCTTTAACGTAAACTGTATATCTTCTGCGGCTTACGCTGTCTTCAGCATAGGCCAATAAGTTATTGTCTTCACTTACACGCAAGCCGGTAATAGAATAGTAGTCATGTCCTTTGGCCATTTCGTTTACGTTAAGAAGAATTTCTTCAGGTGCTTCAAGTGTTCCTTTCTTACGGCAATAGATGGGATACTCTTTACCTTCTTCGTATCGGTTATAGTACCAATACCCATTGTCTTTGTAAGGGACCGATTCATCGGTTTGTTTAATACGGCCGATGATCTCTTTATAAATTTTTTCCTGTAATGCTTCTGTGTGACTCAATTTGGTCTTGAGGTAGTCGTTCTCGGCATTTAAATAGTTAAGCACCTTTTGAGTTTGCTCGTCTTTTTGTTCTGCCGTTTTCTGTGCATCTGTCAGTTTCATCCAATAGTAATTGTCCGTACGGTCGCCACTTAGTTTTTGAGATATTTTTTCCGCTATTGGCGGTGTCACTTCATTTTGCTTTTCTTCATGTTTAGGGCTGCATGTTGCCATTGTCAGCATTAAAAAGAGTAAATAAAGAATCGATCTTGCTTTCATAAGGTGAGATTGTTGGGCTTTAAAGATTAGGTCATGTTTTGAAGGAGCAAGATAATCTTTCCTATTTAGAATGGCTTTGTAGTAAAATCAGATTGGTCTCGATTTCATCCTTTAAAAATTTGAAACGGACCTTTCATGGAAATCGAAAACTGTGGTCCGAAAACCGATCATCACTTCGTGGGTGGTAAATTGTGTACCCACTGATCCATTTGTTGGGATTTCATAGATGTAGGCCAGTTTATATTTTTCCAGGAAGTTGAGTTGTGCCAATAATCCATAGGCTTTGAAATTGCGGGTAAACAAACCAGCCGCATAAGTCCGATTAATGTCAATTGTAAAGTTTAAATCCATAGATACGGGTGCGCCTTTGACACCTTTCAGTAAGTAAGATGGCTTGAATAAAATATGTTCGTTCAGGAAATAGATGTAAGAGCCGAATAAGTAAAAGTGTTGGTTATAGAGTTGAACATTCTGACCTGCTGTTTGGAATGAATTACCAATCATTCGCGGGACAGAGAGCCCTAACAGATATTTTTCACTTTTCAAAACCACCCCGGCACCTACCTTAAATTTTGTTTCACTGATGCGTGTAAACGAGGGATCATCCGGATCGAATGGATTAAGTTGGCCCGGGTCATTTTTGTAATTGAATACTCCTGCTTGCATACCAAATGAAAAGACGTTGTCTTTCAAATATATTTTATACGCATAGGATCCATTTATACTCATGTTGGTATTTTCTCCGAACAGGCATTAATTATTCCGCCTCCGGGAAATGTTACCACAAACGGGCTGTTTGAAAAGGAAGTCAGGCCACCTACTGTAACTGAGATGGGTTGGTAAGTTGCCCCGGTTGGAACAATTACATCAAGAGAGGTTGAAGAGGCATTGGTAACTGTAGCCTGCGTAGCTCCAAAGAATACAATGTTATTGGCTGGTGTTGTGCTGAAGTTAGTTCCCGTGATGATAACGGTTGTACCAATAAGACCACTTACAGGTGAAAAGTTGGTGATGGTGGGTTGAGCAAATGAGTATATAGCTGCAAGCTGAAAACAAAGAGATAGAACACCACTGAAAATCAGAAGCCTACATATTCTTCCTGCAACAGGTGTTCTCATTTTCATAGTTTCTCATTTAACCAACTACTTGTAGAAATGGTCAAACTTCACATCGAGAAAATAGACAGTGCCATAAATGCTAAGGCACTATTGGAATTTAGCTTTAAATCCTAATCTGTCCGGTAAAAAAATTGACAATTCAGGGTTAACTGGAATTGAAGAATGAAGTTAGGAATTTGACAACAAAAAAGAAACTGTATCACAGAGAGTAAGCCTCGACAGACCTGCCCAGACGGACACCACACTCTTATCATAAAATGACTAGCTGGAAGTTCGGTTGTTTGCTTATCAAACTTTAAAACATCTTTTTGTTTTTGGGTGATGGTGATTCCTGATTTCAGTCCAAAAAAAATCCATCGCCTCCAACAGACTCCTTGTTTCTCTGGCCTTGTTTTCATTGTGCAGTTGTTCGCAAACTTGTATCACCATTTTGCATTTGCCTTTCTCAAACACAACGAAATCACATTCAGCCTGTTCGCGAAAATAGGATAGGTCAAAATTCTTTTGACGTAAAAACAAATAGATAATATTCTCAAGTTGGCAGTAATAGGGCCCCGGACAATTTAGGCATCTAACGGGTGACACGCTACAAACAAAAAATTTCCCACGGACAAGTGAACGACTTCGGGACAACTGGGACTTTAAAAAAATTTAAATAGAGTTGGACAAGTGAGAAATGGAACGGCCGACCCTTCGCATTTTTAAGAAGAGTTCCCTCCGAATTCTCGCCCACGCCTTTGGCACTTGCCATTGCCACACATCCCACCCACATCCAAAGCAAAGGCAAGAGCCAAACTTTCCCACACCTCACGAATAAGTTATTTTCGTAAATTTAGTTTTCATAAACCCAGACATGTCTTAAAAGGAACAGACAATTAAAAATATGAAAGCAATTCTTGTTCTTATTCTTCTTTCATCAACCTTGGCATTAGCTCAAACCGCCAAACGCGACAGCATCTGGGCTCCCATAAAAAACTTTATCGGGAATTGGAAAGGTGAAGGCGGTGGAGAACCCGGAATAGGTAAGTATGAAAGAAGTTACCAATTCATTCTGAATAACAACTTCATTGAAATAAGAAACAAGTCAACCTATCCCCCCACCGACAAAAACCCGAAAGGCGAAGTGCATGAAGATATTGGTTATATCATTTATGACAAGGGCAGGAAAACTTTCCTGTTAAGACAGCTACACGTTGAGGGCTTTGCCAATGATTACGCGCTCGAAAGTATTTCAGCTGACAAAAAGACTTTAGTCTTTGTTACCGATGCAATAGTGAACATCCCGAAAGGCTGGAAAGGCAGAGAAACATATCGCCTGTTGAGCGCTACGGAAATAGAAGAAACATTTGAGTTAGCCCCACCCGATAAAGAATTTTCCGTTTACTCGAAAGTCAAGCTGGTAAAACAGTAACCACGTAATAATGCTGAATGAAATCCTTCGGTTTTGTGCAATAACCGCACTGCTAATTATTGCACTGCAATTCCTTAAAGTTGTAAAAGGCAACAAGAACGCATGGTTTGTAGTTGCGTTTGCGCTTTCGGTTGTCTGCTATCTTATTATTGAGGGAAGAACTGAAATCACATCACCACTGCTCAAACTTCTTTTAGTCGGCCCGTTTCTTCTGCCGCTGTTTTTCTGGTTACTCTCCAAATCTATTTTTAATGACCACTTTAAGATGAGCGTAACGTTCTTTACGCTCATCTTAGCTGTTCTGCTTGTGCAGTATATTTCACTTTATATCTGGTATAATGTCTCTCTTTCAGCCAACGGTAAAATGCTGGCTATTCTTATTCCCAAGTTGCTTTCATTTATGTTTATGGCGTTAGGTGTTTGGGAAGCCTTGCGGAGCAGAAAGTTTGATTTGATTGATGCACGACTTCGATTCCGAAACATATTTATAATCGTTACCGCTTCAGTGATTGGAGCTACCCTGATAGTGGAGACCATTGGCATGGGTTCAGCAACACCAGAGATATTGCCTGTAATTCAGAAAGCAGTAATCATTATTCTTTCCCTGATTTTCATTTATTATAATTTGGAACTGAATCTTAGTTTTTTCATTCGCCCGGAGAAAGAAGAAAAAAGAGAACCAGAGAATGATTCAAACTCTCAAATAGCTTCAAAAATTCAAAAGCTATTGACTGAAGAAAAGATATACCGCACCGAAGGATTAACCATTGGTCGCCTTGCTGAAACCATGAAAGAGCAGGAATACCGGGTAAGAAGAACAATAAACGGGCAGTTGGGCTTTCGGAATTTCAATGACTTCCTGAATCAATACCGTGTGCAAGAGGCTTGTACTATTCTCCAAGACCCGCAAAAGTCTAATCTCACTATTCTGGAAATCGCGTACTCCTTGGGCTACCAATCTATAGGCCCGTTTAACAAAGCTTTCAAAGACCAGACAGGCTTAGCGCCTACCATTTTCCGCAAGCAGAAACTTCAATAAGAGCATCTAATTAGCTCTGATTCTCAATAAATCATGCTGATTTCAGAATCAGCAAGCCTTTTCCATTATCAGGAAGATTAGGAGGTAACTGGCGAATAGGTTTACAGCGTTTTGAAACCACTTTACTTTTTTAACCAAACTCACAAAACGATGAAAACAACAATTATCCTCTTGGCACTTGCCCTATCCGCCTGCACGGTTCAATCCAACTTAATTCCTGACAAAGACGGGTATGCCCTGCAAATAGACGGATACAATCAGGAAATAACAGTCGGGCAATCAAAACAGATTGAAGTAAATGTATTGCGCTCCGGTGCTTACATGAACAAACCGATAAAACTCAAAGTAATCTCACCCTTGCCAGAAGGTTTGTCCATTTCCTTCACGTCACAACCGGTAATGTTCAGCAAAGCAGTGGCAGAGCTAAACTCATCTGCGAGCACAAAGCACGGAGTCTATACAATCGTCCTCGCAGGTGATGCCATAACGGCAAGCCTGCCTTCAAAAGGAATAATATTTAAACTCTCAGTAAACTAAAAAGTATCAATATGGAAGCAAAACAATTCTTCGAAATCTATCCCTTCATTTTTCTTTTCGACTTGCTGCGGTACTTAATCCCTGCAAGCATTGCTTTTCTTATTTTTTGGGTGATATTCAGAAAAAGGTGGAGCCACCTCTTTATTCAGAACTCATGCCCCACAAAAGCACAAGTGATGAGCGAGATAATCTACTCGTTGGGCACCGTGGTTATATTCTCGTTGATTGGTTTCTGCGTTTTCACTGCCGACAAAATGGGGTACATAAACATTTATGTAAACGTAGCCGACTATGGTTGGCCATACTTCCTTATAAGTCTGGTTATCATGATTCTATTCCACGACTTCTACTTCTATTGGACGCACAGGCTTATGCATCACAAGCGCCTCTTCAAGTACATTCATAAAGTGCATCATGATTCCGCCAACCCTTCTCCATGGGCTGCATACTCATTCCATCCCTTTGAAGCCATCATTCAGGCAATGGTTCTTCCCATCATCCTGATTATTATGCCAGTTCATTCAACCGTTGTTTTTCTCTTTACAACCTATATGATTCTTCAGAATGTTCGCGGTCATCTTGGCTTTGAAATGCTGCCAAAGACATTTCTTAAAACCAAGCTGTTCAACTGGAATCTGACTACGGTGCATCACAACATGCATCACCAATACTTTAATTGTAATTACGGTCTTTATTTTAGCTGGTGGGATAAGTGGATGAACAGCAACCACAAGAAATATGAACAAACTTTTGAAGAAGTTACTTCCAGACTCCCCGAACACAAAAGCACAGACATCAATATTCGAAAAGTCGCTACATTAATTATCCTTTTTGTCTCGTCAATTCCAGCCATTGGCCAATCCCCTGAAGGCACATGGACAACTTTTGATGAAAGTACAGGTAATCCGCTGTCACAAATAAAAATAGAGAACACTGCAAAAGGAATGGAAGGAAAAATCATTAAAATCATTTTGCAGCCACATCAGGGCGAAGACCCGGTTTGCACGAAATGTGAAGGAGTTAGAAAAAATCAGAGAATTGTCGGAATGGAATTCTTGTGGGGATTCAAAAAATCCGGTATGGAATGGACAGATGGAAAAATTATCGACCCCGAATCGGGAGAAGTTTACGAAAGCAGCCTGTGGTTAGAAAATGACAATACGCTTATGGTAAGAGGCTACGGTGGCCCGCTCGATTTATTTTATCGTACCCAAACTTGGAGAAGACAAGAAGTCACAACTAATACAAAAACCCCGGAAGGAATATGGCAAACTATTGATGACCATTGGAACAAAGTAAAATCACTGGTCGAGATAAAAATATCAGGTGGAGAAATAAGGGCAACCATTAAGAAAATCTATGTTTTGCCAAACGAGGGCAACGACCCCGTTTGCACCGAGTGCAAAGGAGAATTGAAAGGAAAGAAAGTAGTGGGAATGAAAATGCTCTGGGGATTTGTAACGCAAGACGACAAATGGACGGATGGGAAAATCTTAGACCCCGGAAACGGAAACACCTACACATCCTCCATGTGGCTGATAGACAAAGACACATTAAAAGTCAGGGGTTATTTTGGCCCTTTCTATCGGTCGCAGATTTGGAAAAGGGTGCTTGCAGACCAGGCATCTAAATAATATCCCCCTCGCTTCGGCTTGTGTCCAACTCGCCCCTGGGCCCCAATGTGTGCTTAGTGCAGTGTAAGTGGAGAAAGGAGGCAATGAAAAATGCCCCACCGCACCTGTACTAAAAAAGATTGACGTTAATTAACGGGGGACAAAAGATTGAGTTACGAATGAAGTGAGGAGAAGGGCCCTACAACTGCCAACAAAATGTCCTATGTATATAGGTAGTAGTTTCAGGAGCAATAATATTTCTTTTGAAAGCAAGAGGCAATTTAAGTTTACCCCCTGCCTTCGCAAGATGTTTTTGGGTTCATAAATTTAAGTTTACGTTTTCATATCTGCAAGGTTTTCATTATCCATTACCAGCATCCTATGAGTAGATACCGCCATGGGCGCACTACAAGCTTCTTTGATTAACTGATAATTTTAAAACCCATGTAAGTTTCAATTACCTGTTGCCAACTGTTGATTGAATATTTTAAAGCATTTCACAAAATTCCTCGGTATCCCGTTTTTCCTTAGTTTTGGGTACTTTTTAAGCTAATGGCCGAAAACACCTATAAGTCTAACACATTTAAGAAACCCGAAAAGGAAAAGAAAGCAAAAGGGGGCAATAGCAAATCAAAATTCAACTTTGGAATTGGATTTTTTAAAGACCCTCGTTTTATACTGGCGGCTGGATTTTTCCTAATGATTATTGCCCTTTATTTACTCACAGCATTTATATCCTACCTCTTCACGGGCAAGGCCGATCAGAGTGTAGTGGAGGCTCTAAGGGATGCAGGGTTAATGGAATCTGGTAAAGAGGCTGAAAACTGGTTGGGGTTGTATGGTGCTGTTACCTCACACTATTTAATATTTAAATGGTTAGGCATCTCGGGATTCTTTATTCCACCTCTTCTTTTCTTAGTAGGGTTTCGAATGGCGTTCAAGAGAGACCTGCTTCCCATTTTTTCTGTTTTCATTTTGTCCATCTTCGCAGGATTATGGTTGAGTTTATTACTAGGTTATATCACGCATAGTATATCTGGCGTAACTGAAATCAGTTTTTTGAGCGGTGGCCTTGGTTATGAATTAGCTAGGATATCCGATGGACTTTTGGGATGGGGAACTTTCCTTGTCCTCATTCTTTCACTTTTCATTTTCATTATTTATTTTTTCAACATCACAGCCATCAACGCCTTTCAGGTAAAAGACCCAAAGCCGATGGGCAATGATGCGATCTTGCCAGATGATGATGATTTGAAATTTAAACCAGCGTACACCGAAGACTCAGACAACTGGCCCATCCCAAAAGAGGAAGAACTGGATCCAGAGTTCACATTAAAAACAATTCCCGAAGAAAAGTCTGTGCCAATCGTTCAGGATTTGAAACAGACGACCCAACCTACTGATGCCGTTCAGTTGGATAAGGAAGTTGAGCAATCTAAAAAGCAGGAGAAACCAACTTCAGAACCAGCCTTTACGGTAGAGGAACCAAAGACTGAAACAGAAGTTTTAGCAGAGCAGCTGGTAGGTGAAAAGGGGCTGTATGATCCAACGCTCGATCTCAGTGGTTATAAATTCCCGCCTCTTGAGCTTTTGAATGAATACGAAGTTAGCAAGGTACAGGTAACACAAGAAGAACTTAATCAGAATAAGGACAGAATCTTAAGTACTCTCACTAATTTTAAAATTGGTATTCAAAGTATAAAGGCCACCATTGGTCCAACAGTTACACTATACGAAATCGTACCGGAGGCAGGCATCAAGATTTCGCGGATTAAAAACCTGGAAGATGATATTGCTTTAAGTCTTTCCGCCCTGGGCATACGCATTATCGCCCCAATACCCGGTAAGGGAACTATTGGCATTGAAGTACCTAACAAAAACCGTGAGATGGTAAGTATTCGTTCAGTATTAAGTACAGAACGGTTTCAAAAAACGGACAAAGAACTTCCGATCGCCCTTGGGAAAACGATATCAAATGAACTAATGGTAATCGACCTTGCCAAAATGCCGCACTTGCTGATAGCGGGTGCAACGGGCCAGGGAAAGTCTGTGGGCTTAAATGTGGTGTTGACATCTTTATTGTATAAGAAACATCCGAGCCAAATCAAGTTCGTATTAGTCGATCCTAAGAAAGTAGAGATGTCGTTGTTCAGTAAGATTGAGCGACATTATTTGGCCAAGCTTCCAAACAGTGAAGAGGCCATTATTACCGATACCAGGAAAGTGGTGTACACGCTAAACTCTCTTTGTATTGAGATGGAAAATCGTTACGAAATTTTGAAAGATGCAGGAGTTAAAAACATAAAAGAGTACAACACAAAGTTTGTTGCCCGTAAATTAAATCCAAAAGAAGGACATCGTTTCCTTCCCTATATAGTTTTGGTGATCGATGAGTTAGCGGATTTGATGATGTCAGCTGGTAAAGAAGTCGAGACACCAATCGCAAGGTTGGCGCAGTTGGCCAGAGCCATTGGTATTCACCTGGTAGTTGCCACGCAACGTCCGTCTGTGAACGTGATCACGGGTGTGATCAAGGCAAATTTCCCTGCACGTCTTTCGTTCAAGGTAACTTCCAAAATCGACTCGCGCACAATTCTCGATACAGGAGGTGCTGATCAGTTAATTGGTCAGGGTGATATGTTACTATCTTCAGGATCGGAGATCGTTAGGTTACAGAGCCCATTTGTAGATACACCGGAAATCGAAAAAATATGCGATTTTGTCGGCTCGCAACGCGGCTACGATTCTGCTTATCTTCTTCCCGAATTTGAAGGTGAAGATGAAGGGGGTCCGTCAAGTGTGGATCTTTCCGATCGCGATGCTTTGTTTGAGGAGGCCGCCCGATTGCTCGTGATGCACCAGCAGGGAAGCACCTCCCTGATTCAACGGAAACTTAAACTTGGCTATAACCGGGCTGGTAGGTTGATTGATCAATTAGAAGCTGCCGGGGTAGTGGGGGCCTTTGAAGGTTCAAAGGCTCGCGAAGTATTAGTGAAAGATGAGTTAAGTTTGGAACAATTATTGAATGCTCTCAAGGAAAGACACAGTCCTAATATTTGACAGATTATCATTAACATGAAAAAACTAGTAATTACACTGATTTTCGCTATATCCGGTAAAATCCTTTTAGCGCAATACGACCCCAAGGCCTTAGAAGTACTCGATGCTATGAGTAAAAGATATAAAGCTGTTCCTGCTTTTGAAGCAAATATCTCCTATACGCTAACAAACGAAATCGAAAAAATAGATGAAGAGTTTAAGGGAAAAATGGTTGTGAAAGGAGATAAATACCGTCTGGTGCTGCCCGAACAGGAAGTTATCAATGATGGCAAAACGTTATGGACATATTTACCAGAAGCTAAAGAGGTGAACATTGATAATTTTGATCCAAACTCAGATGATTTGAACCCTTCCAAAATTTTTGATGTGTATAAAAAAGGCTTTAAATATTTACATATGGGCGATGCCACCGAGGGAGGCGTGATATGTGATGTTGTTGATCTGGTGCCAGAGAAAAAAGATGCTCAATATTTTAAGATTAGAATGAATATTGGAAAGAAAGACAAGAGCATTCAAAATTTTATCATGTTTGATAGATCTGGGAATAAGTATAAATACACCATCAGCAAGTTTACCCCAAATGCGGGTATTACAGATAGTTATTTCATGTTTGACGCTAAAAATTATCCTGGGGTAGAAGTGATTGATTTGCGCTGAGATTTGATTTAGTCAATAAATTGGAAAGTCGTGCCACCCGCTCGGCTTTTTTATTTTAAATTCGTGCCATGACCCGCTCAGAGCTTATCAGTCAAATCAAAAAAAAACAATCGTACCTCTGTATTGGTTTGGACACCGATCTCAACAAAATACCCAAGCATCTTTTAAAATCGTCTGACCCGGTTTTTGAATTCAATAAGCAGATCATCGATGCTACTCACGAATATTGTGTCGCCTATAAACCCAACATCGCATTTTATGAAGCACTTGGTCCGAAAGGTTGGGAGAGCCTGCAAAAGACGTTGGACTATATTCCGGAAGACATCTTCACAATAGCGGATGCAAAACGAGGAGATATTGGAAATACATCAGTGCTTTATGCAAAAGCTTTTTTTGAACAAATGAATTTTGACTCACTCACCGTGGCTCCATATATGGGAGAAGATTCTGTTAAACCGTTTTTGGAATTTAGGAAGAAATGGGTGATCCTTTTAGCGCATACTTCAAATGCAGGCAGTTCGGATTTTCAATTGCTGGAATCAAAGGAAAGTGGCAGAAAGCTGTATGAAGAAGTGATTCTAAAATCGCAACAATGGGCAAGCCCCGATCAATTGATGTACGTTGTGGGCGCGACTCAGGCAGATAAAATAGGCGATATCAGAAAATTGGCTCCAGACTATTTCTTCCTTGTTCCTGGAATTGGTGTACAAGGCGGGGACCTGGGGACAGTTTCAAAATTTGGTATGAATAAGGATTGCGGGTTATTGGTCAATTCTTCCCGAGCAATTATCTATGCAGCGAATGGGTTAGGTTTTGCTTATGAAGCCGGTAAAGCCGCCATGCAAATTCAGCAAGAGATGAAAAATTACTTGGCGAAATATGTATAAAGCTGACCTACGGGGAATCATAAAACTGTAAATTGTAATTCCTGTTGTAAGCTTCCATCCAGAATTATTATGAACGAATCATTTCTATATTATGTCTGGCAACTTCAATATTTTACTAAGAAAGATTTAAGGACCACTGCCGGTGAAAGGATCGAAATATTTAAACCGGGTATTCTTAATAAGGACTCTGGCCCCGATTTTTCAAATGCAAAAATCAAAATAGGTAACTTAGATTGGGTAGGCACTGTCGAAATTCATGTTAAAGCTTCTGCCTGGAAAGAACATCATCATGATACAGATGCAGCCTATGATAGTGTCATCCTCCATGTAGTATGGGAAAATGACAAGCCTGTTTTGCGTGCGGATAACACGATGATGCCTACATTGGAACTTCTTCCGTTAGTAGAGAAATCTTTACTTGTAGCCTATAAGAAACTAATCAATAGCCCAACTTCCATTCCGTGTGAGAAGTTGTTTTCAACTGTTAATGAATTAGTGAAGATTTCCATGTTGGACAGGGCCCTTATGCAGCGTCTGGAACTTAAGGCTGCGCAGGTAATTCAATTGTTCAACCATAATCAAAATGATTGGGAAGAAATAACCTATCAGTTGCTTGCTCGCAACTTTGGCTTTAAAGTAAATTATGAGCCCTTCTTTCGGTTATCACATGCTGTCCCCTACAAAGTTCTGCTAAAGCATGGAGATAATCTTTTGCAAATGGAATCATTGTTATTCGGGCAGGCAGGTTTTATTGATCATGCACTTAAAGATGAGTACATGAAGAATCTCCAGAGGGAATATCAAATGCTTTCGAAAAAGTATAAGCTCGAGAATATGCAACTTAATAAATCCGTATGGAAATACCTGCGGTTGCGACCGGCTAACTTCCCAACTCTTCGTATTGCTCAATTCAGTGCTCTTTTTTTTCAGCGTCAGAATTTATTTTCACAACTTGTTGAATCGGAGAATTTACAAGACTTGAAGTCTATTTTCAATGTTACACCATCTGAATACTGGGATCATCATTACCGGTTTGGTCATAAAACAGTGCGCTCCCTTGCAGGTCTGGGTGAATCAAGTATCGATAACCTTGTCATCAATACCGTGACCCCATTGTTGGTGGCGTATGGAAAACAAAAGGATGATCAGTCATTCGTTGATCGGGCAGTAAACTTTTTGCAACACATCCAACCGGAAAGTAATAAAATTACGAAAGTCTGGGCTGAAGTAGGACTACCAGCGAAGTCAGCCTTTGACTCGCAAGGTTTGATAGAGTTGAACAACAACTATTGCTTAAAGCGAAGGTGTTTATCTTGCACCATTGGTTCTTCCATTCTTAAGCCATTTGCCTGATGGCTGCTCTTCTACTATGGGGATTTCATGTAACGGTTATTTTTTTCCTTTGCTATTGGATTTGGAGAAAGCAAGATCTGGGGCTAAGATCTTACTTTTGGCCTGCCTTAGTTCTGAAACTCGGGGCTGGGGTTGGATTAGGGTTGCTTTATAAGTATCACTATTCCGTTGGAGATACCTTTGGTTTTTTTGAGGATGCAAGTAAATTATCAGAACTCTTTTGGCAAACACCTGGATCTTATTTAAACTTCTTAGTGGCTGGTGATGAATCGGACCCGATGTGGACCTTATTGATTAATACACAATCGCGGTCCTTATTTTTTGTAAAAATAGTAAGCTTTGTAAATCTCTTGACGGGAGATAATTATTGGATCTCCAGTTTATACTTTTCGCTATTTTCATTTTTATCTGCTTTTCTTCTGTTCCAGAAAATGGCAACTTCTTTTACTGGAAGTAAGGTGGCCGCAGCCATTGCTTTTTTATTTTTTCCGTCAGTCGTGTTTTGGAGTTCAGGGATTATTAAAGAGAGCCTGGCTTTGGCAGGTTTGTTCATGATTTCCAGAGTCTATATTACGCTAGTTACTAACTCAAAACCATACTGGTGGGAATGGTTACTCATGTTACTCTCTGGTATTGTAGTCTGGAACCTTAAGTATTACTGGTTTGCAGTCTTCATGCCAATTGGCATGACCACTTTGGTGGTGCACCTTATCAGGCTAAGGGTATCGCTGAACTTAAACCTCGCGATCTTAATGTGGATTACTTTTTTCCTGATATTTTGTTTCGCAGTGACTCTTTTTCATCCGAATTTTTATATTGAGAATTTTCTTCTGGTTTTAGTTGATAATTATAATCAGTTTATGCGGATATCACCCCAGGGAAATATTCAATATCAACTGAAACCCACCTGGTGGAGTGTGATACTGAATTCCCCTTTGGCTTTAGTATCAGGACTTTTTCGACCATTCATGTGGGAAGTAACCAATCTTTTGCAACTGATAGTGGCTATTGAAAATCTTTTCATTTTCATTCTATTTGTCCCCGCTCTTATCCACATAAGAATAATAGGTCAATCTACTCAACGCTTGCTTTTGTTTTCAATTGCCGTCTATATTTTAATACTCTGCCTCTTTTTAGCGTTATCAACTCCCAACCTGGGCACTTTGGCCAGATATAAAGTAGGCTTTCTGCCATTTCTGGTTTTCATCTTACTTGCAGATAATTTGGTCCTTGACTGGATCAGGCTTCAATTCAACAGATTTCTTCAACGCTCGAAAAATCCCAAGAGCAGCAAGGGGTCAAATTCCTAATGGGCATTGATGGCAGTTGCCTCAATCAAATTAGAAAAAAGTAAATATTTATACTTCGGGATTAACTTTGTAGCTCTTTTTAAAACTATGGAAAATCCGGTGATCATCTTTGGAACAAATTATCTTGGGCGTGCAGCCAAAGAAATTTTTGAAAGCAATGGAGTTGTAGTCTACGGTTTTTTAGACGATGATAAAAGACTTCATTCTACCGAAGTGGATGAGGTGGTCGTGCTGGGAAGCATGGATGACGATGGATTTTTAAAATTGATTGGTAAAAAGTGTGAAGCGTTTGTTGCGGTGGACGATAATAACTTTCGGAAAAATGTAGTGGGAGTTTTGCAGGAAGTCCGGCACGTTCAACCTGTCAATGCTATTCATAGCAATGCGCGGGTATCCCTGAAAGCAGTGATCGGCCATGGAAATTTTATTGATATAGGGGCAACAATAGCCACAGGGGCCCGGATTGGGAGCCACGGAATTTATCAGGCTAATTCATATATAGGGGTAAGTACTTCAGTGGGTGATTTTGTGCAGATTGGGGCGGGTAGTTTGATTAATTCAGGTGTAACTATTGCAGATGAAGTGTTCATAGGCTCTGGAGTTACCGTTATTTCAGGTGTTGCAATTGGTAAGGGGGCTCGCATTGGTGCCGGCTCCGTAGTTATTGGACCGGTGAAAGCCGGTGAGACCGTTTTCGGTAATCCAGCGCAATCCGTAAAAAAATAGGCGTTAGATTTAATTTTGAACTTTGATTTGTGCGCCCGAGTCGATTATGAAAATATCTGAAACCGATCTTATACTCAACCCAGATGGCAGTGTGTATCACCTTAATTTGCTTCCCAAGCATATCTCGGATACCATCATTGCCGTTGGCGACCCAAGCCGGGTATACCAGGTAAGTCAGTTTTTTGATAAAGTAGAGTTCGAAATGAATAAGCGGGAGTTTATTACTCATGTTGGCACATTCAATGATAAAAAGATAACAGTCATAAGCACCGGAATTGGGACAGACAATATCGAAATTGTTTTTACTGAGCTTGATGCATTGGCAAACATTGACCTCAAAACCCGTGAACCCAAAGCTCGAAAGAGAAAACTTAAAGTTATCAGAATCGGAACGTCAGGAGCTTTACAGGAGGATATCCCGGTTGGTTCTCACCTGGTATCGGATTATGCAATCGGGCTCGACAACCTGATGAATTTCTATGACCTTCCCATGGATGATTATGAGGCTGATGTTGCCCATGACATTCATCAAAGAACAAGTCTTCCTTTTATGCCTTATGTAATTCGTGGTTCCCAATCGCTTCGTGAGCAGATCGGATTTGATATAGTACATGGCAATACAGTGACATGCCCCGGTTTTTACGCACCACAAGGAAGAGTTCTGAGAATGCCGTTGCGGTTTCCAAAGTTGTTAGAGGAATTCAATTATTACCATAAAGGAGAGTTCTGGCTTTCCAATATGGAAATGGAGACCTCTGCCTATTACGCAATGGCCCGCCTATTCGGACACGAAGCGTTGAGTGTCAATGCCATCATTGGTAACCGCATTAAAAATAAGTTTTCAAAAAATCCAACTAAGGTTGTAGAATCATTAATAAAAAAAGTACTTGACAGGATTTAAGAAAGATTGACAGAAGTCTGCTTTATTTTGATTGCTCCTAAATAAAATAAGTAGGCCGCAATCGCCATTAGCACATGACTCAGATCAAGATGGTTAAACCAAACATGAATGGTAAAATAGGTTAGATGGACGGTGGCCGCTAAGGCTGAGATGAAAACAGCAATAAGTAATATGCGACTGCCCTCGTTTTTTGTCTTAAGGTATATAAAAAGTTCAAATGAGGAGACAATCACAAGTAATCCGTAGGCCGCGTGGGCCTCTACAAAAAAGAATTCTAAGGTGATCAAAACAATTGAGCTAAGTACTATCAGTTCAATAATGTTTAGGATGGAAAAAAAATTTCCAATGCGAGACCGGAGAATGGGTTTCGCATGAAGTATTGCAGCCCGTTCAATCAGCGCGATGGATGCCATACTGGTAAGCCACCCTGGCACTTTCCAACCAAAACTTAATTCGTGCTGCAGGGCATGGCCTATGATGCCTCCATAGGCGGTAGATATGGCCAGCATTAGAAAATAATATTTTAAAAGTAGAACGGATGGCAAACGATTATTAACTTCTTTTATTTTCAAAAAAGCATATAGACATACAGCAGAAACCATAAGATCGGTAATGGCCGTCACCGGCTCCATTATTTGAAAACCGAAGAAGTCAATTGAGGTCTTAACAAACTCCATAACCGTTTATGCCGAATGAATCTAAAATTGAATATGCAAGATCATTACTGTAACCACAGAAAGCAAAAAGCTTTGACTATCTCTACGAAATGCGAGATTAATCAAAGCTGCAATATGTTGAATGAAATTAAGTTGTGGTCATGCTGTCCATTTTAACAATATGCTTGCCAGCATTGAATGGATCGGTATTGTAAAATCCTGATAAAATACGGTGAGCGATTTGTTCTACCACCAATTCATCATCGGTCTTACCTTCTTTCCCCTGCCAAAAAACACGGGCTTTGTGTTTCTTCATATCTTCCACATAGGCACGTGCGTTGCGAAATTGATCATCCGTGAATGTGATGGTAAAGCAGGTCTTAACTTTTTGTGTTTCCATAGTACACGATCGGGTTACAATAGGTATGCCACTGATTTTTCTACGATTTTAATTAAATATGACAATACCAAACAAGGGTCTGACCGTTTACGGGCATCATTGTGCGGCAATGAAACAATTGAATTGCATAATTCAGTCACAAAATTCTTCCTGCCGGTTAACAAGATAAATCCTTAGTTTTAAGGTTCAATTATGAGAGATTACGAGATTTATGCCCTTAGGAATGGAATTCGGATAGTCCACAATAGGATTACAACTACTAAAATTGTGCATTGTGGGATTATGCTTGATATCGGAAGTCGTGATGAGACCGTAGAAAATCAGGGGATTGCCCATTTCTGGGAGCATATGGCGTTTAAAGGAACTCGAAAGAGAAAAGCCTTCCACATTCTTAACCGTTTGGATTCTCTCGGAGGCGAGTTGAATGCCTTTACCGATAAAGAGAAGATCCTATTTTATGCTTCCATACGGGATGAGTATTTTGAGCGGGCTTTTGAGCTTCTGGCAGACATTACGTTTCATTCTATATTTCCTTCAAACCAAATCAATAAAGAACGAAATGTTATCCTCGAGGAAATGTCCATGTATTTAGATGATCCGGAAGATTCATTACAGGATGAGTTTGATCATGTCATTTTCAAAGGGCATCCACTTGGCATGAATATTTTGGGGAATGAAAAGACAGTGAGGAATTTTAAGCGCAAAGATTTTCAGGACTTTGTTAAGAGCCACATGGACACACGCAAAATAATTTTCAGCTGTGTCGGCAATGTTCCAATGGAGCAGGTAATAAAACTGGCAGAAAAATATCTGGGTTCTGTGCCAAGGGTGATTTCGAGAAAAGTAAGAAAGAATTTTTCAGGCTATAAACCGAAGGAAGTTGTGCTGAAAAAAGAGGTGAAACAAGCCCGCTGTGCAATGGGAAGAACTTCCTATAAATTATCAGATCAAAAGCGTGGTTCGTTTTATATGCTCACTAATATTCTGGGTGGTGGTGGAATGAATTCCAGATTGAATATGGCATTGCGTGAAAGGCATGGATTTGTGTATTCCATTGGTGCACAGTTTATTCCTTTTACAGACACAGGGTTGTTTATGATTTCGTTTGGAACAGAGCCATTCCAAATGAAGAAGAGCATAGAGCTTGTGAGAATAGAACTGCAAAAAATGCGCGACCAGCCCATGGGTGTCAACCAACTGGCCGCAGCAAAAGAGCAGCTGCTCGGGCAAATTGCAATGGCCGAAGAAAGTAACATCAACTTCATGATTATGATGGCCCGTAACTTACTCGATCTGGGGAAAGTAACGAGACTAGAGGAAATGTTTGAAAGAGTTAAGAATACAACTGCCGCCAAATTGCAAGAACTGTCTATTGAGATGTTTGATGAAGATAAGTTCAGTTACCTGATTATGGAACCCAGCCAGACAAATGGAACTCATTGATCCGGGACTTTCTGAATATTCAGAAAGACACACCTCTCCGGAATCTGATCTACTAAAGAAAATTACCCGTGATACTAACGCGCGCGTTATGATGCCTCGAATGCTTTCAGGTCATTTGCAAGGAAGGTTTCTTTCAATGGTTAGTAAAATGATCAGACCTAAAAATATTTTAGAGATAGGGACTTACACTGGGTATTCTGCGATCTGTCTTGCAGAAGGCCTTTCGCCAGGGGGAAGACTATTCACACTGGATGTAAATGAGGAATTGGAAAGCAGGGTGAGGAGTTACTTCTCCGAAGCCGGTTTAGACAAGGTAGTTGATTATCGGATTGGTGATGCTTTAAAAATTATACCTGAACTTCATATAACGTTTGACCTCGTTTTTATTGATGCTGACAAAGAAAATTATTCGAATTACTTCGATCTGGTGATTAACAAGGTCAGTACCGGTGGTTATTTGCTTGCTGATAATGTGTTGTGGAGTGGCAAAGTGTTAGATCCGAAGCCCGACAAAGATACGCGCGCTATTGTTGAATTTAATAAGAAGATTCTGGCTGACTGCAGGGTTGAGAACGTGTTAGTTCCAGTACGGGATGGGATATTGATGATGAGGAAGGTCTAGGACACATTCGGACTTTTTTCCTACCTTTGAAGTCAATGAGATTTTTTGCGGTTGCGCTATTTTTTTTCAGAGCCACTGCCTCAATTGGCCAAGCTCCTGAAGTGCCTCACAAGATGCAATTTGCCGGCATGACACTCTCTATACGAGATGATGCCAGGCGAGAAATCCAGAAAGACGTGGACGCTCTTACGCAGCATCCCCGTTATTTTGGCATCAAAGTAGAGCGCGCTAAAACATATTTCCCTCTTGTCGAAAAGATTTTTGCTGAAGAACGCCTGCCGGATGATTTTAAATTTCTAGCACTTCAGGAAAGTGCATTAGTAAGCGATGCTGTCTCTGTTTCGAATGCGGTCGGCTTCTGGCAGTTCAAAGATTTCACCGCTTTGGAAATGGGATTGCGGATGGATAATGAGGTGGACGAACGCATGAATATTATCTCCTCAACACACGCAGCAGCCAAATACCTTAAGCAAAACAATTACATGTTCAATAATTGGCTATATGCTTTGCAATCGTACCAAATGGGAGCAGGAGGTGTGCAGCGCGAAGTAGGAGACCAACATAATGGGGCCAAACACATGGAGATTACTAGTGAGACGTATTGGTATGTAAAAAAATATCTAGCGCATAAAGTGGCTTTTGGAAGTGCCATAACCGGAGAAGCACGGGTAAAATTGATTCAATTTGAGACCAATTCAGGCAAGTCTCTCCACGACATTGCCGCTGAAGTTTCAGTTGAGGAGGAAAAGCTATTAGAATTTAATAAATGGATAAAAAAAGGAGTGGTTCCTTCTGATAAACCCTACGCAGTGCTTATTCCGATGGGGGATTTTGAAGATTTCACAAAGCTGATATCGGCTTCAACTGCTTTCAAACAAGAAGTGAAGTTATCCAATCCTATAAATTCCGGAAAGACAGAAAGTCCTGATAAACTTGTTGTGATCAGGATAAATGAAGTTCCGGTAATAAAGGCAAAAGAAGGTGAATCAATAAAATCCCTCGCTGATAGAGCAAAGATTGATCTTACTTCTTTCTTAAAATACAACGATATACCAATTGATCACGCTGCGCGGCCTGGTGCATTTTATTTTATAGCCAAAAAGAAAACAAAATCTGAAAACGATTTTTATAAAACTGCCGCAAATGAAGACCTATGGTCGATAAGCCAACACACGGGCGTTCAGATAAAGAGGATTGTTAAGTATAATGGCCCAATTAACAATAAAAAAATTGCGGAAGGTAGTATAGTGTGGTTGAATGGCCCAAAACAAAATGGTGATAGTATGCCGGAAACCGATGCTGTTGCCTTGGTAGACGAAGAAGAGGAATTTGAGTGGAATGAAAAAATAGTGAAAGAAGCAGGAAGATATGAAGAGATTGATAAAGTTCCTGAGGAAAAAGACCAACGGAGTCTAGACTACGACCAGGCCCAACAACCCACTTTTCAATATACAGTAAAACAGGGAGAAACCCTTTATTCGATTGCCAAGGCAAATAATGTAGAGATCCTGAATTTGTTGGCTTGGAATAATTTAACAATGACCGATGGAATAAAGCCGGGTCAAATATTGAAATTGACTCCTGCAGAAAGCATGGGGGATCCCAAAAACGCAGAAATAAGCCCCACTGAAAAAATTCATGAGGTGTTGGCTTCGGATACCTTATATAGTGTGGCAAGAAAATACGGTATTACGATTAAGGAATTGATGGATTGGAACGGGAAGCATGACTTATCGCTCACTATTGGCGAAAGGTTACGTATTCTTCAGAAGTAACCGGTGATTTAAAGCATTATTGAGTTAAAACTTACGTATGCCTTTTATGAAAGGATGAAAAATTCAGATTTTATTTTATAAAGGACTATTTTTCGATTGTTGTGTATTAAGTAAAGGAAATTAAGACTGATTTAGATAATGGTAAAGGATACTGTACATAGTACAATTGATTTGGTTATGCTGGTTGATGATAACGATACTGACAATTTTATCAGTAAGCGGATTATCGAAATTACCAAATTTGCAAAGAGGGTAGAGGTGAAAGGCTCTGGAAAAAGTGCCCTGGATTACCTGAAAGAAAACCAAAGCCTGGTTGAAAATCTTCCAAATATTATTTTTTTGGACATCAACATGCCCATTGTAGATGGATTTGTATTTCTATATGAATTTGAAAAATTCAATGAATTGGTAAGGAATAAATGTAAAGTTATCATCCTATCCTCTTCGGATAACAAACGGGACATTGATAATATTGTCAATAATGATCACGTCATCAAATTCATCACCAAACCTCTCACGGAAGTTTCACTTGATGAAATAAAACTCAGTAAGATCTGATCTGCTTTTGTGGTTTTTAGTACTTTTGATGTCCTAAAACAATAATCACATGAAAAGCAGTTTTTATAAGCAGTTTTTATAAGCAGTTTTTTTTAGTACTATTTCTGGTTTCATCCCTGTCTCTTAAGCTTGCCGCTCAGTTTGTAAAGGTGGATTCCACTTCGAATTGGAAAAAGAGGTTCAGAGTTGGAATGAATATAAACCAGGCCTCTTTTTCTTCTAATTGGAAAGCAGGAGGTGTAAACTCCCTTGGTTTTAACACGTTGCTCAACTATCAGGCTAACTATAAAAAAGGCAAAAACTCCTGGGATAATTCAATTGATCTTCTCTATGGTATGGTCAACAATGAAGGCCAAGGTTATCGCAAAACCCTCGATAGAATTTATCTTGATACAAAATATGGCCACAGCATGAGTGAAAAATGGGACATGTTCGTATCGGCTAACTTTCTCAGTCAATTTGCCAAGGGTTACACGTATTCAAAGGATGCTAATGGTTTAGAAGTGGCTTCTTTAATCTCCGATATATTTGCACCGGCTTTTATAACAACGGCCTGGGGTATGGAATACCATCCTGTTGACTATTTCAAACTGCGACTTGCCCCATTTGCTCCGCGAGTTACCATTGTGAATGATGTTAATCGGTTTGTTAATACGGATAATCCGACACCTTACGGTGTAAATCCAGGTGATAAAGCACGGTATGAGTGGTTAGCTTTTCAAATGCTGGCTGAATTCAATAAGGATATTGCTCAAAATGTGAACTTAAAATGGCGTTACATATTGTTTGCTAATTATGAGACGCTTGAATTAAAAAAGATTGATCACCGCTTGGAGCTATCTTTCTCGGCTAAAGTAACCAAATTTATTAATGTGAGTCTCGGAAGTATTTTGATATACGATTATGATCAGGATCTGGGAGCACAAATTGGCCAGGCTTTTTCATTAGGTATGTTATACTCTATTCAGAATTTTGAAGAAAAGAAATAATTTAAACAACTATTTAATTGAAGCCCCGTTTTTACGGGGCTTCTTTTTTTTTAAATTGCTTGTATGATTGAAGTTAAGCAAGCTTTATTCACAGACATACCCAAGATGCGTGAGGTGGCTATACAAACTTATGTCGATACCTTTGCACATATGAACGAACCAGAGAACATGGAAGCGTTTTTAAAAAATTCCTATGGCCTGCATAATTTCGAACAAGAATTTAATGAGCCAGGATCATTCTTGTATTTAGCGTGGGCCGGAATGCACATAGCGGGATTTTTTCGGTTAAGGAACACCCAGGAGGTTGAAGATACACTTGGTTCTAATACGATTGAATTACACCGGCTTTATGTTCATCATGATTATCAGAATCAGAAAGTGGGCAGAGCTTTAATGGAGAAAGCATTGCGTATTGCAAAAGAAATTAACGTAGATTGGATTTGGTTGGGGGTGTGGGAACGCAATAGTAGAGCGCAACAGTTTTACATGAAGTGGGGGTTTGAAAAATTTGGTGAGCATATTTTTCAAATGGGGGATGATCCGCAGACGGATTGGCTATTAAGAAAGAAGATAAGTACTGAATAAATGAGTATACAATATGTCAAAAGAAAAGTTTGTTTCTGCTATTAATACATCATACTCCATGACTGGAGCGTCCATTTACCTTGGTTCAGGTATTTTGGAAGGAGAAGTTATTGCCGAGGCAAAAGTAAACCTTCCGTTACGGATGATGACACGTCATGGATTAGTGACCGGTGCCACAGGGTCTGGTAAGACTCGAACCTTGCAGCTACTAGCGGAACAATTATCAGCCGCTGGTGTTCCGGTATTCATGCCCGATATAAAAGGTGATATTTCGGGAATGGCAAAAGAAGCCATGACAAATGATAAGCTTACAGAACGCGCAAAGGCATTGAGTATTCCTTTTGCTCCGACCGGATTTCCGGTAGAACTTTATTCCTTAAGTGGAAAACTTGGTGCGCAGATGAGGGCGACCGTTACAGAATTCGGTCCGGTACTTCTGAGCAAGGTTTTGGAATTAAATGAAGTACAAAGTGGAGTATTGATGATCATATTTAAATATGCTGATGACAAGGCATTGCCTATTGTTGATTTGAATGATCTCAAGAAGGTTCTGAATTACCTTTCTGAGGGAGCCGGTGCAGCTGAAATCAAGGAGGATTACGGAAAAATCTCTCCGGCTACAGCCAGTACCATCTTGCGTAAACTTGTTGTGCTTGAGCAACAAGGTGTCGATCAGCTTTTTGGTGAGAAATCATTTGATGTTGATGATCTATTTGAAAAAGTAGATGGTAGGGGAGTAATTAGTTTGTTGAATGTGGCGGATGTTCAAAGTCAGCCCTCTATTTTCTCCACTTTTATGCTAGCGCTACTTGCGGAAATCTATCAGGCTTTGCCAGAAGCTGGTGACCTGGATAAGCCCAAGCTCGTTTTCTTTCTGGACGAAGCGCACTTGCTTTTTAAAGATGCACCTAAAGCATTTATGGATCAGATTGATCAGGTCATTCGACTTATTCGATCAAAGGGGGTTGGTGTTTTCTTTTGTACACAGCTTACCCAAGATGTTCCGGCAACCGTTTTATCACAATTGGGTAACCGTGTCCATCATGTGATCAGGGCCTTCACCCCGAATGATGTCACCGCCTTGAAAGCAACCATCAAAACTTTTCCAAAGTCCGAATTCTACGATTTAGAACAGCAATTCACAAAACTTGGTATTGGCCAGGCGTTCATCACCGTGTTGAATGAAAAGGGTATTCCTACCGAAACGGTGGTGACTCACCTGGCACCTCCTGCTTCGTTCATGGGACCTTTGAATGCTACTGAATATCAAGCTCAATTGGACCAATCAGAATTTTACAAAAAGTATAAAGAAACAATTGATCCCAAGAGTGCCTTTGAAATACTGAATGAACGGATAGGAGCAGTTCGTGCAGAACAAACGGAAGAAGTAGAGGAGCGTAAAGAAGCCAAGTTATCGCGCTCTACACGAAAAGAGAAAAGTACGTTTGAGGAAGTGATGTCATCACCGGTTGCCAAGCAAGTTGGTCGTGAGCTCGTAAGAGGTGTTTTTGGGATGTTGTTTGGATCAGCACCCAAAAGAACAACTTCTCGCAGAAGGTATTGACCTTCTATGGTCTTATCCACCAAGCATTGTCGCTGACAAATGCTATTGCACAATTAATATCTCGTATTTAGCTTATCTCATTGCTCAGGGCCTGCCCAATCGTAGAAAACTCAAAAATCATTTTGTCTTATGCGTAACGGTTTTATATTTGCTATTATTTAGACTAAATCTAAATAAGAGTTTTTTATGAAGCCATACATGATGAGATATTTAGTAATAGCCTATTTATCAATTACTTGTGCAAATCTTCATGCGCAAGAGCGAGATAGTCTTTCTATTCGGATTCTAGATGAAATAACCATTGTAGGCCAAGGGAGCCGATCAGACATACACCAATTACCAGAGATTGTAAGTACGAATATTTACGCAGGCAAGAAGAGTTCGCTGATCGTGTTGGATAATGTGCAAGGGAATGTAGTAACAAATACAATGCGACAGGTGATGGCCAAAGTGCCTGGAGTCTTTGTGTGGGAAAGTGAAAGTAGTGGCATTCAGATTGGCATTTCTGCCCGTGGATTAAGTCCTAATCGGTCCTGGGAATTCAATGTCCGCCAAAATGGATATGATATTTCCGCAGATCCCTTTGGATATCCAGAGGCCTATTACAATCCGCAGCTTCAATCGGTACAGCGAATTGAAATAGTGCGAGGCCATGGAGCGCTGCAATACGGTCCGCAAATTGGAGGTATGGTTAATTATATACTGAAAAACGGAAGTGAATTCTCCAGGCCTTTTCAATTGGAAACCTATCAGACAGGAGGTAGCAATGGTTTATTTAATTCTTACAATGCTATTGGAGGCAAAACGAATAAACTTAATTACTACGCTTTCTTTGACCATCGTAATGCAGATGGTTGGCGTGGTAATAATCAATATCGAAGCAATACAGGGTCTGGCACTATTACCTATCGTATTTCCGATCGACTTTCGTTGACAACAGAATTTACAAGGTGGGAGGCGCTTAGCCAGCAACCGGGTGGCCTTGTGGATTCACAGTTTGTTCAAAATGCCCAACAAAGTTTGCGGAGCCGCAATTGGTTCAATCTGATCTGGCAAACAACTGCTGTGACCAGCGATTATAAAATCAGTGCTAACCAAAGATTGAATGTGAAACTCTTTAGTATATATGGAGATCGCAATAGTGTTGGTTTTTTCCCGGCAGCGGGAATTACAGTAGAAGACGCAATTAACCCCTCTACGGGTGAATATAATAATCGCACAGTTGATGTAGATAATTATCGAAATTATGGATTGGAAGTACGTCACCTTCTCAATTACAATTTGGGAAGAATAAGTAATAATCTCAGCGCTGGGGTTAGATTATATAGAGGAGCGACCAATCGGTATCGGGGTGGAAGAGGGAGCAACGGCACGGATTATGACATTAGCCTTCAAAGTGGAACTTCATGGATAGGTGACATCGACTATGGAAGTAAAAATGCCTCTTTTTTCGCAGAAAATTTATTTGGCCTCTCGGAAAAATGGATAGTGATCCCTGGTTTGCGTTACGAATTTCTCATGGCAGAGGCGAGTGGATATGGTGGGTTAAACAACAATAACCCGGTATATCTTCAAAATCAGGAAAGAAGCCGCGGTTTTTTAATTGGCGGTGTTGGCTTGGAATATGCCGCAACCTCAACTACCAGGTTTTATGCAAACGCAACTCAATCGTATCGACCTGTTCAATTTGCTGATCTAACGGCAGCTCCCACCACCGATGTTATCGATCCTACCTTAACCGATGCCAGGGGTCTGAACATTGATGCAGGTTATCGTGGCAATGTTAAAGAGTATCTTCTATTTGATGTGAGTGCCTTTTATTTAAAATACGATAACCGCGTGGGCACCATTAAGCAACAGCGGGAAGACGGTTCTTTTTATAACTTTCGCACCAATGTTGGTGGTAGTATATCTAATGGAATAGAGGCATTTGCTGAATATAACATCACCGCCTCCGCGGGAATAGACAAGAGGATAGGGAAGGTTAGCATATTTGTTTCTTATGCCTATAATAATGCCCGCTATAGTAACTTCAAAGTTGTTTCAGTAGTAAACAATATGTTGAGTGAAACCAATTACAAGGATAAAATAGTTGAATATGCTCCTAAAAACATATTGCGAGCAGGATTCAACTATGAATGGAAGGGATTTACGGCCGCTCTTCAACATAGCTTTACGGATGAGGTTTATACCGATGCCAATAATACAAAAGAACCATCGGCCAATGGTCAAAACGGATTGGTGCCTTCTTATTCTGTTGCGGATTTAACGCTGGGATATCTGCATAATAATGGTATTCAACTAAAAGGAGGGATAAATAATTTGTCAAATGCACAGTACTTCACCCGTAGGGCTGGTGGCTATCCAGGTCCAGGAGTACTGCCAGCAGATGGAAGAACCTTCTTTGTAACTGTTGGTTATAAAATGAAATAACGGCAGTTGCATTTTTGTTAAATGCTTGTACTGTGTGTTCGATATTGTAAAATAAATTACATTTGCACTTGCATAATGGTTCCATCACCACTTTTCGTATGGTGAATGATTAAAAGGGAATCCCGTTCAACTCGGGGGCTGTTCCCGCAACTGTAAGTTTGGTCCTGATTTAAGATCAGGAAATTTTTGTCAATCCCGCTAAGGCGGTTCCACTGTGGTACTAGGTGCTACGGGAAGGTAGACGGAAAATCAGACGAGCCAGGAGACCTGCCATAACGCAAAAATAATTTCAGTGCTTCGGGTAAAAAGCGACTGTGATTCTTTTGATTGTGTGATTGACTTTATTCAGCTCACGATCATCGTTTCATCTTCAGCCTTTTACTCTTTTTTCAACCTTAAACTTTCTCACATGAAAAAAGAGAAAAAAGTCTGGGCAATAACTTTAATTGCTTTTTGGTGGCTGGTGCCAAATCAAACCAACGCCCAGCAAGATTCAGTAAAATTGTATAACCTCAACGAGGTTGTAGTAACGGCCACCAAGTTTCCAAAAAGTCAAAGTGAAACCGGGAAGGTGCTCGCTATTATTGATGAAGATCAAATCAAGCGGAGTGCTGGCAAAGACATTTCTCAACTGCTAAATGAGCAAACCGGAATGGTCATCAACGGAGCAAATAGTAATCCCGGCAAAGACAAGTCTGTGTATTTGCGTGGCGCGAAGAATGAATACACGCTTATTTTACTAGATGGTATTCCGGTAAATGACCCTTCAGGGATTTCAGGTGGCGCTTATGATTTACGATTGTTGCCCATCGATCAGGTGGAGCGGATTGAGATTTTAAAAGGAAGTCAATCTACTTTATACGGCACAGATGCCATCGCGGGCGTCATCAATATCATTACTAAAAAAGGTGGTGATAGACCGGTGGGTGGTTTTGGCACAGTAAGTTACGGAAGCTTCAATTCTTTTAAAGGAGGTGCCGGCATTAATGGAACTATAAAAATTGTGGACTATAACATTGGTTATACACGGTATCAGACGGATGGCATAAGCGAAGCAAAGGACGAAAGTGGCACGGGTAATTTTGATATAGACGGCTTCTCGCAAAATTCATTTCAGGCTAACCTGGGCATTAAGCCAATAAATGCTTTGGTGATCAAGCCTTTTGTGCGCTATTCTGATTTTGATGGAAAGTACGATGCAGGCGCATTTACCGATGATCCCTTGAATACCTACAAAGGAAAGCTGCTCAACATTGGGGCCAATGCCCAATATGCATTACAAAAAGGAGCACTCAATCTTATGTATGCCAATGATAATACCGATCGTGTATTTGATGGCACGTATGGCAAAAGCGAATACAAGGGTCGTTTCAATCAGGCAGAGTTATTTTTCAACTATGATCTTGCAAAGCAACTTCAGTTGCTTGCCGGTGTAAGCCGACAGACGTTGAAGATGCTGGATACGACTTCCGTTGAAGTCGATCCAACTGTGACTATCACTAGCCCTTATCTTTCTTTGTTCTTACACAACATGGGTGGCTTTGTAATGGAACTGGGGGCACGTTATAATAATCATTCGAAATACGGTGATAATTTCACGTACAGCTTTAATCCTTCTTATTTAATTCAAAGACAGTTGAAGCTCTTTTTCAATCTGTCAACCGGATTCAAGGCACCTTCGCTTTATCAGCTTTACGGACAATATGGTGCAAACCCTGATCTGAAGCCTGAAAAGAGCAACTCAATTGAAGGCGGGGTACAGTGGTTTTCACCGGATAAAAAGTTTGACATCAGGGCAGATGCGTTTAAGCGAAGAATAGAAGATGTTATTATTTACGGATATCCAACGTATACTAACTTTGATGAGCAAAACGATCATGGTTTAGAAATTGAACCATCGGTGAACCTTTCTGATAAAATTCGTATTCGGGGTTTCTATTCATTTGTTACAGGGGAAGTCACGAATAGCACGGGTACGGAAAACAATCTTCTTCGGAGGCCAAAAAATTCTTTTGGGATAAATGCTGGTTATCAAGCGAGTGCAAAATTTTATTTAAGCGCAAATCTGAAAGCATTTGGTAAACGCGATGATCAGTTTTTCAACCTGACAACCTTCGCCACGGATAAGGCCCTACTGGACGCTTATGCACTTTTAGATTTTTATGCCGAGTATAAATTCGGTGATCATGTAAAAATATTTATAGATGCAAAAAATATCCTGAATCAACAGTACAGTGAAGTAACAGGGTATTCTACACTTGGCTTAAATGCGAATACTGGAATTAGTTTAAAATTTTAACGCAGTGATGCAGTAGACGTGAATCCTGGCAAACCATTGTCAAACCTGAGAGAAGGAATCGATTATTACATCGAGCGAGGATTGTTCGTATTCACTTCGACCCATCACCTGAAGCGTGGCTATTGTTGTGAAAGCGGTTGCCGTGATTGCCCGTACGGGTTTGAGAAAAATAAAGAAGGAGATACAACTGATGAAACTTCTTCAAAAAGTAATCGGTGATCGGTAATCAGTGTCTGTTGTGACCGATTACCATTTGCTGATTACCGATTACCACTAACGGTTTCCCTTCCCATCAAATATTTCTTCGGGGTCACCCCAAATTTCTTTTTGAAGTATGCAATAAAATGACTGGGGTTAGCGTAGCCGATTTGGTAGGCAACTTCATTCACTTGAAACTTTGCCGAATCTAATAACACGCGCGCGTGATCTAGTTTGTGATCCAGTAAATAGCCGAAGACGGTATTGCCGTAAATTTCTTTGAAGCCAACTTTTAGTTGATATTCATTGAGTCCGGCCTGTTTCGCCAATTCTTTCAAGCCAGGCGGTTTTTCCATATTCTTGAGAAGATATTCTTTTGCGTGTTTGATTTTGCGAACTGTTTCCTGATCATTTAGAAAAGGACAGTTTTCAGTGTCGGGTTTATTCTCTGAGAAATAGAGAGCTAAAAGTTCTAGTACTTTTCCATGGTAATAAAGCTTCGCTACGCTTTCATTTAAACTTACCGTGAATATTTGATTCAGTATAACATAAAGATGTGATGGAATCTCTCGTTCATCATAAAACTTTGTCTTTACGTTTTCTGGTTTAAGAAAGGGTAATGCATCTTGTGAAAAAAGTTTGTGAAGGCTTTCAAGTGTGATAGAAAGGGAGATAATTCTGGTTTCGGGAGTCAGATGCAACTGGAAGGGCAGATCGTTTTCCGGATTATAGAAAAAGTAGTTGCGTTGCTTTTCTATTTGCCGGCTATAGTGAGGCCCAAAACTGAATACGGCTGATCCCTGTAAACAGAAATAAAAGTGGATAATATTTCGGTTAACAAGGCTATCATGTGTCACCGCTTTATTTTCCTTGTTCTCGATCAGTTCAAGGGATAAATCATCTCGGATTAACACCGATCGAATGGAACTTTTAGGATTATTAATTTCAGATCGTGTTGGGTTGGTAAACTTTTCCATAATTAAAAATGACAAAAGTCATGTGTCTGATTAACTTAATTCAGTTGAATTGGATCAAAAGTACCCAATTTTTACTTTTAATGTGGAAGGGAGTACAAAAGGCATTATTTATACTTTCAAGGGTATTTTTCGCTTCAAATGATTTTAATATTTGCATCTGTGACTTTAAGAACCCAATTCGCCAAACCGCTCTTTTGTACACTTTTAATTATTAGTCAATTCTGTGTGGCGGCTCAAGTATCAACAGACCTGGACTCACTTCGAACAAGGCAATTGGAGGAAGTGATCGTGACTGCGACACGCAATGAGCGAACTATGGGATCACTGCCAATGCCCGTATTTCTGGTTCCTAAAGCCCAGATCAAGACAATGGGATCTCTTAGATTGAACGATGTGTTGACTGAGCAAACTGGTTTAGTGGTGGTTCCTCAAGTCAACGGTCAAGGCAGTGGAATTCAATTGCAGGGCTTTAATCCTGATTATACACTTATTCTCATTGATGGCGAACCCATCATTGGACGTTACACGGGTTCTCTGGAGTTAAGCAGAATTGCGATAGGTAATATTAAACAAATTGAGATAGTTAAAGGGCCATCTTCCAGCTTGTATGGCTCGGATGCTTTAGCTGGTGTTATCAATATCATCACGGATCGATCACAGCCAGGAACTAATGGAAATTTTTCCTCTAGATACGGCACTAACAAAACACTTGACCTATCCGGTGATGTGAGTGTTACCAAAGATAAGTTAGGAATCTATCTTTTTGGAAATCGATACAGCACCGATGGTTACGACCTTTCACCAGAGAATTTCGGGAAGACCGTTTCCCCTTTTACGAATCAGACATTCAATTCCAAAATTACGTATAAGGTAGGGCCAAAAACCGATTTCTCGTTAGCCGGAAGATACTTCAAGGAATATCAGCGCTTTAATTTTGAAGTCACTTCTTCTAACGAACAAATCAAAACGTCAGGGACTGGCGAGGTTAAGGATTGGAATATTAATCCGGTGTTCACCCATCGGTTCTCTACTAAGTTGAAAGTAATTGCGCGATTTTATACAACGCATTATCAGACTGAAACCAATTTGAGTTTAGATAACGATGGCTCACCGTATTATCACGATGATTTTGAGCAAACCTTTACGAGGCCTGAGCTAAATGGCGAGTACTTTATCAACAGCAAAAACATTATTACCCTGGGGGCAGGTCACGTTGGTGAAACTGTTAAAACTTCACGGTACGGAGATGAAAATGGAAGGAATCAATGGACGAACTATGCATTTTTTCAATATGAATGGCTGCCTATGGATAAGTTCACTCTTGTTTCTGGCGGAAGATTTGATTCCAATAGTTCATATGGTTCTCAATTTAGCCCCAAACTTTCTGCACGTTATGAAGTGAATAAGCGAATAACATTAAAAGCCTCTACCGGAGTGGGTTTTAAATCACCTGATTTTCGCCAACTATATTTCAACTTCAGTAACTCGGCCGCAGGCGGTTATTCTGTTTTGGGAACTGAGATTGTTCAGCCCCGCCTTGCCGAATTGGAAGCACAAGGACAAATACAGTCTTATTTGTTCGATCCTACTCTGATTGGTGAACTTCAAGCTGAACGTTCTGTTGCTGTTAATGTAGGAGGAAAAATAGAAATTCTCCCTTCACTTACTATGGAGGTAAATGGATTTTATAATTCTATCAATAATCTGATTGAGACGCAGGCAGTGGCGATAACAACGGCAGGGCAAAGCATTTACACATATCGCAACGTCAACCGAGCCTATACAAGTGGATTGGAAACTAATGTTAGCTACCCATTTGCCAGGAATTTCACACTTTCAGCAGGATATCAATTGCTGTATGCTAAGGATAAGGATGTGGTACAAGATGTAAAAGATGGCAACGTGTATTATCGCGATCCGAATACTCTGGTGACCAAGCGGCTTCAGCCAAATGAGTATTATGGGTTGTATAACCGTTCGCGTCATACAGGCAATATCAAACTATTCTATCGCCATCCGGTAACAAAATGGGAGGCAAGCGCACGGATAATCTATCGCGGCAAATATGGTGTTGGTGATATTCGGGGAAATATTCAGGGTGAAACTATTCCACCTTCGGACCGCAACAGCAATTCTATTTTAGATGTTTACGATGATTTTGTTAAAGGTTATGCCCTGGTGAATTTATCTGTTGCAAAATCTTTGAATTGCGGACTACGGTTTCAGGTGGGTGTTGATAATCTATTCAATTATACAGAACCAATTTATATCCCCAACCTGCCGGGCCGCCTCATGTATGGCAGTGTGAGTTACAACTTTTCGAAAAATAATGTTAAACCTTAATATAAATTAAATGACCATGAATTCAATTAAATCGCTTTTGTCTATTGGCTTGTTAGCCACTATGGCTGTTATTTTTACAGCGTGTAAGGATGATAGCCCGGCACCTGATCCCGTTATAGCCACCACCACAACAGATTTGGCTGCAGACCCCGGAACCGGAATTGATCCTAACAATGGTCAACCGACTGGCATTACAAATAAGTTTACACTTTTTAGTTTTAAGACCGGAGAAGTGGTTCTAAATGCTGATAGTGCCACAACCAAATGGGATGTTGGATTTAGAAGGACAACCATCATTGTCAATGGCGGAACAAGTGGTTCTGGCGCGGCAGGGGCAATCGTGAAATCCGGATTATTTGACGAAATCCTGGAAGCTCCAGCGGACGGTTATGCTGTGGATGATAAAAATTCCACCACTAGCAAATATGCAATTCCAACCGGCTCGGGCAACGGATGGTATACTTATGATGGGGGTGCGCAAGTGATAAAGCCCACGGCAGGGAAAGTACTCATTTTTAAAACAGCTGATAACCGGTATGCTAAAGTTGAAATTCTAAGCTACTACCAGGGGGCCAAAACTAATCCTGTAAATACCGATGTAGCGGGCTATTATACCTTCCGGTATGTGTATCAGCCCAATGACTCGAAATCATTTAACTAAGGATCTCTAGATTTTGCGGTTAAGAAACAATTTCTCTCTTAGCCCCAATATACAAAATTCTATGATTGAGTTCATACATAAAATTCCAATTCTCACCACCGTCCTTTCAGGTGTTTTCTTCGTCATACTTTACAGGGAGTGGAATAGTAAAAACAAACCTGCCTATTTTTTTTGGTGGATGATTGGAGTTTTGTGTTATGGACTAGGGACGCTGACCGAAAGTATTGTAGGGATTTTTAACTGGAGCGAACCAGTCTTCAGATCATGGTATATCCTGGGAGCCTTGCTTGGAGGATTTCCGCTCGCCCAGGGTTCGGTGTATCTAATTTTCAAAAAATCCACGGCAGATGTTATGATGTTTAGTGTCGTTTCCATCATCCTCATCGCTTCTGTGTTGGTCATGATGTCACCGATCGACTATTCTCTGGTAGAACCTACCCGATTGACCGGACGGGTGTTAACGTGGAAGAATGTGCGGTTAATCACTCCTTTTGTTAATATTTATGCATTCATCTTTCTTGTAGGTGGTGCTGCCTATTCAGCCTATCGATACAGCAAAGACATCAAATTCAAGAATAGATGTATCGGAAATATTTTTATTGCGGTAGGTGGGTTGTTGCCTGGTATTGGAGGATCATTTACCAAATTTGGATACACAGAGGTATTGTATGTGACCGAATTGTTGGGGATCATTCTTATTTACATGGGTTATCATACCATGAAGCGTTATCAAACTACATCTATTTATCACGCTCAAGTCGTTTAACGTATGAGAAAAAATGCCACTCAACTTCGTATCATCGGTATAGCCGAAGGTATTTCATTTTTGGTTTTGCTGTTGATTGCTATGCCCCTGAAGCATTATTTCGGATTCCCTATGATGGTGAAGGTGGTAGGTTGGATGCACGGAATTTTGTTCATCGCTTACATAGGAGCAGTATTACTTGCCATCAAGCCATACGATGGAATAGGTTTTCTGTTTTAGTTGCCCTGGCGGCTTCTCTCATACCCATTGGGACGTTTGTGTTGGATAAATCATGGAAGAAGTGCGAAGCATAATTGTCTGTACAAGCTGCTGGTGCGTGAGGGGTACCTCATAAAACTTCATACAAGATCAGCGCAAGTAGAGGCGGTAAACCTCCCGCAGCGATCAACCATTTGCCCCTGCCTGATATTCCTTTTTTACCCTTTAGAATGAATAATCCGGTAACGCTAATGATAATGAGCATTAAAGCAAATGCATCCGATGCCCATTTCCATCCTTTCAAACTATTGCGGTGCACGATGTTTGACTGAAAAAAAATAGGACGTCTTGACACCTTTTCATAGATACCTACTCCATCGCTAAAATCAATGAGCAGCGAAGCGTTTTCATAATAGATTTTAACGCGATTGGAGGTTGGGGTATCATACACTTTGAATTTATTCTCACCGACCAATTTCCCCAAACTATTAATTACTTCTACAGTCAGTTCTTTAGATGAATACTTTTCGTGTATCTCAATTGTTTTTTTTTGAATGATAAAATCAGGATTCCAATCGTTAACATGATTGAGGGCTATTCCGGAAAGACAATAAATAATAATCAGAGAAGAGAAAAAATACCCTACATCACGATGGGTTGCAATATTTAGTCTTTTGAGTCTCCTGTGCCAACTACCTTTCATATCTACTTGGTGGCAATAACTCCTTGCCGAATTTGATCTACATGTTTTTGCACGGTCTCAATTACCCAGTGCTCAACATTTACATCCGGTAAAATTGCATCAGCTTTATAAATCACTCGTTCTTTTGAGTTAGGAATTTTTGCAATTCCCTCACCAATTATCTTTACCTGGAACATTTCATCGTGTGCTACCAATACAGGTATAACGATTGCCGAGCTTTTATCAGTTAACACACGCTGGATTGCAACAGTAGTTGAATCGGAATTGTATTGTGCGATGTGACCGCACCAGCCAAAGGAATGGTTTTTAATACCGGTATTTTGTTTTACGAATTCGCCAACATTGTTGAGTAATTCAGACCATTCTTTCAGGTAGGTCTCGTCACCATAAGCCATAAGAACTATCCCTTCCTGGGTAGGATTTTTTGACAACTCTTGAGTTCTTTTTAGAATATTTTTCTTTAAGATGTCCGTGAAATCAAGCAGGGGAGTAATGTGTGTTTTCGCCCGAGGTGTGTAACGATCTATCTTTTCCATTTTTAATGTCTCCATAGATTGTGGGTCTTCCTTTTGTCCAATAATGGTTGGGATGTCGTCAAATGAATGTGGACTTACAGTAAGGAAGATGGGAACAATAATTACATCCGTGAATCCCTCAGCATCAAATTCTTTCAAGCGGGTTGCAATAGAAGGTTCGTTGTACTCCATGAAAGCAGTTTTTGTTTCTTTCACAACACCGTTGCCGAGAATTGAGTCTTTCACGTGAATTTTAAGGTCAAGCAAAGCCTGCCTCCAGGTAGCAGATCGCGAGCCGTGGTTTACCATTAATACTCCGATTTTTTTTTCGGAACTTGTGTTGTCTGATTTAGCCTTTTCGTTTTGCTTGCATGAGAATTCGAGGCTGGCCAAAAGCCCAAGCATTACCGCTGTTATTATGATAGTAGAAACACGGAATTTTGTTATCTGGTTTTCCATTTTTTTCTTTCGTATGTGTTTGTATTATGAGACTTTTAAGGGAAGGCTAGTTCGCAATCACTTCATAGGTTTTGAAGGAGGAACTCATAGGCGGCTTTTCACCTTGAGCTTTGGCCTTGCGAATGTCTTCAAAGCCCCGCTTATGTCCTTCAATAAATTCAGGCGAACTTGTCCAAGTCTTAAAGGCTTCCTCCGAAGACCAGTGACTTACAATCAGGTAATCACCTTCTCCATTAGGTTTCAATACTTGCATATCCACAAACCCAGGCATCCGGTCTATGGCATGTGCTCTCGTTCCAAAAAGTTGCTCGAATCGCTCACGATAATGAGGTTCGCAGGTGATGTAGTTAATTGCTACGAATTTCTTTTCCATAATTATTTAGAATTTGTCTAAATAACGAAAGTCGATAGTGAACTAGAATAATTCTAAATAAAACATCGATTCGGGACTCTAACCTTTGATTGTGAAGGGAATAGGTATAATAAAATTGGGTAATAGACAATAGCGATCTGGCTACTTATTTGGTAATTCCGTGTTTGTTAGGAATCGACAGCTAAAAATCAGGATCCAATCCAAACCTGCTTTTAAGATCGTGTAAGATAGGATTTTTCTCAGCCAGATGTTCAAACTTGTCCTTGTTGGTATAGGCAACTTTTTTCGATTGAAATTCCTTAAGAACACCTGTAACTTGAATAGAATTGTTATTTAGTGTTTGTCGTAAAAATTCAACGAGATTAGTCTTGATAGAGACCAGCATTGGCTCTTCAATGGGATTTGACAGATAAATTGTGATGTGATTGTTATTGAAATCAAATTCACGATTGAGTAAATGGTATTCGGCTACCTGATTTTTCCGGGCTTCAGCAAATTCTGCCCATGCTTTTTTTACCAGCGCTTCACTAACAGGTTGGTCATTTGAGATAATTGCACCATTTTTTTCTTCAGGTTTAGTCTCTTCCTGTTTTTGTGCGGGTGTTAAAATGCTGCCCAGATTCAGCGTTGTTTTTAGTCGTGGATTTTCTTTTCTGGAAGGTAGGGCAGTTACTGGTTTAGGTTGCTCTACCGGAATCGGTATTTCCTGCATCGGAAGGGTAACCTTTTTTTCTTTGGTGGTGGCTTCAACAACAGAAGTATCGGCTTCAGGCTCTAATTCAATTTTTTTTTTACTACTTCGATTCCCGGAGCAGTTCCATTGCCTTTGAAAACAGCGTTGACATTCGCCATTTTCATAAGTGCCAATTCAACAAGCAGTCGCTGGCTTTTACTGCTCTTGTAGTTAATGTCGCAGTGGCTTGCAATGTTGAGCCAGGAAAGCAATAGTGAAGGTGATGAAGCCTGTGACTGTTCCATGTATTTTTTCCTGGTGCTATCTGGCACTTCCAGTAAGCTAACCGTACGGGCATCTTGTGAGACCAGCAGATTGCGTAAATGCTCACTCAATCCAACGATAAAATTATGGCCATCAAATCCTTTACGCAGTATTTCATCTAACAATAAAAGTGGTTGGGTTGCATTTTCCGCCAGTAACCCATCCACAACTTTGAAATAATAGTCATAATCCAGGATGTGAAGGTTGTTGATCACATCTTTAAATGTCACTTCCTTCCCTGAAGAGAATGTAACCATTAAATCAAAAATAGAGAGTGCATCGCGTAAAGCGCCATCTGCTTTTTGTGCGATCAAATGAAGTGCTTCTTCTTCCACTTTTATTTTTTCGCGGTCGGCTACTTTTTTGAGTTGCCGGGCAATGTCCGACACCTGAATTCTATTAAAATCAAAAATCTGACAGCGCGATAAAATGGTAGGGATTACTTTATGCTTTTCTGTAGTGGCTAGAATAAATATGGCATACGAAGGAGGTTCCTCTAGTGTCTTTAAAAAGGCGTTGAATGCCGAATTAGAGAGCATGTGCACCTCGTCTATGATGTAGACTTTGTATTTACCAAACTGAGGAGGATAGCGCACCTGCTCAATCAGGTTCCGGATTTCCTCCACCCCGTTATTGGAGGCCGCATCCAATTCAAAAATATTGAGAGAATTGACTTCTGCTTTTTCTTCAAAGCCATTGATCATCCTGGCTACAATCCGTGCGCAGGTAGTTTTACCTATACCACGAGGCCCGCAAAATAAAAGTGCTTGGGCCAGTTTATTGTTATCAATGGCGTTTTTCAGCGTTGTAGTGATGTGGTCCTGACCCACTACTTCTTCAAACCCTAAAGGCCTGTATTTGCGCGCTGAGACAACAAAATTTTCCATTGGTGCAAGATAAAACCTGGCACGGGATTCTAGGTACTGGATGTTGATTATTTTTTGAGTTAACCCATGGGTTAAATTTTTTCCAGCGAAGCAGGATGATGTAATGTTTCTTAGTTAATCTGCTAAGTTTATTCCTCTATTTCAAGTATTTCTTGGGCAACACAAAACCCATACTTTCAGCACACCAAAAAATAGTTATAATATAATAGCGTGTGCCATCATGAAAGAGTTGAATACTATTAATACCTCGGTTGGTTACGGGGCCATCTTTTTTTTCACGTGTTTCGTAGGTGCTAAAAAGATGTGCAACCGAGCCGTATTCCTCAGATGTTCGATGAAGCTCTCGTTCGAAAAAACCAGTTGGTATTCGTGATTGAAATATCTGTACATATTCTTCTGGGCTTAGCGCCTTGGTAATAAGTTTTCCGCTATCATCTTTCCGTGTGGGAATCAATCTACCTTCGGGCTTAAAAAGGTTTCTGAACCTATCCCAATCCCTTGGGGCTCCTGGTTCGCCAGAAATTATTGCATAGAGTGTGGAGGTAATGGCATCGATTGTGGCAACATCAGCCGAGTAGTCTTTTTGTTGAGCCTCCGCTTCAAGATTGATGAAAAGGAATAGGATTGGAAATTTTGTGGCCTTCATGAGTTGGGTTTTTAGAAAGATAAGAAAACGGCACTGACGTTCGAAGTAGTATTAGGTGAATATGTTTGATCACCATCTAAGGTGGGTAACACCTTTTTAAATTCACTACTTTTACGATAATGAAAAAGCCTAAATATTCCATCATTATCCCGGTATATAATCGGCCTAAGGAAGTTGAGGAATTATTGGAGAGTTTAACAAAACAAACAGTCACCAATTTCGAAGTGGTTCTGGTGGAGGACGGCTCATCTATCACATGTGAGAAAGTTTTTGAAAAATTTTCCAGTCAATTGAATCTGCGATATTTTTTTAAACCTAATACAGGGCCTGGTCAAAGTCGTAATTTTGGATTTGAAAAGGCTCTAGGAGATTATTTTGTACTCTTTGATTCGGATTGCATTATTCCGCCAAAATATTTTGAAGAGGTAGAAATATTTTTGGCCAACACACTCCTGGATGCATGGGGTGGTCCTGACCAGGCTCATGAGGATTTTACTTCCCTTCAACGCGCTATGGGTTACACCATGGCGTCTGTTTTGACAACGGGTGGAATACGGGGAGGAAAGCGGAAAAACTTTCAGCCAAGGAGTTTTAATATGGGAATCCGAAAGGAAGTCGTTGATAATACGGGTGGGTTTAAGTTCGATCGGCTTGCGGAAGACATTGAGTTTAGTATTCGCATGAGAAAATCTGGCTTTGAAGTCGGTCTTATCCCGAAAGCTTATGTCTATCATAAACGGAGAACAGACTTGATGCAGTTTTATAAACAGGTTTTTAACTTTGGAAGAGGAAGAGTGTTGGTGGGTAGAGTCCATCCTGAGGCAATCAAAATCACGCATTGGTTTCCTTCATTCTTTATAATTGGTTTTGTGTTTTCACTGCTCCTTCTTCTTTTGCAGCCATTGTTAGGCTTGTTCATACTTATGGGATATGGTCTTTATTTTTTTACCCTTGGAATTCACTCTTTTTTGGTGAATAGATCTTTCGAAGTTGCGGCCCTGAGCCTTCCGGCTGCGGCCATACAATTGGTTGGTTATGGCTCTGGATTTTTACAGGAAATGGTTAAACCATACATCTAAATAAAGGCCTTTTCCTGAAGAGTTGAGTTAAAACCTTGAAAATTCGAAGTAGTTTCATAGATTTACTCCATATATAGACATTTTTCTTACATGAAAAACATGTTAAGGTTTGCTCTCCTTTCATTATTAATAGGGCATTCCTCTTCCTCCTTTGCTGACCCTTCGCCTAAAGGCGAGTATTTACGGAAGGGCTACTACATTGTAGTGGCAGCTTACCGTATTGGGCATGAGAAATATATGGAGACCTATGTAGATAAATTGAATAAGTCAGGACTACATACCAAACATGGGTATGATCTGGGCAGGAAGTTTTACTATATCTACCTCGATTATTATACTGACTTTGATGAGTCCATTCACCAAATGTTAAAAACCCGGAAGGAGGGAGGCTTTACTGATGCGTGGGTTCGCGTAATGCCTGACATGGCTCCTGAAAATAGTATCATTGCCACCACTCCAGTTGTTGAAAAAATGGCAGAAGAAAAAACTACTGTTGAAGTTCAGGTTGCCTCGCTTACGCGGACGGTGCCAATTGATAAAGAGCCTGAAGTAATAGCTCTCCCAATCGTGGAATCAACTCCAGGTGCATTGCCAGAAACGACTGCCATAATGAGCAATAAGGAGACTGTAAAAGCAGAGCCTGTACGTGTTTTAAGAACATTGGCAAATACCCCCGTTTATTTGAGTTTGGTTCATAGCAGAAACAATCGTATTGTAGAAAGTGAAATTGAAATAATTGATACTGAGCGGACCAGAGTTATCTCCAAGGTGAAAGGCAATTCATACGTCATGCTGCCTGATCCTAAAAGTAAGTCTGGGCAGCTAACTCTTAATTGCAATGCATTTGGCTATCGGAAGGTGCAGCATGAAGTAAATTTCAAAAACAATGAGATGGATACGCCATATCATTATATGGTTTTAATGGATAGTTTTTATGTCGTCAAGTTTGACTTGATTCGTTATCACAAAGGCGATATATCAACGTTGTATAGTGTTTATTTTTATAATGATGCTGCCATCATGCTCCCAGAATCAACTTTTGAACTGAATAGTTTACTGGACATGATGAATGATAATCCAAAGTATAAAATCAAATTGCATGGGCATACCAATGGAAAATCTCATGGAAAGATGATAACCATGGGCCCAGGCAAAAACTTTTTTGCTTTGACCGATGACGTTAAAAATGGAATTGGGTCGGCCAAAGATTTATCCAGGGAACGAGCCCAGGTAATTAAGGATTGGCTCGTTTCACAAGGAGTTGCAGCCGACCGAATGGAGATTAAGGCATGGGGTGGGGGTCGCATGATTCATGAAAAAGAAAGTGCTAATGCAAAAAAGAATGTACGAGTTGAGGTAGAAGTGATAGAAGAGTAAAATAGAACGTCTTTTATTCTTTCAGAGACTATTCAATTCAAAAGCATGTGTGCAATCGCTAAATCCTGAATGGCGTTGCCAACAGATTTAAAAACTGTAATTTGGGTAGAAGAAGTTCTCCCTGTTTTATGGCCGGCAATTATTTCCCCTAGCTCTGCGTAAATGTGATTTTTATCAATCAAACCCTGCTGAATTGGGATTACCACATCACCCGCTTCCGACAATGCGGCTTTGTATTGATCTACAATCAAAAGAGAATTCGCGATCACTTCAGACGGTAGTTCCTGCATCGTGGACCGATAGCTGCCAATACCGTTGATATGGGTACCCGCTTTTATATTCTTAGATTGAAATACAGGAAATGTTGATGTAGTAGCCGTGCAAATAATATCTGCTTGCATTAGTTCTTCTGGTGTTCCAGCTTGCAGGATGTCGACCTGAAATTTTTCCGACATACGATTAATAAAACATAATGTTTTCTCTTGTGTCTGTCCAAATACGATAACCTTTTTTATCTCTCGTACATTCAATATTCCATCTAGTTGCGTTTCGGCTTGAGTTCCAGTTCCAAAGATTGCCAACATTTTTGCGTCTTTTCGCGCGAGTAAATCAGTGGCTAAACCAGACGCGGCACCTGTTCGTAGGGAAGTAAGGTATTCGGCCTCTATTAAGGCAATGGGACTCCCATTTTCCCCATCCATAATCAGCATGTTGCCCTGGATAACCGGCAACCCTTTAGCTGCATTGTTATTAAATACTGAGACCATTTTAAGACCAAAAAGATGGTAAGAGGGTGAGTAGGAGGGCATAAATAGAGTTTGCCCGGAATTGTCCGAAGAGGCAATGGAGGTCCGTACGGGAATGTAGGCTGTACCATTACTTATTTGAACAAAAGCTTCCCTCATCACGGTGATGGCTTGTTTCATTGAAACTTTTTTACGGATGTCTTCTTCGGTGAAAAGCTTGACCATGATAACAAATTAATAATAAATCGATAACAATTTGGTTATCTCACGTCTTTTTGGATATTTCGACCTGTTAAATTTCACATTATGAAACGCATCCTTAGAAGTTTTACTCTCATCATCAATTATAAAACGTTTATTATAACATTTCTTGCCGTCCTTTCAACGTACCTGTGTTTTGAATGGGGACTTACGGCAAAGTTTCCAGATATGCTGGTAGGTGTTGCCATTGTATTTCCTGTTGTTTTTTCAATTGGATCAGCTTATACGAGACGCGAAACTGCGCTTCAACGATTTTCTGATTTTAAGGGTCATGCTATCGCACTATATTATGGTACGCGAGACTGGACATCCAATAAGGAGAATGATTTGTCGGTGCGTGCAAAGCAACTCATTAAGGAAATGATGCTTCATATGAAGGAAATGTTCAAGACCGCTCGTTCTCCAGAATGGATTGAGAGTGAGAAAATTCTATACAGCAGGTTTTCACAACTTTCCGGCATAACGATGGAAATGCGAAATTTTGGTGTACAAAGCGGAGAGATTTCACGTGTTAGTCAATATGTGAGTAAAATGATTATTGCTTATGACAATATGAAGGTCATCCATCAATACCGAACACCCATTACCCTCAGAGCGTATAGCAAAACATTCATTTATATATTTCCGGTTATTTATGGCCCATATTTCGCTTCCACGTTTCATGATTTCTCTGCTTCGTTAGAGTACGTGATGCCCATACTTTACAGCTTCATTTTAGTGAGTCTGGATAATATCCAGGACCATCTTGAAAACCCATTTGATGGGGTAGGAGAGGATGATATTGACATTGATGCAGAAGAAACATCCGCATTAATGCTCTGATCAGCTAACAAGAAAATGGCCTTAAAATTTCGCTTTAATGCCATCTTTAAAAACGTGGAGAGAAGGTTACTTCTTCAATTCCTTTACAGCAATATTTAGCTCGTTCAATTGATCTTGAGAAATGGTTGATGGAGTATCAATCATCAAATCGCGGCCTGAATTATTTTTAGGGAAAGCAATAAAGTCGCGGATGGAATCGGCACCACCAAAGAGCGAACAGAGCCTGTCAAAACCAAATGCAATACCACCGTGTGGAGGGGCACCAAATTCAAAAGCATCCATTAAAAAGCCAAACTGTTTCTTCGCTTCTTCTTCACTAAAGCCAAGTTTGGTAAACATTAATTGTTGTGTTGGTCTATCGTGTATACGGATTGAACCGCCACCCACTTCTGTTCCGTTGATGACCATGTCATAGGCATTTGCCCTTACTTTTCCTGGATGGCTATCTAACAAATGAAGATCTTCTCTTTTGGGAGACGTGAACGGATGATGCATGGCATGATATCGCTTAGTTTCCTCATTCCATTCGAGGAGCGGGAAGTCGATCACCCACAGAGCTGAGAATTTATTTTTATCGCGTAACCCAAGTTGGTTAGCAACATACAATCTAAGTTCGCCCAGCGCTTTTTGGGTTTTCTCAGTTTCACCGGCCAAAATGAGCATAAGGTCGCCTGGTTCGGCAAGGAGTTTTTGTGCCCATTTGCTCAACTCCATTTCATTAAAAAATTTATCGGCTGAGGATTTAAATGTGCCATTTGCGTTATAGCGAGCATACACCAGACCTCTTGCCCCAATTTGGGGCTTCTTCACAAATTCAGTCAACTCGTCTAGCTGTTTACGAGTATAGCCAGCACAACCTTTGGCGCAAATTCCCACCACCAGTTCCGCATCGTCAAATACGGGAAAGCCCTTCCCTTTTGCCATATCATTCAACTCAACAAACTTCATCTCAAATCGAGTGTCAGGTTTGTCTGAGCCATAGTATTTCATAGCATCTGCATAACTCATGTGTGGCACGGAGGGCATATCAATCTCTTTCACATTCTTAAACAGGTGCCGTATAAGTCCTTCAAAAGTACTGAGTATGTCTTCTTGTGTGATGAATGCCATCTCACAGTCGATCTGTGTAAATTCCGGTTGACGGTCGGCCCTCAAATCTTCATCTCGGAAGCATTTTACAATTTGATAGTAACGATCGAAGCCCGAAACCATCAACAATTGTTTAAAGGTCTGCGGTGATTGCGGCAACGCATAAAATTCTCCCGGGTTCATTCGTGATGGAACCACAAAATCGCGAGCTCCTTCCGGAGTTGATTTGATCAACACAGGGGTCTCTACTTCAATGAAATTCAGACTATCTAAATAGACGCGTGTCTGCTGTGCCATTTTATGCCGGAGTTGCAGGCTTATTCGAACAGGGTTTCTCCTTAAATCCAGATAACGATATTTCATGCGTATATCATCGCCACCATCTGTATTATCTTCGATAGTAAAGGGCGGGGTTTTAGAGGGATTGATAATCTCAATTGAGCCAACCTTTATTTCAATATCTCCAGTTGGTATTTTGTCGTTCTTAGATAGCCGTTCGACAACAAGGCCGCTTACTTTTACAACATATTCACGACCCAATTGTCGGGCAATTTGTAAAAGGGCATTTTCCGTTTTTCCCTCTTCTAAGAATAATTGGGTTATCCCATACCTGTCGCGCAGGTCAATCCAAAGAAGGCTTCCTTTGTCGCGGAGCCGCTGAACCCATCCAGTCAGGGTAACTTGTTTGTTTACATCGCTTATCCGCAGTTCACCGCAGGTATGAGTCCTTAGCATATTAAATTCATTAAATTTGAGCCTGATAAGTATCAGACTGGGGCGCAAAATTAATAAAGGTTGCTATTATACATCAATTCTAAGTTTATTTCATTTAAACCCTGCTATGAATAGATTTTGGATCATTTTCCTTTTTCTGCTTTTTGGTTTTACAACGGCAAAATTGGTTAAAACCAAGATGGCAGACGGGATCAGGGTTTCGATGCCCTCAGATTTTTACCCCATGACGCCTGATGACATAGCACAACGCTTTCCTTCTGTAAGGGCACCGTTAGGAGCTTATACCAATCAAGATCGGGTAGTCGACTTTAGCGCCAATATCTCTGCCACGCAATGGCCGGATGCTGACCTGGACGTGGCCCGGCAGTTTTTTAAAGCAGGCTTAATTAATCTTTATGACAAAATCGAAGTGATTGAGGAAGGGATTCACGAGGTAAACAAAAAGAAATACATCTTCTTCGAATTTGAATCGTATGTGAAGGGAAGCAAGCGTGAGCCTGGAAGTGAAGACCCAATCTTAAAATACACATACATCCAATATCTCGTGCAGACTAAAAGAACTCTCGTATTTACCTTTAGCTGCCCAAAAGATCAGAAGGACGATTGGCAGAGAACTGCACGGTTGATGATGAAGAGCGTGAAAGTGAGGTGACGAGTATTCCCGGCTCATTTTTAAAATGGAATTATACAATGATGATTACTTTATGCTAGAGGCTTTGAAAGAAGCGAGTAAGGCCTATGAAATAGGGGAAGTGCCCGTAGGGGCTGTGGTGGTTTGTCAGAATAAAGTTATTGCACGCGCACATAATCAAACCGAGAAATTAACAGATGCTACCGCCCATGCTGAAATGTTGGCCATCACCTCTGCCGCTCATTATCTGGGATCAAAGTACCTAAACGAGTGTACGTTGTATATTACACTAGAACCGTGCGTGATGTGTGCTGGCGCTCTTCATTGGGTTCAACTGCAAAAATTAGTTTTTGGCGCAAAAGATGTTCAGCGAGGTTATTCATTAGCGAAAAGCCCCATTTTACATCCAAAGACAGAAGTAGTGGAGGGAGTAAGGCCTATTGAAAGCAAAGAATTGCTAGATAATTTCTTTAAGAGAATACGCGAGTAGTTAAAAATCTGATTTTATTTGTACCCTAATCAATAGTAAGTTATGGCCATGGATTTGAAAGGAAAGATTGTTCAGATATTACCACATCAAACGGGCATGGGTAAAAAAGGACAATGGAAGAAACAAGAGTTTATTGTTGAAACTCAGAGTCAGTTTCCTAAGAAAGTTTGCTTGTCTGCCTGGGGAGATAAAATTGATCAGTTCAATCTTGCGGTTGGAGATACGGTTAATGTTTCAGTAGAATTGGAAAGCAGGGAGTACAATAGCCGGTGGTACACCGAGGCGCGTGCCTGGAAAGTAGAGAAGAGTTCCAGTGGATCAATGGCCCCTCCTGTAGGAGAAGAGCCTTTTGTTCAGGATGGAGGGGCTTCTGATGATCTGCCGTTTTGAGTTAATGCGTATTAGTGAACAGCAGGTGAGTAACTTTTCACTTGTCCATTAAAATGTGGCATAAAAAAAGCCCCACGTAATTTTTTACCTGGGGCTTTCTTCAATTTTTTAAAAAGAAAGTTAAGCAGCCTTTTCTTTTTTACGTTTTTCTTCCACTACTTTCTTCCCATTTTTGTGTTCTCCCATGATGATCACATCTTTGGTGGTCTCATATTGTTTGGCCGCTTGCAGCATTGCCTGCTGCGAATCCCGGATAAGAATCATACCTGATTTGGCGCCTTTATTGCGCACCTCAAGCCAGAATCCGTCTTTTTTCTTTTTCGGTAAAATTGGTGGTCTTCCCATGGTATTTCTAGTTTAATTTGTAAAGAACGCTTTTTTAGCCTTCTTAAGGCCTTTTTATAACTTTCTAACCGCGAATTTAGCCTTTTTGTTCCAAATGGGCAATGGATGGTTTGAGTGGCTTTTCATTATGTATTGAATGAACAATAGTCATTGCAAATAGTTGGGTAGTAAAATTCCGGGCTTCAAGGTTTCATCAGGCACGGGAGATTTTTTCACAAGGCTCAAAGGCACAACACCGGCCCAGGTATTCAAATCGTAATCTTCATCATCATCTTTTGGTCCACCTACCCTAACTTTTGCTGAGGCTTCTTTGATTTCAAAAGCAATGACCATGGTGGCCTTCCATTCGCCAGCGTTTGGTTTTCGTATATCTTCCCAACGTCCAGGACACATTTTGTTTGTAAAAACTTCCAACACGTTGTACTGCTCATTTTCATCCGCTATTAATTCGGGCTCACTAAATATCACAACCGACCGATAATTGACTGAATGATGAAAAGCAGATCGCGCCAGAACCAATCCATCAATGAGTGTGACGCTAATACACACAGGTATTTTTTTATTTTGCATTTCCCGCATGTAATGGCTACCTACGGATCCATGAACATAGAGTTTGTTGCCGATTCTGCAAAACCCTGTTGGGATTTGAAAGGGTTGGTTGTCTTTCGAATAGGCTAGAGTACAGAACAACGCTTCATCCAAAATACTGTAGATCGCCTCCTTGTCGTAAACACCACGTTTCGCCAAACGCGTGATTTGAGTTTTGTCGGTAATTGGAAATTGACTCATTGTGATTTGATTTTGAAAGTTGAAGAATCAAATGACTTTAGGCCGGATCAGAAAACAATCCGTAAATCGTTCCATATTAATCTTTGGATAGTAATTTGTTGCAGCAGGTGCTGATAATAATAACAACATCGTATTAACACCTGCTATTCGATGGGTTTCTGCAATCAGTCTTTTCCCAATTCCATGGTGTTGAAAAGATTTGTCAACAGCAAGATCGGAGAGGTAGCAGCAAAATGAGAAATCTGTAAGTGCACGCGATACACCAACTAATCGATTACCTGACCATGCGGTGATCAGGACATTTCCATGTTCCAACATTTTCTCAATACGGTCCAAATCTGCAACAGGCCTCCTGAGTCCGAGCGTAGATCGATTCAGAATGTCGATAAACTCATCTGATGAAATTTTAAGATCGGTCCGATATTGAATCTCAATCATGATTTTACTAGGATATCTGTAAAATGATCTTTCCAAACTGATCTCCCTTTTCCATTCTTCGCATGGCCTCTTCAGCTTGCTCCAGTGGATAGATCCTGTCAATGATAGGTTTTAATTTTCGACTTTCAACAAAATCAAGCATGGATAGAAACTCATCGCGTGTGCCCATAGTCGTTCCAAGAATAGAGATTTGTTTCCAATAAAGCGTTCGAGCGGAAATAACTGGAATATTTCCAGCCGTACGTCCAAACAATGCTATTCGACCTCCGGGCATCATCAGGTCAGGTAACTTAGAAAATTGTTCTCCACCTGCGCTATCGATTACAATATCGAATCCACCAACTTCTTTTGCTGCCTTCATAGTCCACTCAGGATCATTGTAATTGAATGCCCCGAGTGCGCCCAACCCTCTTGCTTTATGTAATTTTTCCTCTGATCCTGAAGTGACATATACTCTGGCCTGATACGCTAACGCGAATTGAAAAGCCCAAAGCGCAGCACCTCCGCCTACACCCGTTATTAAAACTTTTTCTTTTGCGCGCAACCTGGCTTTTGAAAATAATGCGCGATAAGCTGTTAGCCCTGCAAGAGGAACTGCTGCCGACTCTTGGTATGAAAGATGTTCAGGTTTTTCAAAAACTTGTCTTTTAGAAATAATAAGGTAATCACTAAACGTTCCATTATCCGGATAGCCTAGAATTTTAAAGGAGTCTCCTTGAACGATGGGATTATCACCCCAGTTTAAACTGGGATTAATGACCACTTCCGTTCCTATAAGAAGTGGATCAGCATCTTCGCCAACATTCTCAATTAGTCCGCTTCCATCGGATCCAAGGATGATGCCATCATCCGGTGCGTTCTGTTCTTTTTGTGTCCAGATGTCCCGATGATTCAAGGCTGCAGCATGAAGCCGAACCAGTACCTGGTCTTTTACTGGCTTAGGTTTTTTCAGTTCTCTGATTTCCAGGGGACGGTCCTTCTTTATAAAAAAAGCAGCTCTCATTTATATAGTGAAGTCTGATGTGGGAGTTAATGATTAAGTCGGATGAAAGATATGTTACCTCTTGCCGACTTAGCCAAGTATTATTACTTCACCGAAATAATATAATTCCACTCATGCAGATCAGGCTCGGTGCCCATGCGAATAGCATTAAGCTTTGTTTTGGCACGCAGTTGAAAACCGGAAGTGTCAACGGGTGGCAATACGTAGTCTTTGCCATCAATGTTTATGGATGCAATAGTTGACACTACGGCAGCCGTACCTACGCCAAATGCTTCGGTCAAATTTCCGTTTATAAACCCTTCTTTGATTTCAGCCACACTCACTCTTCGCTCTTCTTTTTCAATTCCAAGACTCTTAGCTAATGTTAAGATGGAATCACGCGTGACCCCATTTAGGACGGCCGTGGTAAGCTTTGGCGTAACCAGTTTTCCATTCAATACAAACATCACATTCATCGCGCCAGATTCATCAATGTATTTATGTTCTTTCGCATCGGTCCATAGCAATTGATCGAAGCCCTGCTTATTGGCCAATTGAGTTGGGTAGAAGGCTCCCCCATAATTACCGGCACATTTAGCGAAGCCTGTTCCTCCTTCTGCAGCTCGTACATATTCTTCCTCAACTTTAACGCGTACTGGCTTTGCGAAATAAGGGCCAACCGGGCTGGTCAGTATCACAAATTTATACTCATCCGAAATTTTTACTCCCAATCTAGCTTCAGAAGCAAATATTACTGGTCTTAAATAAAGTGATGAACCTTCCGAAGTGGGGATCCAATCATATTCAACTTCAACAATGGCTGCAAGACTGCTGATAAACAGTTCCTCGGAAATGGCTGGCATACACATCCTCTCGAGCGACTTTAACAACCTCTGATGATGGCGCTGGGGCCGGAAGATTACAATATTGCCATCTTTATTTTTAAACGCTTTCATGCCTTCAAAAATCGCCTGACCGTAATGCAGGGAGAGCATAGCAGGAGACAGTGCCATGTCACCGTATGGAATTATTTTGGGCTCTTGCCAATTGCCATTATTGTAATCAGCCACCAGCATGTGGTCTGAAATGTGAATTCCGAAACCTAGGTTATTAAAATCAATGGTAGATAGGCGAGATTTCTTGATGCGATCTACTGGGATTGTTGTGGTTACTGTCATGGTATAATTGAATTCTGATTAACGTGCTAAAGGTAATTAAAAGGTATTTAATAAACGGTTTAAGAATGTCCTGCTTTTTTCATTTCTTGGGCTATGGCATTAGAGGCAGGATCATTTCTTTTCTCCAACTGCGCTATTATAGCTTCATGATTCTTTGCGTCACGGTTTTGAGAAAGTTTATAAGCGGCTTCTATATGTGAGATATCTATATCGAAACCCACAATGCCAAGCATTTCTTTTTTCACAAAAACAGGATTCATTTGTTCAACGGTCACTGGTTGCCCCGATGATTTTTCATAGGTATCAGTAAGTTCCTTTAGGGATTGTAATAGTTCTTGATCAGACAAGATTTTTAGTTTCCCATACACGTGCACGGCTATATAATTCCAGGTGGGTACATTTTCGTGATCATACCATGAGGAGGATATATAGGAGTGGGGACCGGTGAAAATAGCGAGGATCTCCGTTTCTGCATTCCATTCTTTCCATTGTTTATTGCCCCTGGCAACATGGCCCGAGAGTTTCTTTCCATCAATTGAAAGTAGAAGAGGGACATGTGAGGCCCATGGCTTTCCCTCTACATTGCTTATTAAAATAGCAAACCCATTTTGACGGATAAATTCATGGAGTTCTTCTGTTTTCTCGTTTCGATTGAGCTTGGAGATATACATCTTAAAAATTTTCTTTTAATGCCTGAAATGCAATTGTGACATCTGCTTCAGTTGTTTGCCAATTACTGAATGCCGCTCGTATCGCTGACACTCCTTTGTAATTTGTCGGAGTGAAGAACGTTCTGCCATCGTCCCTGATTCTTGCCAGAAATTGAGCAATCGAAGTTGACTCCGGATGCTCATGATTGAACGTGAAACACACAACATTCATTCGCACAGGCGAAAGTAGTTTGAACTCTTTTGAACCTTCAATCATATTGCCTAATAACTTGGCACAACTGCAATTCCGTTCGACAATTTCCTGATGTCCTTCTTTGCCATAGGCCATTAAGGTAAACCAGGAAGGCAACGCACGAAACCTTCGGGAGTTTTCCGGTGTGTAGTGAAAGAAGTCCGGACTTTGTTCCGGATCGCCTAAGTAGGCAGCGCTGTTTTGAAAGACTTTTAGCTGAAGTTTTTTATGTCGCGTGAACTGCACAGCAGCATCATAAGGAACATTCAACCATTTATGAGCGTCAACAGTTATGCTGTCCGCGTGATTTACGCCATTCATTAAATGTGCAAAGGTCGGGGATATGGCAGCGAATCCACCAAACGCTGCATCCACGTGAAGCCAGAAGTTGTATTTCTTTTTTAATTGACCAATAACTTCGAGGTCGTCAAAGTCAACTGTATTGACCGTGCCTGCATTCGCGACCATGATTAAGGGATTGCCTTGATTCAGTTTAAGGTAGTTTTCAAGTTCATTCAAATCAATCGCTTCTCGATTGGGTTGCGTATTAATTCTAACCAATGCATTTCTACCGATGCCCAGCATCGACAAAGATTTGATAATACTGGAATGAGCTGTGCTGCTCACTACTTTTAAAAATGGCAAGCCCTGAAGCCCTTCGTTGCTGATGTCTGTTCCTTGTTGTTCACCTATCCATTGACGGGCTATGGCAAGGCCAACAAAATTTGAAACTGTTGCTCCCGTTACAAATGAGCCAAAGTAAGCTTCATCTATTCCGAACAATTGTTTAAGAAAATGTAATGTTTGCCGTTCAAGTTGCGGTGCAATTGAGTCGTTGCTGCCGCAAGCATTTTGGTCGAAAGCACTGACAAGCCAATCTCCGGCAACGGAAGCAGGAGTGGATCCACCAGTAACAAAACCAAAGTAGTGCGGGCCAGCGCTGTTTGTCAGCTTATCGGCATACCCTTTCGCAAAAAGATCAATCGCACCTTTCGCACTAATTCCTTTTAGAGGAAGATTGGTTAGCTCTATATCATTGATGTAGCGACTTGCCGGAAAATCTTTTTGCTTTTCGAAATAATCCACCGCCACTTTCCGGGTTTGCTCCAGAATGGCACTGCGATTTTTATGATCGTTGACTAAAAGAGAATTCAAGATGTAAGAGATTTAAGAATAGTATTAATGGTGACTAAATGATGATCGTCATGCTCGGCATCAAACCAAGCCAGATCAACAGGTGTCATTTGCACTTTCAGCCTGGGATGTAAGGAAGACTTTGTTAATTCAGATTCTGTCAGCTCGGAGTAACGCCTGATATTTTTCAGCCGGGTCGTATAGAAATAGTGGATCACATCTTTTACTTTCTGACTGTTGTAATCTTTTTTGGGTTCAAATACAGCTGGTGAAAGTTGTACAACACCGGCAATCATTTCATAGATGCGTCTAAAATTGATTTCATCTACTTCAGCGAGATGCCCTATATTTTGCTTTACCGACCACTTTCCATTGAGTTGCTTTGAAAGAATTTCATTTGAAACTCCTTTTACTTTGCCTTCAATACGAATAGCGGTTCCATCCAAACGCTCCAGAAAATAAGGAAGCATTTCAATAGGATATCCAAACTTTAAATTGCGCTCAAACCATGGAATTGTATTCATAACCATTCTTTAAATATCCCAGCTATAGTAGTTGTGGTCCACATCCAATACAAACCCTGTCTTCGGATATAGACTGTTTCCAATCTTATTTGTCTTGGTAGTTTCCAAGATTAAACCGCAGGCTCCCGTTTGCCTGGCAAATTCCTTTGCTTTGTCGATCAGTGACACAGAAATCCCCTGGCCTCTGTGACTAGGATCTACAAATAAATCATTGAGCAGCCAGAGTCGTTTCATTCGGGTAGATGAGAACAAAGGATAGAGTTGTATAAAACCTGTTATTATGTTCTTATTATCCAATGAAATGAATATGACCGACTCGTTGGCCTCTATTCTTTCCTTTAAAAACATTTTTGCTCTATCAAGGGCAGTTTGCTTTTTATAAAAGACCCTAAACTGATCAAAGAGTATGGCCAATTTGTTTAAATCGTTAAGAGTGGCTTGCTTGATTTTGATCATAAGGTTAGATTAATCCGATTACTCCTCTCTTGAAAGACTTGATTTTAGCTGCTTTTTTAGAAGAGAGATTTAATTCCATCTTAATATCACTTCTTTTATAAGGACCATCAAGAGGAATTTCCACGAAGCCAAGCTTGCAGTATAAGCCAATCGCTGCATTCAGCTTAGTATTAGAGTAAAGAATAATCTTTTTCGCTTTGTGGTGCTTCGCATGTTGAATGGCAACTTGCGCGAGCATCTCGCCAATTTTTTTGCCTTGGAATTTTTCATCTACTGCCATCTTAGTAAACTCGTAAACACCGGCCTCAACAAACTTTAGAGCAACTGTTCCTGCCATTTCTTTTTGATAGATCGCCATAAAAATATCGCCACCCTTTTGAATGATGTTCTTGTCCGGATGTTGTAAAATCTCAACATCAAGAGGCTCCATCCAGAAAAACTTTTCAATCCAATCACGATTGAATTTCTCAAACCAAGGTTGATGTTCTGGTTTGTACTTAACAATTTCAATAATTGAATTCCCCATGGTTAATCAATAGAAATTGTTCCAACTAAAAATAGTTTTGCTGTTCCGCTAATTTCAACCCGGTCTCCAACAAGTTTGCATTTCAGTTTCCCTTGTCGCTTCGAAAGTTGTATCGCAGTGAATTCAGTTTTATTTAAAACCTTCGCCCAGTAAGCTGATAATGACGTATGAGCTGATCCGGTCACAGGATCTTCGTCCATACCAGATTGGGGTCCAAAGAATCTTGAAACAAAATCCACCGTGTTCCCTTTTGCTGTTACAATAATGCCGCGTGCTTCTATAGTGCCAATTAACTTGAAATCAGGACTCATGTTTTTAATCTGATCTTCATTTTCAAAAACCAGCATATAATCTGTTTTGCCTTTGAATGTTTGCATTGGCTTAATTCCTAATCCCTTTTCGAGTTCCGGTAACGAAGGTGCTTCTTTGAGCGTATCTACTGGAAAATTTAAAGTGAGAACATCGCCTGATCTAGTAACCATTAACGGACCACTTCTGGAATTGAATACTATTTTATCCCCACTATAATTTTCATAATTAAACAAAACAAAGGCCGTTGCCAGCGTGGCGTGACCACAAAGATCCACTTCTATTGTTGGAGTGAACCACCGGATACGAAGGCCTTCTTTTTCATTTACATAAAATGCAGTCTCGGCCAGGTTATTTTCCATGGCAATTTTTTGTAGCGTTTCATTAGGTAACCAATTGTCTAGCGGACAAACGGCCGCGGGATTACCAGAAAATATGTTATCTGCAAAGGCGTCTATTTGATAGAGTTTTATAGTCATCGGATTTTTATTTGATGGCATTTGCTCTTAAATTTCTAAGGATTGACTTCATACCTGAAATTAGAGGGAGGGGCATTGTCTTCATCTGATATCCTCTATTAACAAAATAGACTCCGGCAACGGTTACAAAAATGGCAATTCCGATTCTGGCATTAAGTTTCTCATCCAGTACCAGCCAACCCAAAACAACAGCTACTACAGGATTGATGTACGCATACAGCGAAACGATGGTCATAGGCAATTTATTGATAGCGTAAGAATAGCACGCATATGCTCCAATGGAACCCACCAAAATCATGTAGCCCAATGATGAAACTACCTCACCAGACCATTGTATATTGGTGTAATCATCTAATAGTAAGGTGAAGGGGATTAGCAATAATCCCCCAAAGAGCATTTGCAGGCCTGCGTTCAGAAAGGGATTGGAGTATTGATTTTTCTTCTTTGTCCAGATACTGCCAATTGCCCAACATAGATTGGCAGCAAATGTCATTATGATTCCAACCCCATACTTAGAATCTGAGAATTCGGCAAGATGCTCACCAAAAATCATGACGATGCCGCTTAACCCTATTATTAATCCCAGTATGATAAGCCAATTGGGGCGTTCATCTTTACTCACGATGAGATTAATTAAAATAGTCCAGATAGGCATGACAGAACATATAATAGCTGCTACACCGCTTGAAACATATACTTCCGCCCAGCCTACTACACTTATGCCGAGTGTGGTCATGAAGAAGCCACCAACCGCTTGGGTGAAAAGTGTCTTTCGATCAGGCCATTTTACTTTGCCAACCGTCATCATGAATGCAATTAAGATTGGTCCGGCAATAAGAAATCGTAACATGGAAAAAAGAAAGGGCGGAAATTGAGTAACACCAATTCTAAGTGCCAGGTAGGTGGTGCCCCAAATAACGCAAATAGCCGCTAATGCCAGGTAAGCCAACAGCAAACTATTCTTATTTTTCATTTGCGTATTCATTTCCATTGGGATTGCACTACAACGGCAATGATGATCACTACAATAATACCGATAAGGACAACAAGCTTTTTCATTTCGTTTTTTAGCGTTCTCTTAAATTATTCACAAATTTTCTCTTAAATACGTTGATAAAACAGTTTCAGTTTCAGTAATTTTGACCGGATCAGTTTAAAATAAACCCATGGAACATCAAATTGTTGAGGTTAAAGCAGACCACAAATACGTAGAAGTAGCTGAGCGTATTGAAAAATTAATAGAGAAGCGTGCATTAAAGATTGGCGATAAACTTTTGTCAGTTCGCGCACTAAGTAAAGAACAAGGAATAAGTTTGAGCACATCCTTTCAGGCTTACTACCATCTTGAAAGTAAAGGCTTAATTGAAGCTCGTCCGCAATCAGGATACTATGTAAAGTTTTCTCCTCAGCATACATTTGAAATTCCATCTTCGTGTGAGCCAACGGACGAAGCACACGCTGTGAGTGTTGACGACATGATCTCCAGCGTTTATCACGATCTGCGGTCACCCAAATTACTATCCTTTTCACTGAGTGCCCCTCATGCCAGTTTGTTGCCCTCTGCGAAGCTTAATAAATCAGTGATGCATGCTTTGCGCGGTGCACCCGATCATTGTCTGGGCTATGAACATATTCAAGGCAATGAATTATTGCGAAAACAAATTGCCCGATTGAGTTTTAATTGGGGTGGCTCGCTGAGTGAAGAGGATGTTGTGGTTACCGCTGGTTGCATGGAGGCACTTTCATTTTGTTTAAAGGCAGTTACCCAACCTGGTGATGCTGTTGCAACGGAAAGCCCAACGTTTTATGGAATATTTAGGGTAATGCAAAGTCTCGGGCTCAAAGTAGTGGAGGTGCCAACTGATCCGGTTACAGGAATAGATCTTTCTTATCTGGAACAGGCAATCCCCCGATTAAGTATTAAAGCTTGTTTGTTTGTGTGTAATTTCAACAACCCGCTGGGCAATATTATCCCAGATGATAAGAAGAAACACTTGGTCGATCTGCTAGCCAAGAAGGACATTCCTCTCATAGAAGATGATATTTATGGGGAGATGTATTTTGGAAAAACCCGGCCAAAAACCTGCAAGACATTTGACAAAAAAGGCTTGGTACTACATTGCGGCTCATTCTCCAAATCTCTTGCTCCGGGTTATCGCATAGGTTGGGCCGTTCCCGGTAAGTTCAAGGACAGCGTCATACAATTGAAGCGTATGCATAATGTGTCAACTAATACGCTGGCACAGGCAGCCATTGCGCATTTCCTTCAGAATGGAAGATATGAGTTGCATCTGCGGCATTTGCGTAAGGCCTTGCACACACAATGTCTTCGCTATCTGCAGGCTTTGTCAGAATATTTTCCGGAGAATACTCGCGTAACCAGGCCGCAAGGTGGGTTTGTTTTATGGGTAGAGATGGATAAGAAAGTGGATGGGTACCGACTGCACAAACGTGCCTTAAAGTATAACATTGGAATCGCGCCCGGTCAAATATTTTCTTCTCAAGGCCAGTTTCACAACTACTTTCGATTGAGTTATGGTTTGCCTTGGAGTGAAAAGGTTGAGAAAGGCATAAAAACGTTAGGTGAGTTAGTGAGCAAATACTGATTCTTGAAACTGGAATTCAGAATCTAGCATCAAGTATCCAGAATCTAGTATATTTGATCACTGTAATGTGTTAAACTAAATAAAATAAGAAACATGGCCTTTACACTACCCGCACTTCCTTATGCATTTAATGCTCTGGAGCCACATATCGATGCTCGTACTATGGAAATCCATCACGGCAAGCATCACAATGCATATGTCAGCAATTTAAATAATGCTTTAGCCGGCAAGCCGGAAGAAAGCCAAAGTATTGAAGAAATTTGCAAGAACATCTCAAAATACCCCATGCCTGTTCGTAACAATGGTGGCGGTCATTACAACCACAGCCTATTTTGGATGATCATGGGGCCAAGCGGAGGAAGCGCACCGACAGGCGCATTAGCAGATGCCATCAATTCAACTTTCGGAAACTTTGATGAGTTCAAAACAAAATTCAATACGGCTGCTACAACGCGTTTCGGTTCAGGTTGGGCATGGTTGACTAAAGATGCTTCAGGTAAATTAGCAATTTCCTCAACTCCTAATCAAGATAATCCGTTGATGGATATTGCCGAAGTAAAAGGAACACCGATTCTTGGCTTAGATGTTTGGGAGCATGCTTACTACCTCAATTACCAAAATCGCAGACCAGATTATTGTGCAGCTTTTTGGAATGTGGTGAATTGGAGTGAAGTAGCGAAAAGGTTTGCATAAGTTTTTATTATCGATAGTATAAAAAAAGGTTCTTGATGGAACCTTTTTTTTCCTGAACATTATCTACTTCTTATCTTCAATCAATTTCAAAAACGCCTGATATTCATCACGCAATCTGGCAGCTTCCATGAACTCCAATTCCTTCGCAGCTTTTTCCATGGCTTTGCGTGTTCGGTCGGCCATTTTTACCAGTTCATCCTTGCTTAGGTAAGCTACCACCGGATCGGCAGCAAGTGATCGCTCCTCGTCTTCGATATAATATCGCTTGGTAAGTTTCTTGGAGTCGGCTATGGACGTTTGCTCCATAATAGCTTCCCTCGATTTCAAAATAGTTTTAGGAACAATGCCATTTGCCATGTTATAATCTAGCTGAATTTTTCTTCTTCGGTTAGTTTCATCAATGGCAGCTTGCATGGAATCTGTCATCTTATCGGCATACATAATTACACGGCCGTTTACATTTCGTGCAGCCCTTCCTATGGTTTGCACCAACGAACGCTGGTTACGCAAGAACCCTTCTTTGTCAGCATCGAGTATGGCAACTAAGGAAACTTCTGGTAGGTCAAGCCCTTCCCTCAAAAGATTCACACCAACTAAAACATCAAACACGCCCAATCTAAGCTCCCGTAAGATCTCTACTCTATCCAATGTAGCGACCTCTGAGTGTATGTAGCGGCATTTGATATTAGCTCGTTCCATAAATTTCGTCAACTCTTCCGCCATGCGCTTGGTAAGAGTGGTCACGAGTATTCTCTCTTTCTTTTTTACATTTTCATCAATCTCTTCCATCAAGTCATCCACCTGATTGCGGCTAGGTCGCACATCAATGACAGGATCAAGCAAGCCCGTTGGGCGGATGAGTTGTTCCACTACCACTCCTTCTGATTTGCGCAATTCGTACTCACTGGGTGTAGCACTCACATAAATTGCTTGCTTCATCATCGACTCAAATTCATTGAATGTAAGCGGACGATTATCCATTGCCGAGGGAAGTCGAAATCCATAGTCAACCAAATTTACTTTGCGCGAACGATCGCCACCCCACATGGCGCGAACTTGGGGCACGGTAACATGGCTTTCATCAATGATTAAGAGAAAGTCATCCGGAAAATAATCTATGAGACAGAAAGGACGTGCACCTGCTTGCCGTCTATCAAAATAGCGTGAGTAGTTTTCAATGCCACTGCAATATCCCAACTCGCGCATCATTTCCAGATCAAACTCAGTTCGCTCTTTTAGTCGTTTTGCTTCAAGATGGCGTTTCTCAGATTCAAACATTTCAACCTGCAAGACCATATCATCTTGTATTTCACGCATGGCCTGGTGTAGCATGTCTTTGCCGGTTACGAATAAATTGGCAGGAAAGATCACTGCCATTTTTTCATCCGATATTTTTTTCCCGGAATGAGGGTCAATCAGTTGAATAGCTTCAATTTCATCACCAAAGAAGTAAATTCGTATTGCATAGTCCGCGTAGGCAAGAAAGACATCCACCGTGTCTCCTTTTACCCGAAAGGTTCCACGCTTAAAATCAATTTCATTTCGGCTGTATAAGATATCCACCAACCCAAAGAGTAACCGGTTACGGGCGATGGTTTCACCTACAATAAGTTGGATGCGGTTCTTGCCAAATTCTTCCGGATTGCCAATACCATAAATACACGAAACAGAGGCTACTACAATAACATCCCTTCTTCCGGTAAGCAAAGAGGCAGTGGCACTTAATCGGAGTTTTTCAATTTCATCATTGATAGAGAGATCTTTTTCTATATAAAGACCCGTGGAAGGAATAAATGCCTCTGGTTGATAGTAATCATAGTAGGAGATGAAATACTCAACGGCATTTTCCGGGAAGAAATGTTTGAATTCGCCATATAGCTGGGCTGCCAGCGTTTTATTATGGCTTAAGATTAAGGCCGGACGGTTAGTTTGCGCAATGACATTGGCAATGGTGAATGTTTTGCCTGACCCCGTTACACCCAATAGGGTTTGAGAAGCCTCGCCATCGGTAATACCTTTAACTAACTGTTCAATAGCTTTAGGTTGGTCACCCGTAGGCTCATATTCACTCGTTAGGTGGAAATCCATTTAGTTCAAAGTTTCAAGTCTCAAATTCAAAGTTTATCAGATATAAATCAACCTTAGACCTTAATCTTTAACACTAGAAACATGGAATTTGAAACTTAGTTATTCCAGATCGCCCAGGATTTTTCCGCTTGTATGTGCAGCATTTCAAGTCCGTTTTTGATGGTGGCGTTTCGCATCTCTGCTTTTTGTAGGAACAGGGTACGTGCTGGATTGTAGATCAAATCATAAACGTAATGCTTTGGAGTAATCAACTCAAAATTAATAGGAGGCATGGCATTGGTGTTGGGCGTCATGCCAAGTGGAGTTGTATTGATGATTAGATTGGATTCTGATAGAATAATTTCGTTTTTCTCTAAATCCTTGTATGTGATAACAGTATTTCCTCTTGAACGCGATACAATTTGAAAAGGAATCTTTAATTTCTTCAACGCTTCCTGAACAGCTTTGGAGGAACCTCCGGTTCCTAATATCAGCGCTTTTGAACCTGCTTCATTTGGAAACCACTTCTCAATACTTTCAAAAAATGCATCGCTGTCTGTATTGAAACCGCGTAGCTTTCCGTCTTTGATCTTGATCACATTGACGGCTCCAATTCTTTTGGCTGCGTCATCAATGTCGCTGAGCAGGTTAAGTACTTGCTCTTTGTACGGTAAAGTAACATTAAGCCCACATAATTCAGGATTATCGACCAACAATTTCTTAAGGTCTTTAATTTCATTTAGTTGATACAGATCATAATGATAGTCTCGGAGCCCTTCCCTAAAAAACTTCTCATCAAAGAATGATTTTGAAAAAGAATGACTGACAGTCATCCCTATAAGCCCGAATTTCTTTTCCATGTTTTAACTTTTTGTTTTTAAGATTGTAGCAGCTTTTTCAATAGTTACAACTAAAAAGATGCCTAACGCTACAAACAGCACAGCATGAAAAAGCTGTGGGTCTTGGCCTGTTTTTTCTAAGTACTGCCATGGTAAGATGCTACGATCCAATGAAGGCACCTGAAGACCCTCGCTGTTAATCCTGAATGCTGTCACTTCTTTCCAAGGCCAAACTTTGTTGAGAGAACCAATCATAAAACCAGCAAGCAAAGCTAATGTAGGAAATCGGTAATGGGTGAGTATCCAACTTAAAAATCTTGAAAAGCCCAAAAGGCCTATAAAACAGCCTGTTACGAATACAATTATTACTGGGAAATCGAATCCGATCAGGGCCCTAATCATGTATTCATACTTTCCAATGAGCAATAGAATAAATGCACCGGAAATGCCTGGCAAGATCATGGCACAGATCGCCAGGGCACCACAAAAAAAGATAAAGGGAAGATTGGTAGGCGTTTCTGTTGGTGAGAGAATGGTAATGAGGTAGGCGATTAGTATTCCCACTATTCCCGAAAGCAGCGTTGCGATATTCCATTTTTTTATGTCTCTTAAGATAAGAGGTGAAGAGACTAAGATCAAACCAAAAAAAAATGACCATACCGGAATGGGCTGATGCTCCAGTAAATAAGTCATAAGTCTGGCAAGCGAAACCAAACTGGTACCGATGCCTGCCAGCACGGATATTAGAAAATTACCATTAATGTTATTCCAAAACGATCTAATTTGAAAACGTGCTAATAGTTTAAATGCATCGGCATCAATTGATTTTATGGAACCAATCAGTTCTTCATAAATGCCGGATATAAAAGCGATCGTGCCTCCGGAAACACCAGGTATTACATCAGCCACTCCCATACTGATCCCTTTCAGGTACAGAAGCAAATAGTCTTTAGTACGTCTCAAGAAAAATTAATCAGGTTGAAAAGGAGGTGCACTATTATCTTTTTTTCTTTCAAGTCCAAGGAAATGTAAAAAAGTATCGCCACGTAATCCTAAACGAATGGTCTCCAGTGGGATAATCTCATTGGGTGCAATATTTCCTAAATTAACGTTAGCTCCTAGTAGTTTAATAAACCAGACTTGTTGGGCTTTTTGTGGCGCTTCCCAGATTATTTTTTCGAATGGTATTTTAGTAAGGATCTCCTGCACCAAGCCCGAACGCACTTCACCAGTAGACCTAAATAACCCTACGTTGCCGCCTTCGCGCGCTTCGCCAATAACTTTCCAGGCACCGGCATCTAATTCTTTTTGCATAAGTTCAATCCACATATACGGAGGAATGATCTTATCTGCATCTTTTGATCCAACTTCAGAAAGCACGGTGACCTGTTCACAGAGTTTTGCTATGTAATCTAATTTTTTATCGTGATCCAAATCAATAGAGCCATCCGAAACTTCTGCGAATGACATTCCATATTTATCTAAGATTTTGCGGTAATCATCAAATTGATCGCGGATAATAAAAGCTTCAAATAGAGTGCCTCCGAAATAGGTTGGAAGTCCGGCATCTTTATACACTTTTAGTTTATCTTTTAGATTGGGTGTAACATAGGAAGTTCCCCACCCCAGTTTTACGATATCAACATGGTTGGATGCAATACTTACGAAGTCTTCAGCTTCACGAACACTAAGGCCTTTGTCCATAGCCATAGTAAAACCCATTTGCCTGGGCTTGGAGGTGCGCTCAGGTAGATTCTTCAAATTGTAATTCATCAGCGATTTTCTTTTCTAAATTGATCAATAATCTTGTAAAGGGCCTTTTGCGATTCAGCTTTTGGGAAGAAATCAAAAAGGACTGAATGTCCATCAAAGTTCAAAATTAAAGCATTTTCTAAATAACTAAAGGCTTCCTTGAATTTACCGGCTTCAATTAAGTAAACGGTCATACGATAAAAGAATTCTGGTTCGTCCGGAATTTCACTCATCCCCTGAAGCAATACATCGATTGCTTTTTCATGTGCGCCTTGTTCATAATATATGAAGGACCAGTTTAACCACACCTCTTTATCTTCGGGCCCCAAGTTACTGGCTTCCTCATATGCGCTTATGCTTGAGATTGTGTTCCCGATTTTAAACTCTGCATGTGCAGCGGCTTTCCAATATTCCGAATTCTGAGGATGAATTTTGAGAGCCCTATTGAAAAAATGTAAAGACTGATACCATTTCTCTTGCTTCTCCAAACAACTACCGGCACCAAACCAAGCTTCATCATATAAGGGATCAAGTTTTGATGCCTTTTGAAAATACTTCAAACCCAGGTCATACTGCTCGAGGTTTTCGTAGGCAGCCCCCATGCAACAATATACTTCCGGACTTGGCCCTTCAATTTCAATCGTCTTTCTGAATGAATCCAGCGCCTTTGTGTACTGCTCCTGGTTCATATACGTGTTACCCATATTAAACCAGGCAGAAGCGAAATTATCATCTATGGCTATTGCAAATTCATAGGCTTCCAGTGCATCCTGATACTTTTCAAGCTTATTACTAACAATCCCAAGGTTATACCACGCTGCCGCAGAGAAGGGATCTTCATCTATAAATTTTTTGTAATAGGAAAGGCTACTTTCTAATTGACCAACTACATCCAGGCAAAAGGCAAGTTCATATAAGGAGCCTTCGTGGGTAATATTGTCCTCAATTGATTTTTTATAAGATTCAATCGCCATTTCATAGTTTTCAAGACTTTGATGGGCAAGACCAATATTATAATAAATTTCGTCATGGTCTTCTTCTGCAAAAGTCAGAAGTTGATCATAGACTACAATCGATTCTTTATACTTGCCTTGCAACGAAAGGATTGATCCAATTGACAAATATATTTCAATATCAGCAGGGTGTAAATTTTTAGCTATTTCTAAAAGTTCAAGGGCTTCGGTGTATTCCTCAAGATTGGACAGTATCTGGGCTTTAACCGTGATAAGTTCTGTAGAGTAGGGATAGGTTTCAATGGCCTGGTTAACCGCAGACAAGGCCTTCTTAAACTTGCTGTTATCGAGATAATAATCGATAATGGTTTCGTATGCATCGATATCAAAAAAATCAACAGAATTTCTTTTGAGATTTTCTTCAAATCTCCTGATTAGTTCTTCTTCTTCCTCTCTCTTTCTGAATTCGTGTGCCATCGGTCAAAGGGTTTGCCTAAAATAGACAAAATAACAATGCAATTAAAATGATTTGACAGTTTTTCTATTGCAAAGTTCGGGTAAGAAAAGTAATGTAGCAACTTGCAGTTTCTATTTGTTTATTGTAATCTTTTGCCCATGGTATTTACAGCAAAAATCAAGGGTTTCGTCTAATGTCTTAAAATTGATTTTAAGCTTTTCCACTGCTTTTGTATTGTCATAGTGGAAAGGATCGCATGCCATTCTTGCCAGTTGCATTGTGATGATGGGTTCCTGTTTTGTGAGGAGGCATCGGAGGCCTTCTATGGAAGCTACTAACCTGGTAAATGAAGGATTTACTTTTATGGAAGGTTTTTTTTTATTGAACCGTTTAGCAATCTTATCAAAGATTTCTTTATAAGAAACATGGTCTGCACTGGCAATAAATCTTTCACCATTGAAATTGGCAGTATGCAATAAGTATACCATTTTCGCTACGTCTCGCACATCTACATAATTCAAAATACCATTCGTATAAAAGGGTCTTTCATCCCATATGTACTTAAAGATTCGTGAACTGCTTTTATTCCAATCTGCTGGCGCCAGAATGACGGATGGATTAACAATTGAAATATGCAGCCCTTCCTCGTATCCACGAAATACTTCAAGTTCTGCCTGATACTTAGACCTGGCATAGTCTGATTCGAGCCTGCTATCAATCCAGTGACTTTCTTCGGTGATTTGATTAATCCCCTTTTGTCTTCCTAATGCGGCAACAGAACTTATATAGATTAATTTTTTTACTCCTATCGTGAGACAAGTATCTACAACATTTTTTGTGCCCATGACATTGACCTCGAAAATTTCTCTTACTTTTCGCGCATTGAATGAAACCAAAGCAGCGGAATGAATAACCGTATCAACCCCTTTAAAAGATTCGCTTAAGGAGATCGGGTCAAGTACATCGGCTTCTCGCCATAGAAATTTATTATGAAGTTGTTCTAACGAGGTAGTATCACTTTCCTTCCTTTTCAATGCGACCACATCTTCTCCTTCTGAGATAAAGTAGGAAACTATAAAAGTTCCCAAAAGTCCACTTGCACCGGTTATCGCAATCATCACGTCAAAGCATATGGTTTAACAAGGGCAAGTCTAATGCCTTTTTAAAGTATTTAGTCCGCTGTGCTTTTTCGATTAGTATCGAATATTGTTCATTGTGGCAATCACTCCCAATAAAATCTATCCAGCCTTTGTCGATCATCCCCTCCGCCATTTTTTGTATGGGCACTGAATAGAAACCAATCAGAGACAGGATATTCAATTGAAATACCACACCTCTGTTGCGGAGGTCTTCCATCTTAGTAAAATTCTTATTGAGGTATTCGTAACGTTCCGGGTGGGCCAGAACGGGTTTATATCGTTGCGTAGTGATTTTAAAGATAAAATCATTTAGTTGATAAGGTTCCGTTAGAAAATTTGTTTCAAACAATACATATCTTTCTTGTCCAAACGTCATCAGTTTTTCATTGTTATCTATCGATTGAATAAGGGATTCATCCAGATAATACTCTGCTGCTGCTTCAATTTGAATAGATGAGTTTTTCTCATTCAGAAAAGAAATAAGTTGATCTTTTTTGGTTTGAATGCCAACGGTAGTGTTCCGATAAAAATCATTCATAATGTGGGGCGTGGTGATCAGTTTCCGATAACCCAAGTCTTCAAATCGTTGGATAATTTGCCACGATTCTTCAAATGTTTTCACACCATCATCCATATCCGGTAAAAGATGTGAATGAATATCACATGTAAGCGGAGTAGACGCCTTCTTTGCAGTGGGTTTAAAAATTGAGAACACTTAACTATTTATTAGTTTTCTCCACCAATTTTTTGTGGGCCTCTCTTCGTAATATCCATAGCCATAAGACTTTCCGGATGTGGGTAATGCATTCAGGACTAATGCAATTTTGGTAAATTTATTAATTGCGACAGTTCGGTGTAGATTCCTAATAAAATCTTTCTTTGAATAATTCGCTCGTAGAACATAAATGGAAAGATCAGAGCGTTTCATTGCCATGATGCCATCTGTAACGAGACCAATTGGAGGTGTATCTAATACAACGTAATCATAGTGCTCCTTCAGATCCTCAAGCAGCTTTGAGAATTCCCCATTTAGGAGTAGCTCTGACGGGTTCGGGGGTTGAGGCCCGGAAGGGAAATAATCAAAATTTTCAAGAGAAGTTTTCAGAATACATTCCTTCCAGGAGTTTTTTTGAATGAGTACAGTGCTTATTCCTTTGCTTGAATCTGCAATTTTAAACGGGAGATTATTTTTAGCCTTTCTCATGTCCAGATCTAGCAAAGCAACTTTTTTTCTAGAAAGAGCCAAAACACCGCCTAAGTTTAATGCCAGAAATGATTTTCCTTCACCAGAAATTGTAGAAGAGATAGAAATGACTTTTTTGTTCTCACCGGCTAAAAAGAAGTCAAGATTAGTTCGCAAAGTCCTTATCGATTCGCTTAATATTGACTTAGGATTTTCAATAACATGAAAAGGTGATGACGTAACATATTGAGTCATAGGAATAGCCCCTAAAACAGGCAACGAAGTAACTTTTTCAAGTTCTTGTATGCTGGTAATTTTGTTATTGAGCACATATTGTAAACCGATAAAAAAGAAATTCAAAACAATGCCGGCCACCAGGCCAATGCCCAGGATCATCATTTTCTTAGGTGAGATGGGCACGATTGGAAGGGTTGCTGACGAAAGAATTTTAAAGTCGGGGGTACTGCCGGCCTGCGCAATTTCAAATTCAGCTTTCGATTTCATCATTGAAAGGTAGAACTCTTCGTATAACTTATAGAAACGTTGATTTTTTGAAAAAGTAGTATTCTTATCTGGCATAGAAGCAAACTCTAGTTCAAGTTTTTCTTTCTTCTTGTTTAGTTCCAGATAAACTTTTAGCCAATCATTTTTAAGTTCGGCAAGTTGTGAGAAAATCTGGTTTTTAAGATTGCTTATTTCATTATTGCTACGCTTAAAGGCAAACGTGTTTTCATTGTAAGCAAGTCCCAACCGGTTTTGATCTTGGATCATGTTATGAAGGTCTTCAATTTTTTTATTAAGATAATTAGGTAGAAAATTTTGTTGAGTTACCGGCAGTTGATACTGGCCACTGCTTAATCCATCCATTAGCAAATTTAATTCTACCATGCGCTTATTTAGGTCATATCGCTGAGAGTCTATTTTATTAATTGAATAAATTGTCCTTCGAAGATCATCATCTACATTACTACTTTTGTTTTTAAGAGTAAAATTCTCAAAGTAGTTTTCAAAATCTTGCATTTTCTTCTCAACTTGCTTCAACTCATTGTTTAGCCAGTCAATCTTTTGTTTGTTTGTAAGATTGTTTTGTTCGTTACTGTAGAGGAGGTAGAGCGAATCAACTTCATTTACTATGTCTCGCGCTTTTAAAGCATTGAAATCTTTGAATGATATTCGGATCGTATTCGCATTGAAGCTAAGGGGATCCACGGAAATATTTCTAGACAGATATTCTACAAGCGCATTTCGGCTATTGATAACAAAAAAATAGTCATTTTCATCTTTTGACTCGCGAAACCGTGTTTCCTCTATAATGATTTCAAAATCGTTGGTGGTCAATTTTTCCCCCAGGATTCCTTTATTAACGGGTCCATTCTTTCCAAAGCGAATGGAATACCTATGAGTATCTATAAAGTCGAAGTAAACCGGCTGATCATAGGGTATGTTTTGTTTAACAAAGTGCTTTATTTCAAAAGGACTTCGCTTATACATTTCGTCTTTAAGAACTTTCCCAATGCTATAATACGAGATTCCTAAATCCAATGAATCAATTACCCTAATGAAGAAAAGCTTTGACTTGATTTGTTCGATTTCCCCTGCGATAATATTCAGATTCTGGTCGTCCACCAGGCTTTTGATACCCAATTCCGGAGCATTCTGTTTAGTATCGAGTTTCAGTTCTGATTCAGATTCGTAAAGATCCTTTGTCCAACGGATAGTCAGGTAAGCAGAGAGGTTGGCAGTTAAAAATAGCAAGATTATCCAAAACAGATTTTTTCGGATAACAATGCCCAGCTTTTCAATATCGATTGACTCTGGGGCGGCATTTACATCTCGAAATTTTGAAGGCGCTTCCACGGGTTATTGAATGCTGGTTATTGTTTGGTCACGATGATCAGGGCATAGATACTTACAGCAAGGCCAACAATACCTGCATAATCTTTAAAGGCTTCACTTACCGGCCTGCGAATGGGTTCTACATATACAATATCACCAGGCTCAATCAGCATATTACCACTCCTATACCCATCAATGGTGCTCAGGTCAATAAGAAAGACTTGCTCTTTTCTCAACACTCTTATGTTTTGAGCCTTTCCCAGATTATCAATCCCTTTAGCCAAGCCAAGAACTTCCACAAGACTTATATTTTGATTAACCAAAGGAATCACCTGTCCCCCCGGAGCACCCAGAACTATAACCCTTTTGTTGGCATAGGTAATAAGTGTGAAAGGTTCCTTAAAATACTTTTGATATTCCTTCTGAATAATCTCCTCCGCTTGTCTCAATGTTAGTCCTTCTAATTTTATTTCTCCAATCATTGGAAATTTAACGACCCCCTGTAAGTCAACCAGATAATTTGGTTGCTCTTTTACCATTGTATTTTGATTGGTGAGGTTACTGAGTTCAGGATTTGGATCAATAAGTTTTTCGCCCTTATTGGAATAGACATCCAGTTTTAGATAATCATTCTGCTGAATGATGTAATTCTTTTCAACCCGAAGTGCTTCTTCGCTGATCTTGCTGGGTTTAAACCCTTTCGGCAGCTTAAACATGATATTTTGCTTATAGGAAGCACAAGAAGATAGGAGCGCAGCAGCGATAAAAAAGAAGAGTGGCCATGCAAAAAATTTCACAACAATCGGGTTAGGCTTTTGGTGAAATTAGTGATTTTCTAAGTAACTCTTCGAGTGTGGGAAGGTGTTGATCCTTTTCGGATAATATCGGATTTTCTATTTTCCAATCTATTTTTAATTGAGGATCATTCCAGACAATTCCAGTTTCAAATTTTGGGTTATATAAATTGGAGCATTTATAGAAAAATAGAGAGTCAGCCAAGGCGGAAAAGCCATGAGCAAATCCCTCTGGAATTACCAACAAATTGTGTTTTTCGCTATCCAATATGCAACTGTAAACTTTTCCGAAGCTTGTAGATCCTTTTCGTAAGTCCACTACCACATCAAGGACTTTTCCCTGGAGCACTGAGACAATTTTAGCTTGAGTAAAGGGTTCAAGTTGCAGATGTAATCCCCGCACAACACCTCTTTTTGAAAATGATAGATTATCCTGAACCAACGGATTAATCAATTCAAAATCAGGTAAAAACGTTGTTTTAAAAAATTCTAGAAACCAACCTCGGTTATCCAAATACGTGTGTGGGATAACTTCATATAGACCCTCAATTCCAGTTGATCTTATTTCCATTCCTCAAAGGTAGGAGAATTAAGAGGCTTTTTTGAAATTTGATAGTGTTTTGAGGTATTTGTTAATCACCTCTGATTCACTGAATTCTTGCTCCACTCTTTTGCGGCCATTGGCGCCAAAACTTTTTAAGGTCTCGTTGTCCAGACTGGCCATCTCTTGCATTTTATTGGCAAGATCATCAGCATCTTTGAGTTGGCACAAAAGACCATTAATATTATGTTTTACAACATTATGACAGCCCGGTACATCCGTAGCGATCATGGGTTTGCTTGAACTGGCAGCTTCTAATAATGTGCGTGGTGTTCCTTCGCGATAAGAGGGAAGAACTATGCAATCTGCTTTCCCGATATAACCCCGTACGTCATCAGTTGTTCCAAGATATTCTATAATGCCAGACTTAACCCAGCTGTCAATCACTTTGAGTTTAATCCCACGTTTATGTTCTGGGTCTTTAGCTCCTAAAATTTGGAATCGGGCGTCAAGACCTTGAACCCTAAGTTTTTTAACTGCCTCAATATATTCAAGAATCCCCTTGTCCGAAATGAGCCTGGAGATAAGCAAAAAAGTGAAAGATTTATTTCTGTTAAATTCAAATGGCTTGAATTTTTCCAGATCAATTCCTGACCCCGGAAGCAGATCGGCCGTATGAACGGGTACAAGTTTCTTGTCTAAAAAGAGTTGTCGATCTTCTGGATTTTGGAAAAATACTTTTTTAGGAAATCGGAATGTTATCTTGTAAAGTAAAATGGCAATCTTAGACACGAGGTTATTTTTTAAGAACACAGTTCCAAGACCGCAGACATTATTAATAACCGGTATCCGGAGCAAACTTGCGGCAATTGTTCCGTAAACATTAGGTTTAACTGTATAGTGCAAAATTATATCAGGCCTAACTTTCCTGTAAATCGAATAAAGCTCAACAATCAACGCAGAATCTTTAATAGGGTTGGCACCTCGGCTATCCATTCTCACTTTATGGTGAAAGCAGCCGGCTTCAGTAAGGTAGTGGGTATAATCATCCATTGGGGCAATCGTATGAACTTCATACCCTTCTGCAAGCAATGCTTTCACAAAGTTCATCCTGAAATTGTAGATATTCCAGGACGTATTCAGAACAATAGCAACTTTCATTAGCCAACAATGTTTTCTTCCGGCATTTCTACAGAAAGACGTTTAGATTAATAGACCAAAGAAGCCCATAGATGAAGCATTCTTCTTACTAAATCCTGCAAAACTAAAAAAAAGTAACCGGCCAAAGAAATGAACCATAGAATTAAAAAGTAAGTTTGAAGCGCAAACGATGGGAAATAAAAATAATTCAGCAGTACTAGTGGCACTTATTTTAAGTAAGGCACATACTGATGAGACCCAAGAACATTTAGATGAACTGGCTTTTCTGGCAGAAACCGCTGGAATTAAGTCGTTAGAAAGGTTTATACAACGACTGCCCAACCCTGATATCAGGACTTTTGTGGGAAAAGGCAAACTTGAAGAAATAAAAAGCTTTGTCTTTAGTCAGAATGTAAGCATGGTCATATTTGATGATGATTTGAGTCCATCCCAGTTAAGAAATCTGGAAAAGGAGCTCAATCCGAAAGCCCGCGAACAAAGAGTCAGAGTGTATGATCGAAGTCTTCTCATTCTTGATATATTTTTAATGCGAGCACAAACAGCCCAGGCCCGAACACAGGTAGAACTGGCGATGAACCAGTACTTACTTCCACGTCTTACCAGGCTTTGGACACACCTTGAGCGGCAACGCGGTGGCACAGGGACGCGGGGAGGAGCAGGTGAAAAAGAAATTGAAACAGATAGAAGGAAGATTAAATACGAAATCTCTTTGTTGAAAGATGAACTTGAAAAGATTGATAAACAGAGGAAAACCCAGCGTAAGTCAAGGGAAAATATAGTTCGGGTGTCGCTAGTAGGATATACTAACGTGGGCAAGTCAACCTTGATGAATCTATTATCAAAATCAACCGTCAAGGCTGAGAATAAACTTTTTGCGACCGTAGACTCCACAGTTCGAAAAATGGTGCTGGAAGACATTCCGTTTTTACTCTCCGATACAGTAGGGTTTATTCGTAAGCTGCCCCATCATCTCATCGAATCGTTTAAGTCCACCCTTGATGAAGTGCGGGAAGCGGATATATTGCTACATGTTGTTGATGTGGCACATCCCTTTCATAACAATCACATTGAAGTCGTGAACAAGACATTGGCTGAAATTGGCGCAGGCAATATCCCTACGATTCTAGTATTGAATAAAATCGATCTGTTAGAGAAGCAAGCGGAGCCGGTTAACCTCGAAGAATTGAAAGGGTATTATCGTCAACATGGGTTTGAGCATGTTGTCTTTATTTCCGCAGAGAAGAAGATAAATATTACTCTATTGAAAAAAGAACTTTTTGAAGCGGTGAAGAATAAGCACCTTACGATCTATCCAAATTATGTAGCATCAAGGGAATATAGTTTATGACCATGAAATAGTATGATGCAGCTATTCTTTCCCCACTTCTTATTCTGTGCGTTTCGCTATAAAAGGGAATGACCCGAATTGGCCCATTTGCATAGTGCCTGTAAACTGATCACCTGAGATAATTCCTTTCACTACTATTTCCGAAGTATTGCCTCCGAAATTAGTTTCGTAACTAAATGATAATTCATTTCCATTGACCGCAACTGTCTTCAATTGGGTTTCGCGGTTCGCTGAAGTATTCACAAGGATACCGGAGTATTTTTTTCCATCTTTTTTGATGGTAAGGTTTCCAACTCCACCTCTTGGAGATTCGATGGTGTAGGCCCATGTGCCAACTGCATTAACGGAGACGGTTGGGTCTGCCTTCTGGTCTTTGGCTTCTGATTTTTTTGCAGTGGTTGCAGCTGCCGCAAAACCATTTCGGGTTTGTCCTTGCTGAGCATCATCTTGTCCACCGCCATCTCCGCCATCATCTTTCAAGTCATCGTTGCTCACGGATTTTTTACGCTTGCGTGGAGCATTATCAAAGCCCATTTTACCGAAGCGGTAACTCAGGTTAACCCTAAAACTTAAATTTTGACGTTCGTTGATGCTAGACTGACTAATGGTTACCGACTCTATATTGCTTTTGATTCTTATAACTGGATTGATAAAATTCTCTAGGCCAAAACCAACGTTTCCTTTCTTATTTGCGAAATCTTTTTTCAATCCCAGGCTATAGATTCCAAACCCACCTTGCGTTCCCTGAAGTTGCACCTGACGCCCTCTTAAAAACCCAAAAAACTGAAATCCCCATCCTTTTGACAAGTTATAGTTACCCCTAAGGCGACCACTGGCTACCCAGCCTTCATTGCTGGCTTTATAAAGCGGATCTTCAAGACGATTGTCAAGCACGGCATAGTAAAAATCAGCGCCACCATTAAGTGAAAATTTTGAACCAATATTCACGTTCGAAAAGACACTTCCACCATAAGCATCCTCTTGCCCAATATTGTCGTAGGTGGTTTGTATGACTTCATTGCCCTCGAACACTACTAGTTCACGGATGCTTTGAATGGAGCCCGTTGTGTTTCTAACAAACGTTGAAAAATTTAATGAAGTACCTTTTATGAAAGTGCTATACGCTAATTCGTAGTTATTGGTAAACTCTGGGTCCAGATTAGGATTACCAATTGTTATATTCAATCGATTACCAGCCTGAATATTAGGATTCAAAAATTGAATCGATGGTCTTTGGATCCTTCTGTTATAAGCTACCTTTAGAGTGTTGCCATTTTTTAATCGTTTTGATAGATTAACGCTTGGCACCATTACACCGTAAGACGGAATGGTAGTTTCTGTCTCTGTTGGGTTTTCAAAATTCGCATCGATTACGGTATACTCATAACGCGTTCCGGCTTTCAAACTGTAAGACTTAGGTAAGCTAACGGTATATGATAAATATCCCGCAGTTACATTCTGGTTATAATTGAAAATGTTAGAAGCTTTTGCATTTTGACTTTCGGTAAATTCGCCATCTTCACCTATCCCTAAGAATGATTTATAGTCGCTGGAAACTTTCCGCATGATATTCTTGCCACCAAACTCTACCAATTGCTTTGTTGTAATTGGTGTTTGATAATCGGCCTGCAATGTTATTTCCTGATTATAGCTTTGATTTTCGTTTTTTATGCGATTGTCAATGATATCGTCTGTGCCAAAGTTGGTGTTTGTGAAATCATTATTTCGGTTGTTCCTGCTATAAAGAGTGGAGATGCTAAACTCTTTCTGAGGTTTTTCAAAGGTGCGCATGTAATCCAAGCTTAAATCAACCGTGCCTGAGTTATCAATTATTTTTACATCGGTCAACGTGCTTAGGGTAAGTGTATTTGAAGGATCGTAGGTCTGTGAAAATAAATTGTCCTGGTAATTGCTTCCATTTCGCACACCATAACGGGCAGAGGCAGTCAAAGAATTGTACTTATTAATGTCGTAATCCCAACCAAGCTGGTATCGACCAAATAAATTTGTACTGCGTGTATCTGCTTCCTGGGTAGAAGTTGATACCAGGTTTCCTAATGTGTCTCTGGCAATTTGCTCATTTTCAAATGCGCCATGAATATTATATCCAGCTCTTCCAAAACCACCTACTGAGAATCCCATTTTACCTTTGCGATAATTTCCATTCAACCCTAGATTGGAACCGCGAAGACCGGCACCGGCATTTACATTTAGAGTGGCACCCTGTAATGTATTTTTCTTTGTTATGATATTGATAATACCCGCAGAACCTTCGGCATCGTATTTCGCAGAAGGCGATGTGATAACCTCAACTGACTTAATTTCTTCAGCAGGAATTTGCTTTAAGGCATCCGCCACACTACTAGCTGCAATAGTAGAGGGCTTGTTGTTAATCAGCACACGAATATTCTGATTACCGCGCATGGACACATTGCCATCAAGGTCAACTGAGAGCATGGGTACTCTTTTTAAAACATCTGTTGCATCACCACCTTTTGTAGTAGCATCGTTTTCTGCATTATATATTGTTCGATCCACTTTCTCTTCAATAAGTTGACGTTGACCTTCCACAATCAATTCTTTCAAGATCTGCACACTTGGGCTAAGAATGTAGGATCCGAGATCAATGTTTTTATCTGCTACTATTAGATTTTCAATGCGTTTTGTCCCAAACCCAATAAAAGAGATTTCAACAGTAAATGTTCCTGACGAAACATTGGTGATCACAAACTTTCCTTTGTCATCACACACTGTTCCATTAATTGGTTTTTTTGTGGCAGGATCGATTATGATGACGTTGGCAAATTCAACCCCTTGACTTGTGAGAGAATCTTTTACATGTCCGGAGATTTTCACATTGCCAATTCCCTGAGCCTGTGCGAAAACAAAAGGATAAAATATTAGCAGAGCTAGAAGGAAATGTTTCATTATACTTTAAATATTTAGGATCTGGGTTTCAAATTCAAGACATTAATTAGTGCCATATCTACTAATACTGCAAAAGAAACCTTTTTGTTTAGGGGTAAGTGCTGTTATTAGACCTTTAGGTGTTTTTACTCGACACTTGGGCCAACTATTCGACCTTTCCGTTTGATCGATTAAAGTCAAAAATCTATAGAACGAAGAACACGAATAGCATAAAATTGTTTAGATCTTCTGCAAGATTTTACTGGAACAATTACCTTTAGATGTTTATTAACTTTTATTTGTTCATGCAATCGTCACTGCAACGATACCGGATAGTTTTACTTCACCTTTCATTTTGGTGTGTCTACCTCTCTTTTTTTCTATACCAGGTAACTTCTTATCATCGTGGAGAGGAACCGCGTGACTGGCAACGGGTGTTAACAGTGGTCATCGATCAAGTGGGCTTTGCAGCTCTGATTTCGTATTTGAATTATTTTATTTTGTTACCCCGCTTTTTGGAAAGAAAGAAGGTTTTTCAATATTTCTTGGAGTTCATCATTCCCTTTGCTCTACTGATGTTTATAAGAATTCATACAGAGCGGTACTTAATTGATGGATACACTCATGAAGAGGAATACCTTTACCGAACAAGATTTGTGGTACAAATTATTACAACTAATCTGTTCATTGTCATTTTTGTGGGTATGTTGCGATTTGCAGAAGGTTGGTTTGAGTTTGAAGCGAAAAAGAAGGAAATTGAGAATGAGAAACTGACCGCTGAGCTGAATTTCTTAAAGGCACAGATTAACCCGCACTTCCTTTTCAACACACTAAACAATCTCTATTACCTCGCATACACTAAATCAGAAAATACAACTGAAGTCATTGCCAAACTTTCGCAAATGATGCGATATATGATTTATGACTCCAATTATCAGAACGTGCCGTTGAACAAGGAGATCGAGTACATGCAAAATTATATCAGCCTGGAGCGATTACGTTTGAATAGTCAAATCCCAATTCGTTTTGACATCAAAGGTAATCCTGAAAATGTATTGATAACACCCCTTATATTTATTACATTTCTTGAAAATGCTTTCAAGCATGGTGTAAGTAACAACTCCACCGGGTCTTGGGTAAATATTTCCATTGAAGTGAAGGAGAAAAAATGCATTTATATCGTGGAGAACAGTAAGATTGCAAAAGCTGCTTCGGCTAAGGAAGAAAAATCAGGTTTTGGTTTGCAAAATATGAAACGTAGATTGGAATTAAGTTATCCGGGCCAATTTCAATTGCTATCTGAGGACAAACCTGATCGTTACTTTGTGCAACTGAATATTTCGTTAATGTGAACATTACGTGCCTCATCGTAGATGACGAGCCTCTCGCCCGCAACCTTTTAACTGACTATGTTAAGAAAGTTCCGTCATTGGAATTAGTGGAGGTATGCCCAAGCCCGCTCGCTGCTTTAGAGGTCCTCAAACAAAAAAAAGTTGATTTACTTTTTTTAGACATTCAAATGCCAGAGATCACCGGCATCACCTTGTTAAAAATTCTTCAGAAGAAACCGTTGGTTATCTTAACAACAGCTTATTCTGAATACGCGTTGGAAAGTTATGATTTTGATGTAGTGGATTACTTATTGAAACCAATTACGCTGGAACGGTTTCTACGGGCAGTTGATAAAGTAAGCCTACGTTTAGAAACGGGTAAGCATTTCATCCCTGAGAAGGAAAAGTTTCCCTCTACCGAGGGCCAGGACTTTATTTTTGTTAAGGATGGAACAAAACTGGTAAAAATCCGCTATGCTGATATACTTTATGTGGAAGGATTGAAAGATTACGTCACGATTCACACGCGACAGCAAAAGGTGGTCAGCCTGCAGCGGCTCAAAGTGTTGGAAGAACAATTACCATCGCATAAATTCATTCGGATTCACAACTCTTTTATTGTGGCATTAGAGGCCATAGACACGATTCATAAGGCGGATGTGCAGATTGGTGCCGCGATTCTTCCCATAAGCGATGGCTATAAGAAAGCTTTCAAAGAATTCATTGATCGAAATCAAATTCAGTAATGTATAGCTAGTAAGATCTGGCTGGCCATTACATGATCACAATCAAAGGGTAAGATGACTTTTGTCATCACTACTAGGGTTGACGTTTACGTAATTTGATATGGACTAACATTCAAATTTATGATATCCCTCAACTCCACCACAGATCGTCATTATTTGCAGCCGAGCCTGGTAGACTTGCATAATAGGAGTCTCGAGTGTCTCTCGGCAATAGTACGCTGGAAAAGAGAACTTCACATTCTTCAAAAATTCCTTGATCGGTATTCATCGAAATTTCCAGCACTTGAAGATAAAAAAAGACTAGATCATTTTCAAAATCTTATGATTTACTATTCGGGTGAACTAGTACCAGAGATCAACAGGAAAATCAGATTACATGAAGGAGATTTGGCTCGGCTTATTCAGGAAAAAAATGGACGGATCACAAAATATATTACCGAACATCGTGAGTTGATGGAACAAGTAGCGTCTTTTTCTAAAAACTATGATGAGTATCGTCACGATCTTTATGAATTTATTGAAAGGGTGATGTAAGTTGTCATTGAACCAAGTCAAATGGTAATACCCAATAACTTGCGGCTTTTTTTCGAAGAAACTGGCGACATTAGTCGGTTTGTAGGAAGATTTTTTCGTGACGGGTTTAAACCCAGATATGAGTTTGGGGAAATGGTAAGGCAGTCATTTTTTATTGGCTACCAGTCTCTCCCCTTAGTTGGGATTACCGCTTTTATAATGGGCCTTGTTCTCACCATACAATCACGTCCAACGCTGGTGGAGTTTGGCGCTGAATCCTGGCTTCCTGCCATGGTGTCGGTTTCACTGGTGCGCGAAATATCACCCATGATTACTGCCCTTATTGCTGCAGGTAAGATCGGCTCCAGCATAGGCGCTGAACTTGGCTCGATGAAAGTGACTGAGCAAATTGATGCTATGGAAGTGTCTGGCACTAATCCATTCAAATATTTAGTAGTGACGAGGGTTTTAGCCACCACGCTAATGCTGCCTATCCTTTCCCTGTGGGCAAATGCAATTGCTCTATACGGAACGTACTTAGGCGTTAACATAAAGGGATCGGTGAGCTGGAGTTTATACTGGTGGCAGGTATTTGATGCCCTATCTTATAGCGATTTTATTCCTGCTTTAATTAAGACTTTCTTTTTTGGTTTTACTATTGGAATTATTGGCTGTTACAAAGGTTATAACTCTACAAAAGGAACCGAAGGGGTAGGTAATTCTGCGAATTCTGCAGTGGTGGTTTCTTCACTGCTCATTTTCGTGCTTGATTTGATTGCGGTTCAGATCACCGATCTATTAGGACTGACTTGAAAATGAACGTACTGGATCAAGTGAAAGAAAATGTTTTGGAGATAAAGAACCTTTCTAAATCATTTGGTAACAACATAGTCCTGAACCACTTTAACCTTAACCTGAGGAAGGGTGAAAACCTAGTCGTGTTGGGTAAATCCGGATCAGGAAAATCAGTTTTGATCAAGTGCATTATCGGATTGATGATCCCAGAAGAAGGTACCATACACATACTAGGGCAAGATGTGCTCACACTTGACCATGAAGCGCTTGACCGATTACGTATGAAAATTGGTTTTTTATTTCAGAGTAATGCATTATATGATTCCATGACTGTCCGTGAAAATCTTGAGTTTCCTCTTCGAAGGCATTCGATGAAAAAAGACTTGAGTCCTGTCAAGACGGAAGAGTTGGTCATTGAGGCGTTGCTGAATGTAGGATTGGAATACACGGTGGACATGATGCCGGTAGAGCTATCCGGTGGAATGCGAAAGCGTATTGCACTTGCCCGAACTCTGATTTTAAAACCCGACATCATCCTATATGATGAACCGACCACGGGACTTGACCCTATTACGGCAAAAGAAATTATTCAACTAATGATTGACATCCAACAGAAATACCAAACGTCTTCGATCATTATCTCACATGACTTACAATGCGTGAGCATTGCTTCAGACCGGGTAGTGATGCTCATTGATGGCGTTTGTTATGCAACAGGCACATACGAAGAGCTAAAAAAAAACAAAGACCAAAAAGTTAAACTCTTTTTCGATTAAATCCCAATTATGAAAAAGGTCACTTCCAACAATATGCAATTAGGCTTGTTTGTCATGATAGGCTTGGCGTTTCTGATTGCCACACTCTATCTGATCGGTAGCAACCGAAATTTATTTAGTAAAACCTTTGAGGTAAGTGCCGTCTTTTATAATGTGAATGGGTTGATGAAAGGTAATAACGTACGGTTCTCCGGGATAGATGTTGGTACCATCAAAGAAGTAGAGATCATAAGCGACACATCTGTTAGAGTGACCATGATTATTGAAAATAGGATACATCCGTTCATTAAGAAAAATTCAGTTGCGTCTGTCGGAACCGATGGCCTCATGGGTAACAAACTGGTAAATATCAGCAACCTGAACATTACCTCCGGTGAAATAATCGAAGAAGGCGATATGCTCCCTTCGCTTAAACCGGTGGAGACGGATGCCATGCTACGCACATTAGATAAGACCAACGACAATCTGTATCAGATCTCCAGCAACCTATATAAGATCACTCAAAAAGTGAACAATAGTAATTCTGTATGGAGTCTTTTAATGGACACTACATTGGCAATAGAAGTTAAGCAGTCCATTTCTAATATACGGGTAGCCACGAAAAACACGGAAACCTTTACCAGGGATCTCAACTATCTATTGTTGGATTTGAAGAATGAAAAGGGATTAGCGGGATCCTTGCTATACGATACTGTTTCAGCGGAAACACTAAAAACCAGCATTCAGCAGATCGAGGAAGCCAGCGAAAAAGCATTGCAGGTTACGGCTGACATAAAGTTATTGACAGAAAAGATTAAGAAGGGAGAGGGTGGCGCTGGTGTTTTGATGAGCGATACAACATTTGCCAGGGATTTACAGAAAAGCATGAACAATATCCAGGAGGCCACATCTCACTTTGATCAAAATATGGAAGCCATGAGACACAACTTCCTCTTCCGAAAGTATTTTAAAAATCAAGAGAAAGAGTTGGAAAAATTGAAGCAAGATTCTATCAAAAAGGCAGCCAAGCCCCGCTAATTCAAACGGCTGATTTTTGTCATCAATTTTGGTAACGGCCATCATAGTAACTGATATCTGTAGTTCGCATATTTGCATTATTAATGGAGGATATGTTTCACGATCGAAAACATGGTGCGCGTTTATTAGCCGAAATACTTGATGAGTATAAAGACTCTGATGCGGTTATTGTAGCCATTTCACGGGGAGGAGTTCCGATCGGTTATCATCTGGCTAATTCCTTGCATTTACCCCTTGACATTATTTCTTCCAAGCAAATAAAAGATCCAGCCCACAGCCATTTGACTATAGGTTCAGTGAGTTTGGACGGTCTGGATTTAATAGAGAATAACAGTCACATTCCCCAGGATTACATTTATCACCAGACTTCCATGATAAAATTTAACCTACACAATCAGTACAAATTTTATAGAGGCAATGAAGAGCCGATTGATGTGAAGGACAAAATTGTAATATTGGTGGATGATAAATTGACCTATGAAAATCAAATTCTTGCCTGCCTGAGGAGCATTCGTAATCATCAACCCAGAAAAATAATTGTGGCATCTCCCGTTGTATCAACTGCGGTCAGAAGAAGGTTGGACCGGGAGTGTTGTGAGATCAGTTGCCTGATGATCGCCCCAAATACAGCTCACGTGGAAACTTTTTACGAGGTCCTGCCAAAGGTAACTGATGAAGAAGTCAAGCGGTTGCTGGAAAATTCGAAAGGAAACTATAACATGGCCTATTGATTGAGCGACTATACTTGGGAATGATCAATCAATAAAAGAAGATTGATAGCAAGGAAGATCAGACTTACTGGAGTCAATAAAAATTCAAACTGTGACGAAGGTATTATTACGAATTATAGCCTCACTACTTTTGCTATTTAATGGAATTGGTACTCTTTATGGTGGAGGTAACCTTATCCTTCATCCGGATGGTAGCAGCCTGCAGTTGTCTTTAGATTGGTTACAGCATACCTCGTTTCAGAATTATCTAATACCCGGAATTATACTTTTTGTAGCCAATGGCTTGTTTAGCATTATTGTTTGTATTGCCGTTGTTCTTAGATATCGAAATTCAGCATGGTTGGTGATGATGCAAGGAGTAATCCTTATGGGTTGGATTTTAATACAAGTTAAGCTGCGGCAAACCATCTATTTTCTTCATGTCATCTTAGGATCTGTAGGATTAGCACTTCTTGTTATTGGGTATCTACTGAAAGTGGGCACTAACAGGGATCAGGTTAAACCTTTAGAAGTTGATGGTGGTATAAAGCTTTCAGATTTGTAAAGACATTTCAAGTATGATCATAATTGTTTTTGGCTTACCTGGCTCAGGTAAAAGTTTTTTCGCCTTCCATCTGGCGAATAGTCTGAATGCGAAATACCTGAATACCGACCAAGTAAGGAGGGAGATGTATGCCAACCGGACGTATTCCACAAAGGAGAAAATGACAGTGTACGATGTTATGTTGGAGAAAACTAGGGAAGCTGTCGAAAAAAAAATAGACTTGGTGCTGGATGGCACCTTTTACAAGAAGACCATTCGAAGAAAATTTCAGAATGAAGTGGGTGGGAAGGATGCCATCCAATTTATTGAGGTGATTGCTGATGAAAATTCTATTCGTGCTCGTTTGGCAAAGCCAAGAATACTGAGCGAGGCTGACCTAAACATATATAAAAAAATAAAAAACGAATGGGAGCCCATGAGAGAACATCATCTGATTATAAATTCCACAAATGAAAACATTGAGAAGATGATGAAGGAGGCTGAAGATTACTTATACCGTCATGACAAATAGTGGAGTAAACTCATTAATTCGGGATGGCAGATTTCCCTGCACTTGTCACACGCCTGAACTGGTGGAAACTCATATCTCCTGGGTCCTTATTTGTGAAGAATTTGTGTTCAAACTCAAAAAACCCATTTCCTATTCATTTATAGATTTTTCAACTATCGAGAAACGACTTTATTTTTGCAACCGGGAAATACAACTAAATCAACGACTCACATCAAATATGTACCTGGCAGTACTGCCCCTGAAGCAAACTTCCAAAGGTTTGGCGATTGGAGAATTTGATGGGGAAATAATTGACTTTGTCATCCAAATGAGGAGGCAGGACCGTAAAAAACAAATGGATGTCTTGCTTCAGGAAGGTAAAGTAACCCAACAAGACATGCATAAACTGGCGGAAGTAATTTCTAACTTTCATAAACAGACATCAATAGTAAAAGACACTAACCCATTAGGTGTTCAGCAAAAATTTAATGACCTGTATGGGGAATTAGAATATTTACGTGAGACCCTGGGAGATTACTATGCAGACCTTATCAACCGTGGAATTGAAAAATCAAATCTTTTCATCGACAAAAATAAGGACCTCCTTCAATCCAGATTAGTGAACGGTTTTTTTAGAGATGGACATGGTGATCTGCACTCCAGAAATATTTTTCTGTTGCCAGAACCAGTCATCTTCGACTGCATAGAATTTAATGATGAGTACCGCCAAATAGACGTGTTAAACGAAGTGGCGTTTCTTTGTATGGATCTGGATGCCATTGCCAGGGGAGATCTATCTGATGTACTTATCACCTATTACAACAAGTTGTTTCCATCTATGGAAACAGAGGCAGAAAGAGGCCTTTTCATTTATTACAAAGGGTATAGGGCAAATGTGCGCGCAAAAGTAAATAGCCTCAGGGCAAGAAGCACTCAAGATGACGGGCACCGAAGTAAGGCATTGAATGAAGTTAAAAAATATTTATTGCTGATGCATTCGTATTTTGGCAGTTCTCTTAAATAGAAACTCATTTCAGAAAATATCTATCTGAACAGCATGGCTATTTATTTTAGCGTTTGTTGAAATAGCACCTTTAATCTTCAGGATTTCGTAGGTATGAAATAGCCGAAATTACCTTTGTAATGATGTAAGGTAGCTGATGTTTCTTCCATGACAATGCTCATAAGAATAGTCGACATTCATCATGGACTGGCTGGTATCCATTTGCTATTTTTCATAAAAGTTAATCCACCATGAAAAAAATTCTTGTACCATGCGATTTCTCTGAGCCAGCCCTGCAAGCCTATAGCTTCGCTATGAATATCGCTGCCAGAACTAATGCAGAAGTGTGGGTCTTAAAGGTAATCGATTTGCCATTCGCTTACGAAACCTCATTTGGTTCTCCGATGTATTACTTCGATCCCCAGATTTTGAAAGACCTGGCGGAGGAAGCGAGGAATAATTTCGAAAGAATGAAGAGCACGCATCCGAGAAAAGACTTGGTCAATTTTACAACCTTGCAAGGACCAATTACGCTTACTATTCGACAATTCATTGGAGATTATAAGATTGATCTGGTTGTCATGGGAACCCATGGAGCAACAGGATTAAAAGAATATTGGGTAGGCTCCAATACTGAAAAGATTGTTCGCTTTTCCAATTCACCTGTATTGGCTGTTCGAAAGTCATTTGAGTTGAATCAAATTAAAAACGTTGTATTTCCAACTACACTTCAAACTGACCAAATTGATTTGATCAGTCGCCTAACTGAATTGCAGTCTTTTTTCTCGGCTACGCTTCATCTATTATTGGTAAATACCCCGTTCAACATGAACAGAACGAAAGATCAAATGGATATGATGAAGGAGTTTGCGATTGAAAATAAACTGAAGGATTATACGCTTAATACGCGAAATGATTTTTATGAGCAAGACGGCATCATAAATTTTGCACATGAAACAAAAGCGGACATGATTGCTATGGGCACGCATGGACGCAGAGGATTAGCGCATTTATTCGGAGGCAGTGTAGCAGAAGATGTGGTAAATCATGTGGACTGCCCTATTTGGACCTATGCAAGTAGAAAGTGACAACACTAAATTGTGTTGAGATGAGCAAAGTCGTTTCAATGAACAGCATGGATCATCGAGGATATCATTTTTTGAACTTATGTTTAAGGCAATTAAAAATGGTAATGTGCTATGACAACTTCTAAAAAATTAGGTGTTTGGATGGATCATGCAAACGCTCATTTAATGGAATTTACGGGTGATCCAATGATGACGAAGACGATTGAATTAAAGCCGCTTAGCGAGGAAAAAGTGTACGGTTTTGGCAGAAACGAAATCATGATACACAACAAGGAGCAACACCTGCAATCCGAATACTTTAAGAAATTAACCAAGGTGATTATGAAATATGAACACGTACTCCTCTTTGGTCCAACGGAAGCAAAAGTAGAGTTACTTAATAGCTTAGTAAAGAAACTGGGTCTTAGTAAAACCAAAATAGAAGTGAAGCAAACTGATAAAATGACAGAGAACCAGCAGCATGCCTTTGTAAGAAAGTATTTTGGGGTGGTTAATGAAAAGGATCTATAATTAGCAATGGAGTAGTTAAAATGTATCTTGGAATATAACTCGCTTACATATGAATATTATTACTCAGACACCGCACATTAAAAAGTTAAATCCAAAAACGCAACGAGCCGTTGAGGAAAAATTTGAAAGATTTGATAAACTGTTTGATCGAATCGAGCGATGTAACATTTTGCTCAAAAAGGAAAGGAACGAAAAACGTGACAACTTTTTGGTTGAAGCAACTTTAGTTGTGCCCGGCAATGATCTATTTGCCAAAGAGCTTGCGGAGAGCTTTGAAGTTGCTGCAGAGAAGGTTTGTCAGAATTTAGAAAGTCAAATTAAGAAGCATAAGGCTAAGCTTAATCAGAAAGCCACCACATCAGTGGATAATTATATAGAAGAGGATGAACTTGAATAAGATACATAACCACTAAACCGAATATGCTATGGCACTTAACTTTGAAAAGCATGCTGCTAAGGGTAATGAATTTATTAATCGTTTAGCAGTACGACTTAATGATGAAGAAAACACCGATCGGGCAGGGCGAGTATTGCGTTGTGTACTTCATGCATTACGGAACAGACTTACCATGGAAGAATCATTTCAGTTACTCGCTCAATTGCCTATGGTCATCAAAGCATTGTATATAGAAGGATGGCAACCTGCTCGTTCTCATGTCAAGGTTAAGACCTTACATGAATTAAGTGAAGAGGTCATAAAGGAAGACGGTAAATCGGCATGGAGAGATTTCTCAGGTGTATCAGATGCGCTGGAAGCTATTGAAGCGGTAGTCAAAACCATGGCGGATTATGTATCCGCTGGCGAATTGCACGACATTGTCGCTGTACTTCCAGAAGATATGAAGGATCGCTTTATAGTATGGTCTCACACTCCATAAGGCACTTCAACTCTTACGCTGTTTGAGGTTTAAATTAATGATATCCTTATTAACTTTCATAAAACCTCAATTTATTTTTTAAGTCATTCAATTCGATCCGCATACTTTCAACCTTTTGAAGGAGGTGAGAAATAACATCAATTCCTTCAAGATTAATTTCGAGATCATAATGCAGGCGTATCAATTTTTCAATATCCTTGATTTGCTCATGATGCAAATATTCCTTTTCTTCAATTGATGCGATCTCAACTAATCCAAACTCTGACAGTGAGTGAATAAAAGCGAACTCAACCTGGTAATACTCACAGAACTGTTCAATCGGGATTAATTGTTCATTTTCCATAAGCAACAACTCTTGAAAGTTCTTTAAACAAGTCTTTCTCCTTTTCGCTTATATGGGTTGGAATCTTGATTTGCCAGGTAATGATCAAGTCTCCAAACTCCCCTTCCTTTTTATAAACCGGGAATCCTTTTCCTTTGAGTTTTACCTTCGCTCCATTTTGCGTTTCTGGCCTGACCATCATCTTAACTTTTCCATCAAAAGTATCGATGGTAATTTCACCTCCTAAGATGGCGGTGTACAAATCTAATTCAGTATCTGTATAGAGATTGTTGCCTTCTCTCTTGAACCTTGTGGAATTAGTGATCGAAAAAGTGATGTACAAGTCTCCATTCGGGCCACCGTTTACTCCTTCTCCACCATGCCCTGGAATTCTTATGGTTTGTCCATGTTCTACACCCGCAGGAATAGTAAGTCTGATATTCTTATTGTTGACGATAAGTGTTTGTTTATGCGTGGTGTAAACATCTTTTAAGTCAAGATGAAGCTGGGCATTCGCATCCTGTCCTCTGTATTTAACCTGGCTGTCTCGTCTGCCGCCTGAATGACCACCAAACATCGATTCAAAGAAATCTGAAAAATCATGCTCTGAAAAATTATCTGTGAATCCCTGCCCAGAACCTCTCGCATTTTTCCAGGTTTGTTGACTAGTTCTTTCCTTTTGATATTGGTTTGCCTCTTGCGCGTTTTTCCAGTCCTTCCCGTATTGATCGTATTTCTTTCTTTTTTCGGGATCACTCAATACCTCATTTGCTTCATTGATTTGTTGAAATTTAATTTTTGAAACAGTATCATTTGGATTTAGATCCGGGTGATACTTTCTGGCCATTTTACGATATGCTTTTTTAATATCGCTATCAATGGCGTTCTTATTCAACTCCAGTATTTTATAGTAATCAATGAATTCCATGTTAGTTTTCTATTGATCAATTCAAACAGGTTGAGGATTAAGTTTTGAAGCATTATGGACTAAAGAAAAAGAATCAGCGCCAAAAGACGAATACGGGATACTCTGCTACCATGCTGATTTGTTTCACTATATTTTCACTAAAGAGTCTTTCCATAAGCGATCGATTATGAAATGACAAAGCCAGCATATTTGCAGCATTAATTTTGATGTAGGTATCCAATGCCTGCGCTACCTCATCAGAGTAGCTGAAGTCGAAACTCAATGAAATATTCTTAGACTCCCTCGCTTTTACAGCATCATGCAATATTTCCATTTTCTTTTTAATCTCAGAGGAGGGGTTTTCTTCAGCGATGTGTAGCACTTTAACTTCTGTTCTAAGCGGGACTGCTAATTTTTTGAGTTGCTCAATTAAAAAGATAGGATTTGTTTCCGGATCGTAAGCATATACCATAAGGTTTATCGGCATGTAGGCGCATCCCTTGGGTACTATCACGACCGGGCATTTGGATTTTTCTATTACATGAAAAGAATTGGTACCAAATACATATTGATAGAAATTATCAGCTCCATTTGTCCCCAACACAACCAAGTCAAATTGACTGGCATGGGAGGCAACCGCTTCTTCAAATGTATCAGTAGTTTGCAGGATATGGTACCTGCAGTCAATGCCAAACTCTTTTTGAACTTCGGTAGCGAAAAGTGAAAGTTGAGACTGGACTGCTTCATTGCTTTCGAGTACCTCTCTTTCGAGTTGAACGGCTTCTGGCCAGATGGATACGCGAATATAAAGCAAAGTAAGGCTGGCGGTTAACGCTTTTGCCAGGTGAGAAGCATATTCCATTCCGTTTTTAGAAGCTTCAGAGAAATCAATTGGGCAGAGTATTGTTTTCATAATGCTACTATGTTATACTATTATGCAATGGAAAGATGCAAAACGTTAGGCAAATAGATCGTGACGAAAATCATCAGGCTAAGTGATTATTCTCACGACACCAATTATGTAAATAGCCATTTGTATTTGTTAAGTTTAATACCAAAGCAGTTTCACTTTCTTACTTGAAGCACAAAGGGGAATATGCTTACTTATGAAATCAAGAGTCAAGGTCATTAAGGCTTCGGGCGAAAGAGCTATCTTCTCTGTTCAGAAGTTGCGCGCATCACTGATGAGATCTGGTGCTACTGGCGATGTCATTGAAGAGGTGGTAAAAGAGATACAAGCGAACTTAAAAAACGAGATGACTACGAAGAGGATTTACCAGTTGGCGTTTAGCATCTTACGGAAGAAACATAAACCGGCAGCTTCCAGGTATAAGTTAAAAAAAGCGATTATGGAATTGGGACCCACAGGGTTTCCATTTGAGAAATACATCAGTGAGTTATTTAAATGGCAGGGACATACTGTAGAGCTAAACCTGATTATGAAGGGTCGTTGCGTAAATCATGAAGTCGATATTTTGGCGGAGATAGATGGAGTACGAAAAGTGATTGAATGCAAGTATCATAATTTGCAAGGGACATTCTGCGATGTCAAAGTTCCCTTATATGTCCACTCTCGCTTTAGGGATATTATAGAGAACATTCCTGAGAACGGAAATTACCTGAGTTGGATTGTAACGAATACGCGGTTCTCTTTTGATGCCACACAATACGCAACATGTTCGGGATTGAATTTGGTAGGGTGGGATTATCCTGAAGGCAAAGGTTTGCGGGAAAGTATTGATCAAGCCGGTCTCTATCCCATTACGTGCCTTACTACACTTTCGCAAAAAGAGAAGGCAAATTTGATGGATGCAGGATTGGTATTATGTACTGAAATTATCTTTGCTAAAAAACGACTGAAGGAAATAGGAATTCCTGTTGAACGACACACGTTAATTGTAAACGAAGCCTCTGCCCTTAGTCAGGAAGGATCAAAGAAAAAGTTATTTGATTAATTTCTCAAGGTAAATTTCAGAAATCAAAATTTGTACTTGGTATTCTTCCTTTTATGCCGGTAGTAAAATCAGAATTTAAATTCTTTCATGGCCTCCATTACGTTGGGAAGAATTCAAGTTTACCATAAGGGTTAATTTAGTTTGTTGGAGATTTCAAGGCAATCCATTTTTGTAGGCCGTGTGTAACCATCTTTGGGTCCACACGATTTGATGAAAACCGCGGGTATTATGAAAACACGCGAAAGCTGCTGCTGAGATAGCCAGTATCGCAAAGTATGGTCTTGTTGTAGATTGTAAACCTTCTATCGGTTGATTGAAAAGCCATAAGAAAACCCAATCAATGGACCGCTTCGATTTTCACTAACACAAAATAAATACAAACCAGTAGAGCCATAATCCCTGTGAAAAGAAAAAGTGAGGAATCACCCCAGGAATACCAGATCCATCCTGCTGCAGCACTGGCTATGAGTGTACAGATACTTTGAAAGGCAGTGTACGTTCCAATGGCAGTGGCAGTATCCTTAGGCTCGCAGATGTTGGTAATCCATGTTTTGGTGATGCCCTCGGTGCAGGCAGCATAAATTCCATATAAGAAGAATAGAAAACCAAACCAAATCATGTTTCCATCTTTAGACATTCCGATATAGACACAACTAAAGATCAGCAAACCGACAACCAGGGTTGTGCGGATTCCCCATCGGTCAGCTAACATTCCTGCAGGGTAAGCAAATAATGAATAAATGAGATTGTAAAAAATGTATACACCAATTACCTGAACGTCCTCTAGTCCTGCTTCTTTCACTTTCAATAGGAGAAAAACATCCGAACTGTTAATGAGTGCAAAAACCAGAAGTCCCCCGACAACCTTGCGATAGGTGAGTGGCGCCATTTTCCAATACTTAATAAACGAAAAGAACGTAACTCCAGCTCGTTTTTCGATAACACGTTCAGGCCCCTTAAGTATCAAACTTAGAAGCACAGATACCATTCCGGGAATAAACGCTACAAGAAACAGCGTGTTATATTGACCAGGATAAAAATAGAGAAAGAGTAAAGCGGCAGAAGGACCGATGAATGCCCCGGCAGTATCCAATGCCCGATGAAACCCAAAAACGCGCGCTTTGGTTTCGGGTGTAGCCTCTGCAGATAAGATAGCATCACGGGCGCCCGTGCGAATGCCTTTGCCTAATCGATCAAGTGTTCGCGCAAAAAATATCCACAGCGGAAAGACCGTAACAGCCATCAACGGTTTCGAAATGGCGCTGAGTGAATACCCGAATTGAACAAAGGGCAAACGTTTTCCGCGTGCATCGGATAGTTTCCCAAAATATCCTTTACTCAGTCCAGCTGTTGCTTCGGCAAGACCTTCCAACAACCCGATGAGTAAAACAGAAAATCCTATGCTTCTGAGAAACACCGGCATGATGGGATAGAGCATCTCGCTGGAAATATCGGTGAACATGCTTACCAGGGAGAGCGTCCAAACGGTGCGGCTGATGAGGGCTGTACTTTTCAAGCAAGGAAGATAGACAATAATTTTAGCCTGTATTCGCTTTTCTCACCCCAATCGTTTCTTCATTTCCCGTTTCAATTTATCGGGAATACTCTGCATGCACAATTTTTTTTATGCTCTATATGCCAATCTAAGCGTTGTTCCAGTGTGGCATTTTTAGACATGGGATAAGCCAGGTGCCATTCGCGATTAAGTTTTGAAATTGGCTTTTTCATATTCTTACCTTATTCCATAAATTCAATCACGTTGTATTCAATGCTGACAAGGTGAAATTCTCCATAGCCTGGCGCAGCTTTCTAAAATGCTGCCGATTTGTAACGATGATCAATAACAGGGATGAAAAATTTCCTAGCCAATTTGAATGTAGAGCAAAGCGTTCTCAATGACAACTATCATAGTACATAAAAAATAATACACAAAAACATTTGAAATACACAGTGAGCCCAAATCTCATCCAGAGAGGTTTATTTCAGAAGTGTTCTTTCGTTAACTTGATGAAAATCATTGATGGTAGTGATATTACTCATACTTTAGATATTTTCTGTTGGGTAAGTTTGATTTATTCATAAAGTGAATTGTCAATGATGCTCGAAAAATCTGCTTCCATATTCAGTTATGTTTCAGTAAACATAGAATGGAGAGAAGAAAACGGATTTGAACAGTGAAACTAATGGATCAGCTATGAAAAAGATACTATGTCCAACGGATTTTTCCGAAACCGCAAATCAAGCTATTGGCTTTGCGGCCAATGTTTGTAAGAAAGTGGGAGCTGAACTTACCTTATTGAATATTCAGTCAGTTTTTTCACTACCTCCAGTGGAAGTAATTAAAGGAAAATTTTTGGCGACAGAGCCAATTAATGGACGCCTTGAGGAGCAGAGTTATCAAGTCATGAAAATGTTCAAGATTACTTGTTTATCCGAAGTAGAACCATCCAATAAAAAACTGACGGACATCATTGCTCAGCATTCAAAAGACTTTGACTTGATGATAATGGGCACCAATGGTGCTGATGATAATTATGAATTCTTCTTTGGTAGTCGCTCTTATCAGGTTGCCAAAGATTCATCTACACCAATCCTGTTGATTCCAAATGGGTGCGTCTTCCGGGATATTTCGCATATCGTCTTTGCGTTTGACTACGAACATGAGAACACACTACCGATGGAACAGGTAACGGAATGGGCAAAGCTATTGGAGGCAAGGATTACGGTACTGCAAGTGAAGCAACATTATACAGTAGAAGCTGAAGTAAATTCAAAGGAAATCCAACGAAGCATCGAACAGGTTACGGAGTTAGCGAATATTCAATTTGATACTATTTATTCTGACAACGTGATTGACAGCATCAACAGTTATGTACTGCGAAACGAGATAGATTCGCTGGCACTTTGTTCCATTCATCACGGTATCATCGAATCAATCTTTCATAAAAGTGTAATCAAAGCATTAAGCTCTACCGCAAACTATCCCATCTTTGTTTTTCATAAGTAGCTTTTTGGTGTCATGAATATAGCGACTCGATCTTTGGAAACATCTGTTGATTTAGCGGTTGATAAAGTCAACTTGATCCATGGTGGAATGGAATACTTTGGTTTATTAAAACAACTCATCAGAAAGGCGCACCACACCATTTACATTCAGACCTATATTTTTGAAGAAGACCAAACAGGTACAGAGGTAGCTAATGAGCTGAAAGCAGCCGCCCAGCGCCAGGTACAGGTATTTTTGTTAGTCGATGGGTATGCCTCAGGCAACCTTGGCAAGGCATTCATTAAAAGTATGGTTGAGGCCGGTGTCAATTTTAGAATGTTCGACCCGCTTTTAAAAAGTAGGTATTTCTACCTGGGCAGAAGACTTCATCACAAGGTGGTTGCAATAGATTCTAAATATTCACTTGTGGGAGGCATCAACATCAGCGACCGCTATAATGACATGCCTGATCACACAGCGTGGCTGGATTGGGCGGTGTATGCGGAAGGGGAAGTAGCAGAGCAATTGACCAAAATATGTCACGCTCGAGTTAAGCGGGCCAGCTTCAAAAGTTTTGTGAATAAAAAAAGTAATTCTTCTTTTGTTCGTAATAGCCACCAGGTTTCTGTGCGAATCAATGACTGGGTACGTGGAAAGAGAGAGATTACACGAAGTTACCTTGCCATGTTTCGTCAAGCGAGGGAGAATATTATCATCCTGTCAGCTTACTTCCTGCCAAACGATCAGTTCAGAACGGAACTAAAACGTGCCGTTAAACGAGGCGTAAAAGTGCAATTGATATTGGCAGGCCCATCGGATGTGGCATTGGCAAAGTATGCCGAACGTTACATGTATCGGTGGCTAGTTAAGAATGGAATCGAGATTTATGAATATCAAAAAAGTGTGCTTCACGGGAAAATGGCGATGTACGATGGAAAGTGGGCAACGGTAGGATCTTATAATGTAAATAATATCAGCGCCTATGCGAGCATTGAGCTTAACCTGGCAATTGATGATCATGTATTTGCTAAACAAGTTGGAGTTTCATTGAGCAACATCATGGTTCATGATTGTTTGCGAGTAACAGATGAGCATATCAAACATGTGAGCTATATAAAAAGAATATTACAACAAGGAGCCTATTACGCTTTCAGGGCCATGTTTTTTTTATTCACATTTTACTTTAAAAAGCGACAGTAAAATCAGATCTCTTTCTAGAGGCGCATCACTTTTTCTAGTTTAGCAGCGTCCATAATTTTTATTCCTTCATTAATAAGATCAATCATTCCTTCGTCTTTGAAGTCGGCCAATGTCCGATTAAGAGATTCAGTAGCCGTGCCAACGATATTGGAAATGTCTTTTCTGGCAATCGTAATCAACTCCTTAGTAGCATCTGCTCCGTGGCTTGCCTTCAATCTTAGTAATGTGCCAGCCACACGTTGCCTTACAGATTGGTAGGCCAAATCCAGCAACCGGCTTTCCGATTCGGCCAGGTTGTTGGAAAGAAGTTTTATGAATTTATGAGCCACATCTTTACTGGAATATAACAGCGCAAGAAAATCCTGTTTGGGTATGATCGCAATTTCAGTTTCTTCTAATACAGTCGCAGTTTCATGGCTTGGGGAGTCTTCTAGTATGGAAACATAACCGATAAAATCGCCTTGCGTATGAATGCCAGTAATCAACTCTTTGCCATCAGCATTCGATTTATAGGTTTTTACTTTTCCCTTATTTATAAAATAAACATCGTTGAGGGTTTGACCCTCCATGAATAGAAATTCTTTTCTATGGCAGATGCGCAGATGTCTTTTTTCTGAAAGCTTTTGGAATTCCTTAAGCTCTTTAGCCTGATTGAAAAAAAGATTGACGCCCTCTAAGTCATTTTTATAGGATGATTTCATAAGCGAATTCTTCTTCAACCGCATTTCTACTACTTTCAGTAGATCAAAACCATCGAAAGGTTTTGTTATATAGTCATCTGCGCCCATGTTCATTCCTGCCCGGAAGTCGCTTTTGTCAGCTTTCGCAGTAAGAAAAATAAAAGGAATGTTGGCAGTATCGGGATCTTGGCCTAATACATGCAAAACTCCATAGCCATCCAACTCCGGCATCATGATGTCGCACAGCACCAGGTCGGGGTGATATTGCTGAGCTGCCTCAACTCCAATTTTTCCATTGGCGGCCGTTAAAACGGAATATTTAGCCAGCTGTAGTATAGCCGAAATATTTTCAGCCATTTCCTGGTTGTCTTCAATAACCAATATAGTGTACATATTATGTGGTTTTTAAGATAATTTTTCAAACTCTTCGTTAACCAAAGGAAGCGTTACCTTGAAAGTGGTTCCTTCATTTAGTTTACTTTGAAATTCAATTTTCCCTTTCAGAAGTCGTACATATTTTCTGATAATATTCAGGCCAAGACCCGTCCCCTCAATGTTAGCTACATTTTCAGCACGATAAAACCGCTTAAAAATATGACGGTGTTCTTCAGGTGGAATACCAATTCCGAAATCGGTCACATCAATTGTCAACTCTTTTTCAGAGACAACGGCATGCAACTTAATTTCAGATTCTATGGAAGAGTACTTAATGGCATTGCTGATCAAATTTAAAAGTATGCTTCGCAGTAATTGTTTGTCTGACAGTACATGCATTTCCTCACCACCGTATTCACAGCGTATTATTTGATTGCCTTTACGGACCAACTCCATTTCAGGAATTAATTCCTCCAAAAATTCCCGTATATTAATTTTTGAATACACGACTTTAATTCTTCCTTCTTCCAGTTTACCCAATGAGATAAAGTCGTTGAGGAGTTCGATGAGATTATTGACAGATTTCTTTATTTTTCCTAAGTGTGTTGATTTGTTATCATCCAGTTCTTTGCCGGTGTAGTTTTCCAATAAGAAAGCAGATGAAAGAATTGTTGTCAAGGGTGTTCTGAATTCATGCGAGGCCATCGTCACAAACTGAGATTTCAGTTCATTTAACTCCCTTTCTCTTTGAAAGGAATTCATCAAATCTTTCTCGATCCTCTTTTGAGTGCTAATGTTTTTAATAACAACGAGAATTTCATTGATTTGATTATGATCGTCTGAAAGAGGCACTGAACTGACGGTATAGGCCTTTTCCGCTATCTCCACATCATAGGAAACTTTTGTGCCATTAAATACCGCTTTGAGTTTTTCCTCTGCTTCCTGCGATAAGGCGGGGTGGATATTGTTGAATACGCGCTCGCCTGCATTATCTTTTTTTATCAAACCAATGTTTTGAAGCTCCTGGCCATCCGCAAAAATGTATTTTAGGTCTTTGTTCAGAACACCGACTACACTGTCTGGGAAATGATGCATGATGGCTGTAAATAATTGATGGTTTTTTTCTAATTCTTTATTAACAGCTTCCAGTTTTAGTACGGCTTCCTTCAACTCAGAGGTCCTCTTTCTGATTTTAATCTCGAGTTTATCGTTCAGATTTTGAATGGAGGTATGATGTTCAATGGCTAATTTCTCTTGTTTTTTCCGATCGGTAATATCGGTACCGGCACCAAGAACTACCAGGGGATGTCCCTGCACATCCTTGAGGAGGATATTTCTCCAGCTCATCTCAATTTCTTCTCCTCGATTGTTAATCACTGTGTTTTCGTGTCGTAATTCAACAAAAGAGTTCTCAATAATTTTATTGAAATAGTCAAATACCTCTTCTTGAGTCTCTGCACTCTGGAATGTTTTGAACCAATTTTGACCAATTACTTCTTCCTTTGGATAACCAAGGAGTTGGCTCCCATAATTGTTAATGGAAATGACTGTTCCGAACTTGTCCAAGGCAACGAAAAGAACGGGAGCTAATTCAAAATAGGTTTGTGCCAGTTGTTGTTCATGGTTAATATTTTCAAGCGCCTTTTTCCTTTCTGTCAAGTCAAGAATGAATGCTACAGCAAAGGTGCCCTCAAGATTATTGAAGTGACCCAAGCTAATTTCCGCAGGAAATTCGGAACCATCTTTACGCAGTGCTATCAATTCCTTCCCTGTTTCCATGGGCCTATTTTTAGGTGTGGCCATGAAAGTTTGCCGATGGCTGTAGTGGGAGGAACGTAAACGGGCCGGCACCAAATTCTCTACCTTTACCCCAAGAAGTTCCCTCTCATGATATCCAAATAATTGCTCAGCAAACGTATTGATCAATATAATTTCACCGGCTGTGTTTACAATCAAAATACCTTCAGTAGCATTATTGAACACCGCATTTAACTGCTCTTTATGTCTGACTTCGGCATCAAGAAGTTTTTTAAAGCGTAAACTAAAATATACGGCCAACCAAATGGCAAGAACAGCCAGTCCGCGATTCACGGGTACAGTCAACTCATTTTTGAACTCTGAAGCTTTTAAAAAATAGCCAAGTGTAATTAAGATCGTTGTAAAAATTCCCAAGGCGGTCGCATAATTGCTCTGTTGGGGAAACTGTAACATGTAGAGGACGATAATCACATAACCTACTGTAATGAGGGTGTGAAAAGGCATTGTCACCTCTAACACAAAGATGGTGACCACCAAAAAAATGCTTAATACAAACAGCCTGACGGGCATTTCGAAAAATTTCGAATTCATACTCACAATTTAATTCAGGATGTTTAAAGATAGAGAGAAGGTTACGGGTGAGAGGATGATGGATGTCATGTAAAATACTGATTACGATCATCAATCCATGACTTGAGTTAGCGTTATCTCATACCCCCATATGTTAATATTGGCAATTTTACGCTGTGAATGTAATTTGTCGTCCCGAACCAATCGAATTCCACTTGAAAATTAATCGCAGATGGCCTGACCGCTCAGCTTTTAGTAATTATTGTTTTACTTTATTTTTCAGTAAGTATCCCATTGAAATACTCAGGGCAGGAATAATCGTGTAACGTAAGCCAATCGATATAAAGTATTCATGGAAACTTACTTTCATGATGGGAAGCAGAACAATCGTATCCAGAATAATATTGATGAGAAACCAGGAAAGGCCCACGATTACACCATGTATAATAAATCCGACATCAATAAATGTAAAATACCGAAAAAGGAAGTAACAACCAGTACCTGATGCTGTGACCATCATTATTGACTTGAATAAGTCGTAAGGAATTGTAAGCTCACCGCCTGGTTTATAAAATAAGAATGAAACAGCAAATGGGATTAGCCATGTCAAAAAACCCATCCCGACAAGTTTTGTAGCTTGTTTAGCTTTCATAGCTTGAGGCCTATTTTGTTCAATCATTTACATTGAGCGAGGGACTGTAATGACGTGATGCCAACATTTTCAACTTGACCAAGTCCTCCTTACTGGCAGCCACGAGGGCGGTTACCTCATCAGCGGCTTTGCTTTTCCTGAGAATAGGCAAGAGCATTTGTTTATCGTGCCATTGGCCTATAATATTTTCGATCTCGACATAAAATGGATCAGCCTTCTTGTGCTTATCAACCCAATGAAGATATATAATTTCCTTACTGATCTTCCGTGCCATATGTAACTTTTCCGAGTTAAAGGATGGAAACATCAACCGTTCTACTTCTAACTTCTTCTTTCTAAGGTATTTTCTTGCCTCCGTTTTTGATACTTTGTCAAAATACATTTTCAACTTTTTCTTTTGTATGGATACAGACTCAATAAATTGAGGAACATCTTTCTGAAAAGCCTGGCTTAGTACATCAATTTTTTTAGATTTAGGAATTTTCGCATCGCTTACACCACCAATTTGATATAGAAGCAATAGTCTATAAAATATTTCTGGCTGCCGTATTTCACCAGCTCTTCTGAAAATGGTCCTGAACGGAACAAAGTGCCTGTGTCCTTTGAATTTATGTGCACACGAATTTATCAGGTTAATAATTACTTTAATTTTTTTGATCTCTACCCGAATTTGGTGGAGCTTTTCCGGATCTAGAATATGACGATAGCTTTCTAAACTATCCTTCAGAATTTTAAATCGCTTTTTACTATAGTCCTTTAGTTGTTTCACTATTACTTATTAAACATAGATTTTATTCGGGATACGATCTCATCTGGAGTAGCAGACAGGTTCTCATTTATAGCGGTAGTATTGATTTCATCAATGTCCACTATCGCGACAGTGCTGCCGGATGCACGTATCAGTAATATTTTATCCTTGACCTCTGTATTTTTAATAAAGACAGGGACTTCCTTCTCAGTTGTAAGGCTTTCAGGAGCAGATAAGATTACAATAGCTGACCAGTCGTGTTCGTTCACGAGATTTAATTGATCAATTTCAATCAAATGAATATCAATTGAAGGTGAAGTCAGTTGACTTATTATTCCCGTCACAACTGAATCCTCGCTCTTATCACTTTCGGTAGCAATCAGAACGCGCTGTAATAGTTCTTTTTCGCGCGGATCTTCTTCATCTTCACTATGCTGTATTGAATGCCATGTGAGGAAAATGATACTGATGGCTCCAAAAATGATAAAAACAACAACTGCTTTACCAATAAATTTCATTCTTAATATCCATAAAATTTATTACCTACATCTATCCATAATGGCTTTCAATTATCAGGTTGTCTCGATATCTAAGCAACCACGATTTCTCGAGAAAGCTTTGTCACTGTTATTTCTTTCTTTGGTATAATGACTTTTAAAATGCCGCCCTCGTATTTTGCGTCAACATCACTTTCTTTCACATTATCAGGCAAAGTGAACGAGCGGTTGAACGAACTATACGTAAATTCCCTTTTGATGTATCTGACGGTTTTCCGGTTCTTCTCTTCCTTCGCTTCTGAACGGATTCTCAAAATGTGGTTTGAAATTTCTACTTTAAAATCTTTTCGTTTCAAGCCTGGAGTAGCCAGTTCTACCAGAAAGTCTCTTGACGTTTCGGTTACATTTGCTGGAACTCTACTGCCATTATGCCGAAGCGCTGAGTAAGGAGTTTGGGAATACGCTAAGCCATCTCCAAGTAAGAAAATTCCTCCATGACTTTTCATGAGTATGCTCATAAGAGTTTGTATTATGAGACCACAAAGTAAAATGAATACAAAGCTAATTACGATGATAAATATCAACCATCTATAGGATTTTAGTCTCGGAATTGTCATGTCAGTGACGTTAGGAAATGGAGTGATGATAAAAATCATAATGATTAATGATTTTTATGATTTATTTACTTTATCTGATGGCGTACTTTTAGTTTGTATTACATGTGAAGAGTAGGTGGTGTAATGCGTATATAAAAATATAGCGGAACAAGTTAGTATTTACGATTTGGAGTTTACAATAAAATAGCATTATGAAAAATATTCTGGTTCCTATCGATTTCTCAATTTTCGCAATCAGCGCGGCTAAGACGGCCGCAGCAATTGTTAGTAAATCAGGTGGAAACATTCACCTCTTGAATCTTATTGATATACCTGTAGGATGGCAGAAGCAACCTGTATCAGTTCAACAAGGATATCCGGTACTTGAAAACAGGCTTGTAGAAGCAGAGATTAAGATGGAGAAGTTTGCCAAGCTTGCTTTTTTTAAGAATTGCAATGTTATTACACATGTGCTTGGAGGGGTTGCATTTGAACAGATTGTCATTTTTGCCAAGAGTAAGAAAATGGATCTTATTGTAATGGGCATACATGGGAAAGGGGAGACTGAAGACAAATTCATTGGGTCAACGGCCCAACGGGTCATTCGTACGGCTACTTGTCCAGTCTTAAGTGTCAAACGAGGTTTTAATCTTGGACGTGTAAATAAGTTTCTTTTTGCGTCAAACTTCGAAGAGAATATAAGCTCTGCCATGACTGTGGTGAAGGATTTGGCTATTGATTTTGGAGCGAACGTTGATTTGGCGTATATCAATACACCAGGCTATTTTGTCGATGATCAAACGATGGAATTCAGGATGAAAAAGTTCACGGAGGCACATAAAAAATTAAAATTCAATCGGGTGATTCATAATAGCAATGAAAAGGAAGAAGGTATTCTTCAGTGTGCGAAGAAGCGCCATGCGAATATAATTGCAATGGTTACACATTTGAGAACGGTAGAGCCAAGCTATCTTATTAGCGGTACAGACGGTGTACTATTTCACTCTAAAGTACCAGTGCTAAGCTTCATCATTTAATACTACCATGAGTTGTACCAAGTTGCCGTTCCTTTTGTGTAAAAGGAAGGGAAGCTTATGTGTCATTGGTGATACTTAAATCAAAATATCAAAAGGTTTGAAATCTAATGAAGCCAATTCATGCACATATCATGTGGGCGGATGTAGCAGGATTTTATATAATATCAATAACCAATTGCCAGCAGGCTTACGCACAAAGGTGTACAAAATATGAACTATATTAACTCCCTAACAGTAAAGACCACATTTTCATTTTGGGGTGCCGGTCGGCAATAAGTTTAACGATGCCAATAAAGGGGACAAACAAAATCATTCCCGATACACCCCAAATTATGCCTCCAACAATAATGGCTATGAGGGTTGCAAGGGTATTTATATTTAGCCGGTTGCTTACTGCGATGGGGAAGATCAAATTAGCCTCCAGGTATTGAACAATGGTAAAAACCAAAATCACCCCCAGAGGATACCAGATGGAATTGAAGGTGATCCATGCCATGGTAATAGGTAATAGCGAACCAACCATAATGCCCAGGTAGGGAATAAATGTGAGTACGGAAGCAATAAAACCAAAAAAAACTGCATGAGGCACACCGATGATTAACAGACCAATGCTATTCAACGCACCTACAATTAAATAGACAATCGCCATACCTTTGATGAAATTATAATAGGCATCGATGGTAAGGGAGAGGAGATTTCTTAGGTCCTCTTTTCGTTCTTGGGGAAACAAATAGTAAATGAACTCATTCAGCTGATTTCTATAGTAAAGAATTAAAGCGGAAAATATTGGCACAATAATCAAAAGAACTGCCATATAAATGGACGCACTGAGAGCCGTAGGCGCGCCCTCAACAATAATATTAATTGCTCTTCCCGCAATTTCAGCGACCCATTGTTCTTGTTGTTCTTTGCTAATCGAATAATAATTCACAAAGGAGTGGGTCAGACCTGTAATTAATTCCTGCATTTTCATTTGAATGACGGGCCATTCTTTTTGAAACAAGGAAATCTGCTTTGCCATTAGCAACACGATGAGGCTTGCCAATCCTGACAAAAGCAGAAGGCCCATAAAAATGGATGTCAGGCGGCCAATTTTTTTCCGTTCCAACCATGAGCAAATAGGATATAATATAAAACTGATAAGGGCGGCAAAGCTCAATGGAATAAATACTCCACGACCCAAATAGAGAATCAATGATCCGAATAGAATATAAGTCAGTATTCTCAGGTATGGGTCTTTACCTTCCTGATTAATTTGGAAAGACTTTGTTATCCTGTACCTCACGTCACCAGTATTTGCGTGTTCTTTTCACGACCTGTTGGGTCAAGTGCCTGAGCTCGTTCATAGTTATTCAAACGAAGAGAAAAATCACTCACGATGTTCATATAATTCATAAAGGCTTCATACGGTGAAGGATAGGGGCTAAAGTAGTTATGTATATTCCCATCTTCTCCTTTTTTAGTAGAGATGTAATAGAGATGGTCGCTCGTTTGCAGATAGCGCCAGGTATTCAGCATGACTGGATTGCCAGTTTTCTTTACAACGGGCTCCAGTTCTTTTATTGTTTCAAACGCATCCTGTTGCATTTCATTACCTAGCCAGGCCGAAAGGTCACGCTCCTCATCCGCCCAGGATATCAGGTTAGGTATACTGAAAGAGTCAACCGGAGGAAGCAAGGCAATAGCTTCCGATGGAGTGATCATTCTATATTTCTTATGCCTTGCTACCGTTGCGAACAAGCCTTCTAAAAACTGAAAAATGCCAGTTTCCTTTTTTTGATGTTCACCAAAGGTCTCATAGTCCAAACCCAATGTTATCAGGTCTTTCTTTTCGGTGATGGATTCCAGCCATTGAATGTACTTTTCTGGGGTGAGCGGCCAGGTTTTCATCTTTTTTTGCACAAATCGAAAGGCAATATCATCGCTGAGCGTATAATTTCTGAAGAAAAGCCTTAATCCATTATTTGCCGGGTGTTCGTATAGATGATTTGGGCTGCGGTGTTTCAATAAGTCATCAAGTCCATCAGTAAGAATCCCATCGAAACCCATGTCCCTTACTATCCGGCCAATTTCATCCGAGTAAATTAATTCTGTATTCCGAAATACCGTGGGCCGCACTCCAAGCAGTTCGAGAATCTTTTTATTTTGCAACTGTACTTGAGCTACAAACTCTTCCGGACTTACCAAGGCGCTTAATGAATGGTAGTAGGTTTCAGATAAGAACTCTACCGATCCGGTTGCTGCCAGCATTCTGAAACTTTCAATGACGGCCGGGGCAAACCGTTCCATTTGCTTTAGGGCCACACCTGAAATTGAAAACGTAATTCGTATTTGTGGATATTTACCAATAAGCTTCAACAGCAACAGATTTGTAGGTTGGTAACATTCTTTAGCAATCCTGCGCATGATTATTTGATTCAGGCCATCGTCAAAATAATCGCGATCTGTGCCGATATCAAAAAAACTGAATTGACCAAGCCTTCTTGGTTGGTGTACTTGAAAATAGAAATTCAAATACCGGTCTTTATTTGGTTGTCGTAAGTTCATGATAGATGGTGTTTATTTTTTTTGCTGCCCTGTCCCAGTTAATTTTTTTAATCTCCACTTCGCTTTTCTTTCTGATGGTGTTTGTTAAACTCTTATAGGCAAGAAGATTGCAAATGGCGCTCGCCAACGCCTCTGTGTCCCAGAAGTCCACTTTAATGGCATGGTGAACAACCTCTGATACCCCTGATTGGTTGGAAATAATCACAGGAACACCTGCCATGACTGCCTCCAGCGGAGCAATGCCAAAAGGCTCAGATACAGATGGCATGACATAAATATTGCTGATGGACCATATCTGGTCAACTTTGGTACTGCTCAGAAACCCGGTAAAGTGAAAATGAGATGATATTTTCAATGAGGCAACCCGCTCGATCATTTTTGGAAGCAGGTCACCTGAACCAGCCATAATAAAGTGCACCTCTGGAAACCGTTGCAGTACCTTGTGGGCGGCCTCAACAAAGTAGCCCGGCCCTTTTTGTTGCGTGATTCTTCCCAGAAACGTAACTACCTTATTTCCAAGTTGAGGCATCGCTGCACAACTGCTATTTTTCTTGGGTGCAACTCCATTATGAACAACGTTTACTTTAATGGGCGGTATATGGTATCGTGATGTAATCGTATCTTTTGTCATTTGGCTTACGGCAATAATCCGGTCGGCTTTTTGCATTCCTGATTGCTCGATTTCATAAACGCGCTGATCCACATTCTCTCCGGCACGATCATATTCAGTAGCATGCACATGTATAATCAAAGGTTTGCCACTAATTTTCTTTGCTTCAATACCGGCTGGGTAAGTTGACCAGTCATGTGCATGTATGATATCGAATGAATTTTCCCTCGCAATTTCTCCTGCCACTTCTTTATACAGTTTCACCTCATCCAACAAGCGCGAACCGTAGCCTCCGGTAAAGGGATATCGCACCTGGGCTTTTGCATCTTTTTCTAAACTGGCGCCACTACGGCCTACATTAAATTGATAATTCCACTGTTCAATTGTAGTTTCGTTGAATTGTGAATCGCTTGAGAAATAGGGAAGAATTTCTGCAGGTACAGTAATGGATATTAGTTTGCTTGAATTTTCTTTTTTTTCGATTTTCTGCTCCCCTTTGCCTGATATAGCGGATAGATTTTTTTTAGCGGATAAAAGCGGCACTGGAATGTTGCTGGCACTTATTACATCTACACCTTTAAACGGTGTATGGTCATTGGCCTTGGGAGCCACAAAAAGGATGTGTATGTTTCTTTTTGCCAGTGATTGGGTAAGCCCAAAGCAAGCTGTTCCCAGCCCACCTGAAATATGGGGAGGAAATTCCCAACCAAACATCAATACTCTCATTTTCTTGCCCTCCGGATTGCGTTGCAATTTTCAATAAACCACTGAATTTCGCGATGACTATTGTCCCGTAATCATGTGAGCCTTATCATTGAGGGCATGGCCAAGATTGGCAAATGATAACAATCATTTTTAGCGAGGATTGGCATCATCTTCCACCCTTTAGAATAATTCTATTTTTAGACAAAATTTAGCAGATGAAAAAGATACTCGTACCGTGCGATTTTTCAGAGCCTTCCATCGAAGCCTTTCGATTCGCAATTGATATTGCCTCTCTCAGCGGAGGCTCTGTTACGGTTTTAAAGGTAATTGACATGCCGGTGGGGTATGATACAGCCTTTGGGATGCCGAGGTACATAGATAGTTCAGGCATTTTATTGGAGTTGGGAAAGGAAGCAAAAGATAATTATGAAAAGTTGGTTAAAAAATATGGGAAAGGCTATGCGCACATTAAATTCTATGTGGTCCACGGATCAACATCAGTCATGATCCGCGATTACATCGAGGAAAAGAAATTCAGTTTGGTAGTAATGGGCACACACGGGGCAACAGGTATGAATGAGTTTTTTGTTGGTTCCAATGCCGAGAAGATTGTTAGATTTTCCAAAGTCCCGGTTTTTGTCATTAGGAAAAATGTTTCAGTCTCGTCTATCAGGAATATAGTATTCCCAACTTCCATGCAGGTGGGCCAAGGCGATTTTATTAAAGAGCTAAAGCTGCTTCAGGAATTTTTTAATGCGAAATTGCATATCCTTTTCTTAAATACACCTGAGAATTTTATTCGCGATAATGAATTGAAGGAGTATGCCGCACATTATAAGTTTACCAACTTCACACTTAATCTACGGCAGGACCGCTATGAGCCTGATGGGATAATTTCATTTGTCGAGGAGATCAAGGCGGATATGCTGGCGATGGCGACACATGGGCGCAAAGGATTGTCCCATTTCCTTGCAGGGAGCATCACGGAAGATGTCGTGAACCATATAGAATGTCCCGTCTGGACCTATACACTCAAAAAAAAGAAGTGATTACGTTAAGCTATCTCCGTTATGTCCATGAAAAATATTCTAGTGCCAACTGACTTTTCGGATTGCGCGCAAAATGCTGCTAAAGCGGCAATGCTTATTGCGGATAAGTTTAAAGCTACCATCCACTTTCTGCACATCACGGCAAGCCCTGATGAAAATTATCATGTACCACACACAACTAAAGCTTTAATTCAGGCACCTGTTAAGGGTCACGCCCGAAGTGAACTCAATGAGTTGGTGTCAAAAGCCTCACAACTTGGGATATATGCCACCCCCCTATTGGTCTTTGATAATGGAAATGAACGTATTGAAAATTATATTGAGTCTCTCAAGATTGATTTAGTAGTGATGGGTTCACATGGGGCTTCAGGCATACGCGAATTTATTATTGGCTCCAATACCCAGCGGGTGGTTCGCCATTCACCTGTACCAGTTTTGGTTATCAAAGACTCCATACATGATCAGTTTTCGATCAATAACATTGTCTTTGCATCAACTTTTAGGGCCGATATTACCAAAGCTTTTGATGTAGTGGTAGATATCGCCAGGCTATGGAAGGCCACCGTGCATATATTGTTTATAAATTTTATAGACAAGCTGGTTGATCAGGATATGATAAACCATATCGTGCAAATGCTTTCAAAACCCTATCCGGACATTTCATTTACAAGCAATACGGCCGAGGCGAACGATGAAGAGTGGGGAATCCATCAGTTTGTTGAAATGGTGGATGCCGATATGATTGCCGTAACCACTCAGGATAAAACTGGTTTCCTCATACGGCATAGCGTGGCGGAAGATCTGGTAAACCATGAAGAAATTCCCGTTTTGGTAATAAGTTAATTAAAGAATTCTGATGGCGATTAAATAAACGTCATGCTATGCATTGATTTTTCTAAAAAATCCCGAAGTAACCAGAACCAATATTTTCGATCCGGAGTCAAAATGAATCTCTGCAATTTTATCTTTTGCCATTTTTTTTATGGTGCGTATCTCTCCCTTTCCATAATTTATATGGAAAAGGAAATCACCTATTTTTAATTTATCGATTTCTTCATGTTCAGTAATTGGGTCCCCAACATAATCTGGAAGAGGAGTAATTACCGGTAAGTGGCTTTCTTTATTTTTTGTAGTATCATCGTGATCTGGTTCATCTATTTTTGGTGTCGCAGACGATTGGGTCAATCCAATACCCAGCCGATTGAGTATTGTATTGGTGTCGGCTTTGTTTGCAAAATTTACTTTTAGGACTTCACCCAATGTTTCAATTTCTTTTTGTACAGTATCGATTCTGAGCGACTCATCATATTCCACTTCGCCAAATTCCTGAATAGCAAACATAACTTCCGTTTTTAGATCTTTAATTAAAGTTACCGGAAGATTAATTGCTTGCCGGATGGCAAATCCATAAAGAGCGTTTGGATTTTTGGAGCTTAGATCGCAGATGACCATATCGCTTTCGATAAATTTTTTTAGTATATCCAATGCAGGATCAGTACTATTCGGATCATCCGCTCTTATTGGACTAAACCCTGCCAACTTGCATGCGGGTACGATGATATATTGATAAACCCTATTGAAATGCCCCTGGGCATAACCATCAGATTCGTTTATCGGCATGATTACGAAACATTTCTTTTCCATATAAGTGCATTTAAGGCTGTAACGTTACAAGAGCAAAAGTAATTTATACGAATCAGAGCAATTGAAAAGAATTGTTCCGACAAAAAAGATTAACAGATATTTAAGCTTTTTCACAAAATAGAGTTTATTCCCACTTAAAGGTAGATACTGAATAGTCGGTATCCTAAATGGAAAAGGAGACATTAAAGGCCTCCTGACCCGACCTACTAAAATAGAAAACATCCAATAATTTGAATATCAGATATTTAATTATTTTTTAGTAGCCTCGACAGGAATCGAACCTGTATCAAAAGTTTAGGAAACTTCTATTCTATCCATTGAACTACGAGGCCAAAATTTTCTTTAACTAATATCACTTTCTAACTTTCCCTGACCTGTATTAAAAGTTTAGGAAACCTTCCCTGCCTAGCGGCAGGCAGGTATTCTATCCCCGTCCCGACTGGCGTCAGCCGGGCGGGCATTGAACTACGAGGCTATCTTTCACCGAATCTTTAGAACGCAAGCCTTCCTCTTTTTTAATGAGGCGCAAAGTTATTAAAATTTATCTCTGCTCAATTCTAATGGACTAAATCTATCCGGGCAGCCTTCATCCAAGGAAACTAAAATGTTCGCTCCTGATAATTCAGTAACTACTTGATTTTTGAGAAGCCCAACGGCTTGAGAAAAACAGATTCTACTTTCTCTACAATTTTTCCATCTTTCTCGGATGCATCCCTTGCTGTAATCCACACCGGGTCGTTACGGAAATCCGCCCATGATTTAGTAGCTGCTTCCTGGCTCTGATGCGCAACTATATAAACTAATTTAGGTTGAATGCCATCAGCTTCTTCACTTTTAAAGTAGGCTATGTTTTCCATCTGGTGTTGCTCAAAGAGTTTTATCGTGTGGTCTTTAAATCGCGTAACAATGTTTGGGAACCTGCCGGGCAGGCACGTATATGTTCTTAATTCAAATAGTCTATCCTGACCACTGCTATTGGCACCATTGATCATGGGAAGTAGGTCAGCTCCTTTCATAAAAACAGAGACAACCGACTCTACAATTTTTCCGCTTGTTTCTGATTTAGATGCAACTTCTTTCCATTCCGGATCGACCATGAAGCCTGACCATGATTTCTCGCGAGCTTCTTTACCAGGATAGGCCAATATATAGTAGAGTGCATTTTTGTCATTGGTCACTGGCAGCCAGTACCCAATATTTTCCATGCCATGTTTTTCAAAAATCCGGGTGGTGTTACTTTGAAAGCGGTCAATCAAGGCATCCAATCTGCCAGGAAAGCAATAATATATTCGCATCTCGAAATATCGGGAGTCGGCCTTTTGTGCAAATGAGCCGCAACAAGCAAGGAAAAACAGAGCGCAGGTAAGGAAAGTCTTCATGGTGATTAAGTTGGTGTATGGTGGTTCAATTTACAATTTCTAATCGATAACATTATTGCATCCTGGCCAAATCTGCCTCGGCCGCTATAAATCCAAATGCAGAAAAATGTTTTCCGGCTACAACCCGTTCAAATATCTCTTTGGCTTTGGCCGTATCCTGCTGGCACAGATACCAGTTGCCCACGCCATAACCTTGTGTGGCCAAAGAAAGATCTACGTCTGTGTTTGATGCATTGACACTTAGAACTGAATCCACAGGCAAAAGGCCCTTATACAAGGCAAGTCTTTTATAATAGGAGTCGTTTTCAATGATGACCATAGAACCGGTAATCTGCTCCAGAAGTTTTTTTGCTTCTTCAGGCTTGTTATTTCTTCGGTACGTCATGTAAAGCCAATCTACGGTAGCGGTGATCAGATCATCATTGTTTGAAACCTTCAGACATTCCAGGTATGTTTTTTCAGCCAGGTCAAATTCCCCTTTCAGATAATGGGCCAGTGCCAGGTGATACCAAATGTTAAATTGAACACTGGAAAGTGGTTGGTTGAGTTTGTTGGGCTGCCCATCTGGTTCTATTTCAATAGGAGTGTCTTTCGACAATTCAACGGCTTTTTCAAGGTTTGCAATGGCTTCGTCAAATTTGCGTTGCGAAATATAACGGTGGCCACGATGGCGATAAAGTTTATAAGAGTTTGGATATCTCTCAATTCCTTCGCTGAAGATCTTGATGGCTTCGTTGTAGCGCGTAAGATACGCGGTGCGTCTGCCCAGCCAGATATAGTTTTCTTCTGAGGGGTCCGTTTCAAAATTCTTACGGGCAACTGCCAGATTGCTATCCAGTTTGGGATTAGCAGTTGTTGGCGCGAAGTAGTGTACACCAAACAATGAAATTATTTCAGGTGCTGGTTCGGTAAGAGATTGCTCTGACTTTGGACTTTGACAGCAGACGAAAAGGAGTAGGGATAGACAAAATGGATTTTTCATCAATACTTTTGTTTTTATTATGAAGGAGATAGTTAACAGGTTGTAGTTTTTGCCTATTGCCAACTGCCTATTAATTCACACCCGGTTGTTTCAATACAAAACCAGCTTTCGCCTTCTCTTCGTCTACAATTTTCTTTACATCTGCCAGAAGTTTTTTTGCATCGTATATAATTCCATCTTTTACCGTGTACTTTATTCCGCCAACGCGAGCCATGGTATTATCGTCCATGAGTTTAACAGCACCAACACCATAAAGTACTTGCAGGTTTTCCAATGGATTTTGATCTACTATGGCGAAGTCGGCAAGCTTGCCAATTTCAACAGAACCAATTTCTTTATCCATACCTAAAGCTTGTGCACCACACAAGGTTGCAGAACGTATTACTTCCAGCGGATGAAACCCTGCTTCCCTGAGTAATTCTAATTCGCGGACGTAAGCAAACCCATATACCTGAAAAATAAAACCTGAATCGGATCCCGTGGTAACGCGACCTCCTCTGTTTTTATATTCGTTGACAAACGTCATCCACAAACGATAATTTTCTCTCCAGGCCACTTCTTGCTCTGTGCCCCAGTTAAACCAAAAAGAACCGTGTGCTGCACGACTGGGCTGATAGAACGTCCACAGTTTTGGTAGTGTATAAAGTTCATGCCACTCTTGTCTGCGTGCTTTGTGCAAATCGCGTGCGGCCTCGTAGATATTGAACGTTGGGTCTAGTGTGAAATCTAATTCAAGCAAAGAATCCATTAACGTATTCCATTTTAATGAATAGGGTGCTGCGGCTTGCTTCCAAAGTTTTCCTGCCTCTTCGAACCGATGTTGTTCATTTGAATAATTATAGTTGAGTGGATAATCCTGAATGGTGCTGTTGGCCAGCATCGATTCAGGTAAACCATACCAATGTTCCATGGTGGTAAGCCCCGCACTTGCCGAACTCAATACGTTCCAACGGGCAACGCCTAGCTGAGCATGATGGCAAGCGGAGCGAAGCCCCAGCCTCTTGTTTTCCTTTAGGGCTGCTTCCATGATATCAGGTGCGGCTCCAAAAAACTTAATTCCATCTGCCCCTTTCATTTTATTTTCATTCACCCAGGCTTTGGCTTGTTCCGGTGTTGAGAGTGGAGTTTTACTTCCCGACCCAAATGTGACGTAAGCTTTTATTCGTGGTGCAGTGATCAGATTTTTTTCACTTTTGGTTTTTTGGTCGAGCACCCAATCAAATCCATTGCCCGAACCTGGCTCGCGAATGGTAGTGACACCATGGGCCATCCAAAGTTTAAAAACATATTCTGCATTGGGAGCCTGTCCACCACCAATGTGGCCGTGCATATCAACAAAGCCAGGCATTAAATACATGCCATTGCAGTCCAGTTCTTTGCCACCGGTTTCTAGTTTAGGTCGGTTGTCATCACTTGGCATGCCAGGAGTAGGCAAACCGATACTTACAATGTTTACAATTCTATTTTGCTTCACCACTATATCTACAGGGCCTACTGGGGGTGCGCCAGTTCCGTTAATAAGTGTTACACCTCTAATGATGAGTTGAGTGTATGGGCCATCACCTTCCTTTATTTCAGGTGCTTTTTTAACGGATTCCTGCGCGCGAACAGTTAGTGCAAAAATGATCAAGGGTAGCAGCAAAAGTTTTTTCATATCAATAAGTGAATTAGGTGAGGTAAGCTATAAAAATTAGGAGTAAAAGAAAATGAAATAGTAGGTCAACGGCTTCTATTGAGCAGATTTATGTAAAACCGTTTGTAAAAAAGTGATCTCATAAGAATATTGTAGTTTTATCCTTATAGTAAATTTTGCAGCGATGAAAACTAAACTAACCTTTCTTCTGATCATTATTTTTGGATGGGTGACAACCTACGCTCAGAAAACCAAACCTGAAATCATCAAAGCTCTTGATTCAAAGTATGATCAATATGCAACGATAGCGAATAAGATATGGGGGTATGCTGAAGTTGGTTTTCAGGAAACGCAAAGTTCAGCGTTGCTGCAGGAAGTATTGAGCAAGGAAGGTTTTAAAATCGAGAGCAATGTGGCGGGCATGCCCACGGCATTCATAGCAACCTATGGCACAGGCAAACCAGTAATTGGAATACTGGGAGAGTATGATGCTCTACCCGGTGTTGCTCAGGAGCTGTGCCTGAATTGAAACCTATTGCCAATCAAAAAGCTGGTCATGCCTGTGGGCATCATCTATTTGGTACAGCTTCGACAGCGGCTGCCATTGAAGTTAAGAATTGGTTGATCGCCAATAAAAAACAAGGAACTATTCGCTTTTATGGAACCCCAGCGGAAGAAGGCGGTTCTGGCAAAGTATATATGGTACGCGATGGTTTATTTAAGGATGTAGATGTGGTCCTGAATTGGCATCCATGGGATTCCAACAAAGCTGGTTGGGAAGCATCACTCTCCAATAAGAACGGAAAATTTAGGTTTTATGGAATAGCTTCTCACGCCTCCGTTTCGCCAGAAAGGGGGCGGTCGGCCCTTGATGCTGTGGAGGCCATGAATGACATGGTAAACATGATGCGAGAACATGTAACACAAGAAACAAGAATCCATTATGTGATCACCAGGGGAGGTGAAGCGCCAAATGTGGTTCCTGCATTCGCGGAGGTATATTATTATGTTCGTCATCCAAATCCAGCAGAAGTGAAGTCATTATGGGAGCGGGTTGTGAAAGCCGCTGAAGGTGCTGCGTTGGGCACGGATACTAAAATGAAATATGAAGTGACAGGTGGTGTATATAATATGCTGCCTAATGAATCTTTGGCGCATGTAATGAATGCCAATTTGCGTACTGTGGGTGGCTATTCGTTACGTGAAGAAGAGAAACAATTCGCAACTAAGATTCAGGAAAGTTTTACAGGATCTGTACCCAGACTAGAAGTCACCAATGAGATTGGTGAATTGAAAGAAATGAATAGTGGTGGTTCCACTGATGTGGCAGATGTAAGCTGGATCGTACCTACAGCTGGCTTGATGACGGCAACCTGGGTGCCAGGCACTGCACCACATAGTTGGCAAGCAGTGGCTGCTGGCGGAATGTCTATTGGACACAAAGGAATGATGGTAGCTGCCAAAACCCTGGCATTAACTGCAATTGATCTGTTTGATTCTCCAAAGGTCATCGAAGAATCATGGAAGGAATTGCGCAAGCGAAGGGGAGATAATTTTAGATACGAAGCACTAATTGGCGATCGGAAACCGGCCTTGGATTATCGTAACTAGTTATCAATATTTGATGTGGCTGCATACTTAAAATCATTATTATGAAAAAAATTTTGCATCTATTGCTTGTTGGGGTTTTGTTTTCATGTTCTACGGCAAAGAAAGAATCATATTCTATCGGCCAGATAAAAACAGATAAAGGTGAGATCCTCTTTTGGTTGTACGATGAAACTCCAAACCACAAGACAAGTTTTATCCAACTTGCCAACGCAGGCTATTGGGATACACTCACTTTCAACCGGGTAATCAATAATTTTGTTATTCAGGGTGGCTGCCCTGATACGCCCGAGGGTTTTGCAGATTCTCCTTACCTGTTGAAACCAGAATTTCAGGATAGTATACGTCATGTGTATGGGGCAGTGGGGGCAGGACGTGACAACAACCCTGAAAAACTTTCAGCTGGATGTCAGTTGTATATCGTTCAGAATAAAGAAGGCCTACCTCGACTAGATGGAGACTACATGATCTTTGGAAAAGTATTCAAAGGAATGGATGTTGTAGATGCGATAGCCTCTGTCAAAACAGATTCTACGGATACGCCCTTAGCACCGATTAAACTGGATGTAAATGTGGTGAGTCTTTCAGCTGATGAGTTGCTGGCACTTGGTTATTCAATTAAGTGATTATTGTGTTACAAACTTTGCCACCTCATTAAAAAACTTATCGGGGTCTTGCCAATACGATCTGCTGTATAGCATTGTGTGTTTCCAGTTTTTTTGCTCAAGTAGCAGTGGTAGTAAAGCGTGGGGATCTTTGACAGAAATACTGTGATAATATAAATCATCATCGGTCAAAATTAGTCCATAGAATTGATTTTTCTGCCCATCCGGACCGTCTTCCCTAGTCGTACGCCTGCCTGCCGGCAAGGCAGGGAGGGCTGGCAGTCGCGCTTTTTTTACCACCAGGTCCGCGAACGGCATTGATGCGATTTGCAATTCTGCTTCTTCATAATCGCACTGATCTTTTATTTTAGTCTTTAGATACCAGTCGGGATGGTGCTTTGAATTTTTAATGTCAAATGGTTTTACTTTTTGTTCTGATACTTCCCGGGCATACTGGAGATATAGCTTCAATAGTTTAGGACCTTGGTTTTTTGACTCCTCCACGCGCAGTTCTTCCGGCCAGATGCTCGTGACGATGTAAATCTTTTCGCGTGCGCGTGTAATCGCTACGTTCAATCGGTTTTCGCCACCCGCCATGTTCAGGCTTCCAAACTGCATATTGATTTTTCCTTTTGGATCTGGTGCATACCCGATGGAAAAGATGATAATATCTTTTTCATCGCCTTGGACATTCTCAATATTTTTTACAAAAAGTGTTTCAGGGAGGCCACCTGAATGAAGCGAGAAAATTTCTTCCAGCTTATCCAATACAATAGTTTGCTGAGGTGCATTGAAGGTGATAATCCCAATCTCTTTTTGAGGATGTTGTTTGTTAATATTTAAGACGAGGTTAGCAATTTGTTCAGCCTCTGCAACGTTGGTGTTGTTTTCCCAAACACCATTTGTTTTCAGATATTCAATTGCAGGTTCGGGTTGGTTGAGCACGTTAGCATCGGGCAGCAAGTTGAGGTGCCCTCCATAAAAATGATGGTTGGAGAAGTCAATGAGGGCTGGAGACTTACTTCTGTAATGTCCGTTTAATTGCACGTGCTGCAGATACCGTTCACTAAGTTCCAACAACGAATCAATTTCCAGGTCTGGTTCTTCGGTGTCTTCTTCCTGCCAACGCAGTTGATAGAGATCGCTGGGCCGAAGTTGTTGACTATCCCCGGCAACAAGAATCTGTTTTCCACGATACATAGATGGAATACCTCGTTCGGCAAAACATTGTGAGGCTTCATCAAAAATGACGAGGTCAAACATCTCCTTCATGGGAAAAATGGCGGACACCGATTCGGGTGAAGCAAGCCAGCAGGGAAGAATACGGAATAATTCAACCTCAAATTCGGATACCACTTTACGGATGGGCCATATTTTTTTCTTCTTCGTTACCTGATGATGCAGGTCGCGATAGGTGACTCGATTGTTCAGTCTGTTAAAAGCAAGGTCCTCTACTACACGTTCGCGGGCACGCAGTAAAATAATTTCTGCACTTACTGTCTGTTTTTCGGTAATCTGTTCACGAAGTTCATGTTCCAGCAAGTCAAGTTTACCTGAAGAAACAATCCTAAGTATTGGGTGCTTGGTTTCTATGTGATCAACCCATGCCTGAAAAAGACTGTTGGTGAAGATGGATTTTGCAATTTCAAAGTCCCAGGTTTCTGTTTTCCCCTTCAATTTATTAATGACACTTTGCTCGTCAGCACTTAAGTTGACTTTTAATCTATCATATTCACAAAGGGCATCGAAGTCTTGCGCCAATAACGCTTGCAGCAATTCGGATTGGCTGGAGTTACTGGTTAGTTGATCGATTTGAGGGGTACTTAAATGGTTAGCCCATTTTTCTTTCTGTGGAATGAAAACTGAAAGCTGACCATACAGATATTCCAATTTTTCTCTAAACTCTTTTTCCGAAAGATTTTTTGGATCGATATAGATTTTAATACCACGTATTGAATTAAAGATAAGTTTAGCTTTCAGTGCATTCAATTGAATGTCAAACCAACCTTCGATAGTTTGTTGATTATAATCCTCCGGAAAGTCCAGTAACCAGGGTTTTGATTTTAGTTTAGAAAGATTATGCTCTAAATTAAGGCGACTGTCCAGTTTTCGCTCCAACATCTGGAAACCGGCTTTATTACTTTTGAGACCATTGTTAACCAGGATTCGTTTGATTAAGTACTTATCTTCTGAAAATAATTCCCATCGTACAAGTCCGATAATATTTCGTCTTGCTTTCATACTTCGGCTAAGCATTTTCTGAAAGATACCCAGTTGACCGGCCGGTGTACTTATTTCTGGTCCATCGTTTAAAAAGCAATCGTTAACTACGCGTTTGATATTTGATAACCAGAGTGAGCTTGTTTCGTCATCGTTCTCCTCTGTCATTCTTTGAAAGTATGCATAAGCCGGCCTTTCCGAAAGAAGACGAAATACTTCTTTTACATCAGATTCTTTCTCCCACAAAGTCTCGTTTTGTTGCCAATCAGGGGTGGCGCTTAAAATGGAGGACAACACTGAGGTCAGTTTTTTTAGTAACAACGGAATTTCTTCCAGGATTGATTTTATTGCTTTTCGATCTTCTGAAGTAAAATCAGCAAAAGACTTTCGATTGTGTAGCGGATAACTGGCTGTCTCAAAGCGTGAGGCATAGTGCATGAATGAACGAAGCTTCGGTAAAAACTCATCAACCGTTTCTATTTTAAAATGTTGGTATTCTTGCTTGAGATTAATAGTTTCTTCTTTCGGATAAGAACGGAGATATAACTCTTTTACGCTGATACCACACTCCTGTTCATCGAAGAGTGCCGATTTGAATTCTTCCAGTTCTTCGGTGATCTGATCGATCCTTCTCGAGGCATGAAAGAATTTGCGCTCAAGCTGAATGGTATCCAGACTGGTATTGCGTGTTTTATATTCGTTTACGCGTTCTATTTGTGCAGTTGCTTTTTGATAAATTTCGTTGCGGTCATTTTTAAAATCATGGACCAGCGCTATAAAATCGGATAATCCCTGTTCTTTTAAGCGTTGATACACCACATCCAGCGCGGCACGTTTCTGACAAACCACTAAAACACTTTTGCCTGTGGCAATACAATCGGAGATCAGGTTACAGATCAAATGTGATTTGCCAGTTCCAGGAGGCCCTTGTACAACAAGGGAATGTCCAAGCTTGGTGGCCTTCAGGGCATTCTCCTGCCAGGCATCTAGTAAGAGGCCAGTCACTATCTTTTCTTCTTTGATCAGTGAAATAAAATTAGAATTTTGAGAGGGAATATCCAGTAACGGTTCGGCAGTGCATCTTTTTGAAAAGAATTCTTCGAAGCTTGTAATTTTATTTTGATCAATGAGATTCAGGTAATCAGGCACAAGAAAGGATCCTGCTTGCGGAAAAATACCAAGCACTGCCTCGGGGTATAATTTTAACTGGCCGTTTCCATGTTGTTGATCGAATTCTTCCTTCTTGAAGTTTGTAAAAAAGGTCAACTCATCCCGATAATTATCCGGATTAAAATGAATATCAAGCCTACTGCTTTGCAAAAGGTGATACAGGGAAGTTCGGAACAGATTACTATCGTTATCAAATTCTTCAAAATCTTCCTCCAACAAAGTTTCATCCACCTTCACACTGTTGTACAAGGCGTAGGCCAATAGAAAAGATTTATTAAACGAGAGCGTTGCATCTTCACGTAATCGAATAACCCATTGGTCACCTGACTGTCCCTGCCCGTCTGGCAGGCGGGCGGCAGGTGCTTTTTCAACAGCCAACTCAACAGGAAAGAAGAGAAGCGGGCATCGTACGAATGTTCCATCCGAAAATTTTCCGTGCACAAAAGGCCAGCCGATGTGTAAATCTTTTGTGCCACGCTCTTCAAAAAGAAAGTGGTCCTGGCGCAATAACTTTTTTAATTTCTTACTGGCTTCATTGCTGGCTTCCATCCGGCTGTCCACCACCGGGCAAAGTACCTTCCTTGTGCCACGTATTAATGCCTCGATAATCTCAAATGATTTTTCTTTATTGAGTTGACTTAGTTCGTGCACATCCAGAAACTGATCAGAAGCAATGCGCGGCAAATACAGCATCCGGTTGTTGCCAGCGAGATTGGTCAGGCGCCTGATGTAGGTTTGTAATATTTCAGTGATGTTTGCCGGCATCTTGAGCGGAAGTCTTAGAAAGTGAGGTACGGTCTCAGTTTTTCAATAGTTTCAGGTTTCAAAGTTTTAATATGGGTAAGGTCGTCAATCGTTTTGAAATTACCATGCTGAAATCGGTACGTTATAATTGCTTTGGCCGGTTTGAATTTAATATACGGATGGGCCGCCATCGTTTTTTCGTCTGCCTGGTTGATATTAAGCTGATTAGGAATAAAATTTTCGGGTATGAATGATTTGTTGTTGAGCCTGTTGATCACAGCGGTATCAAGGCCATACACTTCAGAAAGTTGCTGAGAAGAAATAAAACCACCTAGTTTGATTCGGTATTCCACTATGCGATTGGCGAGAACAGGCCCAATTCCATAAATGCTTTTTAACTGTGCAGTATCCGCCAGGTTGAGATTGAATAACGGAATTTCAGGTTTTTTGTAAATATCTGTTTTATCTTTTCTAGTTGCAGTTACAAAGTTTTTCTTCTCCGGTAAATTGATAAAAGGGACCAATTCTGTGTACAAGGCGGAGTCCATTCCATATATTTTCATCACATCAGATTTGATGCTGAACTTTCCCATTTTGGAACGGTAGTTTAAAATGCGTTGTACCAGGTTGCCCGGAAATCCCAGAGCAAGCAAGTCATCTTCTGTTGCCGTATTGGGATCGAATTTAAACTTATCTCTTTCAGGCAGGCTAGTACTATCGTGTTGTTTTTGAAAGTCCCATTGGGCCACCAGACTATCCAGAATAATTTTCTCTTTTGAAAAATCATCTTCCCGTTGTACAAGGAAAAAGCGATAGATAGGTTCGGAAAAAATTAATAACGCCATTAAAGGGAGAAGAATAAGGAAGGCATTGGTCTCTGTTCGCGAGAACCCAAACACACTTCGCAGGAGCGCTTTCAAGCGATTCATAAGGTAAGCCAATGACCTTAAAGATATTGAATTGGCAGGGCACGGGCAATAGGATATAGCAGTGCTTCTTTTGCATGCAAATATTATTAATATGCTTAAATTTAAAGAGCCGTTTGACCGTAAATACGGAATGAGAGAGATTCATATAGAAGTTCCCAAAACCAACAAATTGTTGTTCATCGGGCAGGACGTAAGAAAACCTGTTGATAAGTAATTGAAAAAGCTCATGATATGACCTTAGCTGAAATAATTAAACGCGAAATAGAGGTTGCATTTTCAAAACATTCCCAACCTGTTTGGTTCAGAATTTTGAAATACACTTTGCTAGGCTTTGTGCTATACTTTTTTTGGGGAAGCCAATTGCTTTGGACTGGTTTACTCATCATGTTTGTTTTTGCCTTGTCGTTACATTTCTGGTACAGGTATAAAACTCAGGGTTGGACAAAAAGTTATGGTTTATGGAAGCACGTCAAAAAACCCCCTGATCTAAGCAACAAATAATGTTTAAGATTATTTTAATATTTATTCAGAATGACTAAAGAAATGAAGTCGTTACCGATTGGGGAGGAAATTAAAATAGCAACGTATGGATGTACTAAAGAGGAGTTGGTACACGCATTGGATTCGTATCGTTTAACGCCAACGCAATTGAATTCAATCGGTAACGCTTTTCGCAATCTTGATGAATTGGAATTGGCAGAAAAAGCATTTTTAAAGAGCATTGACCTTGCCCCAGGTTATGATGAACCTTATGCTCATTTAATCAGCTTGTATGGGAAACTGAATAGATTTGATTTATGTGAAGCAATCTATCAGAAAGGAAGTAAACTGGCCACGAAAAAAACGTATATCATGTATCATGACGGAAGATTAAAATTCTTAAAAGGAGATTACAACGGTTCGTTAGTGGCAGGAAGATGTATTTTAATTGATGAACAATGGCGGGATGAAAATGCTATTGTACTGGTGATTAAATCTCTTTTGATGCTGATTAAAACCAATCAAAGTGAGAATTCAGATAATGACCTTCAGGAGGCAAAGCTGGCATGGAAGCGAGGATTAACTTTGTTTCCGGGTTCACAAGAATTATTGGAACTATCAAAAGCATTCTCAAAGTAGCCTATAACGAGCAAATCTAATTGCTGGCCCCGTACAGACTTAAAATGAGAAGTAGTGACGAAATAAAAAAAATTATTCTTGACACAGCGAATTCTGACGACAGGATCAGAGCGGTATTATTGAATGGTTCGCGGGCAAACAACAATGTTGAGCCCGACCCATTTCAGGATTTTGATATTGTTTACATCGTAAACCAAATTGACATGTTTACTGCTGACCATACCTGGACTTCCATATTTGGTGATAAACTGATTTGGCAACTTCCGGATGAAATGTCATTGTGCGATAGCCAGAAGAATGAAACATTTTCATTTCACTACTTAATGCTCTTCAAAGATGGCAATAGAATCGACTTATCGCTATTTCCAACCGACAAGTTTGAAAGCGATTTTGAAATTGACAGTCTGACGATTGTTTGGTTAGATAAAGATAATCTGTTTTCAAACATTGAATTGGCCAGCGATAAAGACTATTTGATCAAACGGCCAACCGATAAGTTATTTAATGACACCTGCAACGAATTTTGGTGGGTAAGCACGTATGTTGCCAAAGCACTTATACGAGAGGAAATAACAAATGCAAAAGCGATAATGGAGAATGAGGTTAGAAAAATGTTCATGAATATAATTGAATGGTATATTGGAACTAACACAAATTTTTCCGTTTCCTTCGGCAAAGGTGGAAAGTTCATGAAAAAGTATTTGACACCGAATGAATATAATGCCATATTGACAACCTATTCGGACTTTATCAGTAAAAATATTTGGACTTCGTTATTTATAATGACGGAACTATTTGGTGAATTTGCCACTCAGGTTGCTAACAAATTAAATTTCAATTTCAATTATACTGAGCAACAAAGCACATTAACCTATTTACATCAACTACATAACAACCAGAAATAAGATGACTAAGCCTAATTCAACTTTTGTTTTGTTTATCCTGATGCTTATTGGATGTAAGCAACCATTACCTGAAGTGCAATTAACATATGAAGCAAGAAGAATTGATACCTATTTGCATGAAGTAGTTGACCGACAACAAATACCGGGATTGACCTTAGCAGCCACCAGGAATGACACAGTTGTTTACGCAGGTGCATTTGGCCTTAGAAATGTAACAACCAAGGAACCAATGAAAACTGCCAATGTCTTTCACTGGGCTTCAGTGTCAAAGACCTTTGTTGCAACAGCTGTTATGCAATTGGCAGAGCAAGGAAAAATTAATCTTGATGACAAACTGATTGCCTACCTGCCTTACTTCAAACAGAAGGATGAAAACTATAAATACATTACGATAAGGCAGATGTTAAATCATACTTCCGGAATTGGTGATGTTGAGGATTATGAATGGGATAAGCCCCAAAATGATGAGGCTGCGCCTGAACGTTTTGTCCGGGGCTTGGAAAATGACAAGATGCTATTCGCACCCGGCTCGGATTGGTCGTACAGCAACACTGCTTTTGAAATTCTTGGTGTGGTGATCACCAAAGTATCAGGAATGCCATTTGAAACGTATGTTAGGAAAAATATTTTAGATCCGCTCGGGATGGAACATAGTAGTTTTATATATCCGGAGATCCCTGATTCCCTTAGGGTAACGGGCCACTTGTGGGCTGCGAAACCGATCGTGAGCAAAGTGTATCCGTACAACAAAATCCATGCACCAAGCAGCACCATGAATTCAAATGTTTTGGAAATGACCCACTATGCTATGGCCAATCTTCATCGCGGCAAATACAAGAACAATCAAATCCTTTCTAACTCTTCTTATAACCTACTGTGGACTAATTCTGTAAATCTAAAAGACAAACCTGCCGTTGGGGTCAGTTGGTTTTTGGATGAACATAAAGGATTGAAGACGGTAAGCCATTCGGGAGGTGACACTGGCTTTAGATGTTTTTTGCTCCTCGTTCCCGAAAAGAACATTTCAGTGATGGTTGCTTGCAATTATGAGTTATGCCGAACCAGTGACTTTGCCCATGCTGTACTTGATTTACTTTTAGGTGAAAAGCCAGGCGAAATAAAAAGACAAATTGGGTTCTCTTTTGCTGAAGTATTATCCAATGAGGGTCTTGAAAAGGCAAAGGCTTTTTATAAAAATATGAATGAGGATTCAACGCAACATAAATACTATCTCTGGAAGGAGGACGATGGAGCATTGACGTATCCCGGTTATCTTCTTTTGGACCAAGGGATGTTGAATGAAGCCCTTGAAGTCTTTAAGTTTAATCTGGAACTTAACCCAACCTCAGGCTATGCGTATGGTAATCTCGGAGTAGCTTATGCCAGGTTGGCGAACAAAGAACTCGCAAAACTAAATCTCGCGAAAGCCATTGAACTTGTTCCTTCTGAGGAGCATTATAAAACGGAAATGAAAAAGTTGGATAAGTAGAGGACATCTCAAAAACGACAAGGGCAAACGTTCAAACAAAATATCTAACGCCCTATCTTCCCCCTCCAGGGCAGTTCTTTCTAAGGAAGTCTGAATACAGTGTGGAAAGATGTTCAAACGTTCCTTCTCCTTCAGAGATTCCGTGTGTGCGGTTGGGATACGCCATAAATTGAAATTGCTTATTGTATTTCACCAATTCATTCACAAGCATTTCTGCATTGGCATAGTGTACGTTGTCATCGCCAGTACCATGAATGTAAAGTAGTTTTCCTTTCAGATTTTTAGCATAGGTGATGGGAGAACCTTGGACAAAATCTTCTTTGTTTTCCTGAGGCAAGCCCATATAACGCTCCTGATAGATATTATCATAGGTGAGTTGGTTAGCTACAGCGGCAATGGCAATTCCTGTGTTATAGATTTCAGGATATTGAAACATTAAGTTCAATGTGGCCGATCCACCACCACTCCAGCCCCAAACGGCAATTCGATCGGCATCCACAAAGGGCCATTTTAAAACCTCTTTAGCTGCCAATGCCTGATCTTGGATATTCAACGTTCCGATTTTCCGGTAAATGGATTTCCTCCAGCTGCGACCTTTTGGCGCGGGTGTTCCTCGATTGTCGATGGTCATATAGATATAGCCTTCCTCGGCCATATCACCATTGAATAAAAAGTTATCGCCTGCACCATATACATCACGTACATTGGCACCTGCAGGCTCGGTATACACCATAAATACAACGGGATATTTTTTAGTTGAGTCAAAGTTTTTTGGTTTTACCATCAACGCATCCATTTCCACTCCGGCCTCCGTTTTGATTTTAAAGAACTCCACCTTTTTCTCTTCTTCTGAAACTTTTAGTTTAGTTTGTATGCTTTCACTTTCAACGAGCGCCTTATGTTGAGGTAAGCTGATGAGTTCCATTGAATTCTTGGTGAAGTTATTATTGAATGTATGTGAGGCGTATTTCCCATTTGGCGAAATGTTATAGTCATGAGTGCCGGGTAGCGTGGCAGGAGTCACACGTTCAACTTTTCCTTTTCCATCCAGTTTCGTCTTAAATAGATATTTTTGAGTGGCATTGTCTGGCGAAGCAAGAAAATAAAGTTCATCTTTCTTTGTATCAATAAGAAGAGTTTCCATCACATCAAAGGCGCCTCTGGTAATAAGAGTTTCTGTGGATCCGTCTTTTGCTATTCTATAAAGATGCCTCCACCCATCTTTTTCACTTGCCCAAATGAACTCCTTGCCTCCGTTGATCCAATCAAACTTATGACGGAATGTAAGGCCATAGGTATTTTCCCATGGACTATTTACATCAATCCACGATTCATCTTTTTCAGTAAAAATTATTTTGGCATCACCGGAGTTAGGGTTACATGTATAAATTTTACTTTCGTTCTGTTTCCGGTTTAGTTGTTGCACAAATATTTCAGAAGATGAACTCCACTCCATTCTTGGTAAATAATGTTGCTGGGCATCGCCTGGAATTTTAAGCCAGGTTATTTTTCCGGTAGTTACATTGGCTACTCCGATTTTGGCCGGTGACGGACTCTGTCCGGTTTTTGGGTACTCTACTGGAACAATTTTAGAGTATACCGAGTCGGTGTTATTGATCATATAAAAATCCCGGATTTTCGTAGCGTCTATTCGCCAAAATGAAATTTGTTTGCTGTCGGGACTCCATTGAAATCCATCCCGACATGCAAATTCCTCTTCGTAAGCCCAATCAAACGTTCCGTTAATCAACCTTCTGGAGCCATCAGATGTTAATCGTATGGTTTTATGTTGTACTATATCTTCAACAAATAAGTCGTACTCACTGACATACGCTACTTTCTGCCCATCAGGTGAAAACTTGCCAAATCGCAAAGTGGACTCCTTTTGGGTTTGTCCAATTTTTATTAAGGATTTGTTCGATAGATTGAACACCCAGTAATTGCCTTGTGTATCGAGGCGCCATACTTTTTTTGTGTTTGTATAGATGAGTACCTGCTGGCCATCCGAAGAAAATGTAAAGCTTCTGATGGTAATGTTTTTATTCTGGCCTTGTGGGGTCAAATCGGCCACGGAAACAATGGTGTTCTTTTTGTTTTCCGGGAGTGTATACTGAACCAATTCGGAAGACTCAATTTTATAATAGGAATTACCGTCTGCAGCCCAACGAATTCCTTGCGCAAAAAGGATAGCCGGGATGAATACAATGATAAGGCACAAGAGCTTTTTCATATAACTTGGTTTTGAATGTTCAAAAATAGGAAGCCCAGGTTTAGTTCACTGTACCATTTATGGAAAAGGTCAAGCTGCTTTCTGGGTTGGAGCAATTGAGAAATTCAACAGCTCTGTGTAGCGGATTATTGAGATGTCTGTAATGGTGAGGATTTCTTTGCGGGTTAATTCTTTAAACAATTCATTTAGCGTATTGACAGGCTTACCATTGAAAGAAGTAATAATGTCTCCATCTTTTACTTGTGATCTTGAAGCCGGTGAATTGGACTCAATGCTAACGACAAAAAGGCCTTTTTGATTTGGAAGGTGGTAGTGGCGTAAAACTTTTGGATTGATAGTAACTTCCTGTAACATGAAGCCCAGGTAGGCTCTAAAGACTTTGCCTGTTTGAATGAGTTGCTTACCCACTTCTTTCGCAGTGTTGATATCCACAGAAAAACTCAACCCCTGCGCGCCAGTAATGATGGCCGTGTTAACGCCAATTACTTCTCCATCCGTGTTGATCATCGGCCCGCCAGAGTTGCCGGGGTTAAGAGCGGCATCAGATTGGATTACATTGTCTACCAACATTCCTGATTGAGCGCGCAATGTTCGGCCAAGCGCACTGACGACCCCAGTGGTCACCGTATGCTGATAACCAAAGGGATTTCCGATCGCGATCACGAATTGCCCTATTTGTAAATGGTCCGTATTGCCAAGTTTAGCCACGGAATACCCACTGGAATAAATTTTTAGTATCGCTAAATCTGTATCGGGATCTTTGCCAATAAGAAAACCTTCAATTTCATTTTCATTGAGCAGTGACACCATAATTTTTTCGGCCCCATGCACGACATGATGGTTTGTAAACACAAACCCATCCGAAGAAAAAATAAACCCCGACCCAGAACCTGAAGGTTGTAGTTTCCCTTTATTTTTTTTATAAACATCTATTTTGACAACGGCATTCTTAGCCATATTCACCGCATCAATAATCATCCTGGAAAATGGATCCATCCCTGTTTTCTAAAGGACATATCAAAAAGTTAACCAAATTGAAGAACAAGAAAATTTGTCATCTTCAAACCTGATGATCAAACTGACCATTAAGGCCACTTGCGGGTTTTTATAAATTTTGTAACTTTTGACACTTTATTCGTCCCTTCATGGCCAAACTCAAGAACATTGTCAAGCAACTCTCAGAAAAGGACTTTAAAATCATTTATGATTCATTGCTCGAGAGTAATGCCGAAAAGTCAGGATACCTTCTAAAAGCTTTGCGAGAACGACAGCTCTCTGACCGCAAAATCATGGCTGAGTTAGAGGTGAACAATAATGCTTACTATACACTTAGATCGCGTCTCAACCAGAAAATTGAAGAACATTTGTTGCAGAAGATGGAGAGTCCGCGCACTGATATTCTGCGCAAAGTGGCCAGCTTAAATGAGGTATTGTTTACTCAAAAAAGAACGATTTCTATTGCCACTTTGCGAAAGCTAGAAAAGGAATTGATCGACTATGATCTGGCCAATGAACTTACTATCGTATACAAATCGCTCAAAAAGATTCACATCAACTCCGCGGATTACTTTACCTATTCGCAACTCTACAATAGACATGTAGCCTATACTCTTGCGGTAGACAAATCGGAAGATTTACTGGCAGATTATTTCAAAAAGTTTGGTAGCTACCTGTTGTCGTCAGGTGAATCAGAAAAGCTAGGCCTCACCCTGATCATGAAAGAAATGCAAAACGTGGCCAGGCTATATGAATCACACCGCCTATATGTCTTTCAGAGTTGTATGCTAATTTTTCATCGACTATTTGTGGAGCACGATGATAATATGCAACATGAGGGGGAATCGATTGAAGATATTTTTGCTCATGTTCAGAAAGTCTTTGACACTTATACCCTCGATCCGGTCTATTATCATTTGAACCTTGTATTTGAATTTCTGAAACTTGAATATTATAATCATTATAAGGTATTTCGTCAGGCAGAAAAATATTTTGAGGAAGTCAACGATGCATCATCTAACTTATTAGTGAATTATCCTTATTACACATTCTCTGCTCAATTCCTGATTTCCAAACTTGAACGGTATTTGCGTATGGGCACAGAGAAGGAATTGTACGCTGAAAATGAAAGTATGTTCTTGGATTTTGAGGCTGACCCACTGGATGTTCCTAAACACATTATCTATATTACATACAGGGCACTATCGAGCTATTACGTTGGTAAATTTGCCGAGGCCGCTAAGTTGCTCAATCAATTATTAAATGATGTAAGCGTAAAAAAATATCCGTTTGCTCAAATGGAGGTTAAGGCATTGCTGGCATTACAGTATTGCATGCTGAAGGATTTTGAACTTTTCAATCAGTTATTCAACAGTGTACAACGTCAGATTCGAATGTATAAGGAAGGCGATTGTGAAAACGTGTTACTCTTTTTTAAGATGTTAAAAATTGCGGTGAGTGAAGCGAAGAAGGAGAAGTCTAAAAAGATTGCTGGCTTAATACCCAAGTTCAAAGCAATGACTGTAGATTACTTTGCTCCAACCATGCTCATCAGGATGGATGAACTTTTTATAGAAAATCTTACAGCATTAGAGACCTAAATATCCAGTTTGGAAAGGCTGTCATGGGATAGTGGTTTGTTTAGGAATAATTTTACACTTGTGTATTTTTTAGAGCGGTTGAAATCCTGTGGATTGATAGAAGATGTTAACATTACGATATTGCATTTTTTTCTTAACAAAGTCGACAATTTTTCAAATTCATCTAGAAATTGAAAGCCATCCATGAGTGGCATATCAATATCAAGGAAGATAACATCGGGCAAGAGCCTATCAGCCACATCAACCTTTTCGATATTACGCAAGAATTCAATTGCACTTTTTGCCCCGGTGTGAGTATAAATGTTTTCAGTAATATTGGCCGCTTCAATCATTTTTTGGTTGATTAAATTATCAATCTCATTATCGTCAATCAACATCACAGTGCGGTATTTTTTTTCTGCCATGGTTTTGGATTTGAGCTATTAAAAATAAGTCAATGCCCGATGAAATACAAGCAATGGTTATTTCTGAGAAATTGTAAATGTGTGAATTAACGAAGTTTAAACATCAAATTTAATACCCTGTGCCAGGGGCAAACTGTTTCCATAGTTTATGGTATTGGTTTGCCTTCTCATATATATCTTCCAGGCATCTGAACCTGACTCTCTTCCACCACCCGTTTCTTTTTCCCCGCCAAAAGCTCCGCCTATTTCAGCACCGGAAGTACCAATATTTACATTGGCAATGCCGCAGTCTGAGCCACTTTGGGACAGGAATTTCTCCATCTCCTGCATGCTGCTGGTCATAATCGCTGATGAAAGCCCTTGTTGGACACCATTCTGAAAACCAATAGCTTCTTCAATTGTTTTATATTTGATCAGGTATAAAATAGGTGCAAAAGTTTCTTGTTGAACAATAGTGAAATTATTTTTTACCTCTGCGATGGCAGGTTTTACATAACATCCGGATTCAAATCCTTTGCCTTTCAACAGACCACCAGATACAATTATAGAGCCTCCTTCTTCTTTCACTTTTTTAAGGGCGTTTTGGTAGGCTTTTACGGCAAGCTTATCAATGAGTGGACCAACATGATTATTGGCATCAAGCGGATTGCCGATGACTAGCTGACCGTAAGCCTTCTTCAGCCTTCCTTTAATGTCATCAAAAATGCTATCATGTATGATTAATCTTCGCGTTGAGGTACATCGTTGACCGGCTGTCCCCACTGCGCCAAAGACTGCACCGCGAATGGCGATATTTAAATTAGCATTTTCCGTGATTATTATTGCGTTATTCCCTCCCAATTCAAGTAAAGAACGTCCCAGTCGTTCGCTCACTGTTTTGGCAACCGACTTGCCCATTCTAACAGAGCCCGTTGCCGAAATTAACGCTACGTTTTCATTGGCGGCCATCAGCTGACCTATTTTGAAATCTCCATTAACTAAACTGGAAACGCCTTCGGGTACACCATTCTTTTTAAAAACTTTGCTAATAATATTTTGACAAGCAATACTGCACAAAGGAGTTTTTTCGGACGGCTTCCATATACACACATCACCACATACCCAAGCGAGCATTGCATTCCATGACCAAACCGCTACCGGAAAATTAAATGCTGAGATAATGCCAACAATTCCCAGCGGATGATACTGCTCATACATGCGATGACTGGGTCGTTCAGAGTGCATGGTTAATCCGTGTAATTGTCGCGATAGGCCTACAGCAAAATCACAGATATCAATCATCTCTTGCACTTCACCCAGCCCTTCCTGGTACGACTTCCCCATTTCATAAGATACCAGTTTCCCCAGCGGCTCCTTATATTTTCTCAAGGCGCTACCAATTTGACGAACTACTTCACCGCGTTTGGGTGCAGGCACAAGACGCCATTCCTGAAAAGCCTTCCTGGATAGTAAAACAACTTTATTGAAACTTGTTTCATCGGCTGCTTTCACTTTACCAATTAACTTTCCATCAACTGGGGAATAGGATGCGATATAAGTACCCGTTGATTTGATCCACTTTGAGCCCGTTGAAACTCCGGGATTGCTGCTTCTAATCCCAAGTGTTTTTAATACTTCTTTGATACCAAATTGTTCCATAGTAATACGAACTAATGTTTTGAGTAACAAAAGTAATCATTTTGCGAACGGCTTGAATTTTGTAAATTTATTTCTGCTAGATATCGCTCACTTTTGAAAACACTCTTTGCTATCGCAATTATGTCCTTCATACTGGACACATCTCGTACATTAAACTTTTTACAAGAGGATTCGATGATCCATGAACCGGAAAGTATGAAAGGGATGGTTGACCGACATAATTTTTGGCGGGCGAAAGTAGGGGTTGACCCGTTAAAATGGTCAGATGAACTAGCTTCATATGCTCAAGTGTGGGCCAATCATCTTGCTGAAAGCGGATGCGATATGCAACATCGGCCGAGAACTGGAGAATTTTCTCAGAAGTACGGTGAGAATATTTACTGGTGTTCTGGAATGAAAGCATCATCTCAGGTTGTGGTAGATTCCTGGGCTTCTGAACTTGCAGACTTCAATGCAAAGAGACTCGAATGTAACGAAGGCAAAGTATGTGGACACTATACGCAGATAGTGTGGAGCTCTACGCAGGAGGTGGGATGTGCAATGGCCAGATGTGAGAACCAGGAAATTTGGGTATGTAATTATAATCCGCCTGGCAATTGGGTTGGGCAAAAACCTTATTCTAACAAATAGAGCTCATCCTAAAATTTTACAGAGTAGGCAGTAGGCAAATTTCCAATAGGCAAGGTCTGGACACATTGCCTACCGCCAATTGCCTATTTAATAATTTACCACTCCACGCCATACGTTCCTTTGTTTCCTGATTTATAAATCCCTTCTATCAGAATTCCTCCTTTTTTAATTTCTAGAATTCTATTGAGGTCCTCGACATTATCAACGGGCACCTTGTCGACAAAGGTAATAATGAATCCTTCTTTTATACCCGCTTCCTTCCAACTGCCTTCTTTAATGGATGTTATCAGAACACCTCCATCTAAGCTTAATTTAACAAGATCGCGATAGGCAATATTTTCAAGTTGGCCACCGCCTAATTCAAATGATACTTCTTTCTTTTGCAGTTCAACAGAACTTTTAAAGTTTTTCAAAACAGCTTTAGCCTGTTTGTCTTTTCCATTTCTGCGATAGGTGACATTAATACTATTACCTGGCCGGTTTCGTGCTACCCATTCCTGTAATTCCGATACTGACGCAACCGGATGTTCATCAATTTTGGTAATTACATCACCTTCTTCCATTCCCATGTCATCGGCACCACTTCCCTCATTTACACGTATTACAAACACGCCCTGCATCTGATCCAGGTTTTGATCCTCTGCCAATGCAGCTGTCACGTCAGTAATTTGTACACCCAGCAATCCGCGTTGAACTTGTCCGAATTCTAATAAATCGTCCATAATTTTTTTCACCAGGCTTACAGGAATAGCAAATGAATAACCAGCGTAACTCCCGGTGGATGTGGCAATCGCAGAATTAATTCCAATCAGTTCTCCTTTTAAATTGACTAGTGCTCCCCCGCTGTTGCCAGGATTCACCGCAGCATCGGTTTGTATAAAAGACTCTACCTGCAAATTATTTTTATCGCGAAGTATACCGATGTTCCTGGCTTTTGCACTGACAATGCCAGCGGTTACAGTTGAATTTAAGTCAAACGGATTGCCGATGGCCAATACCCATTCACCTGGAACAACATTATCTGAATCTCCATACTTAATAAACGGAAGATTGGAAGCTTTTATCTTTAGCAAAGCCAGATCAGAAGTGGGGTCGGTACCAACCACTTTTGCGTAGAAACGCTGGTTGTTGTTCATCACCACTTCAATGGTGCTGGCATCTTCAATAACGTGATGATTTGTTACCACATAGCCGTCATCCGAAATAATGACGCCTGAACCAGAAGAGCGAGCGTGTGGGTTGAAATGATGATCTAACGGATTTAAACTAAAATTTCCAGTTCCATACACAGTGCGGATATGGACTACTGCAGGTGTTACGACTTGGGCTGTGCTTTTAAAATTAAGTGCTGTGGAAATTTGGGAGGAAGTGTCTTTTGATAAGCTAGTGAATATCAGGTTTTGTCTTTGTTCAATGGATTGGTATGCAGGGCTAAAGGAGTCCAGATAACGCACGGTGAACATGATGCCCAATACGGCCCCAATAAAAGCTGAAAGCACAATGGTCACAAACAACAATCCTCTTTTCATTTGGTTTTCTTTAACAGAAAGATAACGAGATTCTTTCGGGAAAGTCGTATTGAAATCCAACAAAAAATTTTGAGCAGGCGAGATGAGATTGAAATGATCCAGGATCAACAAAAAAAGCGCTCCCTTTCGAGAGCGCCTTCACCTAACCCCAACTTCACTATAAAATCTTTAGACCGCTTCCCCTTCTCCCTGCGGAGAAGGTGGCGAAGCCGCCTGCCAGGCAGGGAGTGATTAGTTTACTTTGATGGTCTGCTTCAACACTTTTTTTTCATCTTTAGGTATACTAAGCTCTAGAATACCATTGACGTATTTGGCGTTAATCTTTGTGCCGTCCACATTTTCAGGAAGGTTGAATGACCTGCTGAAGGAACCATACTGAGTTTCTATAGAATGAAAGTTTTGTTCTTTCTTTTCTGTAGAAAGTTTTCGCTCACCACTCACCGTAAGGTAATTGTCATTCAACTCAATCTTGAAGTCTTCTTTGCTCAATCCTGGCACTGCAAAAAGGATTTCGAAAGCGCTGTCATTTTCGAGAATGTCCACTTTAGGAACAAAGGCGATGCTGCCGCCAGTGCGGGTATGTGACTCGTTAAAGAACCGGTCGATCAGGTTGCTGAATGAAATCGGTACGAAGTCATTCGCGTTATAACGGATAATGCTCATAGTATTTTTTTTTTGGGTTTAACATGTTTTTTAAATCTGTAAACCCACGCAGGGAAAAGTATGCCGACCGAGATTTAACTCCACTTTTAAGACAATCTGTCTTAAAAGTGAGATCAAATAGAATAAAGCCAGCCATTATGGCCTATTTTATTCTAAACAGCAAGTCATTTTAAATTTGTGATGAGGTTATGAGACAAATGATTTATGTCCACATCGCACGCATAAAAAAGCCAATTCGTGGTTCGCGAATTGGCTTTTGGCGGATAAGATATTTATTCCTTTGTGTGCTCCAGCAAATCTCCCGGCTGACAATCAAGTGCTTTACATATGGACTCCAGCGTACTGAATCGTATTGCCTTTGCTTTTCCGGTTTTGAGTATGGAAAGATTCGCCAAGGTTAGATCTACTTTCTCAGAAAGTTCATTCAATGACATCTTTCGTTTGGCCATCATCACATCAAGGTTTACAGTAATTGGCATGGCTTATACAGTTAGTTCGTTTTCAGATTGGATCTCTACTCCACGCTTGAAGATTTGTGAAATAACAAACACAAGGCCAGCCATAAATAGGGTTCACTCAAAGTCACTAAGTTCCTATAAATAAAGGTGTTGAAAGG
>JBBTBZ010000022.1:0-33022 GCA_038043425.1 Bacteroidota bacterium
CCTTTCAACACCTTTATTTATAGGAACTTAGTGACTTTGAGTGAACCCTATTTATAAACAACAATATAGAACAGTATCCAAAGAAAAAAGATCAGCACATACGAGGACAGCACAATGATCCAGGCTTGTTTCTTTTGTTTGCGGGAGAAGAAGTGAACACCTGTTACGAGGAGCATCCAGTAGCCAATTTCAAAAAAGTTGAGTGCCTTCAGCGGGTAGGCGTATTTTGGGTCGATTTGAGAATAGTCGAAAAAACTCATCATGGAAAACGGGTAGAAGGCCCGGATATCCAATAGGTTAGGATCCGTTTCGACAAACATAAACCAACCGATCTTAAGTAATTCCGGTATGATGAAAATAAACTCCGAAACTACTGTGATGCCCCAACATTGGCTGTACGTGACCCGATATCCGAACATGAAGCAGCCTACCCAGATGACAAAGGCAATGACTGTAAACTTCCACAGGTAAATAAATGGGATGGTTAGAAATTGAAGTGCACTTATTAGTTGAAGAATACCACCTTCTGGCCGATCTTGCAGAAATTCGAAAGCAGCGGTCTCATTTTCAATAAAGGCCTTTTTAACATATAGTAATAGAAAAGTGACGAGGCACAACAAAATAAAAGTAAGCCTTTTATTAGCTGCGAATAACGATTTTGTTTCTTCGTTCGTTTGCATGAGCCGTTTTACTATGGAGAGCTAAAAGTTTTTGTGTTTATTTCGCAATCATTCTATGAGATGCTGGGCCGAAAATCGTAATTTTTTAATTCTGTCACTATTTCTGGTTTTCTTTTCCAACTTGGCCAGTGCCCAGGTTAAGAAGGATACTACCATTATTCTCATCTCTAATATTACCATGCAGATCGAGACCACACAGGCGTTGAACGACCTCTATAACTTTAAGTTTGATAAAGCCGAACAGCAATTCAGATGGTTTAAACAAAAGTATGCCTGGCATCCACTCCCTTATTTCTTGCTGGGTTTAAGCGAGTGGTGGAAGATTATGCCCAATACAAAAAGTACGCTTTATGACGATCGATTTTTAGCCTATATGGATAGCACGATTTTGGTTGCTGAAAACCTTCATAAAAAGTATCCGGAATATAAACTCGAGGCAGCTTTCTTTTTGTCGGCCGCCTATGGCTTTAAGGGAAGATTGTATGCCGATGAAGAAAGGAAGAACTGGCGTAAAGCAGCGGCAGTCGGGAGGATTGCATTGAACTATCTTGAAGAGTGTAAGGGAAAAAATTATCTAAGCCCTGAATTACTATTCGGTGATGCGCTTTACAATTATTTTTCTGTGTGGGTGCCTGAGAATTATCCATTCCTCAAGCCGGTACTCTGGTTTTTTCCGGAAGGTGACAAGCAACTTGGGTTAAAACAATTGAAAGAAGTTTCATACAACGCTTTCTATACGCGCACCGAAGCGATGGTATGGTTGATGCGGATTTCAAATAGCTACGAGAATAATCAGGTGCAAGCTTTTCAATTGGCGGAATACTTACATCAAACGTATCCAGACAATCCCTATTTCCACCGGTACTATGCGCGCATGCTGTATTCACGTGGCATGTATGCTGAATTGGACAAGGTAGGCAAAGAGATTATTATCAGGATTGATAGTGCTCAATCGGGTTATGAGGCCACGAGCGGTCGTTACGCAGCTTTTTATTTAGGTCAGCTATATGAAGGCCGAAGAAAACCGGACGAAGCCAAAAAGTATTACTTACTTGCTGTAAAATATGCCGAAGAGATTGGTGCAACTGAATCGGGCTATTACCTCTTTTCATTAATAGCCTTGGGTGAGATTAGCGAAATACAAGGTGACAAGAACACAGCAAAGAAATATTTTAAAGAGGTAAAAAAGTTATCAGGTCGCAAGGATGAGGCTTATAAAGATGCCAAGAAGAGATTGAAGAAATTAGAAAAAGGGGATTGATAATTAACAAATCTTAGTGAATTGTGGAGCTACGTGATCTCATTGTTACCCCTGCGGTGGCTATGCTTGCCTATTTGGTGGCCTACCTGATCAGACCTTATATTACAGATGCGATAAATAGAAAATATTTTTTTCCGGCTCTTACGGTAAAGATTATAGGAGCCATTGCCTTAGGGGTAATCTACCAGTTTTATTACAATGGTGGCGACACGTACAATTATCATACCCATGGGAGCCGGCATATATGGGAAGCCTTTGTTGATTCGCCCGGAAAAGGTTTAGATATCATGTTTTCGGGTGGAAAGCATAACGAAAGTTTTTACACCTATTCGAGTCAAATAGAGTTCTTTACCGATCCATCCGCTTTCTTTATTATCAGGCTGGCTGCCTTTTTTGATCTCTTCACCTTCTCTACCTATTCCTCCACTGCCATCTGTTTTGCACTATTGAGTTTTATCGGAATGTGGATGTTTTTCCTGACCTTCTACAGGAGGTATCCACATTTACACCGGCAACTTGCCATTGCTTCTTTTTTTATTCCTTCAGTTTTTTTCTGGGGGTCTGGCCTTTTAAAGGACACACTCATGATGGCCTGCTTGGGGGTGATAACCTATGGGATCGATCAGCTTTTCTTTCGAAAGAAGATATCAATTATCCACTTTATTATTTTTGTTGTCTCCCTATGGTGCATTTTTTCTGTTAAGAAATTCATTCTGCAAGCCTTTCTGCCAGCTGCATTGATATGGATCTATTTAGGTAATCTTAAAATGATTCGAACCATAGTGGTAAGAATTTTGATTTTTCCAATACTGGTTGCCTTATCCTTTTTTTCTATTTACTACGCAGTTGTCAAAGTGGGAGAGGGTGACAGAAGGTATGCTGTGGAGAATATTGCCCAGACGGCTAAAATCACCGCCTACGATATCCGTTTTCAGACAGGCCGAGATGCAGGCTCGGGTTATACATTGGGTGAACTGGATGGCTCTTTCGGCTCCATGTTAAGGTTGGCACCTCAGGCCATTAATGTTTCTTTGTTCAGGCCATATTTGTGGGAGGTGAACAACCCTCTTATGCTTTTGTCTGCTTTGGAAAGTATGATTTTTCTCACTTTATCATTGTTTATCATTTTCAAGTATAGATTTGGTGTTATTAGAGCTTTGAGCAATCCCGATATCAGTTTTTCTTTGGCATTTTCAATAATTCTTGCGTTTGCAGTTGGCGTATCGTCTTTTAATTTCGGGACGCTGGTTCGTTATAAAATTCCCTTACTTCCTTTCTTCGCGTTGGCATTGATTCTACTCTTTTATGAAAATAAGCCAAAAAAAGTGGAGGAATTTGAAGAAACAGAATAATGCGAGGTAACTTTCTCTCTTCCCGCAATTCCCATTTTTTTTCGCAGTTCTTTATTAGCTATAAGTTTTTCCATCGAATCAATCCATTCTCCTGCTGTATTGCACCAATAGCCATTTATAGCATTATCAACGATTTCAGTGTTGACGCCAACGGGAGATACTAATGCAGGTATTTCAAGCGCCATATATTGCAATGCTTTAAATCCACACTTACCCTTTGCCCAAATGTCATCGGGTAAAGGCATTACACCAATATCTACCTTCAAAAGATCTTCCACCTCCGTTTTTTTTGACCACGGTATAAAATCAATAAATTTTGATTTTATCTCAGGGTCTTTGTTAGCGATAATTAATAAGCGCACTTGGCCTGGAAATTTCTCCTCAAGTTTTTCCAAAACCGGAATAAGAGAGATAACGTAAGGCAAAGTAGATTGAGTACCCGTCCATCCGATAACAACGGAAGTTGAATTATTGGTGGGCATATAGCGGGAGGGGTTATGAAGGTCAACCGTATCAACAGTTGTTGGATTGACAGTCACATTCTCATTGAATTGACTGGAATAATTGGCCAGGAAAGAATTGCCGCAGCTCACTTTATAGCTCCATTTACAGATCAAGGCAACTTTACTATGCCATTTAAGATAAGCGACTATCTTATTTTCTGCCGAAGTATTGGGTAGCCAGATAGCATCATCAAAATCGTAAATGATTTTCTTTTTTAGAATTTTAACGATAATCCATTCTATAATAGGTGGACCAATTGGAAAACATTCGCGGTGAACAAAAACAAAATCAATCTTGGATAATTGAAATAATGTGGTTAGGCGACTTATTAACCCCTTTATAAAACCAACAAGTTTTTGGAGTTGATGTCCAGGTTTATATAAAATCGTCCATGTCCGAATATCCCAGAATGACTGGCAGGAAATATTAAAACCACTATCCTGAAGAAGATTTAAATATTGTTCAAAGCGAAATCTCTGAGAGGGTGATTCATTAAGTGGATAAGGGAAAAGGAATAGGATTTTCATAGTAGCTTTGCACAAAAATGAGCAATAAACCACAAACCTCCTCCTTATCAGGGCTTAGGTAAAACCATAATGACAGATTCTGAAGAGCATATTATTGATTCAGACCATCACAGATTTTTCAATGGGATAGAACTTTGGCGCTATCGCGAATTGTTCTATTTCTTTGCCTGGCGTGATATTAAAATTAAGTACAAACAAACCATGTTTGGTTTTTTATGGGCTATTTTACAGCCTTTGCTTATGATGGTTATTTTTACGCTTTTTTTTGGCCGTGCACTCAATGTACCATCGCAAAACATACCCTATCCTGTTTTTGTTTTTTCCGGGCTTTTAGTATGGAATATGTTTTCTACGGGATTAGCAAATTCGGCCAATAGTATGGTCAACAATTCAACCATCATCAAAAAGATTTATTTTCCTCGTCTTATTATTCCAGCCTCCTCTATTCTTGTTGCCCTTTTTGATTTCCTGATGGCATTTGTTCTATTTATTCCGTTGCTGATTTTTTATCAGCAGCCACTTTCATGGAGGGCCCTGTGGTGTTGGCCCCTTTCCCTGGCCCTTAGTGTGATCGCAACCTTTGGACCGGGTTGCTTGTTGGCTGCGTTAAATGTGAAGTATCGTGATTTTCGTTACGTTATCCCTTTTGTCATTCAGGTTTTATTTTTCTTGACGCCTGTGATCTACCCTGTCTCCATGCTTAACCATCCTTTTCTTCAATACATTTTAGTGCTATCCCCTATGTATGCCGCTGTGGAATTGTTCAGGTTACCTTTAATCAGTGCAGAAATTAACTCAACATTCCTATTGCTAAGCTTGACCTCAAGTTCGCTTTTCTTACTATTGGGTATATTCTACTTTAGAAGGACAGAAGATTTTTTTGCGGATTTTGCCTAAGGATATGAAGCCAATTTTAGAAGTACAGAACATAGGCAAAAAATTTAGGATACAGCATCTGTCTGGGGGCTATTTGAGTTTGCGAGAGCGCCTGGAAAATGCTTTTCGATTTGAAAAGTCACACACCGAAGATTTTTGGGCTTTAAAGGATGTATCTTTTGAAGTTCAAGCTGGAGAATCGATTGGTATCATAGGAAGGAATGGTGCTGGTAAGTCCACTCTTTTAAAAATTCTTTCAAAAATTACCCGACCAACAAATGGTAAGATTATAACACGTGGCAGGATTGCCAGTCTATTGGAGGTTGGCACCGGATTTCATCCCGAACTTACTGGGAGGGAAAATGTTTTTTTTAATGGTTCCCTGCTTGGTATGAAACGTATCGAGATAAAGGCTAAGTTTGATGAGATCGTTGACTTTAGTGGGGTGGAGAAGTTTTTAGACACCCCTCTTAAGCACTACTCCAGCGGAATGCAGCTACGATTGGCATTTGCAGTGGCAGCCTTTCTGGAACCCGAGATTTTGATTATAGATGAGGTGTTGGCTGTTGGCGATGCCGAGTTTCAGAAGAAGTGCTTAGGCAAGATGGAAGATGTTAGTAAAAGCGGAAGGACAATTTTATTTGTGAGCCATAATATGGCGGCAGTGGAAAATCTTTGTAAGCGTGGAGTGCTTATGGATAAGGGTGGGGTTGTTAAAGAAGGTCGAGTGAGTGAGATAACGTCATATTATCAGCAGAGTTTTGTTGGAGCAATCGGAACTACCTGGAACACCTCAAAGCGAGAGGGAGTTATGTGCTTTTCAAAAATAAGCACGGTCTTAAAGGGCTCACAGCCGGACTACGAACTGGAAATTATATTCAGCGTTGTTTCCTTCGATTCTCATAAAAAAGCTTTTGTTGCTTTCGATATAGGCAATTCCATGGGAATAACTATTATGCAGGCAATACCTCAAGTGGAACCATTTATTCATTACAGCGACTCTGAACAAAATTTTGTGGTACGCATAGAACTACCTCCTCTTGTTCCTGATCGCTATGTTCTTTCGGCATGGTTAGGCACTCATAATACCGAGACTTTATGTTGGGAAAAGGAAATTGTAAGTTTTGAAATTTTAGACTCTCCGACCAAGGGGCGTAATTTTCCTCATTCTTTTAACAATGGTTTTATTGTGCCGGTTTCAAGAATTTTGTGATGAGAAAAATCGTTAAAAATTTTTTTCGGAAAGCAGGAGTAGAAGTATCCCACTATAATAAAAAGGGAAAAGTATACAGGGCACTTTTTCAGAAGTATAGAAACTATACAATGATGGACCAGAATCGGTTCAGTGCAAATCTGGAGTTATGCGATCAGTTCAAAAATGTTGAAGGGGATTATGCAGAATGCGGAGTATGGAGGGGAGGGATGAGTGCCGCCATTGCTGAAATTATCGGAAAAGAAAAGGAAATTCATTTATTCGATAGCTTTGAGGGCCTACCCCTGGCAAAGGAAATTGACGGGGAGGCTGCTTTACATTGGCAACGAGACAAGAACTCGCCAACCTATTTTGATAATTGTTCAGCAGAAAAAAGGTTTGCTATTGAAGCAATGGTATTAGCGGATCATCAAAAATTTAATATCTATCCCGGATGGTTTGCTGAGACTATACCAAACTTTGGTTCCACTAAATTATCTATCCTACGGTTAGATGGCGATTGGTATGATTCAATACTGATTTCGCTGAAATATTTGTATCCGATGGTAGTGGAAAACGGTTTGATTATTCTGGACGATTATCCATATTGGGCAGGCTGTTCAAGGGCTGTGCATAAGTATTTAGCGGATATAAGCTCTGTCAGTAGAATCCATGAAATGACGGATACAGTAACTTATATCTTAAAAAAAGATAAGCTCATATAATTTGTTTTATGTATAAAACATTACTTAAATTATTAGCTATTGAACGGACTTACTATTTTCTTTTTGGCTTTCCACCTGTTCAGGATTCGGGACAGCAATGGTGCAGGATAGTAATGGATCAAGAGACCGAGAAAGCGATCTCGAATTTACCATATCATAATTTTTCCGTTTTGGAAATATCTGGAGACAAATGGAAAAAATTTGGGTTCAAGGATTATAAAAGTGTACAATACCCAGACTTTGATGTGTGTTCTCAGATCCTTCCAGAAAAATATGACTTGATTATTGCCGAACAAGTATTTGAGCATATTCTTAGGCCTTATAGTGCCGGTAAAAATGTTTATGAGATGCTGAACCCAAGAGGTTATTTTCTTGTGACTACCCCTTTCTTGTTGAAAGTACACCCATGCCCTGAAGACTGTACCCGGTGGACAGAAACTGGAATGAAATATTTTTTGTCAGAGTGTGGTTTTGGCGAAGAGCAGGTGACAACTGGCTCATGGGGAAATAGGGCATGCGTTGTCAGTAACCTGAATCGGTGGACGAAGTATAATTCCAAACTCCATTCTTTAATAAATGAAAAAGATGTTCCCGTGGTTGTGTGGGCACTTGCAAAGAAATAAAGTCATGTCAATAACAAATTACAAACATACAGAGCAAATTTATAATCTTAAGGCCCCTCGACAAATCGTTCCTATTATAATGAAATCTATCCATCCAAATAACGTGTTGGATGTGGGCTGTGGTGTGGGTACGTGGCTGAAAGTATTTGAAGAAAACGGTATTATCGACTACATAGGTATTGATGTCGTAACCCCTGAAAAACTTCATATTCCACAAGCTAAGTTTCTTACAAAAGACATTTCGAAGCCTTTTGATCTGAAGAGGAAATTTGACCTGGTGGTAAGTTTAGAGGTGGCCGAACATTTACCGGAAGCAAGTGCTGATGCGTTTGTAAAATCATTGATCATTCATTCCGACACGATACTTTTTTCCGCGGCTATTCCGGGTCAGGGCGGACAACATCATGTGAATGAACAGTGGCCGGAGTATTGGGAAGAAAAATTTAGCAAGCATGGTTTCTTTTTTCAGGATTGTATACGGCCTCTGATATGGAAGAATGAAAATATTGATTGGTGGTACAAGCAAAATATCTTCTTACTCACGAAGGAAAAGCCAAGTGAAGATTTAAAAAGAATGATTTCGCTTGTCCATCCCGAATTACATACACAAATCATGAATACAACTGTCCAATACACAGAAAGTTTAATGCAAGGGAAACAAGGATTGAGGGTAAGCAGCAAGATTTTCAGTAGGGCGATTATATATAAGGTTAAGTCGCTGTTGGGTTTGTGATAGTATGGAAAAAGGAGTATCCGTTATCCTGTGTTGTTATAACAGCGCCTCCAGGCTTCGCGAAACCTTGAGGTACCTTGCCCTTCAAAAAACGGAAGTAATATGTGAAATTATTTTGGTGGACAATGCCTCAACAGATAACACAAAAGAAGTTGCGGTTAGATGCTGGTCTGAATTCGGATGTACTGCAATCCCCTTGAAAATTGTTGATCAACCGGTTCAGGGTTTATTATTTGCGAGAGAAAAAGGGATTGATTCGTCTAAATACAATGTTCTCATTTTTTGTGACGATGATAATTGGCTTGAACAAAGCTATGTGCAAAACGCCTATGACATATTGGAGAATCACCCACATATTGGTGCTGTTGGTGGCACAGGCACTCCTGTCGCAGATGATCCCTTGCCGGATTGGTTCGACCTCTATAAAGGTTGTTTCGCCTGCTATCCTCAAGGCGAAGTGGATGGTGAATTGACCCATCCAATCTCTTTTCTATATGGTGCAGGATTGGCCGTGAAGCGCGAAGTCTTTCAAAGGTTGGCGGCTAAAAAATTTCAACCGATTCTTCCTGATCGAGTCGGGGCAAAACTGACGTCTGGGGCTGACACAGAACTTTCGTATGCCCTTCGATTGGCAGGATATAAATTGTGGTTTTCGGGAAACCTAAAATTTTTTCACTACCTGTCTGCTTTTCGATTAACTGAAGAATACCTCTATCGATTAATCTCTTCAATGTCTTATTGCAGCGGTATACTTACGATTTACAATTATGTGCTTACAGGGAAAAAGATGAATCGTTTTGTTTGGCTCAAGGATGTGGCATATCAACTGTTTTTTTTTAGTAAGTCTTTATTGCGTTATTCGCTTAGCAATAATTCTTCGCTCGATAAAAAACTAAGCCTCGCTTTCTCGTACAATAGAATGCGGAGTATTTTTCTTCAGGTTGGAAAATACAGATCCAGGTACAAACACATAATGCATTTAAAGCTGAGCAATTGAATCTCTCATGAACATTTTTCTTAAGAACGGAATTAATTTAATCTTTGGAGTCGCAAAATATTTATATTGGTACTTTCTTAATATCGGTTACCGGTGGAAGATTTTTTCTATTTATCGAGTCCCTGTCGTCATCAATAATTTTAACAGACTTACCTATCCACTTAAGTTAATTGCGTTTTTGGAGAAGTGCGGGCTCACCAACATCATGATACTGGATAACAGTTCTACCTACCCGCCCTTGCTCAAGTATTATGAAACATGTACCCACCCGGTGATTCGGGAGCCTCACAACTATGGGCACCTTGCTTTTTGGAAATCCGGATTATACAATCGATACAAATGGAATTACTTCGTTTACACAGATTCAGATGTGGTGCCGATAGAGGAGTGCCCTATAAATTTTATAGAATATTTTAAAGAGATTCTAGATAAAAACCACCGACTGGATAAAATAGGGTTTGGAATAAAGGTTGATGATTTGCCTGATTCGTTTTCTTTAAAAAACAGCGTGATTGATTATGAAAAAAGATATTGGCAGAAAGAGGTATCGCCAAATATTTATGATGCTCCAATTGATACTACGTTTGCACTATATAAGCCATTATCAGCATTAAAGGGAGGGCAAGCTTACACACTTTCCGCATTTAGAGCCGGATTTCCATATGTAGTCAGGCACTTACCCTGGTACATTGATTCTGAAAATTTGTCGGAAGAAGAATGGTATTATATTAAAACGTGTAATGAATCCTCCAGCATAGGACAGCATCAGAGCGGTACTGGAAAAGTTTACTAAAGTGGAAGTGATAATCTGAGTTTTCCTTGAGTTATTTGTGCTTTTGTTTAACGCTTCAATCGTAATGTCCTAAAAGATATGTTTAACACAGGCCTCATGGTTAAGGCAAAGGGAATACTTGATGAAATTAGATATCGTGAGATCAACTATGTGCCCGCTAAAATTGATATCCCAAAAAAGTTGATTCAGTCCAAATCGCAAGCGTGGGTTGGTTTAGAGAAAATAATTTTAGACATCATTGAGTTTTCTAAGATTAGTCCCAATTCTGCGCTGGAGTTTGGTGTGGAATTTGGTTATTCCACGGCCGTGCTGGCCAATTATTTTAAGAAAGTTACTGGCGTTGATCTCTTTACAGGAGATGCGCATGCGGGTCATTACGGGGATATTTTTGAGTTGACAAAAAGCAACCTTGCTGGTTTTGGGAATATTGAGTTAATCAAATCAGACTACAGAGATTACATTTCATCGTCCGGGGACGCGTTTGATCTGATTCATGTAGATATTATTCATACCTACGAGGATACCTATGCCTGTGGTTTATGGAGTGCCGAACATTCGCGATGTACACTTTTTCATGACACACAAAGTTTTCCTGAGGTAAAAAAAGCGGTAGCTGACATTGCAAAGAAGACAGGCAAGAAATTCTATAATTACAGAAAGTGTAATGGTTTGGGGATTATTATTTAATGGTGGAATTAAATATGGATGCGCCAAAAGTTTCTGTCATAATTCCAAACTATAATCATGGCGTATACCTTAAACAGCGAATAGAATCTGTATTAAATCAAACCCTAAAGGACTTTGAACTAATCATCTTGGACGATTGCTCCACGGATAACAGCCGCGAAATAATCAATGCGTATGCAGACTACCCCTCCGTAAAACAGATTGTTTTTAATGACCGTAATTCTGGTAATCCTTTTAAGCAGTGGCAGAAAGGTATTGAGCTAACTAGTGGTGAATGGATTTGGATAGCTGAAAGTGATGATTATGCTGATGAAAGGTTCTTAGAGAAAATGATAACAGCCGTCCGCGATATGAATTCAATTGGATTAGTGTACTGTGACTCTAATATGGTGAGTAATAATATTGTGCAGCAGGATACTTTTGCAGTTCTTAAAAATAGGAGATTTAATACGGATCGATGGAGTAAAAATTATCGTAATAGCGGTGCAGATGAAATTGAGAACTATCTTTTGCCAGGAGGGACTATCAATAACTCCAGCGCAGTGTTATTCAATAGGCATGAGTTAATAAAGGCAAATCCCTTTGATGTACGCTTTCGCTATATTGGCGATAAATATGCATTTATTAAAGTACTGGCTTGCACCGATGTACTGTATGTAAAAGAGAGACTTAATTATTACCGGGATCCATTCAATACTAAACATGCTGACGAGTTTGTCTTTTATTTCTATGAGCAATTTTTGGTGTTTAACTGGGTAAAAAGTAACATGGAAATATCAGACAGGAAAAGGTTTTTGGAGGGATTCTATTTGAATACACATAATTCATTATTTAGGGATTGGAATATCACGAAGATTTCCTTATACGGAAAACTCTTTAGAATAAACCCAATTTTATTACTCTTCAATATTTATAATAATTTTTTCCGAGCTGTTCATTCCGTTTTTACCCGGATTTAACGTATCTTCTTGAACTAACTCTGGGTCATGATCTTGCACATTCTCAATTATTTTCATCGAAAGGGCTTTTATCGGGCATTATCTTTTGTTTGCACGGTCATGTATTTTTTAAAAGGATATGGTTATGTGAGGACAATTTATCAGCCGGCTTTTCGCGCATATGAGTATAATGTTAAGGGAGTTGCCTTTCTCAGTATGGGACCCGGTTGGGCGTATAGTTTTACGTACCTAAAGGAATTATTGGTTACCACTTATTGCCATCAATACCTCCCACAATCGGCAGATTGTGTCGTTGATATTGGGTCAGGTTTAGGCGAGGAAGTAGTCATATTTGCTTTATTGGTTGGCGAGAAAGGGTCTGTGCATGCTCTTGAGGCAAATCCCTCCACCTATGCAGGATTGAAACACATTTGTCAACAAAATAAATTTAACTGGGTAATACCACATCATGCTGCTATTTATAACCAAGACGGCTGGGTAACAATTGAGGATGATGAAGAAAACTACCTGACAAATACGATCACTGTTGAAGACGCGCAAAAATCGGGCTTAAGTGTCAATTCAAAAACACTTGATTCTTTTGTCAGGGAAAATAATATTTCAAAGATTGACTTTCTCAAGTCGAACATTGAAGGTGCCGAGCAATTTCTTATCCAAGGAATGATGAATTCTATTGGTATACTGAGAAATGTATGTATCTCTTGCCACGATTTCAGGCATGTCTTTCACAACCATGGAGAGTTTTATATGACGAAGCAGAAGGTAATAGCATTTTTGGAAGAGCACGGATTTGAAATCATCATACGTAATACGGGTAACCGTGTGGTAGATGATTATATTTATGGAAAGAATACCCGTATTAAATAATTCTTCATGTCCCGTATTCTTTTCTATGCCCCCTTTAATCAACGCTCGCGAGATACTGAATCATTAATGATTGCCTTTCATCAACAAGGTCACAGGGTTATTTGCTTGAGTCAACAGGAAGGTCACCAGATTAACGATTTCTTAAAGGCCAATGGTATTGCAGCCTATTCTTATGTGTTGACGGGTGAGCGAAAGGGCTGGTGGTATTATCTTCGTCATTTGATTTATTTCATTCGCTTTTGCTGGCAGTATAAAATTGATAGGGTATACAGCCATCTGGAGCCGGCCAACTTTGTGGCATCAGTTGGTCAATATTTTATAAGGGCGAGAACTTACTTATGCCGGCACCATATCGATGAGGGTCTTTTGTATAGTTTTGATAAAGATATGTACTATCGGATTACTTATCGCCTGGCGAGAAAAATTATTGTTGTATCAAGTCGGGCAAAAAAATATATGGTGGAGAAGGAGAATATTCCGTCAAGAAAAATACTTCACATTAACCTTGCCTACGATTTCAAACTCTATGATACGCCTGAGGAAAGCAAAGCGGAGAATATACGGAATCAATTCAAGGCAGATATTCTTCTGGTGTCCGCCTGTCGGCTAACAACGTACAAGCGCCCCGAGCTGATCATTGAAACCGTTAAATATATAAGTGATTCAGGATTAGATGTTAAATTGATCTTACTGGGTAAAGGAGAGATGCATGATCATCTCCAAACACTTATCGTAAACCTGGGATTAGAAAGCAAGATTTTCATGCCAGGATATGTTGAAAATGTATTGGAATTTATGATGGCCGCAGATTTTATCTTACATCCTTCTTTATTGGATTCTTCATGTGTCGCAATTAAGGAAGCAGGCCTCGTTAAACGGCCCGTCATAGTATGTAGTGGAGTAGGTGATTTTGACGATTATATCGTTCATGGACAGAATGGTTTTTCAGTTGATCCAGAAAAATATGTGGAGCAATCGTTGGCAATCATTACGGACTATTATGACCATAAGGACAAATTAAAAAGGATTGGGGAAAACCTTCAAAAATCCGTACTTGAACTTTTTAGCATTGAAAATGTCGTACATCATTATGATTCGTTAAATATAAGGCAGTGATTTCTGGTTCCCCCATATTTTCGATTATCATCCCAACTTACAATAGGGCACAATTGATTAGCCGAACAATTGATTCAATTTTACGTCAGGACTTTACTGACTTTGAAGTATTGGTAATCGATGATGGAAGCACTGACAATACAGAAAGGGTAGTGCGGGAATTTGCCGATACCAGAATTCAGTATTTCAAAAAGGAAAATGCAGAGCGTGGGGCCGCGCGCAACTATGGGGCCATCAGAGCCAGGGGTACTTATCTTAATTTTTTTGACTCTGATGACATCATGTACCACAATCATTTAAGTGCAGCAAGGAAATTTCTCGACCAATGGAGGAAGCCGGAATTTTTTCATCTGGGATATGATTATAAACTCGAGGATGGTACTTTGCTTAAGAAGGTGAATGATTTTGATGAAGGGATTCAAGATGCAATGTTGTTTGATAACAGGTTGAGCTGTAATGGTGTCTTTTTGCGTAAAGATATTGCCGAAAAATTCAATTTCGAAGAGGATCGTGATCTCGCTTCATCGGAGGACTGGGAGCTTTGGATTAGGATGGTGAGTAGGTTTAAACTTCACTATTCAAATGAAATCACGAGCTCAGTTATCAATCATGACCAACGCAGTCTGCGAACTATTCCGGCTAAAAGAGTTGTCGTCCGCGATTTATTGTTCATAGAGAAACTTAGGCAAGATCCTGTTGTCAGGCTCAACTATGGCCGGATGTTCAGTCGGTTTGTGGCAGAGCGCTACACGTTTTTCATGCTATCTTTTGCTGAGCAAAAACAACAAGCCGAAGTTTGGAAATGGGGAATGCGGGCTTTTCTGATTCATCCTTTAATTTTAGGTAGCAAAAGATTTCTGGCTTCAATTAAAAACAGTATACTTAAATGATAAAGATTCTGATAACTGGTGCTGCCGGTAACATTGGAAGTGCATTAGTTGAAAGGTTATTTACTTTCACCGATTATTATATTGTGGCGGTAGATAATTTTTTAACTGGCAATCAAACCAAATTGCCCGATGCCGAACAACCCAATTTTATGTTCATCAAAGCAGATGTCAACAATTACGCAGAGATCAGCAGTATAATGCTTTCTTATAAGTTTGATTTTGTATTTCATTATGCTGCATTAGTTGGAGTGCAACGCACATTAGAAAACCCTATTATGGTGCTGAACGACATACAGGGAATTAAAAATATTCTTGATCTCTCTAAAAACACAGGGGTAAAACGTGTTTATTATTCATCTTCATCTGAAGTGTATGGAGAACCTTTAGAATACCCGCAAAATGAACGGACCACCCCTCTCAACAGCAGACTTCCTTATGCCATTGTTAAAAATGTGGGTGAAGCCTTTCTGAGATCTTATCATAAAGAGTTTGACCTTTCGTATACCATTTTTCGGTTTTTCAATACATACGGGCCAAGACAAAGTGAAGACTTTGTGGTGACAAAATTTATTAAACAAGCTACCCGTAATGAGCCGTTAACAATTTATGGAATGGGTTCGCAAACCAGGACTTTCTGCTATATTGAAGATAATATTGATACTACAATCGCGTGCCTGCGAAAAGAGTTATGTGTTAATGATGTGATGAATGTGGGCAGTGATGAAGAAATCACAGTAAAAGTACTTGCTTCAAAAATTATCCAGGTGACCGATTCAGCTTCAAAGATTGTATACTTACCCGCCTTGAAGGAGGGAGATATGTCACGGAGAAAGCCTGACATTACTAAAATGAAAGCTATTCTTGGGAGACCCTTAATTTCACTGGAAGATGGACTAAAGAGGACTCTTAATAAGAGAATGTTCTATTAATTATTCCCTTAGTGAGTTTCATTAAATCTAATCTAAAAAAAATTCTGCCGGCTCCTTTTCTGAAGGAGGCTTTCCTGATGTGTAACAAAATCAAAATTCTAACGATTGATAAAATATTATTTCCTGAATATAAAATCAACCGCAACCAATTTCTCATATACCGCAAAGGCTATCCATTCAGGGAATCTGGAATTGATATAAACGACTTACTACAGGATAGTGTTAGGACTTACATGCAGTATTGGTATAATTGGACCCAGGAAGAATTTATATTAGAATTGAATAAAATATGTTGGATTGAGCCAGAGTATGGATGGGCAATAGTGAAGCCAAATAGGCTTGTTTATTATTCATTGGGAGTAAGCCGTACATGGTTTCAGCGGAAACCAAATATTTTTAGGTTTTTTAACGCAAAGGATGCAAACAAGTTAGGAAAAGCGATTTCGCTTCGAGATACAGGCGAGGAGAACTATTTTCATTTTTATAATGATGTGCTGGCTAAACTCTTCTTTCTTAAGCAACAAGGCATTGATGTGAAGTCTCTTCCAGTTATTATTTCAAAAAAACTATGGGACAAGGAGTACTTTCAGTACTATTTCAAAAACTCTGGATTTCTACAATCGCTGATTTGGCTAGTTCAAGATAAGCAATATATTCAGTGTCAATCTATCATCTTTTGTAAACCACTCACTCATCGATTGGATTTATGGAATCAGGTTGTTTTTCCTATACGTAGCAAAAATATCAGCTGTGACCAAACCAAAATATTCCTAACGAGGACTAAGTCGCGCCTTCGATTCATTGAAAACAGCATCGAGATTGAACAGACTGCTAGGAACCTTGGATTTTCTGTAATGGATACAGATAATCTTTCCTTGCAGGAACAAATCAATATTTTTTTGTCCACTAAATATCTAGTTGGTATACATGGTGCTGGTCTAACAAATATGATTTTCAGAACAGATGGTTGCCGGATCATGGAAATATTTCCTCCACCCAATCTAGGCTATCTCCCATATCATTATATTATGCTTGCGAAGATGCTTGGGTTCCAATATAGTGCTATGATTGGTGAGCCCGGAAGAGTGAAATATTCGGGTGGATTTTACTTGCCTCCAGCTGAGTTTGAAAGGGAGTTATTGAAATTTTGCAATGAGCAAACCGTTGTTTGAAAAATTTTATTTTTGAGTTTCCAATACTGTATGTGTGGAATAGCCGGGTTTTTTAATGCAAGGGTTGATCAAGGTCAGATTGATGCGGTCATGGGGAAGCTTCACCACCGTGGCCCGGATAATCAAAGCTTTTACACGCGTGATGATGTTGGCCTTATCCATACACGATTATCAATAATTGAACTTTCTGAGCTTGGATCTCAGCCCTACAAATTTGAGAATCTTGTACTTGTTTTTAATGGAGAACTTTATAATTACCCGGAAGTCCGGGAGGACCTTAAGAAACTGGGGTATTTATTTAGATCTAACTCAGATACAGAAGTTCTGATAAAGGCCTTTCATTGCTGGCGAGAGGAGTGCGTTAGTCATTTCATTGGAATGTTTGCTTTTAGTATTTATGATGAAAGTACGCATGAAATCTTTCTTTTTCGCGACCGGGTAGGGGTTAAGCCTTTATATTACAGTTTTCAACGTGGCGTATTGTTCTTTGCCAGCGAGTTGAAAGCCTTGACGATTTTTAATATTTCAAAAGAAATTAATCTTGAGGCAGTATCTCTTTATTTCCGGTTTGGTTTTATACCACATCATCTTTCCATTTATGAATCGGTTGCTAAATTAGAACCTGGGCATTGTCTTAAAATTTCAAAGCAAGGACTAATAAAGAAAAGATATTGGAACTTAAGTCATGACTTAATTCTAAACAGAAAAGAAAATGATTGGATGGATGAGTTGGAGACACTTATGATTTCCGCATTTCGTTATCGAATGGTGTCTGATGTTCCGGTAGGTGTCTTTCTAAGTGGTGGAATAGATAGCTCTTTACTAACTGCTATCCTGCAAAAACATTATGGAGGTATTCATTCCTTTACGATTGGATTTGAAGAACCTGCTTTTGACGAATCGATCTATGCACAAAAAATTGCTAAACACGTGCATTCAAATCATGTGCAGAAAAATTTAAAGTTTAATGAAGCCCGTGATTTGCTGCGTCATTTTTACTCTATATATGATGAGCCATTTGCTGATACATCAGGAATACCTACCGCATGTGTTACTCAACTGGCAAAAGAAAATGGTATAAAAGTAGTTTTATCGGCTGATGGTGGCGATGAACTTTTTGGTGGATATACGCACTATCAACGTGCATTTAGCTTATTTAAAAAATTTAAGCTATTGCCAAGCCGCACACGGAAGGCATTCTCTAAAAGTACTCGGGCTTTAGTGCCACCTGCGTTTCGAAGTAGAATCTATCCTTTGAACATCGAGCACAAGGCGTATGCCTTTGAGGAAATTATGGAAGCGGAAAGTCCGGCCCAGTTTTTTGAAGCTTTTATTGCAAACCAGTCAATGGATGAAATAGCGAAAATTATGGGGTCAGATTTGGTCGGAACTATGGGATTTTCGGGCAACGACTACAGCCCTTTGCAAACCATGATGGCTTGGGATTTTCAATATTATCTTCCGGATGATCTCATGGTGAAGATCGATCGGGCAACCATGTTTTATGGTATTGAATGCCGCGAGCCTTTTCTAGATCATAGGTTGGTTGAGTTTGCCGCAAGGATTCCGACCACGCTAAAAATAAGAGACGGCAGGGGGAAATATCTTCTTCGGAAATTGCTTTGCAAGTATTTACCACAAGAATATGTTGAACGAAAAAAGCAGGGTTTCAGTATTCCTGTTTTTGCCTGGTTTCGGCAGGAGTTGGATGAGATGTTCGACAATTACCTATCCGTTGCAAAACTAAGTGAAGTCCCATTCTTTGATGTGAAGGAAATACAACATGAACACAAAAAATACATTTATTATAAAAGACATAACAAGCAGTACAATATAGAGAAAATGTGGAGGATACTGAGTTTTATGTTATGGTGGGAAACATACAGGGGGCATGGTGAGTAAAAAAATGCTTTTAATAATTCCTGAATTGAGCATGGGAGGGGCCCAACGTTCCATCTCAAGCTTAAGCCTGGAGCTGGCTAAGATGCACCAAGTGTGGCTGGTAATTTTTAATAAAAATAACGACATAGCTTATTCATATGGTGGTGAGTTATTAAGTCTTGATGTTGTTGCAGGGAGGAATTGGTTTCACAAGTTGAACTCATTTGTGCTGAGAGTAATTCGATTGCGGAAACTAAAAAAGAAATTAAACATTGATGTTTCCATTAGTTTCTTAGAAGGTGCAGATTATATTAATATACTTTCAAGATTAACTGACAAAACGGTTTTGAGCGTCAGGGGTTCAAAACGCCACGATGAAACAATGGTTGGGCGTTTCTCCTGGCTCCGGAACAAAATTCTGATTCCTTGGCTTTACAGCAAAGCACATCGTATTGTAACAGTAAATCATGGAATAGCGCATGAGCTTGAGAATTATTATGGATTGAAAAAAAGTAAATTCGTCATAATTGGTAATTTTTATAACACCGATGAGATTATTCGACTTTCAACTGAGCCAAAGTCGCCAAAGATGAATCGCTTATATGATGATTCAGTATTAATTACAACAGGAAGATTGGCTCCGGAGAAAGGATTGAAACCTCTGGTTAAGATATTTCACAGACTTAAACAGAAGAAAACGTCTCTCCGTCTAATACTGATTGGTGATGGACCTGTTTATATAGAATTAGTTGAGCTTTGCGAGGAACTCGGGCTAGTGTTAAGCACAACTTCAGATTTTGACGCATTGCCAGATGTAGTGTTATTAAGAAACCAGTCAAATGTTTTTAAATATTTGAAGGGAGCGACTCTCTACCTAATGAACTCTTCTTCTGAAGGATTCCCGAATGGCTTAGCAGAAGCTATGATTTGCAAAGTTCCCGTTGTTTCTACGGATTGTCCATATGGGCCACGCGAAATTTTAGCGCCTGAGTTTTCATTCTCGGGTTCTCTTTGCTTACCGTACATTTCGCAGAATGGAGTATTAATGCCCGAGATCAAAAACAGTGAGGATGAAACCAGTTGGGTTGAGATGTTGACATTTGCTTTGGAAAGAAGAGATGCGATGTTACAACTCGCAGAAAGGGCATACGAACGTATATCATTTTGTAACCAGGAATCGATACTTGCCAAATGGAATGGTGTTATCCTGGAAGCCATTTAGTTTTTTTTGCTTAAACGTATAGGTAACAAATCAATGATAAGAACAAGGCTTAGGCCGACAATACTAGTAATTGAAAATGCTGTGGCGGTTACCGGTAGTTTGAAATCAATGATTCGCGTTTCCTCTGTGCTTCGGAATGAATTTGACTTCTTATTTGTTTTACCTAAACATAGTCAAGCGAAATCCTTTGTAGAGAGAGCTGGATTTGTGGTGTATGAAATGTCCTTTCTTGAAATAAGTAGGTCATGGAAATTATTACTATATATTCCGACATTATTTTTTAATGTTTTTATTCTTAGAAAAATAATCTCTAAGAGCAATGCTAAATTGATTGTCGGCAATGACTTCTATAATATGGTTCCGGCTTTTAATAATCTGTTGGGTGGGCGAACTCCATACATCACTTTTGTTCGGTTTATTCCCAGTAGATTTCCGAAGTTGTTGGTGAACATCTGGTGTTTTTTCCATTATCGGTTAGCCAGAAAAGTAATAGCGGTTTCTGATAGCGTTTATCAAGATTTAGAGGAAAACCCAAAAGTAGTAGTAATTCATAATGAATTACCAATAGAAGAAGGATACATGTTCTTTCCTTATGATTTGAGTAGTAAGATCATACTCTATTTGTCAAACTACATACCTGGAAAGGGAATGGAATACGCAATCCAGGCCTTCTCATCATTGGGAAATGAGTTTTCGGACTGGACTATGCGTATTGTTGGTAGTGACATGGGATTAAGAAAGAATAAGGTGTATAAAAGAAAGCTGCAAGCCCTGTCTAAAAGTTTAAAAGTGTCGGATAAAGTTCATTGGTGTGATTTTACCGAGAATGTGGTTGAGGAGTACAAACAGGCTGCGCTCGTACTTAATTTTTCTGACTCGGAGTCGTTTTCATTAACGTGCATTGAGGCTATGTTCATCGGTCGTCCGGTCATTGCCACAAAATGTGGAGGGCCTGAAGAGATTATCACGCCAGGTGTTGATGGAGAGTTGGTTGAAGTAAGAAATCAGAAGCAAATGGTTCTGGCATTAAGAAAGTTGCTGTCCAATGCACATCTACGCGAAAATTATGGTGAGAGAGCTCACGCGTCTGTGTCTTCTAAATTTAGACTTGAAAAGACAACTCATAAATTGACTCCGATTTTTAATGAGGCAATAAACACATGCGCTTAGGTTTCTTTTTGGTGTGATTTTGAATTTATTGACATCTTTGCGGTTTGTTTTATTTGTATTGATTCAATCCATACATGAGAATTGGCTTTTTTCTGATATCCTTATCGGTAATTTTTAATGTGATTGGACAAAATCCAGAGGCACAGTTTGCAATGAATTCCCTGGGATGCCTAGGAGAGAATATCATTCTTCAAAATCAGTCCTTACAAGCGCTGCGTTATGAATGGGATATCTGTCAAGGAGATCTTAGTCTAAGTCCCATAGGCTCATCATTTGGCGCTATTTCCGGAAGCAATACTCCAACGGGTGTTGACATTGTATTTGACGGGATTGAATGGTATGCTTTTATTACCAGCAGGGACAATCACTCCATTATACGCATTTCATTAGGTAGCGATATGTCAGCTCTTGGAGCTGTTGTCAATTTGGGCAATGTTGGTTCGTTGCTAGATTATCCAACAGATATAAAAATTGTTTCTGATAATGGCAAATGGTATGGGTTTGTCTTTAATGAAGGAGCGAATATAATTGATCGGTTAGACTTCGGAGCATCTTTAACCAATACACCTACCGCATCCATTGTTTTAAATACGCCTATAATTCGGCCGTTTAATCAAGGGCTGGATCTAATCAATGACGGCACCCTGTGGTATGTCATTTACACATTCAATTCGCAAGTTGGTGTACTGCGCCTTTCCACAGTGGAGAGTATTCCATTAGCTGAAGACCAATTATTAACTAGTCCTTTGAACGGCAATCCCTCATTGGGTGATATAAAATTGCTAGCTGATGATGGCTCTTATTATGCTTATACTTGCTCGTTTGCATCACCAAAACTTTATAGACTTTCTTTCAGCAATAATCTGTTTTCTCAACCCATTGAATCAGATTTATCAGCTTCATTGCCGCCAGCCCCCCCGTCACTTGGTTATTATGGACTGGACGGTGGATACGATGCCGGATATCATTTAATTTTTTCAACCCTGCAAGGCGACCTTGTTCGGGTTGATCTTGGAGAAGATTTGATACAAACTCCTTCGGGAAGTCAAGTCTTGGGCAATCTTGGAGTATTTTTCAATACGGTAAAGAATAGACTTATTAAACACAAAAGTAGTTGGCTTAATTTTAGTGTTGATTATGCAAATGGAACTCTTTTTAAGGCCTCTTTTCCATCTCCAACATGTCAATTTCCACCTGGTTTATTAACGGATACAAATTTACAGATTTCATTTGACAGCCCTGGGGTCAAATATATTTCATTAACAAGTTTTAATGGAGGAGCGGCTGATGAAGAGCACAAATCCATTACTATCTCATCGTTCAATGCACCAATTGTTGAGTTTACAACTCAGCAAGTCTGCATTCAGAATCCAACTCAATTTGCTTACACCAGTGACCAATCTATCAATTCGCAAAATTGGGACTTTGGAGATGGTCAAACCAGTTCATCAGCGATCACACAAAATACGTATGCTTCTGCAGCTTCATATGATGTCAGGCTAAATGTAGTATCATCTAATGGATGCACCAATTCTAAATTAAAGAGCATCAAAATTTATAGTCAACCTTCATCTTCTTTCACACTTCCCTCCGGCCTCATCTGCACAAACAACGAATTTACTTTCGCCAACACTACCGTTGATAACTTTGATGGTAATCTTTCCTATCAATGGTACATTGACAATATCCCGGAAGACACAACCCGTAATCTGATATATACTTTTTCATCAGGTGGAAGCAAAGACATTAAATTGATAACCTCCATTCCTGGTTGTTCAAATGAATTGACAAAAACACTGAATGATATCCTATTGGGCCCCACAGTAGGCTTTGATTATGCAGGTCAATGTGAAAAGGAATTGATTCAATTCAACAACACTTCTTCCGGTAATATTTCGGGCTACCAATGGGATTTTGGAAATGGGAAAACAGGTACGGCAGTACATGAGACACAATCTTATTCTTCTATTGGTAATTATGTAGTGTCTTTACAAACCACTGGAGCTAATGGATGCATTAGCTCTACAAGTAAGCCTCTTACCATTTACACACAGCCTCAACCTGATTTCTCTCTTGATCTCCCTCCATTTTCATGTGCAGGAACACCTTCGCAGTTTAATGACCTTACTCCTGGCCCAATAGACAGTAATCTATCTCAATGGAATTGGAGTTTTGGTGATCCTGAAAATGGCATAGCAGAACTTAAAAATCCAACATATACTTATGCTTTAGCCGGGTCCTATACTGTTTCACTGACGACCACAACAAACTTTGGATGCTTTGCGACAAAAGTAAAAACGATTCAAATTGCGGAGTCGCCAAACGCAGATTTTAGCATATCGGCTTCTTGCCTCAACCAACCAACTTACTTTATAGATGCTTCCGGAGCAACGAATAAAGCCTGGCTGTGGAAAGTTGGCAATAGTTCTTATACGATTCAAAATCCGTCACATGTATTTAGTGAATCAGGGGCTTTTACAGCCCAGCTCGCAGTTACAGGAAATAATGATTGCGTTTCAGTTTTGTCCAAGCCGATTGATGTACCTATTCCTCCGATGTTAGATTTTTCGGTTCAAAATAATTGTTCCAGTCAGAGCACTGTATTCACCGATGTGAGCTCCCAAAATTCTGATCCTGCGGTATTACGAGAATGGGATTTTGCCGGCTTGGGCAATGGCTCTGGCGAATCAGCTCAATTTTCTTTTTCCACACCTGGAACGTATAGCGTGAAACTAAATGTAACAAATCAATCGGGCTGTCTTTATGCTATGGAGAAAAATACTTCCATCGAAATATCACCGGTTGCAGACTTTATATCATCAGATGAAAGCGGTCCGCCTCCTCTATTCGTTCAATTTACAAACACATCATTAAATGCTACTTCTTACGAATGGAAATTTAATGATGCAGATAGCACTGTCAGCCAAATGGAGTCACCTTCATTTACATACTTAACGTTGGGAGACTTCATGGTGGAATTAACCGCACGTAGTGACCAAGGATGTGTGGATGCTAAAAGTAAAGAGATACATATCATTGTACCCCTCACAGAAATTGAACTGGAAGATTTTACCTTGCTACTAAATGCCACCACGGGCTCAGTCAGACCGGTCCTCTCCATTAGAAATAACAGTAACTATACCCTCAACAGCGTTGAGGTTGTGCTTGATATAGCCGGGAATGCTTTGGTTAAGGAAAAAATCAGTGCAGCGATTTTACCAAATACCTCTTCCTCTCAAATTTTAAACTATGAGTTGCTGGCTGGTGGGAACAAGCTTGATTATTTGTGTGCAGAACTTAGCTTGACAGAAGATCGTTTGTCTGATGATATAGATTTTGCGAATAACAGCGCTTGCATTAGCCTTGAGTCAACTGAAATTCTCTTTCCTCCTTACCCAAATCCGGTCCAGGGAGAATTGCACATGGAATGGATTAGCGCTGTAAAAGGTTCCGTGAAAGTGTCTGTTGTTACACAAATGGGTCAACTTGCTTATCAGAAGGATGTTCCCGGTGTAGGAATAGGTTTAAATCAAATTATTTTGGATTTATCCAGGTTGAATTCAGGTTTCTATATGTTGATTTTTGAAAGCACTGAAATCAGGAAGACTTTTCCATTTGTGATTCTGAATTAGCCGGAGCGTCATTAAGCGACCATGTAAATGTAAGGGCTTGGCATTTTAAGCCTTTCTCCACTGTGGCAAGGCTGTCAGAATGAATTTTATTTTTCCATCTAGTTTTATACCAAATTTTATTCTGTTAATTTTCCTTTCTTTATCTAGAGTTTATAAGTTGAAAAGAAAACCAAATACCCGCTCATGAAAGCAAAACTAGATACCATTGACCGCAATATTTTAGGAATTCTTCAGGCAAACTCCAATATTACCAATGCCCAATTGGCTCATGAAATCGGCCTTTCTCCAGCGCCAACATTGGAGCGAGTTAAGAAGTTAGAGAATCAGAACATCATACGCAGTTACCATGCGGTCGTGGATGCTGGCCAGGTAGGACTCGGGGTAAGCACGTTTGTGATGGTCTCATTGAAAGGCCATAATAAGGATAACATTGATAAATTCATGAAAGCCATTAGTAAGATTGATGAAGTCATTGAATGTCATCACGTCTTAGGTCAGGCCGATTTTATCTTGAAGATTATTTGTACTGATATTCCCGCGTATCAAAGCCTTATGTTGGAAAAGGTCTCTAATATTGAAGTGGTAGACACGTTGCAGTCAATGGTGATCCTCTCTACTTTCAAAGACAGTAAAGTGATACCAATTCCTTGAGCGATATGATAGTGGACAAGACTTTAGTCCTGGACAATGAACAGGTAAATCGGAAGATCCGAAGAATGGCCTTTGAGATTTATGAAAGTAATTTCAAGGAAACGTCCATTGTATTGGCAGGAATTGATGGGCAAGGTTATCTTTTTGCTCAACTTTTGTCTAAAGAAATTGGAAGGATAGCACCTATTGCGCTACAGGTTGTGAAAGTGAGTTTAGATAAATTTTCACCTTTTCAAAGTGAGGTTGCTCTGGATTGTGATCTCAAGGAAATCAAGAAGAAATGTATAGTATTGATTGATGATGTACTCAATACTGGACGTACACTTGCTTACGGCCTAAAGCCTTTCTTAACCATTGAAGTGAAAAAGATTGAGGTGGCAGTATTAGTAAACCGAAGTCGTACACTTTTTCCCATTTTGCCAAATTATACTGGCTTTGAGCTTTCCACAACGCTCAAAGACCATGTAGAAGTTAAGCTCGGAAAGGAGAGCTCCGTGTATCTTACCTGAAAAGGAGATCATATCACGAATCCAAACACTTAAAACATTGATTTGTATGTCGCTCCAAAAAAAGAATGAGCTTAGAAAAGTAACCACCCACCAGCTTCAGGAAATGAAAAAGCGCGGAGAGAAAATTGCTATGCTTACGGCATATGATTTCAGTATGGCTAAGATCATTGATGGCTCAGGTATTGATGTGATTTTGGTAGGTGACTCCGCTTCCAATGTGATGGCAGGAAATGAGACTACCCTGCCCATTACTCTGGATCAAATGATTTATCATGCTACTTCCGTAGTCAAAGCAGTTGAACGAGCTTTGGTAGTGGTCGATATCCCGTTTGGTTACTATCAGGGTAGCTCTGGTGAAGCCCTTCGTTCTTCCATTAGGATCATGAAAGAGTCGGGTGCGCATGCAGTTAAATTGGAAGGAGGAAGTGAAGTAAAAGATTCAGTGCTCAGAATTTTAAGCGCTGGCGTTCCGGTAATGGGTCACCTGGGTTTGACCCCACAATCCATTTACAAGTTTGGGACGTATTCGGTGAGAGCCAAAGAAGAAGTGGAGGCCAATAAGTTAATTGAAGACGCTCAGCTTTTGCAAGAGTGTGGTTGTTTTGGAATTGTACTTGAAAAGATTCCAGCAGAGTTGGCTAAGAAAGTTGCCAGTCAGTTACAAATACCCGTGATTGGAATAGGTGCCGGCCCTGATGTAGACGGGCAAGTGCTGGTGATGCAAGATATGCTCGGCATCAATAAAGAATTTAAACCGCGCTTTTTACGCAGGTATGCTGATTTGCACACTATTATAACAACAGCAATAAACAAATATGTGGAAGATGTAAAGGCTAAAGAGTTTCCAAATCAGGAGGAAAAGTATTAGTTAAATTTTATAATTTTCGAACTCAAAATTAGAACGCAAAAACAATTAGCCCTTAAATACAACACCAAATGAGTGATCAAAAAATTAGTATTAGCAACGGAAAACTTCACGTACCCGAGAATCCAACAATCCCTTATATAGAGGGGGATGGCACAGGCATTGATATCTGGTCACCCTCACAGCATGTGTTTGACACTGCTGTTGAGAAAGCATATAAGGGAAAACGCAAAATCAATTGGAAAGAGGTTTTAGCAGGAGAGAGGGCTTTTAAGAAGACAGGTAATTGGATGCCGGAGGAAACCATGACCATTTTCAGGGAATACTTGGTTGGTATTAAAGGACCACTAACTACTCCCGTTGGAGGAGGTATCCGTTCACTTAATGTGGCACTGCGCCAGGAACTAGATTTATATGCATGTGTTCGTCCAGTAAGATGGTTCAAAGGAGTGCCGTCCCCGGTGAAGGAGCCGCATAAGACTAACATGGTCATTTACCGTGAAAACACAGAGGATATTTATGCAGGTATTGAATTTCAGGAAGGAACGGATGACAATAAAAAATTCATGCAGTTCTTTAAAGAGACTTTCCCTAAGCAATTCAAAAAAATACGCTTTCCGGGTACCAGTGGAATCGGCATTAAGCCGGTGTCGAAAGAAGGGACTGAAAGATTGGTGAGGTCGGCTATAAAATTCGCAATCGAACAAAAGAAGCCTAATGTAACACTGGTGCACAAGGGTAACATCATGAAATTTACAGAAGGTGGTTTCCGTGACTGGGGATATGCATTGGCCAAGAATGAATTTGGAGCGATAGAAATAGACGGTGGTCCTTGGATGGAAATCAATACAGGAGGCCATAAAATTGTCATTAAGGATTCAATTGCAGATGCATTCCTGCAGCAGATCCTTCTACGCCCCGATGAGTATTCTGTTGTGGCAACACTTAACTTAAATGGTGACTACGTTTCAGATGCGTTAGCAGCAATTGTGGGTGGAATCGGTATTGCGCCTGGCGGAAACATCAATTACATAACGGGCCACGCCATCTTTGAAGCTACTCACGGAACGGCACCTAAGTATGCCGGTCAGGACAAAGTGAATCCAGGATCTCTGATCCTCTCCGGTGTCATGATGTTGGAGTACATGGGTTGGCAGGAAGCTGCAGATTTGATTGTAAAGGGATTGGAGGGCGCCATTTCCACCAAACGTGTTACCTATGATTTCCATCGTCAAATGGAAGGAGCAACTTTATTGAAGTGCTCTGAATTCGCTAAAGAAATTGTGAAAAACATGTAAGATTATTCACTCAATTAATAACTAAGCAATGGAGGCCGTCTCAAAAATGGGGACGGCTTCTTTATCTTACGAAAGTGGAGTCAAAGGTTTTGATTTTGATTGCGGATTTTAGCGAAAAAAAGTTGGGCACTTTTTCAGACCGCCAAGTTTACGAACAGGGGAAAAATAGAGATACTATAACTCTAACATCTTCACCACAGTCAAAGCAGCTTCTTCTCCTTTGTTTCCATGCTTTCCTCCAGCGCGCTCTGCTGCTTGCTTTTTGTTTAACGTAGTCAATACACCAAAAGCAACAGGCTTATTGGATCTTAGATTAACTTTCATAATTCCATTTGCTACCGCCTGACAGATATAATCAAAGTGAGGTGTATCACCCTGTATCACGCAACCCAAAGCAATAACAGCCGAAATTTCCTTCTTCTCCATCATCCACTGCGCACCAAGAGGCAATTCAAAACTGCCAGGCACATTTTTGCGAATGATATTTTTTTTCTTCGCACCAAGTTTAAGTAATGCGTCATACGCACCTTGAAATAATGCTTCCGTGATTTCATTATTCCATTCGGCTACTACAATGGCAATTTTTTTTGTGGTTAGGTCAATCTTACACTTTCCTGAAACAGAATTTAAATTGCCGGCCATATTACCAGGTTGTTTCCCCGTCTTCTTTGGAGAGGGCAAGGGTGAGATCAATGAAAAAGGGAAAGCATGTACTATCCCTTCAAAATTAGGTTAAAAATTCACGAGTTGGCCTCCAATCTGGCCTTAAACTTCCGTGCGTTTTGGTATTCGGATGAATCAAAATATTGATCAATAATCTTTTGATATACTTCTTTTGCTTTGTCGGCTTGATTTAGCTTTTCATAGGACAGCGCTTCTTTCATCAAATAAGTTGGAGTGAAAAATTTATTGGGGTTCGAACTTGACGCTTTACTGTAGAACTTGGCGGCATCTTCATATTGTTTTTGTTCCATATACGCATCCCCTATCAAACTATAAGCCCGGGGCTGCACCAGCAGGTCATTAGATTTAAAGTCTTCGAGGTATAAGATGGCCAAAGCATATTTTCCTTGCTTCAAAGAAATAGCTCCTGCATAAAAGTTAGCAAGATTAGCAGCATCTGTTCCGCTGTAATCTTCAATGATTTGCTCAAAGCCTAATATGTTTCCGTCACCTTTTAAGGCCAGGCTTAAACTATCTGCTTCAAAATAACGTACGGCTTGAAACATTTCCCTTTGGGCTTGCTCATCCTGCCCATCTATGTAGAATTTGTATCCAAAGTATCCACCCACTATCAGAACAATCGCTCCCAAAATTCCAAGTACAACTTTTAGATTCTCCTCAATCCAGTGTTCTGCCCCTTCCAGTTTTGCAGCAATAACTTCAGGGTTCTCTAGTAAATCTGCGGTTTCTTCTTTTTTTGCCATGGTGGTGATAAAAATTAGCCCCGTCTGGATAGCTTTCCTTCCGGGGCTGCAAAACTAAGAATTAGGGTCTATTAAACAAAAAGATGATGCGGCATCAGTCCATAATGTATGGATAGTCATCTTGCACATAAACATCTTTCATCGCCTCGCTTGGATCGGGGTATTTTGACTCTTCTGCAAACTTTACACTTTCCTCTACCTGAGCCATTACCTTTTGGTCAATGGTTTCCAGGTCCCTTTCGCTCGCCATTTTGTTGGCCAGTATAGTATGCTTTACCACTTCAATAGGATCACGTTGTTTATATTCTTCAACTTCTTCCTTTGATCTGTATTTGGCAGGATCCGACATAGAATGGCCCTTGTAGCGATAAGTTCTGAATTCTAAAAGTGTGGGACCATCTCCTTTTCTTGCTCTTTCCGCTGCTTTGGCAACTGCCATGTGCACTGCTTCAACGCTCATTGCATCAACAGGCTCGGAGGGCATATCATATGATTCACCCAGTGTATATAAATCGGTAACATTCGAGGTACGCTTAACTGATGTTCCCATCGCGTACCCATTATTTTCAATTACAAAAATCACGGGAAGTTTCCACAGCATGGCCAGGTTAAGTGCCTCATGAAAAGCTCCCTGGCGAACCGCTCCATCACCCATTGAGCAAACGCACACATTTTTTGTCTTGTTGTATTTTTCCGAGAAAGCAATCCCGGCACCTAGCGGAATTTGGGCTCCTACAATGCCATGACCGCCAAAGAAATTATGCTCTTTATCAAAAATGTGCATTGAACCTCCTTTTCCTTTGGAGATGCCTGTTTCTTTCCCATAGAGTTCGGCCATCACAGCTTTTGGATCAGTACCCAAAACAAGCGGGTGGGCATGGTCGCGATAGGCGGTAATCCATTTGTCGTCTTTTGTCAGAGCGGAAACGGCACCAGCCGCGCATGCTTCTTGTCCAATGTACAAATGACAGAAGCCGCGAATTTTTTGCTGGCCATACAATTGACCTGCTCGTTCTTCGAACTTCCTCATCAGAACCATACTCTCGTACCAAAAAAGATAAGTCTCTTTTGAAAATGATCCTTTTTCTTTAGTTGCCTTGCCCTTGGCTTGGGTAGTCGTGGCCATATCGCTAATTTTGATTCATTGTGAATTGCGAAAATACGCCACAAGTGGGCGATTGCCAAACAATCCAACTTTTTATCAAACTACCGGAACTTTAAGAAATTTCAAATTCACCCTTGTGCAACTTCAACGACTTCAATTATTTAATTTCAAGAATTACGAGGAGGCAGAACTTCTTTTTTCAGATAAAATCCAGTGTTTTTTGGGCAATAATGGCAGCGGCAAAACCAATTTATTGGATGCTATTCATTATTTAGCCTTTACTAAAAGTGCGGTTAATCCCACCGATGCACAAAACATCCGTCATGGACAAATGCAGTTCGTAGTCAAGGGTGACTTTTTAATGGGAGGCAAAATCAAGAAGGAAGTAGTTTGCTCTTTTCAGCTAGGACAAAAAAAAATCGTGGGAGAAGATGGCCAGGCTTACTTGAAATTTTCAGAGCATGTTGGAAAATATCCCGTAGTACTGATTGCGCCTCAAGACATTGAATTGATCTGGGATGGTAGCGGATTACGAAGAAAATTTTTTGATAGTTTGATATCACAGCTTAATACAGGTTATCTCCAAAACTTAATCATATATACCAACCTGCTCAAACAGCGCAACAGTTTACTTAGAATGTTCTCCATGAATGGAAAAATTGATCATGATTTATTGACTACTTATGATGAGCAAATAATAAAGGCTGGAAGATTCATCCATAAGGTAAGACAGCAATCTTTACTTGAGTTTCTGCCGCTGTTTAAACACCATTATCAATTTCTATCCGGAGATACAAATGAAGAGGTTAATATTACGTATGGATCTGATCTTGAAACTTCTGATTTTAAGGAGCTTCTTTCAAAGAACCTCCAACGGGATATTATACTTCAAAGAACATCATCAGGAATTCATCGGGATGATTTCCTCTTCACGCTTAACAATAACGAGCTAAAACGCTTGGGTTCACAGGGACAACAAAAGTCTTTTCTGATAGGCCTTAAGCTGGCAGAATTTCAAAGTATTGCTGAGCGGAAGGGATTTAAGCCTTTGCTGTTATTGGATGATATTTTTGATAAGCTAGATGATCTCCGTGTTCATAGGCTAATGCTTATGATTGCGCAGGGATCATTTGGACAGATTTTTATTACAGATACGCACCTTTACCGTAGCAAAGAGATTTTAGATTCAGCTAAATTGACGACCGAACGGTTTATTGTAGAAAATGGTAAATTGAGTATAAATGGCCAGGGGCAAAGAAGATAAGGAGGGCAATACGATGCATATAGGGCAAGCAATCCAGCAACTGCTTAGTAGTTATCACATTAAGTCCAAATTTGACGAAGCCAATCTTGTGAATTCTTGGGAGCGATTGGTGGGTAAACCGATTGCTAAACGTACCAAGAAAGTGTATATCCGGAATAAAGTCCTTTTCGTCATGCTTGATTCTCCTTCACTGAAGCATGATCTTAATCTTCACAAAAGCAAGATTCTGGATATTCTGAGAAAGGAGTTTGGAAGTGAGGCCGTCCATGAAATAGTTTTAATGTGACGCTTTCTCAGGTGAAATCCCCAGAACCTTAAAAATCAGTCATTATTGTGTTTTCGGCTTCGCCTCTCAATAAATCATCAGTCACCGTTTGTCTAAACCGAAAAACCGTATAATTTTGCACTCCTATTTTTTGGCATTGGGCTAAAAATTAGGAAATGCAAATCTATCGTGGTTTGTGACCGCTTTTAATCGTTCTTGAAAAGTTTGACATAAAAAATTGCTGGGGGAGATACTCAAGCGGCCAACGAGGACAGACTGTAAATCTGTTGACTTATGTCTTCACAGGTTCGAATCCTGTTCTCCCCACTTGGGGATTTATGGTGTGGATTTTCGATTTATGATTTTTAGTTAAAATCGTAATTCTAAAATCCAAAATTGTAAATCAAAAAAGCGGGAGTAGCTCAGTTGGTAGAGCGATAGCCTTCCAAGCTATAGGTCGCGAGTTCGAGCCTCGTCTCCCGCTCGAGAGTGTTGATCGTTATTCGGTATTCGATGCTCGTACCGCGAACAATGAATACGGAGCGCGACAACAATAGTATTACTTGCTGTTGTTGCTCAGGGGTAGAGCATGGCGCGTTTCGCGCCAAGGTGGAGTGTTCAATACTCTTCAACGCCCAACGGTTGTTGGTGGTTAAGGGGAGCAGGCTTAGTTTTAAGCTGTTGTAGCTCAGTGGTAGAGCACTTCCTTGGTAAGGAAGAGGTCGTGAGTTCAATCCTCATCAACAGCTCAAGTGGGTTGTTGAATTACTAAGCCAGCGTGTTAAGAGGCTTGGAGGAGCATCCCGCCAAAGGGCGGGAAGGTCGTGAGTTCAATCCTCATCAACAGCTC
>JBBTBZ010000022.1:33122-61442 GCA_038043425.1 Bacteroidota bacterium
GGAGCATCCCGCCAAAGGGCGGGAAGGTCGTGAGTTCAATCCTCATCAACAGCTCAAGGTTGGTGATTAATGTAGGGAGATATTCATCCGAAAACGTTCGGGTGATTTTGGGTTTTGAAATATTGTTGTTAATGAATCTTTGATAACCGATGGGTAGCGCCATCATTTAAGTATCTGAGATTTAACGAATAACCCTTATTCGAAAGGCTTAATATGTTTAGGGTGTAGTGCTTCTCTAGTAAAGAAGCTTAGAATAGTAACTTTTAAATTATTTATACACTTTAAACTTTAACTGGGATTTTCAAATATGGCAAAGGAAACATTTGACCGCTCGAAACCGCACGTAAACATTGGTACAATTGGTCACGTTGACCACGGTAAAACCACTCTTACGGCTGCAATTACTAAGGTTCTGTCCGCAAAAGGACTTGCTTCAATGAGAGATTTCTCTTCCATTGATAACGCTCCGGAGGAAAAAGAAAGAGGTATTACGATTAATACCTCGCACGTTGAATATTCAACAATTAAAAGACACTACGCTCACGTAGACTGTCCGGGTCACGCTGACTATGTGAAAAACATGGTTACGGGTGCTGCCCAGATGGATGGCGCTATTCTTGTTGTGGCCGCTACAGATGGTCCAATGCCTCAGACCCGCGAGCACATTCTTTTAGCTCGTCAGGTTGGTGTGCCAGCTCTGGTCGTGTTTATGAACAAAGTTGACTTGGTTGACGATGTTGAATTGCTTGACCTAGTAGAAATGGAAGTTCGTGAATTGATGTCGTCTTATAGCTTCCCTGGCGATACGATGCCGGTGATTCGTGGTTCAGCACTTGGTGCGTTGAACGGTGAAGCAAAGTGGGTTGAGAAGGTGGAAGAGTTGATGGAAGCTGTTGATAATTTTATTCCTATCCCTATTCGTTTGATCGATAAAGATTTCCTAATGCCTGTTGAAGACGTCTTCTCAATCACCGGTCGTGGAACGGTAGCAACGGGTCGTATTGAACGCGGAATTATCAAAACGGGTGATCCAGTTCAAATCCTTGGAATGGGTGCTGAAAACCTTACTTCGACTATCACAGGGGTGGAAATGTTCCGCAAAATCCTGGATAGGGGTGAAGCTGGTGACAATGTTGGTTTGTTACTTCGCGGAATTGAAAAAGAGCAAATCTGCCGTGGTATGGTTATATGCAAACCAAATACAGTAACTCCACATGCTAAGTTCAAGGCTGAAGTTTATGTCTTGTCGAAAGCAGAAGGTGGCCGTCACACTCCCTTTTTTAATAAATATAGGCCTCAGTTTTATTTCCGTACTACTGACGTTACAGGAGAGTGTAAACTTCCAACTGGAGTTGAAATGGTTATGCCAGGCGACAACATCTCAATTGAAGTTGAGCTGATTAACAAGATCGCAATGGAGAAAGGTCTTCGTTTCGCTATTCGCGAAGGTGGTCGTACGGTTGGTTCCGGTCAGGTAACTGAAATCCTCGACTAAGCTTTAATACAATCAGGCAAATAACTGATAATCAGTAACAAAGCGTTTCCTAGATTTTTCTCGGAAACGCTTTTGTTTTCTTTCTCTTTGTTTTACCTTTGCAGTCCTTTAAAATTAAGGTACGGGTGGGATTTAAAGGAAGGAGCTGAACTTAATAGGTTTACGGGTGTAGCTCAATTGGTAGAGTAGTGGTCTCCAAAACCATTGGCTGGGAGTTCGAGTCTCTCCACCCGTGCAAAGAGAAAAAAGAAATGGAAAAGCTTAAAAACTATATTCTTGATTCAATTGATGAGATCCGTAATAAAGTCTCATGGCCAAAATTTAATGAGCTTCAAAGCAGCGCCATTTTGGTGCTGGTGGCTTCTATGATTTTTGCGATTGTTATTGGATTGATTGATTTGGGATTTAAGAATACTTTGGCTTGGTTTTATAGAGAATTTTAAGGTATAAGATCAAATGGGCGAGCTAAAGTGGTATGTGCTTCGGGTTATAAGCGGACAGGAAAAGAAAGTAAAGGCTTACCTGGAAACTGAGATCGAACGGTCAAAACTGACTGATTATATCCCTCAGGTACTTATACCGTCCGAGAAGGTATATGAGATGAGGAACGGCAAAAAGCGCGTAAGGGAAAAGAATTTCTTCCCCGGCTATATTCTTATTTCAGCCGACTTGACCAATGGTGAGGCTTACCACTCAGTGAATAACATCCCTAGTGTAATTGGTTTTTTAGGGAATAATGGGACGAGTTCTTCAAAAGATCCAGTTCCGCTTCGCCAATCTGAAGTAAATCGGATTTTGGGCAAAGTAGATGAAATTGATGAACAGGATGCTAAACTGGAGAGGCCTTTCATAAAAGGTGAATCCGTTAAAGTTATGGATGGTCCGTTTAGTGGTTTCACAGGTACAGTAGAGGAGATTTTTGAAGATAAAAAGAAATTGAATGTGACTGTGAAAATATTTGGCAGGAACACTCCGGTCGAACTGAGTTATATGCAAGTTGAAAAGTTAGAATAACAGTGTAATGGCAAAGCAAATTGTAGGTTATTTAAAGTTGCAGGTAAAAGGTGGTGCTGCTAATCCAGCTCCCCCTATTGGTCCTGCTCTTGGTTCAAAGGGGCTCAACATTATGGACTTCTGTAAGCAGTTCAATGCGAGAACTCAAGATAAACCAGGTCAGGTTCTTCCAGTGTTGATCAGTATATATAATGACAAATCTTTTGATTTTGTTATTAAAACCCCACCTGCAGCAATTTTGATTATGGAGTCGATAAAACTGCAAAAGGGTTCAAAGGAGCCAAATCGTGCAAAAGTGGGCTCTATCTCCTGGGATCAAATAAAGAAAATAGCGGAGATCAAGATGCCTGACCTTAACGCGTTTAGAATTGATTCGGCAATGCGAATGATCGCTGGTACAGCTCGTAGTATGGGTGTCACAGTAAGTGGATCGGCACCTTGGGAAAAATAAGATAAAGACATGGCAAGGATAACAAAGAATAGAAAAGCCGTAATGGCCAAATACGATCCGGAGAAGGTATACACTTTGGAGGAGGCTTCTAAAGTGGTGAAAGACATTACCTTCGCGAAATTTGATTCATCGGTTGATGTGGATATTCGGTTGGGAATTGATCCTAAGAAATCAGACCAAATGGTAAGAGGAGTTGTAAGTCTTCCTCATGGGTTGGGAAAAGTAGTTCGCGTTTTAGTGCTCTGCTCTCCCGACAAGCAACAAGAAGCAAAAGATGCCGGTGCAGAACACGTAGGCCTCGAAGATTATATTCAGAAAATTGAAGCAGGATGGACGGATGTTGATGTTATTATCACCATGCCCACCGTGATGGCGAAAGTAGGTAAGTTGGGTAAAGTGCTTGGTCCACGCGGTCTTATGCCTAACCCTAAGTCTGGAACAGTCACACTCGATGTTGCGAAAGCTGTTAAGGAAGTAAAAGCCGGTAAAGTGGATTTTAAAATCGATAAACAAGGAATCATACATGCCAGTGTGGGTAAGGCTTCCTTCAGCGCAGATAAAATAAAAGATAATGCTGCTGAACTTATCCACATGGTGACTAAGCTTAAGCCTGCATCATCGAAAGGTACATACCTGCAAAGTATTAGCCTTTCAACAACGATGAGCCCGGGCATTAAGGTTGATACAGGTTCAATAGAAGGTTAATAATTACGCACATGACCAAGGAAGAAAAAGAACTAGTTATAGATGAGTTGACTGAGAAGTTTTCTCAACACCCTCACTTTTACATCACGGATGCTTCCGGACTTACGGTAGCCCAAATCAATGCATTCCGGAGAATTTGTTTTAAAGGCGGAGTTGAATATCGTGTTTACAAAAACACCCTTATTCGCAAAGCGTTGGAGAAACAGAGCGGAAATTTTGAGGACTTATACAAAGTGTTACACGGTTTTTCTGGCGTTATTTTCTCCAAAGAGTCAAGCAATGCTCCAGCAAAAGCCATCAAGGAATACCAAAAGAAATTAGAAGGTAGACCTGCGTTAAAAGCTGCCTCCATAGATGCTTCCATATTTATAGGGGAGGAACATCTTAACACGCTTAGTGAGATGAAGTCGAAAAACGAACTCCTTGGCGATATTATTTCATTGTTACAATCTCCTGCTAAAAATGTTCTTTCGGCTCTCCTGAGCGGCAAGCAAACTGTTGCGGGTTTGGTGAAGGCATTGGAAGAAAGAAAACAATAATTTTTGAGTAAAAATTTTTAAACACTTATTAACATGGCAGATATCAAAGTAATTGGCGATCAACTGGTAGAACTTACCGTAAAAGAAGTAAATGAACTTGCTTCTTACCTGAAAGAAACACATGGCATTGAGCCGGCTGCCGCAGCCGTAGCAGTAGCAGGTCCTGCATCAGGAGGTGGAGCAGCTGCCGCAGCTGAAAAAACCAACTTCGATGTAGTATTGAAAGCAGCTGGTGCTAACAAACTTCAGATTGTGAAGTTGGTTAAAGAATTAACTGGCCTAGGCTTGAAGGAAGCAAAGGATATGGTTGATGGAGCTCCTAAAACGATCAAAGAAGGCTTACCGAAGGACGAAGCTGAAAACTTGAAGAAGCAACTCATTGAGGCTGGTGCTGAAGTAGAGTTGAAATAATTCTTGAAGGCGAAGGGTACCGTCTTATAACCAATTTTAAGCCCCGATCCGCCAGTTGGCGGACTGGGGTTTATCTATTTGTACACCATTTTCGGTTTCATATTTCTAGTCCAGGATTTTTAAACTTATAAGCACCTTGGCAAAGAAGACTATTAACAGCAGGATTGATTTTTCACACATTGAAAAAGTTCTGGAATACCCAGATTTTTTAGATGTCCAACTCCAATCCTTTAATGATTTTTTGCAAATCGAAACCCCCGCTGAAAAAAGACAGAACGAGGGGCTATTCAAAGTATTTGCTGAGAATTTTCCAATCTCTGATTCTCGCGAAAACTTCGTTTTGGAGTTCGTAGATTATACAATCGATCCGCCAAAATATTCGGTGGATGAGTGTATTGACAGAGGCTTGACCTATTCAGTTCCGCTGAAGGCAAAACTTCGTCTCACCTGTAATGATGAGGACAATGAGGATTTCCAAACCATTGAGCAAGAGGTATTCCTTGGGAATATTCCATACATGACGGGAAAGGGTTCCTTCGTGATCAATGGTGCGGAGCGCGTGATCGTATCTCAACTTCACAGGTCTCCCGGAGTGTTCTTTGCCATGAGTAAGCACACCAATGGAACTAAGTTGTATTCTGCCAGGATTATCCCGTTCAAGGGTTCTTGGATTGAATTTGCAACGGATGTGAACTCTGTGATGTATGCGTATATAGATCGGAAGAAAAAGTTTCCGGTAACTACTCTACTGCGGGCGATTGGATATGGATCTGACAAAGCTATTTTGGATTTGTTTGGATTATCAGAGGAAGTGGAAGCCAGTAAAAATACACTTAAGAAATTTGTAAACCGCAAACTTGCTGCCCGTCTTCTTAAGACGTGGACAGAGGATTTCGTGGATGAAGATACTGGCGAAGTCGTATCTATCGATCGCAATGAGGTATTGCTGGAACGTGATCATGTTTTAACTGCCGAAGATGTTGATACGATTATCGAGTCTGGTGTGAAATCAATCATACTTCACCGCGATGACGTAAATGTTACAGACTATCATATCATTTTCAATACACTAGCAAAAGATAACTCAAACTCTGAGAAAGAAGCAGTAGAGCAAATCTATCGCCAGCTAAGAAATACAGAAGCGCCTGATGAACAAACGGCACGTGATGTAATTCAGAGTTTGTTTTTCAGTGAGAAACGTTATGACCTTGGTGAAGTTGGCCGCTATCGGATTAATAAAAAGCTAGGTCTTGATCTTAGTTCGGATCAGCGCGTTTTGACTACCCATGATATTATCTTAATTGTTAAATACTTGATTGGCCTGATCAATTCTAAAGCAGTTGTGGATGACATTGATCATTTAAGCAATCGAAGAGTAAGAACAGTTGGAGAACAATTGTACTCACAGTTCGGAGTGGGTCTTGCCCGCATGGCTCGAACCATCAAAGAACGTATGAACGTACGCGATAATGAGGATTTCAAGCCAGTGGATTTGATTAATGCGCGTACCTTGTCTTCCGTTATTAACTCTTTCTTTGGGACTAATCAGCTCTCTCAATTCATGGATCAAACTAACCCTCTTGCCGAGATTACGCACAAGCGTAGGATGTCGGCACTTGGGCCGGGAGGTCTTTCACGAGAACGCGCTGGTTTTGAAGTTCGTGATGTACATTATACGCACTATGGTCGTCTTTGTACGATTGAAACACCGGAAGGTCCTAACATTGGGTTGATTTCGTCTCTTTGCGTTCATGCTAAAGTGAACAAGATGGGCTTTATTGAAACGCCTTACCGACATGTTGAGAATGGTAAAGTTAAGGTGAAAGATGATGTGATCTTCTTAACAGCGGAAGAAGAAGATACTCATAATATTGGACAAGCGAACATTAAATTCAAGCCTAATGGTGAGTTTATAGACGAGAAGGTAAAGGCACGTTTCGAAGGTGACTTCCCGGTAGTGGATCCGAAAGAACTTCGCTACATGGATATAGCACCTAATCAGATTGTATCCATTGCCGCTTCAATGATTCCTTTCTTAGAACACGATGATGCGAACCGGGCGTTAATGGGATCAAACATGCAGCGTCAGGCTGTACCATTAATGAGGCCTGAAGCTCCTATTGTTGGAACAGGCTTAGAGGGTAGAATTGCAATTGATTCCCGTGCTTTAATTCTGGCAGAAGCAAATGGTGTCATTGAATTTGTAGATGCAAAGAAGATAACTGTTAGATACGAAGTATCGGAAGAGCAGCAATTGGTAAGATTTGACGATGAATTCAAGACGTACAGTCTCATCAAATTTAGAAGGACCAATCAAGACACTTGTATTAACCTTACTCCCCTGGTTAAGAAAGGAGAGAAAGTATCAAAAGGTCAACCTATTTGTCAGGGATATGGAACAGCAAATGGGGAGCTTGCACTTGGGCGAAACTTGCTGGTAGCTTACATGCCTTGGCAAGGATATAATTTTGAAGATGCTATTGTAATTTCTGAGCGCGTTGTACGAGATGATATTTACACCTCTATCCATGTGGAAGAATTTGAACTTGAAGTTCGGGATACTAAGCGCGGAGAGGAAGAATTGACTTCTGAAATACCGAATGTAAGCGAGGAGGCTGTGAAACACCTTGATGAAAACGGAATCATTCGGGTGGGTGCGGAAGTAAAAGAAGGAGACATCCTGATTGGCAAAATCACACCAAAAGGAGAAACAGATCCTACACCTGAAGAGAAACTCTTACGAGCCATTTTTGGTGACAAGGCAGGTGATGTTAAAGATGCTTCCATGAAAGCGCCTCCATCTCTCAAAGGAGTTGTTATCGACACCAAACTATTCTCAAGACCGAAGCGAGATAAAGATGTTCGTTCTAAGTCCAAGAAGGAATTGGATGCATTAAAGAATCGTTACAGCAAAGATTTGACAGAACTCCGTGCTGAAATGATTAAGAAATTGACTGCACTTACGACTGGCAAAACCAGTCAGGGAGTGAGACACAAATTCGGTGATGAACTTATCAGCAAAGGCGTGAAGTTCACTTCGAAGGTCATCGAAAGCAATTTATTTCCTGATAAGAACATTTACCGTGATGAAAGTAACTACAATGTCCCGGAAGATGTTAACCTCATCGCTGACATAAGCCTTGATAGCTGGACTGCGGATGAGCACACCAATGATCTTATTGCTGAGATTGTTAAGAATTATTTAAATAAGCGGAATGTAATTGGGGGGGAATTCAAGCGCGAGAAATTTACTCTTGAAGTGGGTGACGAATTACCAGCCGGCATTGTTCAACTCGCAAAAGTTTATGTTGCTAAGAAGCGTAAATTGAAAGTGGGTGATAAGATGGCGGGACGTCACGGCAATAAAGGTGTGGTGGCGCGGATTGTTCGTGAAGAGGACATGCCGTTCCTGGAAGATGGAACACCGGTTGATATTTGTTTGAATCCGTTGGGCGTACCTTCTCGTATGAATCTGGGTCAGATTTATGAAACGGTATTGGCTTGGGCTGGAAAGAAATTGGGCAGAAGATATGCCACTCCAATTTTTGATGGTGCTTCTTTGGATGAAGTTTCTGCAGAGTTGAAGGAAGCTGGATTGCCTGAGTTTGGTCGTACCTACCTGATTGATGGTTTGACAGGCGACAAATTTGATCAGCCGGTTACGGTAGGCATGGCTTATATGCTCAAACTCGGTCACTTGGTTGATGATAAGATGCATGCACGTTCCATTGGACCATATTCACTTATTACACAACAGCCATTGGGTGGTAAAGCTCAATTTGGTGGTCAACGTTTCGGTGAGATGGAAGTTTGGGCGATTGAAGCATTTGGTGCCTCTCATATTCTCCAGGAAATTCTAACTGTAAAATCTGATGATGTGATTGGTAGAGCAAAGGCTTACGAATCCATCGTGAAGGGAGAAGCAATGAGGAAACCTAATATCCCTGAGTCATTCAACGTGTTAGTTCACGAACTCAGAGGCCTGGCACTTGAGATCACAATGGATTAGACGGAAAGACCGGAAGACAGATTAAACTGCTTTCGGACTTCCTGACTAACTGACCTTCGGACTTATAATGAATTTTGTAAACTGAAAACTCTACAATAGCATGTCTTTCAGAAAAAATAAAAAAATCAACAACGATTTCTCTAAAATCACCATTAGTCTTGCTTCTCCGGAATCAATTCTGGAAAGCTCATATGGGGAAGTTACACAACCGGAGACTATCAACTACCGCACGTACAAACCGGAAATGGGTGGTCTTTTTTGTGAGCGAATTTTTGGCCCTGTAAAAGACTGGGAGTGTCATTGTGGCAAGTATAAACGCATACGATATAAGGGTATCATCTGCGATCGTTGCGGAGTAGAAGTTACAGAGAAGAAAGTAAGACGTGAGCGCATGGGTCATATAGAACTGGTGGTGCCAGTGGCTCACATCTGGTACTTCCGTTCGTTACCTAATAAAATTGGATATCTGATCGGCCTTCCAACAAAGAAGCTTGACCAAATCATTTATTATGAGCGATATGTTGTAATAAATGCGGGTATTAAAGAAGAGGACGGTATCAACCGCCTTGACTTCCTTACCGAAGAAGAGTATTTGGACATTTTAGATAAACTGCCACGCGAGAATCAACTTTTAGATGATCATGATCCTAAGAAATTCCTTGCCAAGATGGGTGCAGATGCTCTTGAGGCATTGTTATCACGCCTGAACCTGGATGAACTTTCATATCAACTTCGTCACCAGGCGGCAACAGACACCTCGCAGCAGCGAAAAGCAGAAGCATTAAAGCGCTTGAAAGTTGTTGAGGCTTTCCGTGATGCGAATACGCGTGTCGAAAATCGTCCTGAGTGGATGACGATTAAAATGGTTCCGGTTATTCCTCCGGAATTGCGTCCTCTTGTGCCCTTAGACGGTGGCCGCTTTGCGACCTCAGATTTGAATGATCTTTACAGACGAGTTATTATTCGAAATAACCGCCTTAAGAGATTGATTGATATAAAAGCACCTGAAGTGATTTTGCGTAATGAGAAACGCATGCTTCAGGAGGCCGTTGATTCATTATTTGATAACTCAAGAAAAGTTAATGCAGTTCGTTCGGATGGAAATCGTGCTTTAAAATCGTTGAGCGATATGCTTAAAGGTAAACAAGGACGTTTCCGTCAAAACTTGCTTGGTAAGCGTGTTGATTATTCTGGTCGTTCTGTAATTGTGGTTGGTCCTGAATTGAAACTGCATGAGTGCGGACTTCCTAAGGACATGGCTGCCGAATTATTCAAACCATTCATTATTCGCAAACTCATCGAAAGAGGAATTGTGAAGACAGTGAAGTCTGCCAAGAAAATTGTAGATAGAAAAGATCCTGTGGTTTGGGATATTTTGGAAAACGTATTAAAAGGACATCCTGTTCTTCTCAACCGTGCTCCAACACTTCATCGCCTTGGTATTCAGGCATTCCAGCCTAAGTTGATCGAAGGGAAAGCTATTCAATTGCATCCACTCGTTTGTACTGCGTTCAACGCTGATTTTGACGGTGATCAGATGGCAGTTCATGTTCCACTTGGACAAGAAGCAATTTTGGAAGCTTCTGTTTTGATGCTTTCTTCACATAACATCCTTAACCCTGCCAATGGTGCGCCTATCACTGTCCCTTCTCAGGACATGGTATTGGGTCTATATTATTTGACCAAAGGCCGCAAAGGCGAGAAGGGTGAAGGCAAGACATTCTATTCACCCGAAGAAGTGGTTATCGCTTACAATGAAGGCAAGCTTTCGAAGCATGCGATCATTAAAGTAAGAGTGCAATCAAAGGATAAGAAGACAGGCATCATCGCTCGCAAAACAGTTGAAACTGTTGCAGGCCGTGTTATATTCAATCAGGTGATGCCAGAAGAAGTTGGGTTTGTAGATGAGCTTCTAACCAAGAAAAAACTTCAAACCATTATCGCTGACGTTTACAAATATGCTGGCTTGGCCAAGACAGCTAAGTTTTTGGATGAGATCAAGGAACTTGGCTTCCAAATGGCATACAAGGGTGGATTGTCTATGGGTTTAGGAGATGTGAAAGTTCCTGAAGAAAAACAGAAACTTGTTGATGAAGCACAGAAAGAAGTAGATTCTGTTTGGAACAACTATATGATGGGGTTGATAACCGACAACGAACGCTACAATCAAGTCATTGATATTTGGACTCGGACGAACACAATGCTGACCAACACATTGATGAAACAGTTGGAAGAAGATCAGCAGGGGTTCAATTCTATCTATATGATGATGCATTCCGGTGCCCGTGGATCACGCGAACAGATTCGCCAGTTAGGTGGTATGCGTGGACTGATGGCGAAGCCACAGAAGAATTTAGCTGGTTCTGTAGGCTCTATCATTGAAAATCCTATCCTTTCTAACTTCAAAGAAGGACTTGATGTTTTGGAATACTTTATTTCCACCCACGGTGCTCGTAAGGGTCTTGCAGATACAGCTTTGAAAACTGCCGATGCCGGTTACCTAACGAGAAGACTGGTGGACGTGGCGCAAGATCTTGTCATCACCGAAGATGATTGTGGAACGCTAAGAGGATTGAAAGTAACAGCCCTTAAAGACAACGAAGACATCGTAGAGCCTTTGTCAGAACGTATTCTGGGCAGGGTATCAGTTCATGATATTTATGACCCCATCAATGACGAATTAATTTGCTCTGCAAATGAGGAAATCACAGATGAGGTAGCAAAAAGAATTGATGAGACAAGTATTGAAGAAGTTGAGATTCGATCGGTCCTTACGTGTGAGACCAAGGTGGGAGGTTGTGCAAAATGTTATGGTAGAAATCTGGCAACCGGTAAAATGGTTCAGGAAGGAGAAGCCGTAGGTGTAATTGCTGCTCAATCGATCGGAGAACCGGGAACGCAATTAACACTTCGTACTTTCCACGTAGGTGGAACAGCTTCAAACATTGCAGTTGATGCAAATATCCAGGCAAAGTTTGCAGGGGTAATAGAGTTTGAAGGAGTTAGAACAGTTGATACGACTGATAAGGATGACACTAAAGTGAAGGTGGTAATGGGCCGCACAGGTGAAATCCGAATTCTGGATAAGGAGAAATCGCGTATTCTAATTACAAATCATGTGCCGTATGGTTCCATCCTGCAAGTGAAGGATGGTCAAAAAGTAGAGAAAGGAGATCAACTCTGCTATTGGGATCCCTATAACGCAGTTATCTTATCTGAATTTGATGGTGAGATTGAATTCGAAGCGATAATTGAAGGCATTACTTTCAAAAAGGAATCAGATGAACAGACTGGTCACCGTGAAAAAGTAATCACTGAAACTCGCGATAAGACTAAAAACCCAGCGGTCTTAGTAAAAGGCAAAACCGATACCAAGGGATATAATATGCCCGTGGGTGCTCACTTGGCAGTAGAACAAGGGGAGAAAATTAAATCCGGCCAAGTATTAGCAAAGATTCCCCGCACAATGGGTAAGTCACGGGATATAACCGGTGGTCTTCCACGTGTAACAGAATTATTTGAAGCTCGTAATCCATCTAACCCTGCGGTAGTTAGTGAAATTGATGGGGTTGTTACCTATGGAGGGATTAAGCGTGGAAATCGTGAAATATTTATAGAATCACGTGATGGTGTTCAGAAGCGGTATTTGGTGCCTCTGTCCAAACACATCCTCGTACAGGATAATGACTTTGTGAGAGCAGGTCAACCTCTTTCAGATGGAGCGATTACACCATCGGATATACTTTCGATCAAAGGGCCAACAGCTGTCCAGGAATATTTGGTGAATGAGATTCAGGAAGTGTATCGTCTGCAAGGTGTGAAAATCAACGATAAACACATTGAGGCAATTGTAAGTCAGATGATGCAGAAAGTTGAGATTATCGACTCGGGAGACACGAGCTTCCTGGTTGGTGAGTATGTTGACAAATTCGAATTCCGTGAAGAGAACGATACTATTCTGGATAAGAAGTTTGTAACAGATCCGGGCGATTCACAAAAGTTCAAGCCGGGTCAGATTATTTCTGCCCGTGAACTTCGTGATGAAAACTCTTCATTAAAAAGAAAAGATCAGAGAATCGTTGAGGTGAGAGATGCTTTGTCCGCCGTTTCAAGACCGACTTTGCAAGGGATCACTCAAGCATCTTTGAAAACTGAAAGCTGGCTATCGGCAGCATCATTTCAGGAAACCACAAAAGTATTGAGCGAAGCCGCGATTCGAGGTAAGGCTGATCGCCTGGTTGGTTTGAAAGAGAATGTGATTGTTGGACATCTTATTCCTGCCGGAACAGGCCAGAGACGTTTTAACAATATGATCGTTGCTTCTGAAGAAGAGTACAATCGATTGGTTGATTCAACAACTCCTGCAAAGTCAAAAGAAATAGAATTACAAGACTAAAAATTTTAACTCCTCAAAAGCTCCTCTCCTTTGGAGAGGGGTTTGGGGTGAGGTGTATGGCAGACGAGAAAAGTATTCCAACCCAAAATCAAATCAACATTGAGCTCTCAGAGGAGATAGCAGAAGGGATTTATTCCAACCTGGCGATGATTGCTCACTCGAATAGTGAATTTGTTATCGACTTTATCCGATTAATGCCCGGAGTTCCAAAAGCACGGGTAAAAGCCCGCGTTATTATTACACCGGAACATGCTAAAAGGCTATTAGCTGCCCTGAAGGATAATATCAGCAAGTACGAAGCTACTTTTGGGCCTATAAAGCAGACAAACGAAGCACCTCAGTTTCCTGTGAATTTTGGGGGCACTATTGGTGAAGCCTAAGAAAAACCGGGTTTAAATTCCAAACCGTGGTCAAACTTCTTCTAATAAAGCTTTTGCATCCTATTTTTCTTTAGATACCTTTGCAGTCCTTATTTTTGAAGGGTTTAAAAATATTATATAGATGCCTACCATTCAACAACTTGTAAGAAAAGGACGGAGGAAATTGACCTTTAAATCAAAGTCTCCGGCTCTTGATTCATGCCCTCAACGCAGAGGAGTGTGTACCCGTGTTTACACCACTACCCCAAAAAAGCCTAATTCAGCGCTTAGGAAAGTGGCCCGTGTACGGTTAACCAACGGTAAAGAAGTAAATGCTTATATACCAGGAGAAGGTCATAACCTTCAGGAGCATTCAATTGTGTTGATCCGTGGGGGTAGGGTAAAGGACTTACCTGGGGTACGATACCACATTATCAGGGGTGCCCTTGACACAGCAGGTGTGAGTGGAAGACTTCAAAGTCGTTCTAAATATGGCGCAAAGAGACCTAAAGCAGGAGCCGCAGCGGCTGCAGCCAAGGGAGCACCAGCAGCTAAAGGCAAGAAATAAAAGTATTGAACCATGAGAAAATCGAAACCAAAGAAGAGATACCTGTTACCAGATCCTAAGTTCAACGATACGTTAGTTACGAAGTTCGTAAACTATATGATGGAAGAAGGAAAAAAGAGTATTGCATATAATATCTTCTATGATGCAATTGCTATTGTAGAGAAGAAGGCAGCTGGAGAAAGTGGATTGGAAGTTTGGAAAAGAGCATTGACAAATGTAACGCCAGGCGTGGAAGTGAAAAGCCGAAGAGTTGGCGGTGCAACATTTCAGGTTCCAGTGGAAATCAGGCCAGAGCGTAAAATAAATTTGAGCATCAAGTGGTTAATTGAATATGCCCGTTCACGGGGTGAAAAAACGATGATGGATAAATTGGCAGCGGAGATCTTAGCTGCCTCAAAAGGAGAGGGTGCAGCCATCAAAAAGAAGGATGACACGCATCGTATGGCAGAGGCGAATAAAGCATTTTCACATTTCAGATTTTAACCCTACATGGCAAGAGATTTAAGGTTCACCAGAAATATTGGTATTGCTGCTCATATTGATGCCGGAAAAACCACCACCACCGAGCGCATTCTGTATTATGCCGGTGTCAACCATAAAATTGGCGAAGTGCATGATGGTGCAGCTACCATGGACTGGATGGCGCAGGAACAAGAGCGCGGTATCACGATTACTTCTGCTGCTACTACAGTATATTGGAAATACAAAGCAAACGACTACCACGTAAACATTATTGATACACCGGGACACGTTGACTTTACAGTTGAAGTGAACCGTTCATTGAGAGTATTAGACGGTCTGGTCTTCTTGTTTAGTTCCGTTGATGGTGTGGAACCTCAATCCGAAACTAACTGGCGTCTGGCGGATAATTATAAAGTAGCGCGCATCGGTTTTGTGAATAAAATGGATCGTTCAGGCGCTGACTTCCTTGACGTTTGCAAGCAGGTGAAAGAGAAGTTGGGTAGTAAGGCTGTTGCCCTTCAGCTTCCGATTGGTGCCGAAGAAAACTTTAGAGGTGTTGTTGATCTGGTTGCGAACAAAGGTATCATTTGGAATGAGAGTGATAAGGGGATGACCTTTCAGGAAATTCCTATACCTGCTGATATGGTTGAAGAAGCAAAAGAATATCGTGAGAAGCTTCTCGAGGCGGTGGCAGAGGTGGATGAGACCCTTATAGAAAAATACTTTGTTGACCCAAATTCGATTTCAGAAACGGAAATACTAAAGGCATTGCGCGAAGCAACGATTAGCATGAAAATAGTGCCGATGGTATGCGGTTCTTCTTTCAAGAACAAGGGAGTGCAAACTATGTTGGATTACGTGATGGAATTATTGCCATCACCTTTGGATAAAGATGAAATTATTGGCACTGATCCTGATACGGATTTACCTGTTTCGATCAAGCCAAGTGAGAAAGAACCTTTCGTGGCCTTGGCTTTCAAAATAGCCACGGATCCATTTGTAGGCCGTCTGTGCTTTATCCGAGCTTATTCGGGTGTGTTGGAATCTGGTTCTTATGTTTATAATACACGTACAGAACAAAAGGAAAGAATTTCACGTGTATTTCAAATGCACGCAAACAAGCAAAATCAGATTGACAGACTTCCGGTAGGTGATATCGGAGCAGTTGTCGGGTTTAAAGATATAAAGACAGGTGATACTCTTTGTGATGAGAAGCGCAAAGTTGTTTTAGAATCAATGGTATTCCCTGAGCCGGTTATTGGTTATGCGATTGAGCCTAAGAAGCAAGCTGATGCCGATAAACTTGGGATGGCTATCTCGAAATTAGTTGAAGAAGACCCGACATTGCGCGTGAATACCGATCAGGAGACGGGTCAGGTTATCCTTCGCGGGATGGGTGAATTGCATTTGGAAATTATTATCGACCGCCTGAAACGTGAGTTTAAGGTGGAGATTAACCAGGGCGCTCCTCAGGTTGCCTATAAAGAGGCACTCACGAAATCAGTTGAACACAAAGAAGTTTACAAGAAACAAACAGGGGGTCGCGGTAAATTTGCTGATATTGTATTTGAGATCGGACCACGTGAATTGGGACCCGAAGATAAGCCAGGCTTGGAGTTTGAGAATGATATCGTAGGGGGTGTTATTCCACGCGAATTTATTCCTGCCGTCCAGAAAGGATTCCAACTTTCCATGGCGAATGGGCCTTTAGCTGGGTATCCAATTGACAACATGAAGGTGCGATTATTCCATGGGTCATTTCATGATGTGGATTCGGATTCTTTATCATTCGAATTGGCAGCAAGGATTGGATTTAGGGAAGCAGCCAGAAAGTGTGCACCGCAATTATTAGAACCAATTATGGGAGTTGAAGTAGTTAGCCCTGATGAATATACGGGTTCGGTTACAGGTGATTTGAACAGAAGAAGAGGAGTAATGAAAGGCATGGATACGCGAGCAGGTGCTCAAGTGATAAAGGCCGATGTTCCATTATCGGAGTTGTTTGGTTATATCACTGATTTGAGAACCATCACCTCAGGACGCGCAGCGGCATCATTAACATTCTCTCATTATGCACCAGTTCCAAGAAACTTAGCGGAAAAAGTAATAGAAGAAGTTAAGGGCGCTGTTGCCACAAAATAATATCTAAAAGACGTTTAGATTATGAATCAGAAAATTAGAATTAAACTCAAGTCTTACGATCACAACCTGGTTGATAAGTCCTCTGAAAAGATTGTAAGAGCAGTGAAAGCAACAGGTGCTGTTGTAAGTGGCCCAATACCCTTGCCAACAGAAAAGGAAAAGTTTACCGTTCTTCGCTCACCACACGTGAATAAGAAGGCGCGCGAACAGTTTCAGCTTTGTACCTATAAGCGCTTGGTAGACATTTATTCTAACAGTGCAAAGACCGTAGACGCCCTCATGAAGCTTGAACTTCCAAGTGGCGTTGATGTTGAGATAAAAGTGTAGTTAACCAATGCCTCTAATAGGCTAACTTAAAAATTTTGAAAATGACCTGCTTTGACTATGTCAGTGCAGGTTTTTTATTCTGCTCAAGATAGGTGAGTTACTCCAGTTTCTTATGGAAGTATAATTCATAGTCTGGCATTAAGTCAGGATGAGCAATTTTCACAAGGTCTTTTAAAATGAGATCTGGGCGTGCATACCCCAACTCCAAGAATTCGCTTCCACCCTTCGGCCCTTTTCGGGCATTATATGTATAAACCTGCTTTTGTTTAAATGGTTTGAATTTGGAATAGCGCTCCTCCGCATTCTTGATTTCGTTTAGGGAAAGAAATGAACCTACTCCAATCCATAAGTCCGCCTCTTTAGCTTTGGTATAAACTGATTCAAAGCTTAGTTCAAGAAACCCTTGGGATGAGTCGTCAGCCCACAGATAGTGGCATCCTGCATCTTTTAAGAGCCGGGCAGCATAGTTTTGGCCCCCAGGCATAAACCAGGCATCGCCATACACCACACCGCTCATAACTGATGGCTTCAAGGGAGTTTGTTGGGCAACCATCACAGTTTTATTGTATTCGTTTTCAACCAGCTGGAAGACTGAATCAGCGGCTTGCTCCTTATTAAAAAATAGTCCTACGAACTTGATCCACTCTGCTCGGCCTAGCGGATGCTTTTCTAAATATTCAGCGTTAATGATCACTGGCAATCCAATCTCTTGGATTTTTTTTAGTTGACCCAGGTCGCTACTCATGGCATACCCCATCACCACCGATGGTTGTAACACAAAAATCTTTTCAAGGTTCATCCCTTTATCAATGCCAAGGTCTACTACTTTTCCATCGTCAACCCGCTTTCTCATTTTCTCTGAACTGATGTAATCCGTGGTGGGAAAGCCAACTAGTTTATTAGTTTCACCTAAGTAGTCAAGTAATGGGATGTGAGTAGTAGATGTGCAAACAATACTTTCTAATGGAATAGTAATGACTTGTGTGCCGATATCATGGGAAGGTATTGGATCGCCTTTTTGAACTAGTAAATAATGATAGCCCGAAGTGGCCCCTTGATAAGGATAGTTTACGTCAACCCGTTTTATTTTGCCGTCATAGCTTACGCTAAAGCCTTTCGCATATTTTACAGAAACTGCGCTGGCTATTTGAGCTGGATTGTTTTCCTGTTGCCTGGTCATACAACTGATTAGAAAGAGGAAAACAAATAGTGATATGGAATTATAATTATTTCGCAATACCAAAATTTTGATGTCATTAGTAGTAAAAGAAGCCGTCCATGGCAAAGCCAATGATGTATTGGGTGAGACAGTTTTAGTGGGCTTGTGCATTTTTATTTCTTCAGTTGCAAAACTTTTTCCAAAATCATTCTTGAGGCGAGTCGCGGTGAGACCTGTTTTAACTTCACCTTCTCCTCCAAGGATGAGAGAAGATTTTGGGACTCTTTGGTGATGTGATCTTTTATTAGCTCATTTAGGCTTCTGTGAAGCGAGAAAATATCTTGCCGCGTTCGTTGTTCATTGAAGAATCTATTTTCTTTTGTTAAAGTAATATAATTTTCAATCATCACCCACACCTCACCAATCCCCTGATGGGTTAAGGCCGAAACATTAAGAACCTTCGGGGTCCATCCTGACTCAGACACACCAAAAAGATGCAGGGCATGCTGATAATCAGCTTGGGCGCGTAGAGCGCGCTTTGTATTGTCGCCATCCGATTTTGTAATGATAATCCCATCTGCCATTTCCATTATTCCCTTCTTCATTCCTTGAAGCTCATCGCCTGCGCCTGCCAGCATCAGTAATAAAAAAAAGTCAGTCATTTCACGAATGGTTATTTCAGATTGCCCAACTCCAACGGTTTCTATCAATATGACATCAAAACCGGCAGCCTCACAAAGTAAAATTGCTTCTTGCGTTCTAGGGGTCACCCCACCTAAAGACCCTCCGGTTGAACTAGGACGAATAAATGCTAACGGATCTCTTGACAATTCGTCCATTCGCGTTTTGTCCCCCAAAATACTTCCTTTTGTTTTTTGGCTACTGGGATCAACCGCCAATACCGCAATCTTTTTATGCAGAGATGTGAGGTGCTTTCCAAAGGATTCTATGAAAGTACTCTTGCCCACACCTGGTACGCCTGTTATACCCAACCGGATTGCGCTACCTGTTTTAGGGAGGAGTTTTTCGATCAATTCTTCTGCCATTTGTTGGTCAGAGGGAAGCTGACTTTCTACCAAAGTAATAGCTTTTGCCAAAATTATGCGATCACCCGAAAGAATGCCTTCTTTTAATTCGCGAATATCCAATGATTTGTTTGTAAAGCCTTTCATACTGTAGGACTTACAAAGCTAAATTTTTAAATTTACTGAGTATCAGTATTATTCCATTTTAGCCTGTTTGTGTTATGCGAAAATTTTGGCTCCAAAGCTTCTCCATCACGGTGTTTGTTTTTCTGATGCTATGGGGTGCAAATAATGTGACGGACTTAAAACTTTTCCAAGCATTTGATTCAATTGGCCAAGCTTTGAGGGACTTTGAACTAACGGATTATGCCTTCTCTAATCTTAGACCTGACTTTTCGGTTGATGAACGAATTGTACTGGTAAATATTGGCAGCTTATCACGGAGAGAAGTCGCTCAACAGATACTAATGATCAGCCAGTATAAGCCCCGTGTTGTTGCCTTTGATGGTTTTTTTAATTGTGAGGGAGGGCTTCGCGACAGTATAAATTGCCCCCAGTTGTTGGATACCCTTGGTAATCTGATGTTGAGCAGTGCGATACAGAGCACTCCTAATTTTGTGCTCGCCACTAAATTATTACAAACCGATTCTTTAGCGCAATTTGATTCGAACGAAGCTGATTCATTAGAATATTCGGATCCTATGTTCCATGATTATGCTACACATGGTTTTGTAACATTGCCAACGGACGCCACCTATCAGGAAGATGTTAAGCAGTGCCGCTCTGTCTATCCAAAGCGCGTAATTGATGGAAAAGAAGAGTTGGCATTTTCAGTTCGTATTGCGATGCAATATGACTCGGTAAAGGCTAAGAAGTTTCTTGCCCGTGGGAAGGAAGAAGAACTGGTCAATTTTAAACGAAATTTTGAAGTCAGACAATTGCGCCTGAAGAGTTTGAAAAATGATGAAACGGCTTCAACTAATTTTGGAACACAGTATTACGTTGTAGACGTGGACGATCTGTTGCAAGGCAATGTACTTCCTGAGTTGTTTAGGGATAATATCGTTTTAATGGGTTTCCTTGGAGACTATATCGGTGATCCTTCCTGGGATGACAAATTCTTTACACCACTCAATAAAGTAGTGGGTGGCCGGGCTAATCCAGATATGTTTGGCCCCGTTGTACATGCTAATATTGTTTCTATGATTTTAGAAGAAGACTACATTAATACGATTGGGGAAGGAATTAGATATTTGATTGCTTTTCTGGTATGTCTTTTTACTGTCGCATTGTTTATCTTGATTGACCGGAACTTGCCAGTGTGGTTTGATGCTCTTTCAGTCACCATCCAACTTATTGAATTACTCCTTATTACATCTTTTATCATTTTTGCTTTTGCTTCCTGGAACCTAAAACTTGATCTTACAATGGCCATTGGGGTTTCTGCGCTGGTTGGCCCTTGCTATGATATTTTCAAAAGCTTCCAAAACGAGATAAATAGGCGGCTTACTAAACGGAAGGAGCAAGTATTAACCTCTTGAATCAAATTTTGGCATGATTTTTCATTATTTTCGTATGTATAATCTTTTAAAAACTATGAAAAAAGGTAGAATTTTAATGATGTCTGGCTTGCTCTTTATTAGTGCATTGGTATACGGCCAAGATTACACCTTTAAAGTGTTAGCCAATAAAGGCTCTAATGAAATGAAGTCTGGGGAAACCTGGCAGGCGGTTAAGACGGGGGCAAGCCTTAAATCAGGGGATGAATTAAAAATCACGGAAAATTCCTATTTGGGACTAGTTCACGCGACCGGTAAACCGATGGAATTGAAGCAAGCTGGCAGTTATAAAGTAGCTGATCTTGCTGCAAAAATTAGTGGAGGTACAAGTGTACTTAATAAGTACACTGATTTCATTCTCAGCAGTAATTCTGCAGAAGCCAAGAAAAACAGATTAAGCGCCACAGGGGCCGTTCACCGCGGCTTGGAAGACATTAAAGTGTTCCTTCCCGAGAATCAGAATTCTGGTATTTATAACAACATTGCCATTATCAACTGGGAAGCTTCCAAAGCAGGTGGCCCTTACACCGTTTTGCTCAAGAATATGTTTGATGACGAATTGATGAAAACAGAGACACCGGAAACATCTCTTCAAATAGATTTGGGCGATCCGAAATTTGCAAACGAAACTGCGATTCTTATTGAAGTAAAATCAAAGAATGATGCAAAAAGTAAGTCAGAACAACATTTGATCAAAAAACTTTCTCAAGCAGATCATGAGCGGATAAAGAAATCACTCGCTGAGATTATGGGTGATGTTCAGGAAGAGACAGCGCTTAATAAATTCATCCTGGCAGGATTTTATGAAGAGAATAAACTTTTTATTGATGCCATCACAGCTTACGAGCAAGCTGTAAAAATGGCACCAGATGTGCCTTCCTATCAAGAGGCATATGACGAATTTCTTCTAAGAAATAAGTTAAAGCTTCCTAAGTAGATCTATTGGAGTAACATAAACAATGCCCCTTCCTTAGAAGGGGCATTTTTATTTTTCTTAAAAATAGCAGTCCTTGGCTGGCAATATTATTATTCTAATTTTGTAGCCTCACCTAACTACGAAACTCTATGAGCGTTCTGGTAAATAAAAACTCTCGTGTTATTGTTCAGGGATTTACGGGCACAGAAGGTACATTTCATGCTGGTCAAATGATTGAGTATGGAACTAATATTGTAGGAGGAATTACCCCGGGAAAAGGTGGTCAGATTCATCTGGAAAGGCCTGTTTTTAATACTGTAAAGGAAGCTGTTGAAAAGACAGGAGCTGATGTTTCCATCATTTTTGTTCCACCTGCTTTTGCGGCAGATTCGATTATGGAGGCTGCTGAAGCGGGTATCAAAGTAATTGTTGCCATTACAGAAGGAATTCCGGTAAAAGACATGATGCTCGCCAAGCAATACATTAAAGAAAGAGGTGTGACTTTGATTGGACCAAATTGTCCTGGAGTAATTACACCAGGCGAAGCCAAAGTAGGGATTATGCCTGGATTTGTATTTAAGAAAGGTACAATTGGAATTGTTTCTAAGTCGGGTACACTTACCTATGAAGCTGCTGACCAAATTGTAAAGGCTGGTTTAGGTATTACAACTGCGATTGGTATTGGAGGTGACCCTATTATCGGAACGCCTACCAAAGATGCAGTAGAGTTTTTAATGAATGATCCGGAAACAGAAGGCATTGTGATGATTGGTGAAATAGGGGGAAGTTATGAGCCAGTTGCTGCCCGATGGATCAAAGAAACTGGTAATAAGAAACCTGTCGTTGGATTTATCGCAGGTCAAACTGCCCCTGCGGGTAGAAGGATGGGTCACGCTGGCGCAATCATAGGTGGAGCAGAAGACACTGCGGCTGCCAAAATGAAGATTATGCGCGAGTGTGGGATTTATGTGGTTGAATCTCCTGCATTAATTGGGGAAACGATGTTAAAGGCCCTCGGAAAGAAATAGCTTTTTTTTAAGTTACCCTACAATAGATCATTTGCCAGGTTAGCCAGCTCAGATCTTTCACCTTTTTCCAATGTTATGTGCGCATATAGTTCATGATCTTTCAGGCGATCAATTATATACGATAAGCCATTGCTTTGCGAATCCAGATAAGGAGTATCGATTTGGTGAATGTCTCCAGTGAAAATGATTTTACAGTTTTCGCCAGCACGGGTGATGATTGTTTTTACTTCATGAGGAGTAAGATTCTGAGCTTCATCTACAATGAAACATATATTTGATAGGCTCCTGCCCCGAATATAGGCAAGTGGGGTAATGACAAGTTTCTCATTTGTCACCATCTCAGTTATTCTCGAATACTCTTTATCATTTTCGCTGTATTGATTCTGAATGAATTTAAGGTTGTCCCACAGAGGCTCCATGTATGGATTAAGTTTTGATTTGATATCCCCTGGCAGATACCCTATGTCTTTATTGCTTAAGGGAACTATAGGCCTTGCCAAATAAATTTGCCTATACTCCCTTTTTTGTTCTAATGCGGCAGCAAGTGCAATTAGCGTTTTTCCCGTTCCGGCTACACCTTGCATGGATACCAATTTGATTTCAGGCTTCAACACAGCATGAATGGCAAAGGCCTGTTCGGCATTTCGGGGTTTTATTCCGTATGCATTTCGTTTCTCCACTTGCTCAACCATTCCATTGGCGGAATTGAAGAAGGCGAGTATTGATTTTTTTCCACTTTTTAAAATGTAATAGTGGTTTTTCATTGGTTTCTCTTTGCCTAAAACTTCTCCTGGTGGACAGTATCCCTTATCATAAAGTAAATTGATCATGTTGGGGTCAATTTCCTCAATAACCTTACTGCCGGTGTATAGCGAGCTGATATTCTGTATTTTCCCTGTCGTGTAGTCTTCAGCGTTTAAACCAAGAGCTTTGGCCTTCAGCCGCAGGTTAATATCTTTTGAAACCAGGATTACCTTTTTTCCTTTCTCTTCCTTCTGAAGTAGCAATGCTGAATTGAGAATGCGATGGTCGGCTTTGTCCTCGTTAAAAACTTTATTGGCATCCATTTGTCCATTTCCGCCAGTATCCATCACCACTTTAAAATTTCCCTTACCCTTTCCGTTAATAGGGTTCCAATGATGGAGCATTTGGTTTTTGGCGAGCTTGTCGATCAGCCTAATGAATTCGCGGGCCTCGAAATTCTTATTGTCATTTCCTTTTTTAAAATGGTCCAACTCCTCCAGCACAGTGATGGGAATTCCAATGTCGTGTTCGTCAAAGTTGAGAATGCTGTTGTGCTCGTAAATAATAACTGAAGTGTCGAGTACGAAAATTTTTTTCCCTGCCTTGCCTGCCCTCCGTACGACTTCGGGAGGCGGGCCGGCAGGCAGGTCTTTATCTTTTTTAGCCATACGTAAAAGAAAGGTTCAACAACACAAAAAAAATCGCAAAAACACGTTTCTTACAAGGATAAAAAAGACCTGCAAGCATGAAACGTTTCTTTGCGACATTCAATCAATTGAATAAATCTAAGCAAACGGTTTGTAAATTAAACAACAGTTTGTATTAATCTTTTGTAAGCAGCAATTGCTTTCGGAATGCCGGGTCAATACCGTGAGTATAAATCACCTTTCTCTGTAGGGGTAATCTTAAGCACATGTCCAAGTACTAATAGAACCAGCTTTTTTGAAGCATTTGACCGGTTAAGTGAGGTCATTTTTTTGAACTCTTCTAGCGTGATGGTGGGAGTTTGATCAAGGTATTTGATAAGCAGATCTTCCTTTTCTCCATACGTGAAACGGACTCCGTTTTTGGCGTGTGAACGCCTTATAACCTGCCGCATTTCTCTACTCGCTTTCATACATTTATCATCAACGCGGACATACACTTCTTTCCGATCGGAATTGATTATAAAATAATGAGGAGGTCTTTCACTTTTGGGGACGTCCAACTGGAGAACAAAATGTTTTTCTGATATCCTGATCGTCTTTTCTGAGAATTTTAATTTTGGCCTGCACTGCTTTTCTAATGTATCATTTACCAAATGTGATTCTTCTTCCGGGTATTTTACTCCAGGTATACTTTTATCATCATCAACTCCAATTAGCATGGTTCCGCCACCGGTATTGGCGAAGGCAATTAACTCATGTGCTATCTTATCTGGTTGTGTGGCTTTCCTCTTAAATTCTAAATAAGGGCCTTCACCTCGGGAAACTAGTTTTTTTAGCTCCTGAACTTGAGCCCGATTAACCAGGAGTTGTTCGTGACTTTTGCTAAGTTCCTGCAGATTCTTCAAATGCATTTGCGAAGACTTCCTTTTTTAAGTATTAAGAATGAGGGCCATTATAAATTTAGCGTAGGCCTTTAAAATTCTCATCATCCGTATCTTCGTCCTCGTCTTCTAGTCCGGTTTTTGGCATGCTAAACATGCTACTTAGAAGATCTTTGAACTGGAGTCCATTCGAGAGATTGTGCTTACTGATCAAGCTGAATTCGGCCAGACCATGTAGTGCAAATTCCATTAGGAATAGTTTTGTGTTGTGATCCTGTCCCTTGTGAAATTCAGTTATTAAATCGATCAGGCCGGGAACACTTTTTAGTAATTTTTCATACTCCTGATTTGTCAGATTGTGGAGTATATCAACAGTATTTCCATCACCAAACCAATTTGAGATTTTTTTGTAAGGGCTTTTTTCTTTCTGTTTCCGGAATTTATCTGGGTCTGGAAAGTAGTTGACAAATTGTGTGCGTATGGCTTTCCCAACTAAGTTTGCGGCCACAATGCCAGGGCCTTCTTGTTCTCCTTCATAAACCAGTTCAACTTTTCCGGTGATTGAAGGTATCACGCCAACAAAGTCAGAAATCCGAATGCACGTATTCTTCTCTTGGTTAATGATACTTCTTCGTTCAGCTCCTGCGATTAGATTTTCATAGGCAGAAATTGCAAGTCGTGCGGAAACACCACTCTTCGCGTCCACGTATTCACTTTTTCGAGCTTCGAAAGCAAGCTGTTCCACCAGGTCTTTGGTTACCTCATTAATAGCAACGATTATCTTCTGCTCATTTCGAATGTAGGCTTCTTGTTGTGTAATCATTTTGCCAATATCAAGTGTCTTAGGATAATGAGTTATAATTTGACTGTCGATTCGATCTTTCAAAGGGGTGACAATGCTTCCGCGATTTGTGTAATCTTCAGGATTAGCAGTGAACACAAACTGTAGATCTAGCGGTAACCTGAGCTTAAAGCCTCGAATTTGAATATCTCCTTCTTGTAAAATGTTGAATAAGGCGACTTGAATTCTTGCTTGTAAGTCAGGCAATTCATTAATCACAAAAATGCAACGGTGTGATCTTGGGATTAGACCAAAGTGAATGACGCGTTCATCTGAATACGGGAGCTTCAGAGTTGCAGCCTTAATCGGATCAACATCTCCAATTAAATCCGCAATAGAAACATCTGGAGTTGCCAGCTTTTCAGTGTATCGATCATCACGGTGAACCCATTCTATAATAGTAGCATCACCAAGTTCCTTGATTTTATCTTTTCCAAATCGTGAAATCGGATGAAGGGGATCATCATTAAGTTCAGAGCCTTCAATAATGGGTATGTATTCATCTAACAATTTTACCATCAATCGCGCCAACCGTGTTTTGGCTTGACCTCGCAAGCCCAGCAAGTTGATGTCATGTCCTGCGAGAATGGCTCTTTCCAAATCAGGTATGACTGTCTCTTCATAGCCCCAGATTCCCTCAAAGACATTTTCTTTATTTCTGAGTTTCTCAATAAGGTTATAACGAAGTTCGTCTTTTATTGTCTTTGATTGGTAGCCTGAGCTTTTTAATTGTGCTACAGTCTTAATGCTGTTCGGTTCGATCATGAATTTTTGGTAGTGCTATCCAATGGTGAATTATAAATTCTTTCTTCTATTTTTTTTGAAGTCTTCAAAGATAAGATTTCCCAATCCTTGCAAACTACTGTAATAGGCATTGCCATTATTGGCTTTAGTAAAGTCCCTTACAAATGTTTTCAGGTAGGGGTCAGTGGCAATCATGAACGTTGTTACCGGTATCTTTATTTTTCTCAACTGGCCCGCCAGATTCAACGTTTTAGCCAAAATCTTATGATCTAAGCCAAAGCTATTTTTATAGTATTTGATCCCCTGCTTGATGCAAGTCGGCTTTCCATCGGTGATCATAAACACTTGTTTATTGGCATTTTTTCTTTTTCGCAAAATATCCATAGCAAGTTCTAAACCCGCTACCGTGTTGGTGTGATAGGGCCCCACTTGCAAATAGGGCAGGTCTTTGATTTCAATTTGCCAGGCATCATCGCCAAAAACTAATATGTCAAGTGTATCTTTTGGATATTTCTTGGTTATTAACTCAGCCAATGCCATGGCCACTTTTTTGGCAGGAGTAATTCGGTCTTCACCATATAAAATCATGGAATGCGAAATGTCAATCATTAATACGGTTGATGTTTGTGTTTTAAATTCGCTCTCAATGACTTCAAGATCTTCTTCTGTTAGAAAGAAATCTTCCACACCATGATTGACCTGTGCATTCTTAATAGAGTCAGTCATTGAGATTTGCTCCAGGGTATCGCCAAATTCGTAATCACGTCTGTCAGTAGTAGGTTCATCACCTCGGCCATTGTGATGAGTTTTATGTTCACCACCTTTGGTTTTTTTGAGTTTTCCAAAAATCTCCTCCAGGGCAGATTGACGGAGGTTTTGCTCTCCTTTCGCATGGAGTTTAAGCTCGCCATTTTGATGATCTTCCGTAATAAATCCATTTCGCTTGAGATCCTCAATAAAATCTCCAATGCCGTAACTTTCACTGGTTAGCTTATATTGTTTATCTACTTCAGTAAGCCATTGTAGTGCTTCAGACACATTGCCAGAGGTAATTAGTGCCAACTGCATGAAAATCTTTAACAGTTTTTCAAAATCAGTTTTCTGATCTTCGGGTGGAGGGGCAAATTTCGAAAAACGGTATCCAAGCATTTGTTTTTCCGGATTTGGTAGATAACCAATAAACTATGGTTTCTGTTTCTTTTAAATGAATTATATTTTTAGGAAAGGTAAGGAACACATGTTAGAATTTTCGTGTTATGAAGCTTTAAGGGGAAAATTCTAAAGGTCTACTTTTGTTTTACTTGTAAAATGAGGAATTAACTATGAAAAAGTCAATTGTGGTATTGGTCCTGTTAGCTGCAATGTTGGTTGCAGCATGTTCTTCGTATACTTGTCCTACTTACTCAAAAGTTCCAACAAAAGTATTTAAGGGTTCACGAATTTAAATAGGGTAATGACAAAAACTGGCACCGGCAGGCAGGCTCGAACCCGCACAGCCCGCCAAATCTTCGTATAAAATTGTTCGTTATGCCCACGTACATGCATTTTCTCGAAACGCTTACGGTAGCATGCACCAAAAAACATTTTGATTTGTTGGCTTATAATTTTTAAACAAAGGGCCGTCATGTCGACAGCCCTGCTTTGAAGTACCGAAGGCGGGACTCGAACCCGCACAGCTTTCGCCTCACGCCCCTGAAACGTGCGTGTCTACCAATTTCACCACTTCGGCATTTTTTGAAAGTCTTCTTGTTTTATGAAATCCCCTCTCCAACTAGAGAGGGGTCATAATATTTGGTGCCCAGAACTGGACTCGAACCAGCACACCCTTACGGGCGCTACCACCTCAAAGTAGTGCGTCTACCAATTTCGCCACCTGGGCATTAAACAATCTTCCATAA
>JBBTBZ010000022.1:61542-80392 GCA_038043425.1 Bacteroidota bacterium
CCAAAACCCTCTCCGTCTGAGAGAAGTTGAACTGGACCTGTCTGCCGACAGGCAGGCTCGAACCAGCACACCCTTTCAGGCGCTACCACCTCAAAGTAGTGCGTCTGCCAATTTCGCCACCTGGGCATTAAACAATCTTCCATAACCAAAACCCTCTCCGTCTGAGAGAAGTTGAACTGGACCTGTCTGCCGACAGGCAGACTCGAACCAGCATACCCTTACGGGCGCTACCACCTCAAAGTAGTGCGTCTGCCAATCCTGCCTACCGGCAGGTTCGCCACCTGGGCATTAAATATCTTTTAAGATTGAGAGTTCCTTCCCATCTGGAAGGAGGGCAAAAGTAAAAAGGATTTGAAACTTTACCAACGAATAAAGACTAGGCTTCCAGTCTCTTCTTTTTAGGAACTTTTTGGGCCAGGTATTGAACTATGTTTTGATACTCGGAGTATTCTTTGTGACCTATGGCCAACTTAATCCCATCCTTAAATCTAATTTCTAACTCTTTAAATAGAGAATTTTTGCCAGTTTTAACTTGACGTTCTATCCAATACTCGATTTGATCGAGCGGATACTTTTTGGTGCTTCTAAGCACAGGAAAGGTAAGTTCGACCTGATTATTGCCAAGACGAATCACTTTGTAGCGTATAAAGATTTTATATAATACGAATAGCGCGATTGGTGTAAGAGCAGCTATAATAACATAGGTGTACCATGCAGGCCCAGGGTCATTTACAACCACCAGAGCATTCATATAAAGAACAGCCAATGTCAGTATAAGAAAGATTACAAAAGAGACAATAGTACCAGTTTGAGGTTTTGAAATAATCATTATGGCTTTTTATTGAGCCGAGAATGGGACTTGAACCCACGACCTACGGTTTACGAAACCGTTGCTCTACCAGCTGAGCTATCTCGGCACTATATATAGAACTCACCAAATAGGAATTGTCGGTTTTTTGATATGGGCCAATTCCTAATGAGAGTTCCTAATCCAGGTAAAATTATAATTATTCGCAAAAAGTATATCTTGTATTATTTATTATGCTATCGAAGAAATGCAAATATGCGATTCATGCCTTGGTTTACCTAGCCGAGCGTTATCAACAGGGTCCTGTTCATATCCAGGATATTGCTGAGCATCAGCATATTCCTAAGAAGTTTTTGGAGGCAATACTGCTTGAGCTTCGAAACGCGAAAATTCTTCATAGTAAGAAGGGAAAAGGAGGGGGTTACTACCTCTATCGTAAGCCAGAAGATGTCAATCTTATGGAGATTATGAGGCTTATGGACGGGGCGATTGCGATGCTTCCATGCGTATCGCTTAATTATTACGAACCATGCGAAGAATGTAGGGATGAGAAAAATTGCGGAATTCGCGATGTTTTCATTGGTGTAAGGGACGATACCCTCAAAATTTTATCAGAAAGCACTTTGGCTCAGATTCTACAAAGGCAAAAAGGAATAAGGCGGGTATGAAATTTGACCTATAATCTATTAAAACAATAGACTAATAATTTATAATTTTACAACTTAACTAAAAAACAAGAAAAATTATGACAATACGATTGGGGGATATTGCACCGGACTTTCAGGCAGAAACAACGGAAGGAACTATCAAATTTCATGATTGGCTTGGCTCCAGTTGGGGCGTATTATTTTCTCACCCTGCTGATTTCACACCGGTTTGTACGACCGAACTTGGTGCAGTAGCCAAACTTCGATCTGAGTTTGATAAGCGCAATGTTAAAGTGATGGCCCTAAGTGCGGATCCTTTAGATTCTCATATGAAGTGGATTGGTGATATTAACGAGACTCAAAATACAAAAGTAAATTTTCCAATCATTGCCGATCCAAAGTTTGAAGTGGCTAACCTTTACGATATGATTCACCCTCAGGTGAGTGATAAGTTTACGGTTAGGTCTGTTTTTATAATAGGACCTGATAAGAAAGTAAAACTTACAATAACATATCCAGCTGCTACTGGAAGAAATTTTGACGAGATAATTCGGGTGATTGAAAGCCTGCAATTAACAGCTAATTACAGCGTGGCAACACCCGCGAACTGGAAGCATGGTGAAGATGTAATTATTACCTCTGCCGTTAAAGACGAAGATGTGGCAGCAAAATTTCCAAAAGGGCATAAGCGTGTGAAACCATATTTGAGAACTACTCCTCAACCCAATATATAAGGTTAATTGGAATTACACCTGACAAAACCAAAGCTCGTCTAAGCAAGACAGGATAGTGCGTTAAATGCGGACCCAAACATTTTTTGTGGAGTAGGTAGTCATGCTGCTGTTTTTTTCAAGTTCCGATTTTTCTGAATTTGCTGATAACCTCGGTTTACGATATAAATTCCTGTTACTGTCACAATAAAAGCTGCCCCGATTTTTAAATTCAACTTTTCGTCCAGTACTAACCAACCTAACACTACGGCCACCAATGGATTAATATAAGAGTAAAGAGAAGCTATCGTCATTGGTAGCTTGCTGATGGCATAATAGTATAAAACGTAAGCAATGGCAGAACCAAAAATACTTAGATACACTAATGAATATAGGGTTGCAGATGTCCAATGAACAAAAGTGAGATCATCGAATAAAAAACTCAACGGCAAGCACCACACACCACCAAAAATCATTTGAATACCAGCGTTTTGGAAAAGATTTGAATTTTGGTTAACCCTTCGAACCAAAATGCTTCCAACAGCCCACGATACAGTAGCTATAAATATTAAGAGGATGCCTATTGTATAATTAGAATTAGTGAAGTTTTGAAGATGTTCACTAAATATGAGAACTATTCCCACTAGGCCAATTATCACACCGACAATTATCATGGAGTTTGGCAATTCGGAACGGTTCACAGAAAGGTTAATCAGGATTACCAATACAGGCATAAGGGAACAGATTATGGCGGCAATACCACTATCGACAAACACTTCGGCCCAAGAAACAAGACCATTGCTTAGTGTGATCATGAGGAATCCCATGACGGCCATTTGGGTTAAGTATTTTAAAGTAAGATGGTTTGGTTTTTGAGTAAGAGCGACAAATGCTGAAAGCAACAAACCAGCGCTGATCTGACGAATGGCAGCAAATAGAAAAGGAGGAAAATCCTTAACGCCAATTCGAATCGCAAGAAACGTGGTGCCCCAAATCAGGCAAATGCCTGCCAGGCATAGATAAGCAAGAAAATGTTGGCCTTTGATATAATTATTTTAGTTTCAAAATAAGTTGATTTTCGTTGTAGAGCATCCTTAGATTCAGTTTTTATTTGTTAGACTTCTATTCTTTTTTACCACTTCGATACAAAGACTCTTTACTATTAATCAATTCTCCTTTACCTTCGGTACTTCCGTTATGAAAAAAATACTGTTTATTTCAATGGCCGTCTTCCTGCTCGCCTGTTCAGGTAATAAGGACATTATTACGCCAGAAATAAAGCCTTTGATGGAAGCCGTATATGCTTCAGGTTTTGTTGTATCCGGCCAGGAGTATCAGCTTTTTTCGCAAGTTGATGGCAACCTTATTCAGATTCTTGTGAAGGAAGGTGAGGATGTAAAGAAGGGACAACCGTTGCTTGTTATTGAAAGCAATCAACAAAATGCAAGATATGCACTGTCCAGACAGTCCTATGAAATGGCCAGGAATAATTACAGCGACAACTCGCCTGTCTTGCGAGAGTTAAAAACTGCAATAGAAAGTTCGCGCATCAGATACCAATATGATTCACTCAATTTTTCTCGTTATAGTAACTTGTTAAAGGCCAACGCCACTTCTCGCGCGGAGTTCGACAGAATAAAGCTTATTTATGAAAATTCTATGAATGATTACGCCTTACAATCGAGCAGATATGAAAAAATAAAGAACGATCTGTTTCTCACTATGCAAAATGCAGAAAGCCAATGGAAGGTTGCGCAAGAAGAATCAGGCCATTATGAGTTGCGGAGCGAAGTAGATGGAATAGTCTTTAAGATCTTGAAAGAGAAAGGGGAACTGGTAAGGCGCAGTGAGCCTGTTGCGATCATAGGAAACGGCAATAATTTTTACCTAAAACTTACGGTGGATGAATTGGATGTGCAGCGATTGATAGTGGGACAGGATGTAGCAGTTAAAATTGATGCTTATCCACAAAAATTGTTTAAAGGGCGAGTAAATAAAGTCTATCCACTAGTGGACACTCGCCAGCAATCCTTACGTGTGGATGCTACTCTTGAAGAAACTTTGCCTGGTCGGTTTTCAGGGCTTGCTGTGGAGGCAAATATTATTATCCGTCAAAAGGAAAAAACCATTGTAGTACCCAAGTCCGTGTTGTTGCCTGGAGATTCGGTTCGGATAAAAACTAAGGATGGAGAAAAGAAGGTAAAGATAGTCCGTGGTATCGAAACACTGGACGAGGTGGAGATTGTGGAGGGGCTTGATCCTACCGCACAATTATTAGTGAAAAATTATTGACTTCAATTTTACAGCAGGTGAAGCAGTATGGATATAAAAACATTTAAATTATCCATCGAAATCGCAAAGGTTCATCTCTTCAGCAAGCCCAAACAAACTATTGTGGCTATGTTGGGTGTGACGTTTGGCATTGGGATGTTCATCGCTTTGGTAAGTTTGATGACAGGCCTAAACAAATTTACTGAAGAGATTGCTATGACCTCTTCGCCAGATATTCATATTTCACATGATGTGACGGAAACCGGAAAAAGTATTATAGAGGGACTGAACCCGAAAGGGATTAACCTCGTGTATCATCAAAAGCCAAAGAGTGAAACAGCTAAAATAAGAAATGCTAACCAGATCATAGAAATCATTCGTAGAGATACACGAGTGTCAGGAGTTGCTCCGATGCTCTCGTCACAGGTCTTTTACAATTATGGCCCCATGCAATTGCCTGGAAATATTTTAGGAGTGGAAATTCTGGAGGAGGACAAACTTTTTGGATTGAGAGCCAAAATGAAACAGGGCAGGATTGAGGACCTGCTCTCCAACCACGATGGCATTATCATGGGAAGCGGATTGGCCAGAAAGCTTAATGCAAAGAATAGTGATCGCGTTGTGATCACTACCCCGCAAGGGTTTACCCGCACACTGAAGATTGTTGGTATTTTTCAGATGGGAATTGGTGTGGTTGACAATGTGCGCAGTTATGCCAATATCTCCATGGTGCAAACCATCTTGCAGCAAGATCAATCGTACATTACTGACATTAATATGAAATTAAAAAACCTTCACCTGGCAAGAGTTGTTGCTCCTGAATTTCAAGCAAAGTTTGGCAATAAATCCGAAGACTGGGAAACGGCCAACGCCACCTTTCTTACCGGTGTCATCATTCGCAACATCATCACCTATGCAGTTTCGTTCACTCTATTGGTTGTGGCAGGATTTGGTATCTATAACATTTTGAACATGACCATCTACAACAAAATGAAGGATATTGCCATTTTAAAGGCAATGGGCTTTGCGGGTGGTGATGTTAAAAATATTTTCATGATACAATCCCTGGTCATTGGATTTGTAGGAAGTTGTGCCGGGTTAATCATAGGATTTTTACTTTCCTACATGATTTCGATAGCGCCTTTTAATGGTGGAGACGTTGTCAGTCTGGAGCATTTTCCTGTCAATTTCGATCCAAAATATTATGTCATCGGCATTGTGTTTGGTGTGGCCACTACTTCTCTAGCCGGTTATATGCCATCGCGAAAAGCAGCGAAGATAGATCCCATAGAAATTTTGAGAGGGCAGTAATATGGAAGTATTAAAAGCTCATAAGATAAACAAGTACTTCTACGAGCCGGAAAAATTTCAGGTATTGAGGGATATTGATTTAACGGTTAATCAGGGTGAATTTCTTTCTTTGGTAGGGAAATCCGGATGCGGCAAGTCAACACTGATGTATGTTCTTTCTACAATGGATACGGACTATGAAGGCGAATTGGAGATTGCTGGTGAGCGACTGACCGGCAAAAATCAAAATGAACTGGCGGGATTTCGAAACAAACACATTGGCTTCGTTTTTCAGTTTCACTATTTGTTGCCAGAGTTCACCGTGTTGCAAAATGTGATGATCCCAGCCTTGAAAAGAGGAGATAAAGCGCACAAAGAAATAGAGGAAATGGCCTACGAGAAATTGAGAATATTAGGTGTTCAAGATCAGGCCCGGAAACGGTCCAGTAAACTTTCGGGCGGGCAACAACAGCGGGTAGCCGTTGCAAGGGCTTTAATAAATGATCCGGATATCATTATGGGTGACGAACCAACAGGTAATCTCGACACCTATAATTCAAATCTAGTGTTTGATATTTTCAATGAGCTGACTCATACCTATAAGCAAACGATAATTGCCGTGACGCATGATGAAGAGTTTGCCCGTAAATCGGACCGCATTGTGGAAATGAGCGATGGAAGAGTGGTAAAATAGAAAATGAAGCAACGTGTAGGGTCAATGAGAATAAGATGTTTCGATAAGAGACCTCTCACACATTGATGGTGTCATACACAATTACCCTTTCCCAAAGGTGAGAGCAGTTCTCAATAAACTTTAAGTGGATGGGATGATCCTGATAAGTTTTTTGTCCTGCCAGGTCATCAAAAAACATCAGCTCTGAAGCGCTATAACTGTTATCCACCACATCGCGTTTCTCAGTACTGGCCGGTACACCAATGTGAATCATCTTGATGGTTTCAATTTTCTCTAGCGATCTAAGTCCGTCCAGCAGTTTGGTTAAATCTGCTTTTGAGGAAGGATTTTTAAGCCAGAAGAAAACATGATGAACGAGGGGCGAATTCTCTTTTTTCATAGCAAATGATGTGGTAACGCCTAAAGTTAAGGCGGAAGCCGTTGCTAAAAAAGTTCTGCGGGATTGGGTGTTCATAATCACGATTTATATTTCTAAAATGGAGAATTATGGATTAACTTATGATTGATACTCTCCTTTGGTATTTATTTACACTGGTGACCCCGGAGAGATTCGAACTCTCGACCCTCTGATTAAGAGTCAGATGCTCTACCAACTGAGCTACGGAGTCATGATTTTATTAGCTCACAAATGTAGTCATCCCATATTAAATTTGATCCACTTTTTTTGAGTGAAAATCTTGAAGTCTGGCAGGTAAACCAGCTGTTGGTTGTAGTTTTTATGGGTACTCGCAATATTACCCCCATCGTTTTCAGGATCGAAGAAGTATTCATTATTTCCTGACAATCCCTTTACTGAATAAAATTTTGCAAGATACAAGCCGGGAGGTGAAGCTCTTAATCTTTATTAAATTCTCCAGTTGCCCGTAGCTGTACCTCGTTGCTTACCATCAATTCCGGAAGGTTGGCACCAACTTCAAAATCTTTTCTGTTGATCGTACAAGTGGCCTTGATGCCAATGGCTGGCTTTTTCGTCCGTGGATGTGGTTGAGGTCCTACTAACACTACCTCCATGTTAATGGACTTAGTAATCCCCCTGATGGTGAGATCACCTGTTAGTGTGTACTTGCCCTCTGAAGCTTTTTTGAAGGCGGTACTTTTAAACGAGAGTGTTGTAAATTTTTCAACATCAAAAAAACCGGGACTTCTCAAATCTTTATCACGCATTTCATTTTCGGAATTGATAGTGTTGGTTTCAGCCGTCAATTCAAAAACCGCATCGGTGAAATCATCTTTTGAAGAAGTGAGTTTGGCATTGAATATTTTAAAATAACCATCTACTTCTGAAATCATGTGGTGTGTCACTGTAAACCCGATTTTGGAATGACCTTTATCCAACGACCACGTTTGCGCCATTGACACTATCGACACGAGTAATGCCAAAAAAAGAGTAATTAGGTTTTTCATTTTTTTTTGAGTTTGGTTTTTAAAATAGTTCAATACGTGTAAATACTCCTATAAATTATTTTTGTTGCGCTGAGAAATACATTTTAGACCATCTCCTTCATTGCATCGATGGATGCCAGATTTTATTTTGGAGAATAGGAGGCATATTTTACTGCCGCTTCCAGAATTTGCCTGGTGATGCCCAATTCCTTTTCATTTCGTGGCGAATAAATCATCAGATAGGTTTTAGCCGCTCTGCCTTGTCCTGCCAAACCGTGCAGTTCGCCCCATCCCTTCTCCATCACTTCTTTTGTATCACTCGGACTGAGTATGATATGCATGGAACCATCCGTGGGATGAATGTGCCCAACTTCAGCATGGGAGATGGGAACTATGGTTTGGTTTCCCGAAACACTATCTTTTAGAAAAATACCAGGGCTGTTTTTTTCAAGGTAGCTTAATTTGTATTGAAGGTTATAAGCTGGATTGGCCACCTGATCATCAAATATCTTTTTCTGCAATTCGCGAACTGTGGAATCATTGTGTTGGTCTACCTGCCGGTGTGGTACAGCGAAGGGCGCGATGACCGGTTTTGTGCCTTTGCGTTTCGGTAAATTTTTCAAAACTTTTACATCTCCTTTTAAGCCAATGTCTCCAGCAATCCGGCCAATATCCAAGGGGTCTTTCATCTGTTGCTCAAGTTTTTTTACTGCTTGATACCCTTCGAATGTATGAGGGATACCACCTAAGCCCAGGGCTACCCAAGCCTGGTAATCTTTGTAGGCCGCTTCACCTAAGTAGAATTGAATCGCTGAAATAAGAGTTTGCTTTTGTGTTCCAATTTTTTCGATGCCCAATTCTACAACGTCTCCCGGTTTTAAATAACGGGGCGGCTTTTGTCCAAGTCCTACACCGGATGGAGTGCCTGTTGAAATTACGTCCCCGGGCAACAGGGTCATATATTGACTTACTTCGCTGATCAGGCGTGCTATTTTAAAGATCATCAGATTGGTATTGGATTCCTGTGTTTGGACTCCGTTTACCTTTAACCAGATCTTTAAGTTTTGAGGATCCCCAATATCTTCAGGAGTTACCAGATAAGGACCGAGCGGAGCGAAGTTATCGGCACTCTTGCCTTTATCCCATTGTCCGGCAGGGCGTTCCAGTTGCCATTCTCTTTCACTGTAGTCATTTATTATGGTATAACCGGCTACATATTTCAGGGCTTCCTCTTCTGTTATGTAAGATGCTTTCTTTCCAATCACAATGGCCAGTTCTGCTTCATAGTCTGTCTTCATCGAGTTCCTGGGAATCACCACATCATCAAACGGACCGCATAATGAAGTGCTTGCCTTCATGAAAATAACAGGCTCCTTCGGTGTGGGGGCCCCACCTTCTTTAATATGCTCGGCATAATTAAGGCCTATCGCTACAATTTTTGAAGGTCTAGCTATACAGGAAGCATATCGGCTGCCCGTTGGGATTTGAGCGCAATTGGCTTTATTATTCTCCAACCATTTCTTTAATCGGGAAATGCCATCGGATGCAAAAAATGTTTCGTTATAATCTTCTCCAAAGCTTGAAACATCCAACATCTGACCGGTGGATGTTACTACAGCGGGCTTCTCACCTCCAATGTTTCCAAATCGAAATAATTTTATCGGAGAACTATTCTGGGCTAAGCCATTTGGATGAAACCCCACCAACAACAGGAATTGGCAAACTATGATGCGAATAAGTAGATGTTTCATGTGTATAGTTTTTTGTTATGAAACGATAAAGTTACCTTAGCAGATACTTAAAGACTGATACTAATTACTTGAATGATTGCACTTTTTACAGGATTTTTAACGCGTTACCTGTTTGCGAACCTCAGCAGGCGTAACTCCAGTCGCCTTTTTGAAAACACGATTGAAGTAAGAAGCGTTTTTGAACCCCAGTCTGTTTGCAATTTCAGCCACATGCAAATCAGTATGAATGAGAAGCGATTTTGCTTCCAACAAGAGCTTCTCCTGAATATGAGTTGAAGCTGTTTTTCCAGTTAAGGCCTTGATAATTCCATTCAGATAATTTGCGCTGACGGCAAGTTGACTGGCCATTTCTGAAACGGTAGGATGATTACCCTTTTTATTCTTAACAAGCTGTTGGAGGTGTTCATCAATTGTTTTTCTAAACCGGTTAAAAAGAACTTTTGATGCTTTAACATCATTCGGAAGAATATTTACTTTTCTCTCGTAAATTCTTTTTGCTTTATGAAGATAAACCTGAAGGAGTTTGCGGATGATTTCAATCTTGTCGATAGCAGCAGAATAAATTTCACGAATCATTTCCTCCAAACATCTTGACAACTCCATTGCTTCTTCTGGCGTGAGCGATATCATATGTTCAGAATCGAAATTGAAATATGGGTACTCCATGTCAAAAGACTTAGTAATTTGATTCAAGCCTGCAAACGATGGCGTGAAATAAACCACGTAGCCGTGAAGTCTTCCGGAGCGGGTCCATGATTCTAATTTTCCAGGATAGCTAAAGCAGAGGCAGTTCTCAACGATTTTTACTTTCTCTTCACCTCTATAGAAATGAAGGTTTGCATTTGTAAAAAGAAGGACCCTATAAAAATTCACCCGACTCAAAGGCATGTGTGTTAGCTTCCCATCAGGCTGATCCTGCAGCCTCATACACATCACATCAGGATGCAAAGGCGTTCCTAGTCCATAAGCTTTAAAGAAATCGGTGATTGATTCAATATAGGGTATATGCGATCTTGGCATGACACAGTTAATCAACTGTCTGTAGGTTAAGATGGAATATTCATAATTGTTCTACTTCAGACTCAAATGCAAAACTCGTTTTATGTTTATTCTTCATTTGGTGCCCTTCTTTTTAGAATCAAACTATCCGGAGGATATCGGTTTTTCAACGTGTCCATTTGGCTGGTCGCCCAATGAATTATTAACTCCTTTTCCTCTGCAGACAGGTTTGCCTCTTTGTGTAATCCTAGCCAGGTATAGGATGGGATGGGCATTTCATTCTCTTCTATCATCTCTTTGATCTCTTCAAGTTTGTGATTTTGAACTGCAATAGGCAGGCTCGTAAACGTGGAGAAATTAAGATGTCCTTTTCCTTCAGTTACATGATAGTTGAGCCACCATCCAAGCGGTTGAAATTCTGCATACCAGGGGTAAGTTGTTTTGTTGCTGTGGCAATCGTTACATGCAGGCTGGAGGATTGTATTCAGGGACGCGGGCACAGCATATTTGGTGGAAATATCGTTTGTTCGATCATCTGTAAGATTCTTCTCGGGCCGGATGAATTGAATCAGTGACAATATTCCTGCTGCAATAAGTATTATTTTCTTTGTCATTGAGTTAGGGTAGCTTGCTTAATAGATTATTTGAAGGTACCATTATCTTCAATTTGTACCATATGTCCAGGCATATTTTAACAAGTCGGGGCGACAGGATTCGAACCTGCGACTTTGGCGCGCTTCGCGCCACGCGCTATCCGGGCTTCAATCCAATATCGAGAAGAAATCTTTTTGCGCTGACTAAGGCTAAATTCTGGGAGAAAAATGGCAATGCTAATTTCAACAAACGTCAACGCATGATGGTGAATAAGCTTATGGATGGATTTGAAGGGAAACTCACTTCATCCAAGTGGGCAAAAATGGTAAAATGTTCTGCCGATACTTCTTTGAGAGACATACATGGCCTGATAGATCAGGGAATCCTGGAGAAAGAACCTGGAGGCGGAAGGAGTACAAGCTATCGACTCATCATCTGATCGTATCACACTCGAATATTTTCGTATCATATCGGATTTGGGTAAATTAGAGTTTATAGGCTCCTTTTAAAGTTGTATCAAACATTCTCACCAAAAACTTGGCGATTGGCCATTGGCAGAATACGCATATTAAAGTACCATCCATGAAACTATACATCAAATACATGGTCAGCCACCGATGCAAAATGATGGTGAAAGAAGAGCTGAAAAAACTTGGCTTAAAGTATGTGGTGGTGGAACTTGGGTTAGTTGAAATACTGGAAGAAATAACCGAAAAGCAGCGCGAACAGTTAAAAACAAGCCTGCAAAAGTCAGGGTTGGAGTTGCTGGACGATAAAAAGAGCATTCTGATTGAAAAAATCAAGAATGTGATCACCGAAATGATACATCATTCCGATGAATTACCCGTACTGAATTACTCGGAATTCATCAGTGAAAAGCTTAACTATGATTATACCTACCTCTCCAATATATTTTCGGAGGTAAAGGGCATCACCATCCAGCAATTCATTATTATCAATAAAATTGAACTGGTAAAAGAATTGTTGTTATACGATGAACTGAACCTGACCGAAATCTCCTATAAGCTGCATTACAGCAGTGTATCGCACCTATCCAACCAATTCAAGAAAGTTACGGGCCTCTCTCCATCCTTTTTCAAACAATTGAAGCAAAAGCGCATGGGTAATCTGGAAAACATGTGACATCTGTAACACTCTTTCATTCTAGTGTAACGCTTTGCACTTCCATTGACCTCACAATAACAAGTACTAAAATAAGTATGAAGAGCGTTGCTTTCAAGCAGGGCTTTTTTTTATAATCTTCTAAAGCTGGTGCACACAAGAAAATATAGTTGAATCCAGTAATCGTATTTAAAGCTGGCGCAACGTGGTTGAACAATAGCGTGATATATGTAAGACTCCTCTATAAGTGTGTAACGCATATTCTATTTGAGAAACTGACCTTTACTTAGTTAAAATTTATTTAAAACTAATACCTGGTAGTATGAAAAAGTTAACTGTATGGATAGCAGCCGCATTGCTGTTATTAACATATTCTCCGGTTCAATCGAAAGCTGAAGCCGAAAAATATCCAAATTCAATTTCATCGGCTGAAACTGAATCAGTAGAAGTCAAAGCCTTAATCAACAGAGTAAACGAAATCAACGCGATGGATAAGTCTGCGATGAGTTCATCTGAAAAGAAAGAATTACGGAAGGAATTGCGCTCCATAAAAAGAGATGTCAACGAGCATAGTCATGGTGGTGCAGTATACATTTCTGGAAGTTTACTATTATTTATCATCCTGTTAATCATTATATTTTAAACACCATGAAAAAAGCAGGACTATCATTTTTGTTCCGACCATGGAATGGCCGTGATGCTTGTAGGTGGGGCCGTTTACGCATTCGCGTCTAAAAAAAGGAATGGCCCATCCTTACTCAATAATTAATTCGAATTACTTATCCCCTTAAAAAAAAATACATCATGAAAAAATTAATCTTACTAACCATTTTCTTTGTAAGCATATTCCATTTCAATGGTTATGCTCAGGAACAGTACGGAAGCACATTGAATTTAGGACTGGGCGTTGGTGGCTATTCCGGATATTACAAATATGCAGGACATTCCTTACCAGTATTTAGTGCCAACTATGAATTTACTACGGCTCGCAATTTTACCCTTGCGCCCTTTGCCAGCATTTACACATTCTCTGATAACTATTACTGGGGAAATGCCAACTACCCTGATCGGTATTATAGCTATCACGAAACCGTAATCCCGATTGGTATAAAAGGCTCTTACTACTTCGATGATCTACTAGGTGCCACTTCTCCATGGGATTTCTACCTGGGAGCATCACTGGGCTTTGCGATTGTAAGCTCAGGTTGGGAAGATGGTTACTTAGGTGATAAAAACTATTACCATGGTGGCAGCTCATTATTCCTCGATGTCCATATAGGAACAGAGTATCACTTTAATAATAGAATAGGTGCATTCCTTGATCTTTCAAGTGGTGTGTCAACTATTGGAATTGCAATTCATTAAACACTCTCTCATACACATTCTTCTGGTTATTGCCATTATTGCCGTACTCTTCAGAGTTATTCAAGGAAAAAAAGTTGTATAAAAAGAATATTCCACATTTTTAATAGGCACTATGCTTTGCATAGTGTCTCTTTATTTCTGATTCATTGAACGCGACAATACGGCAAATCATACTAATCAATCAACATGAAAAGAATATACAGGTATACCGAAAAAGGTTTTGAAAAACTTACCTCTGTTGCCATTGGCATCCTCGGCAACTCTATCACATTCATTCTTGCGCTATTCACCGTACTATTCTGGCTTAGCAACAAGTTATTTTATACGCAGGATATTCACGAGCGTGTCGGAGATATCATTCTGGGAATTACATTTTTAAGCCTATTTATTATTCAAAAATCATTCAACCGGTTCTCTGCTTCTCTTCATATAAAGGTAAATGAACTGGTAGCATCGCATGAACCTGCAAGCAATACCGTGATGAATGTTGGAGAAAAGACAGAACGTGAGATAACGGAACTTTCAAAGGGTTATACTGAATTGGCCGAGCAGGCTAAGAAGCGAATAAAGAAAAAGCTTTAGTCAATTTAAACGACAAATTCATGTGTGCTTAAAAGCGTTACAGGGAAAACATAGGAAATCTGTAACATCTTTCCATGCATCTGTAACGCTTTAGGGATGAAAGACTTCCACCTTTGCCCTACAATCATTCAAAAATTAAATTAACAGGAAACAGCATGGAAAATATAACCGAATTACTGGGAAACTGGAACGAGACAAAAGGAAAACTGAAACAAAAATTCGCCAAGCTAACCGATAGTGATATATTGTTAATAGAAGGAAAACAAGATGAGATGTTGGGCAGGCTTCAGGCTAAACTAAAACAAAAGAAGAGATACACAGGCTAATTGCTGAACTTTAAAATTCGGCATCGCGCTTAATAAATCAATTTAAATTTTAATGCACTTAATCCAACTAAAAATGAAAAAATCAATTTTAACACTGGCGGCATTCGCGTTTATAACCGGTGCGGTCATAACAAGTTGCAACACTCCTGCCGAGAAGGTAGAGATTGCACAAGACAATGTAACAGCAGCAAATGATGATTTAGACAAAGCCAATACAGAATACCTGGTGGATATTGAAAACTACCGGAAAGAGGTAGCAGCTAAAATTGCGACTAACGACAAAAGCATCGCTGAGTTTAATGCACGCATAGAAAGTAAAAAAGAGGCAGCCAAAGCTGATTATAAAAAGAAAGTAGCTGAACTTGAACAAAAAAATACAGACATCAAAAGACGTTTAGATGAATACAAAGCAGAAGGAAAAAATAATTGGAAAATTTTCAAAATAGAATTTAGCCGTGACCTGGAAGAGTTAGGCAAAGCATTTAAAGATTTGGCCATTAAGAATGTATAAATACTTCAGCGACCAAATCAGGAATCGAAAGCGCTGACCTCGGTCAGCGCTTTTGCTTTCATAATTAGTAGGCCCGTTATTAAATCTAGTAACCTGACTTGAAACATGTGACATATATAAGATTGCCTGATCGGTATGTAACACTTTGAACCTTGAATGACCCCACCTTTACTTTGTTATTCACCAGAGGTAAAAAGAATTAATCAATCCTTAGAGTGAATAAGTCAATGCGGAATACAGCGGACAGTCGCACTGTGTATTCTTCATTAAAATATCATTCGCGATTTAAAAATAAATACTATGATGAATTTAAAAAGTGTACTACCGGTTCTGGCGATGCTTGGAGCCGTGTTTATGGGAGCTTGTCAAAAAGACAACGATCCAAGTCCTAATCCAGATCCAAATGTTGCCCCTTCCGTGGTCTCTTCAGACCCGAGCAACAACGGTACTGGCGTTGCACGTAACAGTGTAGTTAATTTCGTATTTAGTGAATCAATGGATCCCTCAACGATAAGTGAATCGACATTTATTTTAAAGCAAGGAGTAACAGCCGTTCCTGGAGCTGTGTCTTATTCCGGAAAAACTGCCACTTTCGCACCATCATCTATCCTTGCGGTGAGCACAGCGTATTCTGCAACGATAACTACGGGTGCTAAAGACTTAAGTGGAAACCCACTTGCCGCTAATGTTGTAAAGAGTTTTACAACGGGCGGTTCTAGTGCATCGCTTGCAGTGGTGAATCTTGGCGCAGCAGGTAATTATGTGATTCTTGCTAAATCAGCGATCACGAACATTGCTACCTCCGCTGTTACCGGTGATTTGGGCCTGAGCCCTGCGGCAACATCGTATGCCACAGGCTTTGCGTTGACAAATGCAACCGGATATGCAACCTCCTCACAAGTGGTTGGAAAAATATTTGCAGCCGACATGGTGAGTCCAACTCCTATTAATCTGACTACTGCTGTAAACAATATGCTTACAGCGTACACCGATGCAGCTGGCCGTCCTACACCTGATTTCTTAGCACTGGGCACTGGAAACATTGGCGGCAAAACACTTGCACCCGGACTTTATAAGTGGACGAACACTGTTACAATACCATCGAATATTACCATTTCAGGTGGTGCTGATGATGTTTGGATCTTCCAGATTGCCGGAAATCTTACCGTGAGCAATGCAGTGAACATTACCTTGGCTGGCGGTGCACAAGCGAAGAACATCTTCTGGCAAGTAGCCGGTACGGTGGCCTTAGGTACAACCTCGCATTTTGAGGGTATCATCTTGTCTAATACAGGCATTACTTTTAAAACAGGCGCATCCATGAATGGAAGGGCCCTGGCGCAGACTGCGGTTATTCTTGATAAGAATGCTATTACTGAGTCTAATTAAATTAAATAAGGACTTTCATATAATAGTAAAGAGGCTGCCTACTTTGGCAACCTCTTTCTTTTCAACATAAATTGTGATAAAAATTTCCTCAGCCTCTTAGTATTTCAACTTCTTTCACCAATCTCTCCCAGGATAACGTATCTGTCCAATCTGTTTTCGGAGGTGAAGCGTATTACCTACAGCAACTCATCATCATCCAAAAAATTGAAAGAGTAAAAGAATTGCTGTTGCATGACAATACTTTACCGGTTCAGGAAAGTTACCGGTCTCCTTTCTTTTTACATACAACGGAAGTAAAAGCATAAGGGCAACCAGGAAACCATTTGATATGTATAAGACTCATCCATAAATGTGTAACGCTTATCCTGTTAAAGGCCCTCACCTTTACACTGTGAAAATTTATTCATAACTGTTTCCGCCAGTAGCGGAATTTAAAAACAAAAAAAATGAAAACGAAACAAATTTTAACAACCATTGCAATCCTATCCGGTATTATAATGACCGGGTGCGATAATTTAAATCTTGAGCCGTCACCCTCTCAGGCAAATCCCCCTCAAGCCGCGGATCAAAACCTTGCTTATAGTTCTTTAGAAAGTGGATCATTGGCAGGAGTAAATCTTGGGGTTGCAGGCGATTTTGCGATTCTATCAAAATCCGGGATTACTGATGTCTATAAATCTGATATTACCGGAGATGTTGGAACAAGTCCAATCACAGGTGCAGCGCTTTTATTAAGCTGTTCAGAAGTGGTAGGGACAATTTACACAGTTGATGCTGCTGGTCCACTTCCATGCAGGGTGACTGATGCCACCAAGTTAACCGCGGCCGTACTTGACATGCAAGCTGCCTACCTTGATGCCGCTGGCCGCCCTAACCCAGATTTCGTGGAATTGGGTGCCGGAAATATTGGAGGCTTAACGCTTGTACCTGGTCTGTATAAATGGTCGAGTGCAGTTATCATCCCAACAGATGTTACACTTGAAGGTGGTCCCAACGATGTCTTTATATTTCAAATTGCAGGGACTTTTAATATGAGTTCTGCCATGAAAATTATCTTGAGCGGAGGAGTACAAGCAAAGAATGTTTATTGGGTAGTAGCCGGGGCCGTTACCTTTGGAACGACTAGTCATTTTGAAGGAAACATATTGGGAGCGACAGGTATAAATTTACAGACAGGCGCTTCCATAAACGGAAGAATGTTAGCTCAAACTGCTGTAACTCTTCAAATGAATAGTGTTGTAGAACCACAATAAATTAAAACAATTCAAAATCCCTAAAGAGGCTGCCCGCAAGGTCAGCCTCTTTTTCTTTCCCTACAGTTTCACACCATAGCAGCATAAGTAACCCGGCTCACATCATTTTACAAGCAGTTGAAACGCAAACACAGCCAGCAAAACCTGTGATTTGTGTAAGTCTCTTCATTTAGTGTGTAACGCTTAATCCTTACTAAATCTCCATTTTTACCTGTATTATCCTCAAACGATAGTTTACTTGAAAATATACATCAAATACATGGTGAGCAACCGCTGTAAAATGGCGGTGAAAGAAGAGTTGAAAAAACTCGGGCTGCACTTCGTGGTTGTTGATTTAGGGGAGGTTGAGATCATGGAAGATCTTACTGTAGAACAGCGTGACCAACTAAAAATTGCATTGCTCCAATCAGGGCTTGAGTTAATGGATGACAAGCGAGCGGTACTGATTGAAAAAATAAATAATGTAATTACAGAAATGATTCATTATTCCGATGAGGTGCCGAAAATGAATTATTCTGATTACATCAGTAAAAAATTGGATTATGATTATACGTACCTGTCCAATCTATTCTCTGAGGTGAAAGGTATTACCATTCAACAATTTATCATCATCCATAAAATTGAAAGAGCAAAAGAACTACTGTTGTATGACGAACTGAATCTTACCGAGATTTCATACAAGCTTCATTACAGCAGTGTAGCCCATTTATCCAACCAATTTAAAAAAGTGACAGGCCTTACGCCTTCTCATTTTAAACAAATGAAAGACAAAAAGCGATGTCCGATTGAAGAGATAGGAAACCTGTCTGCCGTACAGGCAGGTTCAATTGAAATAAAGTAAAACAGCTTACCGAAACAGAACATGGCAAAAATAAAAAAATCAGACACGGATGAGTTAATTGTTGACAGCAAAGAAATTGCCTTTCTAAAAAAAGAGAAAGAAAAACTTGAGTTAGCGTTAACGATTGCCAGAAAAGAGCTTGCCCATCAAAAAGTAGAGAAAGGAAAACGGGCTGTGGAGTTAGGCATTGCCAACAAAGAGCTTATATTTCAAAACGATGAGAAAGGAAAGCGAGCTGCAGAACTTGGTATTGCTAACAAAGAGAAAGGAAAACGGGCAGCGGAGTTAGGCATTGCCAACAAAGAGCTTGCCTT
>JBBTBZ010000022.1:80492-164992 GCA_038043425.1 Bacteroidota bacterium
AAGAGAAAGGAAAACGGGCAGCGGAGTTAGGCATTGCCAACAAAGAGCTTGCCTTCCAAGACGAAGAGAAAGAAAAAAGGGCAGCAGAGTTATCCATTGCCAACAAAGAACTTGTTTTTCAAAACGAAGAGAAAGAAAAGCGGGCAGCAGAGTTAATCATTGCCAACAAAGAACTTGCCTTTCAAAACAAACAGAAAGAAAAACGTGAAATTGCAAATAAAGAACTTGAAGCATTCAGCTATTCTGCAAAATTAGCGTCTCAATATTCTCTCAGCCTTATTGAAGCAAGTCTTGATCCATTGGTTACTATTAACATTGAAGGCAAGATCACTGACATGAACCAGGCAACTGCGAATATTACAGGTATGACTCGGGAAGAATTGACAGGTACTGACTTCTTCGATTATTTCACTGAACCACAAAAAGCGCGTGAAGTTTATCAAGAGGTGTTCGCAAAAGGATCGGTTACCGATTCGCCACTTACACTTCGTCATAAGGACGGCAAGCTCACCGATGTATTATTCAACGGATCGGTTTATAAGGATGATCGAGGAAATGTATCGGGCGTGGTGATTGTTGCAAGAGATGTTACTGACCAAAAGAGAATTGCAGCAGAATTGACAGAGGCGATCGTGTTTGCTGAGTTGGCAACCGGAATAGCTGAAGAGGCAAAAAGTAAAGCCGAAAGCGCCACACAAATAGCAGAAGATGCCGTGAAAGCGAAACAGCAATTTTTGTCGAACATGAGTCATGAGATTCGCACTCCCATGAATGCGATTATCGGATTTACAAAAGTGGTATTGAAAACAGACCTGTCGGCAAAACAAAAGGAATATTTAACAGCTATAAAAATGAGTGGCGATGCCTTAATCGTACTCATTAACGACATACTGGATTTAGCAAAAGTAGATGCTGGGAAAATGACATTTGAGCAGACACCGTTCAAAATGGCGTTGTCCATCTCTGCGATGCTTCATTTGTTTGAAACAAAAATTCAGGAAAAGAATTTAGAGCTGGTGAAAGAATACGACAGCAAAATCCCTGAAGTATTGGTTGGCGACCCTGTACGGTTACACCAGATTATTCTAAACCTGGTGAGTAATGCAGTAAAGTTTACAACAAATGGGAAAATTACAGTAAGCGTTAATTTGCTGAAGGAAGATGAGGAGAAAGCAACCATCGAATTTGCCGTTACAGACACCGGAATTGGAATACCCGAAAATAAAATAGAAAAGATTTTTGAAAACTTTCAGCAGGCATCCAGTGGCACGGCAAGGTTGTATGGAGGAACGGGATTAGGACTAGCCATTGTCAAAAAATTAGTAGAATCACAGGATGGAAGTATTCAGGTAAAAAGCAACGTTGGAGAGGGGTCTACCTTTAGTTTTAGATTAAGTTTTCTAAAAACAAAAGCAGAAGCAGAATCGGAAATTGGGTTGGTGGAGTTGGATATGGAGATTAAAAACATAAAGGTGCTGGTGGTGGAAGACATAGCCCTTAATCAATTGCTGATGAAAACGCTCCTGGATGATTTCGGATTTGAACGCGACATAGCCGACAACGGAAGAATAGCCATCGAAAAACTGCAGGCTAAATCGTATGATATCATTTTGATGGATTTGCAGATGCCTGAGATGAATGGGTTTGAAACGACAGAGTACATTCGCAGCATAATGAATTCCAAAATTCCTATCATCGCACTCACGGCCGATGTAACCACCGTTGATTTAGCAAAATGTAAAGCGGTTGGCATGAATGATTACATCGCAAAGCCCGTTGACGAAAGGCTATTGTACAACAAAATAGTTGGGTTAGTTAAAAAGCCTGTCCTTATAACGCATTCTGAAATGAATGGAAAAGCAAAGGGTCAAGCTCAAAAGTTAAAGTGTATTGACATGACGTATATAGTCCGGCTTACAAAATCCAATCCCACATTAATGATGGAGATGATTTCGCTTTACTTGAATCAAACCCCAACGTTAATCAGTACGATGAAACAAAGCTTACATGATAAGGATTGGCAGGTATTATATTCGACAATGCATAAAATGATTCCCTCATTTTCAGTAGTGGGTATTAGTGCAGATTTTGAAAATATGGCGAAAAAAATTCAGGAGTATGCCCGCCTGAATGACACCCGTCCGAACGGTTCATCCGGGCGGAAAGTCGGGCAGGCAAGCACTCAGCAACAGACAGATGCCAGCCTGCCGGACAGACATGGAATACCGGACCTGGTATTAAAGCTTGAAAACGTCTGTGCGCAGGCGTGTAAGGAATTAGAAGAGGAGTTCAACACGATTAAAAACGCGAACACATGAAAAAAGAAAAAATAATGATTTTCCTGGTAGATGACGATGCCTTGTTCTTAAAATCATTGGAAATCGAATTTCTTGAGCATGCTGACTTTGTCATTGAAAAGTTTGTAACAGGCGAGCTTTGCATCCAGAATCTATCACACAACCCAGATGTCATCATCTTAGATTATCATCTCGATGGTATTGATAAAAATACGATGAATGGAATTGAAGCATTGGATAAAATAAAAGCCATCAATCCTGATATCCCCGTGATTATACTATCCTCTCAGGATAAAATTGACGTAGCCATTAACTGTATACATCACCGGGCGTTTGATTATGTTGTAAAGAGCGAAACTGCTTTTGTACGCTTACAAAAAATCATCACTACCATTTTTAGTTACAAAAAAATGGAAAAAGAACTAAACTGGTATATGGAGCGGATGTAAGCGGGTGAAGTCTTACCTATAACATCTTTCAAAACGGCTTGCTTTCACCAATGCGCAAACAATTTGGGTGAAGGTACTTAACGAAATAGTTGCTTCGGCAAGATGCCCGGCATAGCCAAGCGACTGATTGTGAAGCTTGCACATCTTGAACAATGAGCAAAGCTATCAGGGGGGTGACTTCTCAAGGCAAAAAAGCCACCCCGTATGGCGGGGATGGCTTCCTCTAGTAGGAATTACCCTAGCTCAACTTCTTCTCTAATTCATTAATTCTTAACTGTGCTTCCATTTTTCCCAGCGACAACGACAGTCTGTAAAGCTCCAGGGCTTCACGTCTTGCTTCCCTCTTTTTACGCGGTGCGAATTGGGTACGGTTTGCGGCTAACTCTAAAGCTGATGCCTGATTATAGTATAGGTTTGCAACGGTTAATTTGTTTTCTTCTTGTGTCTCATTCATCCGTTTTTCCAATGAAACAATATCATCTTCTTTGAGCGTGATCATCTGGTCTTTCATCCATAAAATAGAATCTTTCTGATTTATTTTTACCCATAATGCCATGCTTTCATCTCGTGACTGCACAAGTTCCAATTGAAGTGCCACAATTTCTTCTGATCGTTTTGCCAAATCAGCTTTCAACAGCCTGATGGATGTCGCGGAAGTTTTTGATGATTTCTTCGAAGACTTCTCAAAGGCTGCAAGTTTAGCTTCCGTTTGCTCAACATACGTGTTAATTTCTCGCAAACGCTCTACATAATCTGCGTACGAACTACCTTCAATCATTTTCAACTGCAATGCTTTTCGGTTTGCATCAATCGAATCGATGAGGATGTAAATCTCATTCAAATTGGCTTGTACTTCCTTACTGGCGTTTAATTGAATGCTTAATGAGTCAACTTTGCTCTGCAATGCCTCTTTTTCTTTGGTATCGCAACTAAAGAGCGCCACCATCATGGCTAATCCTAAAATATACTTTTTCATAATTTTTTTGGTTGATGATTATTGATTTTGAATCAACAAGTCCAAAAGTGAGGACATTCAGTGGCCAACGTGTTACACACATAAAACTCAATCTTACACAAATCACATTTTTCAGTATTAAAAAAGGGCGTGATTGTCTCCGTTTTTAATCCCAGTCAACTCAGGTGCCTGAATTAAGAACCTGTGATTTGTGTACGGCTCTTATTGCAGAGTGTAACACATCTCACGTTAAACATGCTTACCTTCATTGACATTGAGTTTATGAAAAACCATACCGATACGCCCTTTTATCAAAAATTAAGTTTCACGCTTATTTCAGTATCCCTGATCTGCGTTGGGCTCTTCTTTGGCAGGGATATTATTTTGCCGTTACTTTTTTCAATTCTCATGGCCAATATATTACTGCCATTGACGCATTACCTGGCAAAGCGGAGATTCAATAAGTTATTATCCATTTTGCTACCACTATTCTTATCCATCATTGTTGGTGTTGGCGTACTGTATTTTCTGTCCAGTCAAATCATGAACTTTATAAACGATGTTCCAGCGTTAAAGGAGCGAGTAAACGAGGTTAGCCATTCAGTTCAAGTCTGGTTTAGACAGACTACAGATATTACCATTCGAAAACAGAACCAATATATACACGATACCATCAACGATTTTAAGGACAATACCCCGGGGTTGGTGGGTTCAACATTTGATTCCCTTGCCGAAATTCTAATCTATGTTGTGCTGATACCCTTGTACACGTTTCTTATTCTGTATTACAAAAGAAATATTAAGACTTTCTTAATCAATGTATTTAAAAATGGCTCGGAACAAAAAGTCACGGAGGTGTTAACCGAATCAACAAAAGTTGCACAACAATACCTTACCGGTTTATTAATTGAAACCACATTAGTATTTATGTTAAACACAACCGGTTTTCTAATCCTGGGTATTAAATACGCTGTATTCCTGGCGCTCTTAGCAGCCCTTCTTAATTTAATTCCTTACGTGGGAATTTTGGTGGCCAATGTTCTTTGCATGCTCATCACATTGGCAAGCTCAGACAATATCAGCAGCGTGATTTGGGTAGGTATAATTCTGGCTGTTATTCAATTTTTGGATAACAATTTTGGAATGCCATTAATCGTAGGGAACAAAGTTAGGATAAATGCCTTGGTCACAATTGTCGGAGTCTTTATTGGTGGAGCCCTCTGCGGAATACCAGGAATGTTCTTGGCCATTCCTGGGTTGGCTGTACTAAAGGTCATTTTTGACAAAGTGCCAGAACTTCAGCCGTGGGGCACATTATTAGGAGATAGTACTATACAAGATTTAGAAGTTACGTCACGAAAAATAAATGAATCCGCTAATCCGTGATCATACGATCTACGGCTTTCGATTGAGGATGTTACCCTCGTTGTCGGGGCGACAGGATTCGAACCTACGACCTCCACGTCCCGAACGTGGCGCGCTACCGGGCTGCGCTACGCCCCGAATTCTAGAATAAAATTAATTTTTTTCTACTGTGCTCCGTATATTTTTTTTGAATTTGTCTACACTGTTTTGGCACCACTTACCTTATGAAAAAGTAAACTCCGGCAATGGAATGATCCTGCCACTATTCATAGCCGACTCATGCGCCAGGATACCCACACAGGTGATGTTTGCTGATTGTTGTGCATCAGGGTAGGGTTGGTGGCCTTCAACCAGGGCCATCAGAAATTGATGCGCCAGATGGGGATGTGATCCTCCATGACCTGCTCCTTGAATAAAAGAAAGGTGTTGATTGTTTTCCGAATCATACACACCTGCTGTAGTGAACGAGGCAATTTCAAGAGGCAGCAAATGCCCGTAATCAGGGACGGTGACGCGCGCAGGTGTTTCACCTGTATGAGTCACATGATTTTCATGGTCTATTTGTGTCCATTCAAATGACTTCCTTGATCCATAGACGTCAAAGCTTTCGCGATACTGGCGGGCAGTATTAAATAATGATCGAGTTACTTCTGCCGATAGATCAGAATTTCTGAATTTAATGTGGCATGTTTCAATTGCGAATGGAGAATTGTATTTCGGAATTAAGTTTTCGCTTATTCTGCCAGAGCCAAAACAAGAAACATATTCAGCCTGGTCCCTTGTCAACCCCAACACAGGACCTACGCAATGTGTCGCGTAATGCATGGGAGGAAGTCCTTCCCAATAACCCGGCCATGCACCCATCTCTTGTTGATGCGATGCACGCAGAAATTGAATTCTTCCCATCTGTCCTTTGTCGTACATCTCTTTGACAAACAGAAACTCACGGCTATATAAAACAGTCTCCATCATCATGTATGTTAAGCCTGTTTCTTTAACAGCTTCAACTATTGCACGACACTCTTCAACGGTTGTAGCCATGGGGACTGTGCACGCAACGTGTTTGCCTGCGCGTAACGCAGCCAATGATTGCTCCGCATGATGGTGAATGGGGGAGTTGATGTGAACAGCATCCACATGGGAATCTTTCAATAGTGCAGCAAAGTCCGTGTATCTTTTTTCAATTCCGAAGGCATTACCAATTTCATTCAACTTACTTTCTGTACGCTGGCAGATGGCATACATTTTTGCATTAGGATGTTTTTGGTAAATAGGAATAAACTCTGCGCCAAATCCCAATCCAACAATAGCGATGCTGATTTTCTTTTTGTTCATATGAATAGTATTTATCGGCTACAAGGTTTACTTTCTTTCAGGTTATTGCCAATTGCTTACTCTTTTATGCTGACTCCTGAATTGCAATCGTCATTTAACAGCTGGAAGTTGTTCGAAGTAAAACACTCCATTCTTGTTGCCGATGACGATGTCGAGCAGGCCATCTTTATTCATGTCTTCGGTCACAAATTGTATACCTACTCCAGAAGTATCATCAATGAGATGGCGTACCCAAACAGGTTTCTTTTTCCCATCTTTTAATAATTCGAACCAGTATAGAACTGCAGGCTCTAAACCTCCTGGACCTTCTCCCTGGTGAGCGAAGAATCGCTTGCCTGTGATCAGGTCAGGAAGGCCATCATTATTTACATCTTGCAGGACGAGACTATGTGACTCGGAAAAAGTGCTATCAATGGTGTGGGTAATGAAAGAACTCTTTTTGTCTTTATCAAAAGTTTGCTCATACCACCACACTCCATACGCATGAGCGGAGGAAGCTACTACATCATTATCACCATCGCTGTCAAAATCATAGATAAGCATTTGAGCGCATGACTCGCCTAAATCAGCCTCGTGAAATTTCCAGGGCGATGACTTGATATCTTTTGGTGCTTCCCACCATCCACCTCGTATCATCACATCTTTAACACCATCTCCATTAATATCTCCCCAGCCCAGCCCATGGGAAAACAAACCTACTCCTTTGGAATTTTCTTCACTGATGGCAGTGCGTTTCCACGAAACTTTTTTAGCCTTGACGGAAGAGCTGAACCACGCCATCTGCCCCAGCTTCTCATTGCCAAATACCAGATCTTTTTTACCATCGTTGTCAATGTCTGCCACCAGGGGCGATTCATTGGAGGCTATCGAATCAATCAGGTTTCTCTTCCAAAGAGATTCAACACCGGCAGGGTTTTCAAGCCAATACACTTCCTTGCCGGGAAAATCAAAGCAGATTAAATCAACCCACCCGTCTTCATTTACATCCAGGGCATAGTTAAGAAATGAATCGCTGTATCCTTTGGTGTAATCAAATTTCTTATGCTTCCAGATGTCATGTGCTTTCCAGTCGGGTGCTTCAAACCAACGCGCACCTGCCAAGATGTCCTGCTTTCCATCTTTGTTCACATCGGCAACAGTTGCACCTTCAGTGTAGAATTCATCCCAAATATGATATTTTTTAAATTGCACATCTTTGCCGGGTGTCTGAGCGTGGGCCATACATGCAACCAGCATCATTAAACTTGTGGCGATAAGGGAGTTTTTAAATTCTGATTTTTTCATCGTGGTCCTTGAATAACGGTTAACGGATTGAATTTATTTTACCATGTCAGCAGGTAGTTCACCAGTAAATTGAATTCCCGCTGACTCAATGTGGTTCCGAAGTGATCGGGCATAATGGTATATCGTGAAGGCGTTTGTGTGGCAATGTTCTTTTTAGGAATTGAAAATTCTTTGCCGCTTAAGTCGCAATAGATTGTTACCGCTCCTTCATCTCTTCTGAACAAACCTGTCAGCACCTTTCCATCTTTGAGTGTGACGGTATAATTTCGGAATGCTTCTGATATGTTGCGATTGGGATCCAGAATTTTTTCTGCTAATGCTTCCGGGCCACGTTTGCCAATGCCATGTAGCTGAGGGCCGATGCCCGACATTGTATACTTGCGGTGGCACACGTTGCAGTTGGCGTAAAACACCACAGATCCAGAATCTAAAGCCACATCCGTAGCCTTGAAGGTTTTAAACGCGGCCAATCTTTTATCAATGAGTGTTTGCCGGTCTTTATTAATGGGCTCAATGTTGGCCGTAATATCATCGTATTCTTTTTTCTGCTTCGGAGAGATATTGGCAAGCATGCTTTCCTCTACGCGTGGATCAATCAAGGTTCGTGTCATGAAGGATCCATCCCTAACTTGTTTGAGAACAATATCTTTACCAGCAGTTGAGTGGGCCAATGCAGTAACGATGAAAGCTTCAAGATCAGCTGGGGCCTTCTTCACATTCATTAAAACTGCATTAACCGATGTGCCTGGAGATTCGCCAAGAATAGAAGCCACTCTTTTTTTGAAATCTACCGGAGTAGCTTCGTTAGTAAGAATTTTTCCAGCTAGTTCAATAGTAGTACTGGCGGATAGCTTCATCAACGAACTAAGTGCGGTAGACTTCAGATCGATGTTGTTGTTCGGTTTTTCTATAAAGGCTTTGAGGGCACCTTCTGTCGATCTTACTTTAAAGTCTCCTGCCAATTGAATAGCAAAACTTTGCTGGGAAATAATGTCATCTGAAGCTGAATCATAATCAACCGGATATTTTTTAAGAAGTCCTTCTGCGATTTCAGCAGCCCATGATTCCAGTTGTTTTGATTTTACATCGCGTTGGTCCAGCCCATCTTTTATTCCTTTGAAAATCTGAGTGTTTATATCTATGTCGGTGCTCTTTTTTTCTTTCGCGTGCGAGATCACACTCTCCAATTGCGCGGCAGGAATAAAGCGGGCGACTTGTTGATACGCCAATTGTGTTTTTCCCTTTTGCATGGAGTTAGAAGTCAGATAATTGGCGAGGAATATAGCAGCATCTGCGGAGGCAACATCTACAAGTGTCCCGGCAATAAAACCAGCATCTTTCTCGCTCCATTCTTTTGCGCCAACTTCTTTCATCAAAATAGAATTGCGCATTACGTTTCGTAAGCAAAGCCGTGATGTATACATCAAGTGAGTATCGGTAGGAAGTGCGGAATTCAAAACAGAAAGTGTAGACTCCACGGTGCTCATGTCAGGATAATCCATCAACAATTCTACCGCTGCTCGCTGCACGTGTGGATCGCCATCTTTCAATGCAGCCAAGATCATCGGATGAAAAGTCTCGGCACTTAATTTCCATTCTCTTAAAATCCGAAGTGTGTGAAGTCTTATCTGAGGAGAGGTGTGAACGATAGATTTTTTCAATATACCTTCCGAGACTGCATTGAGGCGATGTAGCAACCAAAGTGCGTGTATGTATTTTCTTGGAGTAGTTTTTTCATTACTCAATAATGACGTTAGAGGTTCCACGGCTGAAGAACCGATTCGGTCAGCAAGCTGATCAGCTGAGGCCATTCGCGAAATGATGTTATCCACATCCAGTGCGTTTAACAAATCTTCAAGCGGTGCAGTTGATAAATCTTTGAGATCGTTATGTTCACCTTTGTAGGTGATTCTCCAAATTCTGCCGCGCTCCTTATCTCTTTTTGGATGACCCAGGGGGACTTCATAATGACCGATGATAGCATTGTAAAAATCGGCTATGTATATTGCACCATCAGGTCCCAGCTTTATGTTTACAGGCCGGAACCACGGATCCGCACTCTTCACAAAATCGATTTCTGATTTTCCAACTGGAGAAGAACCTTTATTCTCCCAGGAATAGCGGTGTACCTTAGAGCTTACAGCATCACCAATAAAAAAATTACGCTGGAATTCTTCCGGGAATTTGGTATCTCCATAGTATGCGATACCACAAAGCGCAGTCGCTTCATTCTCAAACGATTTCATATCCGGGCCAAACGCCATGATCTCGGGTTTTGAAAAGTGGGGATAATCACCGCCCCGAATCAATTGATACAAAGGTGAACTGTGGCTGTCAGTAGAATAAATGTAACCCTTCTCATCGAATGCCAGGCCGAATGGGTTTACCTGGCCGAATGTCATTTGCTCTACCCGACTTCCATCCAGGCGAAAACGAAATGTGTTGCCCGAAACGAGAGTGATGGAGTCACCATCCGCGCCTGCGATTTTCGAAAAATTTGTAAACCCATGGCAAGCATATACCCAGCCATCATAGCCGCGAATGAAATTGCTTACCATGCCGTGCGTGTCCTGATATCCGAAGGGGCCGATCAGTACCTTCTTATCTTCTGGTTTTGAGTCTCCGTTTACATCGGTGAACTTGTATAAATTGGGAACACTGAAAGTTAATACGCCATCAACAAGTGGAAGAACGCCCACCGGGATATTTAAGGTATCGCTCACTTCGGTAAACTTGTCGGCTATACCATCATGATCAGTATCTTCTAAAATTGTCAACCGATCAGTTCCATGTTCGCCTGGTGCATTCGGGAAAGGATACTCAAAAGATTGCGTCACCCAAATACGACCTTTTGCATCAAATGTCATATTAATAGGCTTGTCAATATTCGGTTCGGATGCAAACAATTGAATTTCAAATCCCGGAGGAAGTTTAAATCCTAATCTCTCGTCCTCCGCTGTTTGTGGTTCTGTGGACCGGATGTTTTCATTGAATAAGCTTCCAGAGTATTTACTGTCATCCACTTCTTTTTTGCAGCTACAGACAAAGAATGTTAGCACAATAGGTAGGAACAATGTCAGCCCATTTCTTTTTTTTGAAGTCATATTTTATGAGTTAGGTACTTTTTTTATTCTATCAGAAAATGCCTGCGTTTTCTGATGTTCCAAATCCCAGTTTTTTTTTGCGGCAGGCTTCCTAAAACTAATATTTATTTAAGGGTAAAAAAACGATTTTGTGGAGAGAGGCTGGGTTGATGAGTACTTCTCCGAGTCAAGAATGTTGCTAATTTGATTAGTTTGGGGTCTTCAAGAAGTTGATATGTGTTTTTATAGACATTAGTAAATAGCATTTGGAAGGAGTCACCGTGAAAAGTAAATTACTTTGTAACCTTCTGAATACCTTCCGGTAACTAACACGAAACTTGAAAACATCTGAAGCGCTGATGACCGATGAATTGATTATGGAAGCCGTGAAAAGCGGTGATCTTCAGCAGGCTTCCGTACTGTTTGACCGGTACCATAAAAAGATTTTCAATTTTCTTGCCCGCATGACCATGGATCGCGATGTGGCAGAAGATCTAACGCAGAACGTGTTTTTGAGGATGATCCGGTATAGGAATAGCTATCGCGAAGGGAACAGGTTCGAATCGTGGATTTATCAGGTAGCCAGGAACATATTTTCAGATCATTACCAGGCAAACAAAAATAAAAAGTCTTCTATTGATATTGAAAAAATGAGTGACAAGGTTGTTGATCATGAGGAGGAAAGTCAGCAGGAAGAGCGTGAAAAAATTTTGCATCGCTCCATGGCCTTGCTGCCAGAGGAGCAGCGTGAGTTACTAGTGCTTACGCGATTCCAGCACATGAAGTATGAAGAGGTGGCCGTCATCATGGAAACATCAGTAGCAAACATTAAAGTGAAAGTACACAGGGCGATTGCAAAATTGAGAGAACACTATTTTGAATTAGAAAAAATTTAAATTAAACAAATTCCCTCTCCAAGATTAAGCTTTAGGCTGCTTCCCTTCTCCTTTAGGAGAAGGTGGCCAAAGGCCGGGTGAGGTGATTAAAAGAAAGAACTATGGAAAAAGAAAAATTAGAATCGTTGTTGATTGATTACATCGATGGGAAGTTAAGTGAAGCAGATCGTGCACTGGTGGAGCAAGAACTGGCCAAAAGTGAAGAAGCATATTCGATGTATGAGCAATTGCGTGAAGTAATTCAGGCTATGAAGAAATCACTTCCCATTGAACCTGGTATTTCCTTAAAGCGCGACTTTGATAAATTTCTTAAAGCGGAATTGGAGAGCATTCAAAAACCAAAAGGCAAAGTAGTTTCTTTCCAATCGTATGCTTACCGGATTGCGGCTGGAGTAGCATTCGTAATACTGAGTGTTAGTATTGGCTATCAAGTCAACAAAAATTATCGTCAGGAGCAGGAACTGGCAAGGCTGAAATCTGAAATGGACGCCACTAAGCAAATGATGATGGCCATGTTAGACAATCAGCAATCAGCCAGTCAACGAATGGTGGGAGCAACGGTAGCCTTCAAGATGGAGAAGATGGATGACGAGATTGTGACTGCCCTTGCCAAGAGCATGAATGAAGACCCCAACACAAACGTGCGACTGGCAGCGATGGAAGCATTGAGCAAATTTTATCAAGAGCCGGGTGTTCAAAAAGTTTTGATTCATTCACTTTCGGTTCAGAAAGATCCTGTCGTGCAGATTGCTCTTATACAGCTTCTTGTGCAGATGAAGGAAAAGAGCGTGGTGAATGAACTTGAAAAAATTGCTGATGATCCGGTGACACTTAAAGCCGTGAAGGATGAAGCGTACAACGGAATCTTAAAGCTTTCATAACCTTAGCGAAAAACAGGAAAGGATACGGAGAAATTTAAAACATTAAACAGTCATGAAAAAGTTAGTATTAGTTATGGGAATAGTTGCAGTAGCTCTGAGCGCAACGTTTGCACAGGAATTTAAAGTAGCAAAGAGTACAGGCCGACTCGAACTAAACATAGGTCGGGTAACAGTGGAGGGCTATAATGGGAATGAGATTGTCTTCTCATCAAAGGACCACCGCGGAAAAGAAGATGAACGTGCAAATGGTTTGCGGGCTATTAATAGCCTGGGATTGGAAGACAATACAGGGTTGGGTATAAACGTGGCGGACAAAGGAAATGTAATTGAAGTTAACCAATTGAAAAAAATGAATTCACCTGATGTGAGGATTATGGTCCCCAAAGGTGTAATCGTTTCCTTCTCATTTGAATCTCAGTATGGAGGCACCGCAGCTTTCAAGAACATGGAAAACGAGATCGAGGTATCTGCGAATTATAACAGCATTGAGTTAGAAAACGTTACGGGTCCTTTGACTGTGAAAACGGTTTACGGACATGTGGAGGCAGACTTAAGCCAAAATGTGAAGGGTCCGGTTTCAATTGTTTCGGTTTATGGGTATGCTGATGTTACACTTCCTGTCGCTACAAAAGCAAATCTCAAGATGAGCACTTCGTATGGAGAAATATTTGTTGCTCCTGAATTTAAAATTGAAATCGAAAAAACGGGAAGTATGGTTCGCTACAGTGATAAGATAAGCGGAACAATAAATGGAGGTGGATTGAACCTTGACATTCGTTGTGATTACGGAAAAGTGTATCTCAGAAAAAAATAACTCTTTGATTTGACGTCATCGCGAGCACCAGCGGTGGAGTGAGGGAAGGGCGAAGCGATCTCTCAAATCGAAGGTAGTATTTAAAAAAGGAGGATTGCTTCGCCCCGCTGCGCAAATCCTCGCAGGTGCTCGCAAAGACGATAGTTATATAGTATTCAGAATTAAAACTTTAAAAATATAAACATGAAAAAGAGTATTGGAAGTATTGTAATGATCATAATGAGTCTGGGTTTGGCTTTAGGACAGGAGTACAAAGTCGCGAAGAGCACGGGTCGCCTGGAAATAAAGGAAGTAAATACAGTAACGATTGAGGGCTATGCCGGAAGTGAAATCATTTTTTCTTCTATGGACCGCAATCGCGATGAGGACGGGCGTGCGAAAGGTCTTCGTGCTGTAAGCAGCCTTGGGTTAGAGGACAACACCGGTCTTGGCATCTCAGTTCAGGATAAAGGTGGAGTCATAGAAGTATATCAATTAAAAAAGATGGATGGCCCTGACATTACCATTAAAGTACCGAAAGGAGTTCTTGTTTCATATGTGCACTCATCACCTCACGGCAGTGATGTTACCTTCAGGAATGTAGAAGGAGAGATTGAGGTTTCAACCGTTCACAATTCAGTCGAATTAGAAAATGTAACAGGTCCTATGAATGTTAAAACTGTTCATGGTGACATCGATGCCAATTTAAACGCAGCCATGAAGAATCCGATTTCCATTACCTCAGTTCACGGCCATGTAGATGTAGCCATGCCCACCTCCACAAAAGCTGACCTTCGGTTGGGAACATCATGGGGCGAAATATTTGTGGACCCGGAATTTAAGATTGAATTTGATCAAAAGACAAGCATGATTAAATACAGCGATAATGTGAGTGGAAAAATAAATGGTGGTGGTCTGGATGTGAATTTATCATCAACGCACAGCAATGTATATCTACGCAAGAAATAATCGTTAAAGTGATTTTATGAGAACGCAGTTATTATTTCCCTTACTTTTTCTGGCACTAAACTCGGTTGCACAAACAGCTATCAATAAGTCAGTACCTGTTTCAGCTGGTCAGAAAGTTAACATGCACTTTGATTATCCGGAGTTGGTTCGGGTAAGTACCTGGGATAAAAATGAAATCTCCATTCAAGGCTCGGTAAGTATCAATGGCGGAGAAAATGATGAGGCTTTTGTTCTGGAAACATCGACATCCGATAACATCGTTTCCGTTGAATCGAGGATCAATGGATTAAAAAATTTGCCGCAGCGCATCACGGTTAATCAGGGAGGCCGGAAAATCGTTTTCAAAACCAAGGCCGACTACCGAAAGTATTGTGATGAGAATGGAAAAGATTTTAACATGATGTCAACCGGTGTAGATATGGACATCCTACTCGAAATCAAAGTGCCTCAAAATACAGAGACGCGAGTTGAATCTGTATATGGAATGGTGGAGGTGAAACAATTCACCGGACCACTCATAGTAGAGGCAACATATGGCGGAGTGGATGCCGCACTTTTGGAGAAGAGTACTGGAGAATTAGAAGCTGAAACAGATTTTGGACAGATTTACTCTAATCTGGATGTAAAGCTTCTTGGTAACAATGTGCGGGAAAGAGATTTTCACACGTATGTTTCAGCCAAACCAGGCAATGGCCCACGATACAGTTTTGAATCGAAGTATGGGAATGTGTATTTGAGGAAGTCCATTAAATAAATAGCTATACGTTGTTATAAGGGCATCAAATATTGAATTAGCTCCAACCAGTTGGGGCTAATTTGTTTTTTGGATTCTTAGATTTTCTACATATCTAAGCATGTTTGTTTAGCCTGAGATCGTCTGGACGCTAAATTCCTATCGACCGCTGAAACTACTGTTAATGCTGCCAAACTCTTTGGACCGCTTTTATTTTAAAATTTTCAATACCTTGAAGCACAAACATTGTTTTTATGAGCATTAAAAGAAGAGATTTTATCAGGCTTTCAACAGGCACTGCTGCAACAACTGCTTTCTTGGGCATGTCTTCCTGTGCCACACCAACTGCCGCACCAAAAGGAACTCCATTGGATAACCTGAAATCTATGACTGGAGATATTGTTCCCATTACGGTGCAAGAACGGGAAGCCCGTATTGAAAAGGCACAACGCCTGATGGTAGAAAATAATATTGAGGCCTTGTTACTGGATTCAGGGACTTCATTGACGTATTTTACAGGGGTGAGTTGGTGGCCCAGTGAGCGGACGATGGTTGCCATCATTCCTGCGAAAGGTGAAGTAAAGTATGTAAGCCCTGCCTTTGAGGCAGACCGGCTGCGTCAACTTATTAAGATTGGTAAGGAAGTAAGGACGTGGGAAGAACATGAAAGTCCCTATTTACAAATTGCCACAGTTTTTAAAGACGTTGGCATTCGCAATGGCAATATTGGAATAGAAGAGCGTCTTCGTTTCTTTTTATTTGATGGTGTAAGGAAGGAAGCATCACATCTAAATTATATCAGTGGTGATCCGGTGAGTGTACCGTGCCGCCTCATTAAATCTGCTGCTGAACTGGCGCTGATGCAGCGTGCCAATGACATTACGATAGCTGCGTACAAAGTAGTAGTGCCCATGCTCTATGAAGGCATGTCACCGGATGATTTTTCAATCATGACTGAAGAGGCTCACACCAAGTTGGGTGCTTCTGGTGGAGCCGGAGTCAATTTTGGTGAGGCATCAGCATATCCTCATGGGAGTATTGAACCTCAAAAGTTGAAAAAAGGGGATATCGTATTATTGGATGGAGGGTGTAATGTGGGAGGATATTCTTCCGACATAAGCCGGACAGTGGTATTTGGTGCAGAACCAACAAAACGTCAACGCGAAATCTGGGATTTAGAGAAGAAGGCGCAAGCTGCGGGCTTTGCAGCCGCGAAGATTGGCGATCCGTGTGAAAATGTAGACATCGCAGCTCGTCAAGTGTTAGTGGATGCAGGCTTTGGCCCTGGGTACAAAGTTCCGGGATGCCCACATCGCACAGGCCATGGTATAGGCATGGATGGCCATGAATGGGGAAATATGGTGCTTGGAAATAAAACGCCACTTCAGTCTGGCATGTGCTTTAGTATTGAACCTACTATTTCTATCTATGGAGAGTTTGGCGTTCGATTGGAAGATTGCGCTTACATGACTGAAGAAGGAGCAAAATGGTTTTCCGAACCTAGTCCGGCAATAGACCGACCTTTTGCTGATGCGGCAGTTTGATGAGTAAAAAGGTAAAAGCACGCTTACTTCGCCATATGATTTAGGAGATTACATAGGTTAATGTTAGTGATCTACTGGATCCAGTTCAGCTTATGAATTTTGGTAGATGAGGATATTACCCCTAGAAAAAGATTTTAGCGGATGAGATGGGTTGTTAAATTTTTTTATTGACCAACCCCTCAAGGAATTGCCTTTTAGTCGTGTATTATCCAATAGCAGGCTAACACTCTCAATTAACACTTCATACTTTTTCCTGTATGCAAATCTCATCGCAATTTACCTCTTTGATAAAAGCTGACGTACGCCCTTATGATATGAGCAACAGTGTTGTTTATTTTTTAATTCAACAATGCGGTCTATATTCGCGCACATTTTACTATGGCACTCCTGGAAAAAAGTCTTATCATTAAAAAATCAACTATACCTAATTCTGGCAAGGGCTTATTTACAAAAGTTTTTATTGCAAAAGGAACCCGTATTATTGAGTACAAGGGCAAGCTTGTAACCTGGAAGGAAGTAGAGAAGATGGCTGACTATCGAAATGGATATGTATTCTACTTCACTAGCAAATACTGTATTGATGCCTGGGAAACCAAAAAATCTATCGCGGGGTATGCAAATGATGCCAAGGGTATCACCCGCGTTGAAGGATTGAAGAATAATTCAGAATATGTAACTGACAAGAAGCGTTGCTTCATAGAGGCCAGTAGAGATATTCCAAAGGGATCGGAAATTTTAGTAGGCTATGGTGCAGATTACTGGCAAGTGATTCGCTACAATGTTCGTCTTGAGCAAGAGAATCGCAGGAAAGCCGGAAAGAAAGCTTTAAGGAAAGATGAACTTCCGCACCATAAGGCGGCAAAACGTCAGAAGAATTAAGGTTTTTCTTGATCTCTGAAAAATAGATTCTACTTGTTTTTGACTTCTGTTTCAGCTTTTTCGATTGTTTCGTTCATTAAGTCCCGGACTTTTTTTACCCGCTCCATTTCTGATTCAAGATATTCACGTGCCTGCTCCTGATCGACAGAATCGGGTAGAGGGTTGAACTTATGCATCCATTCCATCATGGCATTGCTTGCGGAGTCTAGATTAGAGATAATCTGTTCCAATTGTTGTTTGCGTTCAACCACCATATCAGGACTCTTCGCGATTTGTTCCTGTAGTTCTTTTTTTAGTTTGTAGATGTCTCCCATCTTAGGCATTACCTCATCATGAACATCCATAACCTGGTTGTACAGGGCTTCATTTGGGCTATCGCCCTCCATAGAGCCATCTTTGTTTTCGTGATTTGAGTGTTCACCTGACTTGCCACAAGCGGCTAATAGGAATATCACAAATAGGATTATAGGCAGTGTTTTCATATGCGTTGAAACTTGATGGTTATTTGATTTAAAGGTCAATATTATAAAGGTCTCCTCAAAATCATTTGGCTAACAGTAGTTAGTTCACGATGATATTTTTTAAAAAACTATCCCGAAGTGTTGCGTAAGCAGATTTTTTGTTTTTCCTTAGCAACTGCAAAAAGAAAAAACATGAGCACGCGATTCTATTTTTACTATTATTTTTTTCAAACCCATCGGGGACTTGAGAGAGAATCGCTTTGTAAATAGAAATAAACAAACAAACAAACTCAGAAAAGTCTCCCGATCCCTCGGGAGACTTTTTGTTTATAGAAGGTTGATATGAGCAAAAAGAAAAAATTACGAATAGCGATCCAGGGCATTGCTACCAGCTTTCATGAAGTGGCCGCATTGACCTATTTCATCGAGCCAATTGAAACGGTGGAGTGTCTAACTTTTCACACTCTTTGTGAATCCTTAAAAAACAGCACATCTGATTTTGCAGTAATGGCCATAGAGAATTCTATTGCAGGAAGTATTCTCCCTAACTATTTCCTTTTACAGGAATATCATTTCAGCATTATCGGTGAAGTGTATCTTCCTATTCATATGCATTTGCTGGCCTTGCCTGGCGTGAAGCTGGCTGACATAAAAAATATTGAATCTCACCCAATGGCAATACGTCAATGTTCGGATTATTTGCATCGGTTAAGCGGAGTGGATATCCGCGAAAGCGATGACACAGCATTGTCTGCGCAACGTGTGAAAGAGAAGAATTTGAGAACTACTGCCGCTATTGCCAACGAATATGCCGCTAAGAAATTTGGATTGGAAATTCTGGAGAAGCGCATAGAAACCCATAAAAAAAATTTCACTCGGTTTTTGATCTTGACCAAACGGGCAAATGGAAAAGCAGAAAGCAATAAAGCATCCTTAAGCTTTGAAGTAGCCAATGAAGTAGGAAGTCTTGCTGACGCTTTGATCACATTTAAGAATTACCAAATCAATCTCTCCAAGATTCAATCAATACCCATCATTGGAAAGCCAAGTGAGTATTCAATACACGTGGATGTAGAATGGAAGAAAAGGAAAAGCTATGATGAGGCCATTCAACAGGTATTGAGACAAGTGAAAAACCTTAATATTTTAGGAGAGTATAAAAAGGGGAAAATAGAATATACATAGTATAATTATATGATACCATCAGCTAATCGAATTGCCAACGTAGAAGAGTACTACTTCAGCAAGAAACTGGCAGAAGTGCGGGGGCTGGATACAGGGGAAGTGCGGGTAATTAACCTTGGCATTGGAAGTCCAGATCAGGCTCCTTCTAAGAATACCATCGAAGCCATGATGACTTCTGCTCAGAATCCTGCCAACCATGGTTATCAGAATTACAAAGGCATTCCTCCATTGAGAAAAGCTATTGCAGACTTTAATCACCGCATCTATGGAGTTTCCTTAAATCCAGAAACGGAGATACTTCCCCTCATGGGTTCAAAAGAAGGAATTATGCATGTAGCTATGGCGTTTGTCAACGAAGGCGATGAAGTGTTGATTCCCGATCCTGGTTATCCAACCTATTCTTCTGTGGCAAAACTCGTAGGTGGAAAGATTCGAACGTATGAAATGAAGGAGGAACTTAATTGGGGTGTCGATATTGAGACATTGAAAAAAAGTGACTTATCCAAAGTAAAAATCATGTGGATAAATTTTCCACATATGCCAACGGGCCGGGTTGCTTCCCGTGAGGAGCTGAAAGAGTTGGTGGACCTTGCGCGAAATAATCATTTCTTACTTGTGAATGATAATCCATATAGTTTAATTCTGAATGATCATCCTTTAAGTATTCTATCTATAGAGGGAGCTGAAGAAGTTGCCCTTGAATTAAATTCACTGAGCAAATCGCACAACATGGCCGGCTGGCGTATTGGTTGGGTTGCTGGGAAAAAGGAATACATTGAAGCAGTGCTTAGGGTTAAGAGCAATATGGATTCAGGAATGTTTCTGGGGTTGCAGCACGCGGCTGTAGAAGCATTGAAGAATGATGCAAGCTGGTTTGGTGAATTAAATGAAATGTATCGAAAAAGAAGGCAAGTTGCTTGCCTCATTTTAGAAGCGTTGGGATGTGATTATTCCAATGATCAATCGGGATTGTTTGTGTGGGCAAAAGCCCCTGCCCAAGTAATTGATGTAGAAAAATGGATTGACGAAATTCTATATGGAACCAAAGTCTTCATTACCCCAGGTTTTATTTTTGGTGAAGCCGGAAGAAAATACATCCGCATCTCGTTGTGTGCGACTGTGGAAAAACTAAATGAAGCTCTTGAACGGATTAAAAAATTTCAGCCCAGGCAACTCAGGACTCAAGACTCTATACTCAATACTATCAAGTAAGAATGAAAACAACAATAATTGGTCTTGGATTAATCGGAGGCTCGATGGCCCTTGATTTGCGAAAAGATGGATTGGCGACTGAACTTTTGGGAGTAGACTTAAATCCTGATCATGCACGCAAGGCGGTTGAACTGGGAATTGTGGATCAAGTACTAACCGAAGAGAAGGCTCTTGCCGTAGCAGATCTCATAGTTCTTGCTATTCCGGTGAATGCTGCTTGTGCTTTATTGTCTTCGGTATTAGATGGAGTGAAGAAGGGGGCTGTTGTTATTGATGCGAGCTCGACCAAGCGAACTATTTGCAAGTCAGTCGCTCATCACCCTAACCGTAAACAGTTGGTGGCCGCCCATCCAATCGCAGGCACAGAAAACTCTGGACCGATTGCAGCGTTCGAAGGTTTGTTCAGGGGAAAAACAAATATCATTTGTGATAAGGATGAATCAGCACCGGAGGCACTTGCAGTTGCAAAAAAGGTTTTTGATACACTGGGCATGAATACAATTTTCATGGATGCCGATGAGCATGACCGTCATGTGGCGTATGTGTCACACCTCTCTCACGTAAGTTCGTTCTTGTTAGGACAAACCGTACTGGATATCGAGAAAGACGAGAAGAATATTTTTGATTTGGCAGGAAGTGGTTTTGCTTCTACTGTGCGTTTGGCGAAAAGCTCACCGGATATGTGGGCGCCTATCTTTGAGCAGAACTCGGAATATTTGAGTCAGGCTTTGTTAGAGTATATCATGCATCTTCAAAAATTTCATTATCACCTTGTAAAGCACGATACAAAAGAGCTACACCGTATTATGACGAAAGCAAATGAGATCAGAAGAGTACTTGAGAATAAATGAGCTTAGAATTTAAATAACGAACTTTAACTTTGAACTTTATATCAACATGAGCAAGAAAGGATTACAACTCGAATCAATTACCAGCTGGTTAAAGGCGGAGCGCCCTATTATGATCAGCGGCCCATGCAGTGCCGAAACTGAAGAACAGATGATTGCCACTGCTAAACAAATTGCAGCCACTGGAAAGGTGCATGCATTACGTGCCGGTATTTGGAAGCCGCGTACAAGGCCTGGCCAATATGAAGGGGCTGGCGAAGAAGGATTGAAATGGTTAATTCAAGCCAAGAAAGAAACTGGATTGCCGGTGACTACAGAAGTAGCTAATGCGGCCCACGTGGAAGCCTGCTTAAAAGCCGGTGTTGATATTCTCTGGATAGGTGCACGCACCACGGTAAATCCATTCTCTGTGCAAGAGGTGGCAGATTCATTGAAGGGAGTTGATATCCCGGTAATGATCAAAAATCCAATCAATCCTGATCTGGAATTATGGATTGGGGCATTCGAGCGTTTGAACAAAGCCGGCATTACCAAAATGGCTGCTATTCATCGAGGGTTCTCTTCATTTGAGAAAGGCCCTTTCCGCAATGCACCGATGTGGGATTTGGCCATTGAAATGAAAACAAGAATCCCAGAGCTCGATATGTTATGCGACCCTAGTCACATTGCCGGGAATCGGGACTTAATTTCCTTTGTTTCGCAAAAAGCACTTGACCTTGACATGGTTGGTTTGATGATTGAAAGTCATATCAATCCAGATGCGGCATGGAGTGATGCAAAGCAACAAGTAACTCCGTTGATACTTGGAAAAATAATCAGTGAATTAGTTGTTCGTACTGTATCCACTGATAACAAAGCGTTTAAAGATACGCTTAGCCTTTTACGTGAGCAGATCGACCAACTCGATGATGAGATCATGTCAAAGATGGCATCCCGAATGAAAATATCGGAAAAGATTGGCCAGTATAAAAAAGAAAATAATGTTACTATCCTTCAGGTAAATCGTTGGGAAGAAATTGTACAAACACGAGTATCACTTGGGAAAGCAATGGGTATGGACGTGGGCTTCACACGCGATTTACTGCGATTGATTCATCACGAGTCAATTCAGGTGCAAGAAAAAATAATGAACGCAACAGAAGAAAGGGTGTAATAACCCTTTCTTTTTTTTGTCAACGGTTGAGCAATGGATTTTTGAGTGTACTTGTAGAATCAAGGTGTGTTACGTGTTATTCAAATTGATACGCACCTTTATTATTTACCCTAATTGTCTTCAACTTCTTTGTGGCTTTAAAATCAAGATATACAGTTTGAAGATTTTTCCAGAAGCTTGCTACCTTTTCATCGACAGCGAAATCCTGACCTAATTTTTCAGGTGAACCTAGATCCAACCGATCCGGGAATATATGAATGGGAATTTTTTCTTGTCCATTATTCCGCGCTTCTACAGCTAGGACGTAAAGCTCTTTGATTTTATCATCCGTGATGGGGATACAACCAATCGTAACACAGTTGCCATGAACATAAATGCTTCCTCCAGGGTGTTGCTTATCGCTGAGTATTTTATCGGAGGCATTAGGATAACTTATACCAAGTGACAAATGAAAGGTGCTTAATGGGTTGAAGTGATTGATGTGATAAATACCTTCCGGTATTTGCAGGTCACCTTCTTTGCGTTTGGGTCCGAGAGTTCCCGAGGTTGAGCAGAAGGTATACGTGTGTAACAATGTAAATTCTTCTCTGCCCTTTTCTTTTGTCCATACTTCCAGGTTTTGCTCTTTCTTGAATGCCCTTAGAAAAAGTTGAAAGCCGGGATAGTTCAGGTGCTTTTCAGCGAAGTACCCTTTTACCACCGTTTCTTTTTCCGCATAGGCAGATTTTACCCGTTCATTTTTTAGTTGGGCCTCTTTGAAGGAAACTGCCTCCACCGTCATCATTAGAAATAGCCACATGAAGAACATAACCTACATAATAAACAAAACTGATGCTAGAAACCCGAACCTAATTTCCGATATTTCCAATCCCCAAAAAATAAAGATATGAATAACCTTCAATGGAAGAAGATTGGCCTAATCGGAATTGGCTTAGTGGCTGTAGCTGCTGCGGTATTCTATTTTATTCCCGGTAAGGGAGCCAAAACCTTTAACTCTGCCATTAATCCTGCCTTTGGCGAGTATATTTCGTCATACACAGCCGGGGTGATAAGTTCTGGTTCACCCATTCGTGTCCTTTTTTCAAAGGATGCTGTGGATTCAGCTTCGATTGGCTATGAAACCACCGTTAAGCTTTTTGAGTTTAGCCCTGCTGTAGCAGGAACAACAATTTGGCATGACAGGCGTACGGTGGAGTTCAAGCCATCTGCCCGTCTTACATCCGGTCAGATTTATGAAGTACAGATTTTGCTCTCCAAACTCTTTCAGGTGCCAGGTAATCTTAACTCGTTTGAATACACCTTTCAAGTGATACCACAGAATTTTGAAGTGGCCGTGGAGAACATTAAACCATACGTTAAAACCCAACTGGCTCGACAAAAGATTGAGGGTACATTGTTTACGGCTGATTTTGCAGAGAACGAGGCAGTGGAAAAAATGATGACCGCCCAGCAAGAAGACAAATCATTAAAAGTCAGCTGGACCCATTCTGGTGAAGGCAAGCAACATCTTTTTATTGTAGAAGATGTTTCCCGTAAGGAGGCAGCCAGCCTGGTGAAGTTGGCAATCAGCGGACAAGCTATTGGAATTGAACAATCTGTTGATAAGCAAGTGGAGATTCCTGCCCTTGGAGATTTCAAAGTCACCAACGTACAGGTAGAACAAGGCAGCAGCCAACATGTGGTTTTACAATTTTCAGATCCGCTAAGTGAAATCCAAAACCTGGAAGGCCTCATCAATATTTCTGATATGAGCAGTCTGGACTTTGAGATAAAGGATAATGAGGTATGGGTTTATCCGCCCGTTCGCCAAACAGGATCGCGAACTCTCACCGTGGAGGCTGGAATTCAAAATGTTCTGAATTATAAAATGTTGGAAGGCAGCTCTTTTGAAGTTGCTTTTGAACAAGTATTGCCTGCCGTGCGATTTACAGGTAAAGGCACTATCCTTCCAAGCAGCGATGGGTTGGTCATGCCTTTTGAAGCTGTCAACTTAAAATCTGTGGATGTTCAGATCATCAAAATATTTGAAAACAATGTTTTGCAATTTTTACAGGTTAATAATTACCATGGCAACCAGGAGTTACGCAGAGTAGGAAAATCTGTTTTAAAAAAAACAATGTCATTGGAAAATGCGGGCATAACGGATTTGGGAAAATGGAACCGCTTCACTTTGGATCTTTCTATGCTAATAAATGCAGAACCTGGCGCTATCTACCAAGTACGGATTGGGTTTAAAAAGTCGTATCTGGCCTACGCATGCGAACAAGATGATGAGACTGGAAATTCTAATTCCATGTCGGGTTTTGAATTAGAGGATGCTGAATCGGAAGGAGAAAGTGAGGAAAGCTATTGGGATTCGTACGAAGACTATTACTATGGAGAGGATTATGATTGGGAGCAACGTGATAATCCCTGCCATTCATCTTATTACACAAGTAACCGAACGATCAAGCGGAATGTGATTGCTTCTGATCTGGGGTTGATTGCCAAACGCGGTGGTGATGGGAACACAGTTATTATAGTAACAGATTTAAAAACAACAGAACCTATTTCAGGTGTTCAACTTGATCTGTATGACTACCGGCAACAAGTCATTGGTTCGGCTTCAACAGGGGCAGATGGCAAAGCCAACATTCTTACCAGGCAAAACCCATTTGTATTGGTAGCAAAGAGTGGATCACAGCGTGGCTATCTTAAATTAGAAGATGGCGAGTCACTTTCACTCAGCAATTTTGATGTAGGTGGTGAACAAGTGAGCAAGGGCCTCAAAGGGCTTTTATATGGCGAACGCGGTGTATGGCGCCCTGGCGATTCACTGTATCTGAGTTTCATTCTAGAAGATAAACTAAAAACTCTTCCCACAAATCATCCTGTCGTTTTTGAATTGCAAAACCCCCAAGGGCAAATTACCAATCGATTGGTTCGATCGAATTCTGAAAATGGATTTTATAAATTTGCAACTGCAACATCATCCGATGCACCTACCGGAAATTGGTTGGGTAGAATAAAAGTAGGGGGAACAGAATTTACTCAGTTTCTTAAAATTGAAATGGTAAAACCCAATCGGCTTAAAATCAACTTAGATTTTGGAGTAGATAAGCTAACAGTAGGTAATAATAATGTGTCTGGAAAATTAAAAGTGAATTGGCTTCATGGTGCACCAGGAAAAAATTTAAAGGCTGAGTTTGAGGTTTTACTCACAAAGGCGGAAACGAAGTTCGCGAAATATACTGAGTTTGTCTTTGATGATCCTTCACGCAATTTTTCAAGTGAATCTCAACCCATCTTTGAAGGTTATACCGACAGCGAAGGCAATGCAACCGTCAATGCCGATCTGCAGGTTTCAGGGGAAGCACCAGGCATGCTGCATGCCATTTTCCGTGGAAAAGTTTTTGAAGAGAGTGGTAACTTCAGTATCGACCGATTTAGTATTCCATATTATCCTTATGAGTCATTTACGGGTATTCTTTTGCCTAAAGGTGATAAAGCCCGTGCCATGTTGCTCACGGACATCACGCACCGTGTAGATGTAGTGACAGTTGATGCTGATGGAAATCTGCTTCCACGAAACATTGAGATGAGTCTTTATAAAGTTGAATGGAGATGGTGGTGGGATAGTTCAGAAGAAGGAACGGTCAATTACATGTCTGGAAATTATTCACAGCCACTAGCCGTGGGAAACATACGAACTACAAATGGTAAAGGCGCCTGGAATTTTAAGATTAAATATCCTGAATGGGGACGTTATTATGTAAAGGCATATGATCCACAATCTGGTCATAGCGCTGGAAAAATTGTGTACATCGATTGGCCGGGATGGGCGGGTCGGGCGCGTCAGGATGGAGAAGGAGCAACTATGCTTTCTTTTGCATCGGATAAACCCACCTACACCATTGGAGAAAAAGCAAATCTTGTTATCCCTGGGAGTGATAAGGGGAGAGCGTTGATCAGTATTGAAAGCGGAAGTCGGGTGATTGAGACATATTGGTTAGAAACACAAAAGGGTGATAATCCATTTGGTTTTGAGATCACGAAAGAGATGACTCCGAATGTGTTTGTGCATGTTACGATGTTACAATCCCACGCACAAACCGTTAACGATTTACCCATTCGTTTGTATGGAATGATTCCCATTCAGATTGAAGATCCAGACACACATTTGAACCCTGTCATTAGCATGCCAGAAGTTTTAGAACCTGGACTGGAGGTGGTCATAAAAGTTTCTGAACAGAATAAACGCAAGATGACGTATACGCTGGCTATTGTAGAAGAAGGACTTCTTGACCTTACGCGCTATCGCACGCCAGATGTATGGAGTCGTTTCTATGCTCGAGAGGCATTGGGTGTAAAGACCTGGGATCTTTATGACCAGGTGATGGGATCGTTTGGCGGGAAGATTGAACGCCTGATGGCCATTGGTGGGGATGGAGAACTTGCAGCCAAGGAAGTAGACAGCAAGTCAAATCGATTTAAGCCTGTTGTGAAATACTTTGGACCGTTTACATTGGATGGCGGAAGCAATGAGCATCGGTTTGTAATGCCACAGTACATTGGTTCGGTGAAAACAATGTTGGTAGCCGGATATGAAAGCGCATATGGTAAAACCGACAAAGCAACACCTGTTCGAAAACCTTTAATGGTATTGGCCACTTTGCCAAGAGTACTTGGCCCCGAAGAAACGCTGAAGCTTCCCATCACCTTGTTTTCAGGTGAGAAAAACATTCGTGATGTGAAAGTAGAAGTCAAATTAAGCGGTCCAGTTAGTCTGCCAAGTGGAACAAGTCGGTCAGTGACCATGTCAGGCATTGGAGATCAGACCATTGATTTTGATTTATCCGTAAAGAGCGAAACTGGATTTGCGAAGATTGAAGTAACAGCTTCATCAGGAAATTATAAAGCCACAGACGTAATTGAAATTGAAGTGCGCAACCACAATCCTCCCGTTACCAAAGTACAAGAGGTAATTCTGGAAGCCGGCAAAACATGGACAGCTAGTATTACTCCGGTAGGAATTGCCGGAACAAACTCATCCATTCTGGAAGTATCGAGTTTGCCTCCGGTAAATCTAGGGCAGAGATTAAAATATTTGATGCAATATCCATACGGATGCATTGAGCAAACTACTTCGTCAGTTTTTCCTCAACTTTATCTGGATCAGGTGAAGGCATTGTCACTTGAAGAGAAGTCAATGATCCAGCGAAATATAAAAGCTGGAGTAGAGCGCATAAAATTATTTGTCAATCGGGATGGAGGTTTCGCGTACTGGCCGGGCGGTGAAGATTCTGACAGTTGGGGTACAACTTATGCAGGGCATTTTTTAGTAGAATCCGATGCAAAGGGATATTACGTTGAGCATGATTTGATCAAACACTGGAAAAAATATCAGAAGGGCAAGGCACAGGCCTGGCGTAAAAATCAAGAACATTCGAGTAGCGAATTAATTCAAGCCTATCGATTATATACATTAGCACTTGCGGGTGATCCTGAACTGGGTTCCATGAATCGTTTGCGCGAACAAGTTGGCCTTCCATCCGCAGCCAGCTGGATGCTTGCATCTGCCTATGTCAAAGCAGGGCAACCAGAAGCAGCTAAGAAACTAATTGCCAATCTCTCCACCACTATTAAGCCTTATCAAGAGATGGCCTATTCATATGGCTCTGATCTTCGCGACAAAGCGATCATGCTTGAAACTTTACTCTTACTGAATGAACGAACAAAAGGATTTGAGTTGTTGAAAGAGATCTCCACCGCACTCAGTAATTCATCCTACTGGATGAGTACTCAAAGTGTTGCATGGTGCTTGAAATCGGTTGGCTCATTTGCCAGTACCGAACAAAAGGGAGACTTAAAATTTAGCTACTCCTATAATGGAAAAGAAGTTTCCGCAAGCACAGAACTGCCTATTGCGCAAGTAACATTGCCAATGGATGTGGTAAAAACAGGAACCCTGAAAGTAACAAGCTCAAGCAAAGGAACCTTGTTTGTCCGAATCATTGGGGAAGGAATTCCTGCCCGTGGTCAAGAGGAGGATGCTGACAATAATCTAAATGTTTCAGTAACCTACACAAACGTGGATGGAATGGTTATTGACCCTGTTCAGCTAGAACAGGGCAGGGAGTTTGTGGCAAGTGTAACAATCAGCAATCCAGGCTTACGCGGTATCTATAAAAATTTAGCATTGAACCAGATATTCCCTTCTGGTTGGGAGATCAATAATTTGCGTCTTGGTGGTGATGAAGATATGCTAAATGGGGATAAACCAACCTATCAGGACATTCGTGATGATAGGGTATTTACCTATTTCGATTTAGGAGCAAACCAACGCAAAACTTTTAAGATAATGTTGACAGCTAGTTATGCAGGAACTTATTATTTACCAGCAGTTAGTTGCGAGGCAATGTACGATCATGGGATCTATGCCCGTAAGAAGGGTATGGTAGTAGAAGTAGTAAAGAAGGTAGTTCAATAGTTTGGTAGAATTTGTAAGTCGGACAGGGGTTAGAGCTAATTTCATTTTTATGAAACATACTATTTTCACTACTCCTAGTTTTTTTTATGTATAATAAGATGCCCTAAATTATGCTCAAGAAAAGAAAATTATTTTTATCAGGGGCCATATTATGCTGCCTGTGTATTTTTTATTTCTTTTCTCTCCCGAAAATTCTATTTAAGGATTCCTTCTCAACTGTACTCGAGGATAGGGACCGTAATTTACTCAGTGCATCAATAGCATCCGATGGCCAGTGGCGGTTTCCTGAAGGTGTACGTGTACCAGAAAAATTTAAAGAAGCTATTGTATTTTTTGAAGACAAAAGATTCTACAGGCACATCGGAGTTGATCCTCTCTCCTTAGGTCGTGCCATTCGGCAAAATGTAATGGCAGGAAGAGTAATCGGTGGAGGCAGCACTCTTTCTATGCAAGTTATCCGGTTGTCACGAAAAAATAAAAGCAGGACTATTTTAGAAAAGGTTATCGAAATTATCCTGGCTACTCGTCTCGAACTTCGATACTCAAAGGAAGAGGTACTCGCCTTGTATGCGGCCCACGCTCCCTTCGGAGGAAATGTGGTAGGCCTTGAAGCCGCATGCTGGCGATATTTTGGAAGAGGTTCTGAAGAACTTAGCTGGTCGGAAGCTGCATTGCTTGCTGTTTTGCCAAACAACCCTTCACTTATTCACTTGGGGAAGAATAGGCAAAGACTGATGGCGAAGCGAAACCGACTTCTTGATCGCCTGGCAATGTCCGGCAAGTTTGATGAACTTACCTTAGATCTTGCCAAATCTGAACCGATACCGGAAAGCCCATTACCACTTCCCCGGCTGGCAACTCATCTTTTAGATCGCATTGCAAAGGAAGGTAGAGAGCAACAAAGAACTATTTCAACGTTGGATCACCAGCTTCAGTTGAGAACTAGCCAGATCATTAAGGATCATTACCAACGGCTTAAATCCAATCAAATTTTTAATGCAGCGGCTTTGATTGTGGATGTAAAATCCGGGAATGTTCTGGCGTATGTCGGCAATACAGAAGCCGGCCAGCAATACAATCAGCAAGTAGATGTAGTGAATGCACCGCGTAGCACTGGAAGTATTTTGAAGCCATTTCTATTTGCGGCAATGTTGGACGAGGGAAAAATGCTTCAGCATACCCTCATGCCAGATTTTCCAACAATGATTAACGGTTTTTCTCCGCGCAATTTTTCTAAAGAGTACGATGGCGCTGTAGCGGCTGACATGGCACTGATCAGGTCACTCAATATCCCAGCCGTGCATGAACTTCGCAACTTTAGATATGAAAAATTTTATGAACTCTTGAAGAACATGGGTCTGACTACGTTGAATCAACCTGCAGATCATTATGGATTGTCGTTGATTCTTGGTGGGGCTGAGGGAACTTTGTGGGATATTACGGGAGCCTATGCTTCGATGGCAAGAACATTAAATAATTATTTTGAGCATCCGGGTAAAAACCGATATGATAAAAAGGATTTTCATCAACCAGTTTACGCTGCCCCAGGCACATATTCAGGTGAGGAAAGTGATAATGGGGTTGGAAAAAAAAATGGAAGTGAAGAAATTTCATGGTTAAGCGCTTCTTCCATATATCTTACATTCAATGTGCTCAAAGAAGTGTATAGGCCAGGTGAAGGCTCAGGCTGGAAGTATTTTAGCAGCACAAAAAAAATTGCCTGGAAGACGGGGACAAGCTTCGGCTTTCGCGATGGATGGGCGGTTGGAGTTAACCCGGATTATGCTGTTGGTGTCTGGGTAGGCAATGCAGATGGCGAAGGAAGGCCCGGACTTACGGGCACTGAAACATCGGCACCAATTATGTTCGATATTTTTTCATCCCTTCCAGGAAATTTGTGGTTCACACAACCCAGTTCGGAAATGGAGAGAATTTCGGTTTGTTCATTAAGCGGGCAGCGCGCTACAGAATTTTGTGAATCAATAGATACAGTTTCCATAACCCGAGCGGGCTTACAAACGCGACCATGCTCATACCACAAGAGAATTTTTTTATCCAGCGATCTTAAGTATAGGGTACATAGTGAATGCGCTATGGTCTCCGGAATGATTTCGGCAAAGTGGTTTGTGCTGCCACCCCTTCAGGAATATTATTTTAAATCCAGGAACCTTAGCTATCGGTCTCTCCCGCCATATCGGATGGATTGCGAAAATCCTTCTGCCTATGTTTCCATGGAAATAGTATACCCAAGACTTAATGCAAAAATATTTGTACCACGAGAATTAGATAGTCAGCAAGGTAATACGGTATTTGAAGTTGCACACCGTAATCCCACCATCAATATCTACTGGCACTTAGATGGAGAATTTGTGGGAGTAACGCGGAAATCACACAAAATAGCCCTTTCTCCATCTTCAGGAAAACATGTACTAACCATTGTAGACGACAATGGGGAGTCTCTTAAAAGGTCTTTTGAGATTATTTCTGGCACTTAGTTGTCCAACTACTCGATTTTACCGGTATTTGATTTAATTTACTTTATAATCTCTACCATCTTTGTTTAGGCATTAATCTAGGTACTATGAAAAGCAAATTCTCAATTGCAACTGTTTTCATTTCAATAACTTTCAATATCATCGGCTTTAGCCAATTGGACTCAGGCGATTCCAATTATGTGGTAATTGGTGCTTTCGCGATTAAGGACAATGCCACACTATTTGTAGAGAATACGATTAAGCTAAATCTACTACCAAAAGTTGCCATAAACCCTACCCGGAATCTATATTACGTATATGTGTTGCATACTGGTGATTCATCCATGGCTAACGGGCAAGCCAGGAAAATAAGAATAGAGACACCCTATTACGATACGTGGGTATATAAAGGGACTTTATTGGGCATTGATGGTAAGCAAATTGGAGCTAATGTTGGCTCGGGGATCTCGCAAAAGTTGAATTTCGAAGAGAAAGCTGACCCAAAGATTACCAAGACGGAAACTTCCACCCAAGTTTTGAATGCAAATGAATCTGTTGAACCTCCTAAACAGAATTCAGTACCCGCAGAGGAACAAGTTACCAAAGTCGAAGATGGAGCTAAAGGATTTATTTTTAGGATAACAACCACAACCGGTGAAGAGCTTAAAGGTGAGGTTGACATTATTGATGCTGACCGGCTGACGAAGGCTGCATCGTATGAAGGTAACAAGCCGCTCCGCATCAAACCTGTGAATAAGACAGGAAAGATTACGCTGGTATGCGAAGTTTTTGGCTATCGTAAAGTGCAAAAGGAAATGAACTACAACTCGCCAGAATCCACTGCAGATGTAGTGATTAAGAATGGAGATATGGTTGTTCCATTTGAGATGATACGATTGTACAAAGGGGACATTGCGGTAATGTATAATGTTTTCTTCTTCAATGATGCTGCCATTATGCGCCCTGAATCCCGCTACGAAGTGTCAAGCCTAAAGGAGATGATGGAGGAGAATCCAAAATACAAAGTCAAGCTTCATGGGCATACCAACGGCAATGGATCCGGTAAGATTATTAGAATGGGAGACAATAAAAATTTCTTCTCTCTGACGGGTAGTAAGGATGGCCATGGCTCCGCCAAAGAACTATCAGAATCTCGTGCTGAGGTTATTCGTGATTTCTTAATCGCAGAAGGAATTGAAGCCAGTCGGCTTGTTGTTAAGGCCTGGGGAGGGAAAAAAGCAATACATGATAAAAGAGGCAACCGGGCTCAAGAAAATGCACGCGTAGAGATTGAGGTATTGGCAAATTGACGTGGATTGATGAACTTTCACTCGTGGGGAATTTAATAATTTGATTATTGTTTCCTTTTTTGTGTTTTTCCTTTTGTGGATTGGCCTAAACGTATTATTAATTTCCATAAGAACGAATGACCCCACTCCTTTTATTCTCCTGAATTTAATCCTGTCCTGCCTGACCGACATGGTTACTTTTTTCACTATCTTCGGATAGCTGTTATGGAAATGAAGACTTTTCGAATTTCTTTAATAATTGTCATCATGTTTTTAGGGCTTACTCGAGGAACATTTGCGCAGGACCCCCAACAGCCCTCCAATTATGTTGTGATAGGTGCTTTTGCAAAACTTGGCAATGCCGTTCGATTTACTGACGCGGCCAACCTGGAGAATTTTCAGGCTCAATATGCCATTAATAGCCCACGCAACCTTTACTACGTTTTCATATTAAATGTCTCGGAGCGTAGCAAAGCATACTCCTTTTTGCTCAAAATAAGAGAGGAGACAACATATAAAGATGCCTGGTTATATACCGGCAAGTTAGGTCTGGAGACTGACGTCTCCATTAAAGAGAGTGAACCTACTCTTATCAATACGGGAAACTCCAATAATCCTGCTATCAGCGAAACGGTAGTAGAGGAATTGCCAAAGAATTTCTCACCGGCAGTTGTTGCGGTGGATTCCTCAACTTATAAGAAACCTGTTGAGGAATACATTGAGGAAAAACCTATTGGTAAACCTTTTTATTTCAAGCTTATAAATTCAGAATCCAGGAAAGAGGTATTGGGCGAAGTCCATGTTATGGAATCAAAGTCTCCCCAGTTTCAAAGATTCAATGGTAATGAATTGGTTTATTTAATACCCCCCAAAAACAACACGGGAATTTATCTACTCACTATTCAGGTACCTGGTTATAAGACAGCTAAGCTGGCCTTCGATTATAAAGACCCATCGGCCGTTTCATCTGGTGCAGGGGAACGGCAAGAAGCCATTGTAATTTTTGAATTAGTGCGAGCGAAAAAAGGAGATTATGTCGACTTTAATAATGTTAGATTTTTGCACAACACCTCGATTCTTGAATCCATGTCCCAAAAGGAGCTGGATGAAATGGTGACACTGATGATGGAAGACTTAAAGTATAAGATCAGAATTCACGGTCATTGCAATGGAGACGAATCGCGTGAAATTATAACGATGGGAAGTAGTACTGATTTTTTCAGACTTGATGCCTCTAAAAATACAAGGGAAACAACAACGGCAAAGGGACTTTCAGAATTTCGCGCTGAAGCTGTTAAAGATTATTTTATTAGCAAAGGAATTGACAAGGCTCGAATCGTGACAAAGGGAGAGGGAGGTAAAATGATGATCTATCCTAAAACAAGTACGCTGGCAATTCATAATGACCGAGTAGAAATCGAGGTTCTAAAGTCTGGCAAGTAGGCTTTAATTGGCTTTTTTTTTGACTAATATGAACCCATAATTTGTATCTCTTTCCAATGATTGCCTTTTTTCCTATTTTCGTTTTTTAAAGTCACTCTATATTTCAATTGGTATGAAATCCGCTTCCAAATTTCTAGTACTTCTTTTATTATTGGCTGCTTGTGGCAAGTCTACACAGACTGAACAACCTGATGGCGATAACCCAAATCAAGATTTATACAATCAGGTAATGGCCGTGCACGATGAAATAATGCCCAAAATGGAGGTTATCTATAAACTAAAAGAGGGTATAGAGGAAAAGATTTCAAACACTCCGGATCTGAGTGGTCAGCGAGTTAAAAAATTGGGGCAGGTTGTTTCGAACATGGATTCTGCTAACAGTTCCATGCTCGGGTGGATGCAAAAATTTAGTCCACTTCCCGATTCTGTTGATCAGGAACAAGCACGTGCCTACCTTTTAGCAGAGTTGGATAAGGTTAAAATGGTGAAGGTTTTAATAGAACAAGCGATTGTTGATGCCGAAGCGGAGCTCAATAAAAAAGAAATTAGAAGCTTTAAGAAAGCTACGGATAAAACTGCAATAGTAGCTAAAGAAATTGAGCCAATTCAAACAACCATTAGCCCAGTCAGCCCGGTAGTCATTAGCCCGGTGATTGAGGAAAAGCCGAAGAAGGATTCCAGTATTTCAAAGCCGGCAGTGATCATAGATTCGTCTGCTATTAAAAAGAGCATTGCTAAGCCGACAGAAAAAAAACCTGCTGGTAAGCCGTTCTATTTCAATATGATAAACGCGGAGACCGGTAACAAAGTCACAGGTGAAGTTCAGGTATTTGAGGCAAAGGCCACTCATTACTTAGCAATTAAAAGTAATGAGTTAGTTTATATTGTACCTCCAAAAAACAAAGTAGGAATTTATCAGGTAAATATTCAGGCACCTGGCTATAGGCCTGTAAAACTTGCCTTCAATTATACAGATCCATCGCCCGTTGTATCTGGGGTGGGAGACCAACAGGAAGCAATTATGACATTTGAACTAGTCCGTGCAAAAAAAGGAGATTATATTGACTTTAATGATGTCAGATTTTTTCGCAACAGTACTATCCTTGAGCCTCAATCGAAGAATGAGTTGAATGGATTAGTTGATCTATTGAATGAAAGCCCAAAGTATAAGATAAAGATTCACGGTCATTGTAATGGCGATGAATCGAGAGCTATCATAACATTGGGAAACAGTACAAATAATTTTGAACTGGATCCTGCACATAATAAAAAGGAGACCGCAACACCAAAGAGGCTAACCGAACTACGTGCAGAAACTGTTAAGAACTACCTTGTTGGTCAAGGAATTGACCCGGAGCGTATAGCGACAAAAGGAGAAGCAGGTAAGATGATGATCTTTCCAAGAACAAGTACGCTGGCAAATCGTAATGACAGGGTTGAAATTGAAGTCTTAAAAAGCAGGTGAGGGACTATTTAAGCCCTAACGACTCAATTTAATAGAGAAAGTAAATTGTCTTTTCTAGCTGGTAATGGCTTTTAGTATATCATGCTGCGTGATGATATGAACTGCATCCGAACTATCTCTAACTAACAAGGCTTTACTGTTTTTATTTAATAATGACGAGAGAACATCCAGGGTACTATCGAGCGCCACAAATTGCATCGGTTTATCCATAAGGTCACCCACTGTTTTATCTTTCATTTCTGGTTCAAAGATAATTTTTTCCAATAGGCTTGAAGAAGCTACACTTCCTACAAACTCATTACCATCCACTACGGGTATCTGATCAATACCCTCTTTATTCATGAGTCGGATAGCCTCACCAATTTTTGAGTTTTTAGAAATTGTGAAAAGACTGTTCTTCCCGTTCCTGCCTCCAATGATTTCCCGAGCTGTAGAGAATGATCGTTCCTCCAGGAATCCATGGTCTTTCATCCACTGGTCGTTATATACCTTATTAAGATAACGCGTACCGTGATCTGGTAATAAGATGACCATCATATCATTTTTGGTAAGATGTTCACGGGCATACTCTAATGCACCGTGAACAGCTGAGCCGCTGCTCCACCCAACAAACATCCCTTCTTCGCGTGATAACCTGCGTGCCATAATAGCTCCGTCTTTATCTGTCACCTTGATGAATAGATCAATTAAGTCGAAGTCCACATTTTTGGGTAAGATATCCTCCCCAAAACCTTCTGTGAGGTATGGATAAATTTCATTTTTATCGAAGATACCTGTCTCCTTGTATTTCTTGAAGACGGATCCATACGTGTCTATCCCTATTGCAAGGAGATTAGGATTGGATTCCTTCAAGTATTTTGATGTGCCGCACATGGATCCACCTGTTCCTACTGTTGCAGCATAGTGTGTAATCTTACCGCCTGTCTGGGTCCAAATTTCCGGACCGGTGGTTTCGTAATGTGCTTCTGCATTTGATGGGTTGTCGTATTGGTTAGGATAGATCGAGTTTGGAATTTCCTTGTTGAGTTTACGCGCTACTGAATAATAAGAACGTGGATCTTCCGGCTCAACATTAGTTGGGCATACAATTACTTCTGCACCCACAGCACGCAGGATATTTATTTTTTCCTGAGATTGCTTATCTGCCATTGTAAAAATGCACTTATAGCCTTTGGCAATAGCAGTAAGTGCCAGTCCCATTCCTGTGTTTCCACTAGTGCCTTCTATTATCGTACCTCCAGCTTTTAATAGCCCGGCTTTCTCAGCATCTTCAATCATCTTCAAAGCCATCCTGTCTTTCGTGCTATTTCCAGGGTTGAAATACTCTACTTTAGCCAATACTGTACCTGGAATGCCCTTGAAAATTTTATTGAGCTTCACCATAGGGGTATTACCAATTGTTTCAACAATTGAATTGTAGATCATATGCAAGGAAATTGAGATGTAAAGGTATAAATAAGACTGGAGATGATGGACGCCCGTTTGTAGGAATACTTCGGGATTTAGGCGGATGCCCCGGCAAGAAGGTATAATACAGCCATCCTTACCGCCACCCCATTTTCGACCTGATCCAGAATGATTGAATGGCTGGAATCCGCGGCATCGCTGCTGAGTTCTACTCCTCGGTTTATTGGTCCTGGGTGCATGAGTATTATCTGCTTTTTCAGGCTATCCAGAAGTTTTTTAGTGATTCCGTAATAAAGTGAATACTCGCGGAGAGAAGGAAAGTATTTAATCTGCTGGCGTTCCAGTTGGATTCGAAGAACGTTGGCCACCTCACACCATGCCAATGCTTTTCTTACATCGAACTCAACTTTTACGCCAAGTTGACCTATGAATTTGGGTAGCAGGGTTGGCGGCCCGCATACCATCACTTCAGCTCCCAATTTCTTTAAAGCAAAAATATTGGAGAGCGCAACTCGTGAATGTAGAATATCCCCAATTATTGCAATTTTCTTTCCTTCAACTTGTCCCAACTTTTCGCGAATAGAGAAGGTATCAAGCAAAGCCTGCGTTGGATGCTCATGAGTTCCATCACCAGCATTGATGATATTAGCATGAATGTGTTTAGCAAGAAAGTGAGGGGCACCTACACTGGAATGACGCATCACAATCATGTCCACTTTCATGGCCAGAATATTGTTGACCGTGTCCAGCAAGGTTTCTCCTTTTTTTACTGAACTACTGGATGCAGCAAAGTTGATGACGTCTGCAGATAACCTCTTTTGCGCCAATTCAAACGAAAGCCTTGTGCGTGTTGAGTTTTCGAAAAAAACATTAGCGATTGTAACATCCCGAAGGGAAGGGACTTTTTTGATAGGCCTGTTAATGACTTCTTTAAAATTGTCCGCTGTTTCGAATATAAGCTCTATATCTTCGCGTGTGACATTTTTTATTCCTAGCAAGTGTCTTTGACTGAGCTTTGCCATCCCTTATTCGTCTTTATTCGTTAACCAGATTTTATTTTGCTTGTTCCCTTGTGCTATTAACTCAACCAAAACACGTTGGGAGGTGAGTGTATCTACATATTTCCCTACATAATCTGCAGCAATTGGAAAGTCTCGTGTATGTTTTCGGTCTACCAGAACGAGAAGTTCCACTTTGGAAGGTCTTCCAAAGGCAATCATAGCGTCTAATGCTGAGCGAACGGTTCTGCCAGTGAATAGCACATCATCAATTAAAACTACTTTTTTGCCTTCAATCACGAAGGGCACTCTTGTTTCACTGGCCTTGGCTGGAATATCCCGTCTTCTGAAATCATCGCGGTGAAAAGTGGCATCCAAATAGCCCAATGGAATCTCTCGCCTAAGCACTTTCTTCAATTTTTCTAGTATGAGTTCGGCTAGAAATATCCCACGGGGCTGCAACCCAAGTATTACGGTTTCCCTAAAATCGTGATGATTTTCAATAAGTTGCTGGCAAAGGCGGTTAAGTGTGATATCGAGCAGGTCCGAGTCTAGAATTAGTTTCTTCTGCATACGCTGGGCGCGAAGGTAGGAAAATTATGTGGATCGAGGGCACTTTGATTTTTTTATTTAATGAAGGTTATTTTATTTACAAAAAAGACGTTGCGTAAGGTTTCAATATGGGGCTCACGCAAGTTATGAACTTTTTGAACGCCATAAGCAAAAAAATTACGACCATACCAATAGTCAAGCTTGCTGAATTCTGTTTCTCTTTTTTTTACCTGATCGTCTATAAATTTCAACTTCATCTCATCCACTGATTTCCCTTCCAATACTTCTGCCCCACTAATAATTTTGTTGCGAATAGCGTTTTCAAATAGATAAAGTAAAGCGATACGATTATCCAGGGGATATATTTTTACGAATTGCTCCAAATCGAATGTCTTTACATCATTAATTTCAAAGCTATTGTCCCACAGTAGATTGCCATTTTTATCGAATCCGATCACAACGGCATGTGTATATTGGTATCCATCAAAAATAAGGTCCGTACGGGTGGAAGGCATATAATAGGACCTTACATTGTAATTGGCCGAATAGGGTGAATACATGTTGCCCGTATTCACATAGTGAGGATAAAAGGCTTCTCCTAATAGAATATATTGATTCCCGTAAGGAATAAGTTGTTGCACCAGGATGCGATAGTTAAATTTTATTCTTTTTCCTTTTATGCGTCTGCGCTCAATCTTTTCTTTCACGCGTTTTTCGCGCCTTGCTTTCATATAATTAAAAAAATGTTCTAGTTCTGCGAATGTATAATATTTGATAGCATACTCGCCAAGAACATTTATGGAGGCGATAAATATTCCCCGGGAATAATCTCCGCGTCTGCCGTAAACACCGGAAACAATCTGATCGCCATTTGGCATATTAAGTGAACGGCCAAAAATCAGATTATTTTTTTCGGCTGGTTCCAGGATGGCGGTTCTTAAAAGACTGCCGCTCGAATCATAATTTCGAATCCATAAAACTTTTTGTTTGTTAAAATTTTTAGCGCTGACAATAACATCTACCGAACCATTTTCATTTGGTTTCATTTGCGTGAGCTCTCCAGGTTCATTAAAGAACCCCGGGAGTATTTTGGATTGTAACAACTTAAAATTATAATGCAGAATAAGAGGTCGGTAATTAAAATATCCCCCAATCAAAGCGGCACCATTCGTAATCGTAAATTCGGTAGGAGTAAAGGGGATCAAATTTTTAACGCTGTATAAATTGTAGTTCCCGGTTTCTATTTTCATTTCTACAATCAAAAGATCACCCTGCACGTTATTCCTGCTCTTTATTAACAGATAGATCAAATCTTTCTTTACATAAGTGAACATAACCGCCTCGTCCAAATTAAGTTGAACAAAGCCACGCCAAACTTCCTGAAGCGAAGTGTCTACGCGCATAAGTTCCACCTGATTGCCGGGTGCAGTAGTGAATCTGCGATACAGGATGATACCACGTTCTTGAACTGAGACTACTTTGTAATGTTCTCTTTCATTATCGGGGATAATAGTTTCATATCGATGGGATTGCTGTACCTGGCCAAAGCAATAAGAGCTCAGTAAAGTAAGAGCAGTAATTAAAATTGTAGTATCAATTTGCCTTAACTTTGTTAACATAAAAGACATTTCGAACCTTATCTCCATCGATTAATTCGTTCCGGATTGACTGATTTCCCCAGCTATAAAAACTAGAACCATACCAATACCTGATACCTCCTTCGTCTTTAGAATCAAAGCGCAAAACATCAGTCGGGTTTTTTAAGACGATTTTTACTGTATCTTCTAACGTTTCACGATCATTGATGATTAGAACTTTTGATTGTATTTTATCTTCCCTTTTATAGACAATCAGGGACCGGTTTCCTAAGAAAATAAAATCTCCAACTTGCTCCAAAGCGGGGATATGTACATCGGGCAATTTCATGCTGTGGTCCCAAACCAATTTCCCTTGAGAGTTAAAAAGCATTGCTGAGGTCTCTAGTATTCTGTAGTCACTACTTTGAACATTGGAGGATGAATAGGGGGAATTATAATATCGGTTTGTTGGTGAATTAAATCCATAGGGGTAATAAACGTTTTGATTGTAGTACGTATTCCAATACGGATATTGGGTCATACTACTATTAGGGCTGTAGACTTCCGAGATCATTATAAAACCCTCGGCATTCTCTTCTATCCTAAACGGTTGCAGATGCAAAGAAAAATCCGGCATAGTGCCTGTTTCTCTACTACGTTGGGCTTTTGTTTTTATCTTATTTGCTCTTTTGGCAGACATGTAGTCCAGAAGGTGCTCGAATTGGGCAAAATCAAAATAGTGGGGGGATTGTTTGCTAAAGGGATCAATAGCAACCGAAAAAATTCCAGTGGCAAGTTTTGAATTAATCTTTCCATAGGTACCTAATACCATCATTTCATCACGCTTTAACATGCTGGTTTGTGCAGTGAGCACTGTTTTATCCTGGTCGATATCAATTTCATCTTCCAGGATCAACCTTCCGGATTCATCGAAAGTCCTTACCCACAGGTTCTTTTTTTCTTTTTTTCCACGTTCCATGAGTACCGTATTGAACGTATTATTAACATTAACTCGTAAGTCCAATAACTCAGTATCAGTCAGGAAAAATCCTGGAACAACTTTTACCTGCTTTGTATTCAATTCATAAAGTAAGACGGCCGGCTCCCGGACTACGTATCCTCCCAAAACGGCATGATTGCCGGCAATAGAAAAATGGGTAAGTCTTAAGTTAAATTGATGTTTAATTTCGAATTTAATCAGTTCATGACTAACCAGGTTAAGCTGGATCAGATGAAGAAAATCCGAATCAGTTTCTCCCGCACGGAATAAAATAAAAACAAAATCGGGTGTATATTCATAACCTATCATCTGATAGCGATATTCTAATGCCACATCGTTGGTCCATGTTTCCTTTAGTAATGAATCGAGTAAGATAATCTCCCATAACTTTTTGCCTTCTTCATATTTATCTTTTTCTCTTATGAGAGCTAGTCCTTGTTCCTTTAAAGAAATAATATTGAAGCTATTTGATGAGTTATCATGGAGTATTTCATAGCGATGAGGCTGAGACAACTGTGCACATGTGGAGATAGGAAAAGTAAGTAGATACGTGAATAAACCAATTGTGAATATTAACCAACTTGGTTTAGGTATAAAATTCTGAACGGGAAGTTGAAAATGACAGGTCATTTCCCTTCGCTCAGTTTGATCACTAATTCGAATTCCGTTTTTTTCACAGGCTGAACAGAAAGTCTGGAAGAACGAACAAGTACCATATCTGCGAGTCGTTTATCTCCTTTAATTTGAGATAGGGTGACCGAGGAGTGAAGCCTTTTTTCGGGGGCGATATCCACCACTACCCAATCTTTGTCACTCGGATCAGGATAATTCTCCTTCACAATTTTGGCTATTCCGATGATGGCTTTGTCTTCATTGCTATGATAAATAAATACGAGGTCATCTTTTTTCATCACTTTTAAGTTATTGCGTGCCTGAAAATTCCGGACACCATCCCATGCTGCCCTCTCATCTTTTTCCAGATCTGCCCAGGAGTATGTACTTGGTTCAGATTTCATTAGCCAATAGTTCATGATTAGAGTTATTTCAGTTTCAGTTCCTAAAATACTAAATAGTAGTGATTTTGTTCAGGCATCACGTACCTACCGGGAAAGTAATATTTTGGAAATTCGTTGTAAGTTTAGGAGAAAAATTATTTCACCTTATTTGGGTGATATTGTCGTTTCTGTAAACGCTAAGACGGGGCTATGTGAAAGGGCTGTTAATCAATTATTGATGAAAGTTTTAGTTATCCGTTTTTCGTCCATTGGCGATATTGTTCTAACCACACCAGTGGTTCGGGCCCTGAAGACTCAGATTGAGAATGTGGAAGTTCACTATGCCACTAAAATTCAATTCAAATCTATTTTTGAGGAGAACCCCTATATTGATAAAATGCATTATTTGCATAAAGACTTATCGGGGTTTATTCACGAATTAAGAAGTGAAGAATTTGACCTTATTGTTGATCTCCATCACAACCTAAGAACTAGAATAATCAAAATGGCGCTCATGACAAAAACTGTTTGTTTTGATAAATTAAATGTTGAAAAGTGGTTGATGGTTAATTTCAAGATCAATAAACTTCCCAACATTCACATAGTTGATCGTTACCTGAAGACAGTTGAGTTATTAGGTGTTAAGAATGATGCCCTTGGGCTCGATTATTTTATACCCGAGAAAGATGTAGTGCCTCTGGATTGGCTGCCTAAAGCTCATCAAAGTGGATATATTGCTTATGCTATCGGGGCACAACACGCCACTAAGAAGCTACCGGTTGAGCGAATGATAGAGCTGTGTGATAAGATTAATCGCCCAATTGTTTTGCTGGGAGGTAAAGAAGATGCAAGCGTAGGAGAGCAAATCCATTCTTTCTTTGCCAGGTCATCAGGCGCTATGGAATTTGAAGAGGGATTGAATGAGTTGAATAAGAAAACACTTATCTATAATGGATGCGGTATGTACAATTTAAATCAATCCGCGAGCTTAGTGAAGCAGGCAAAATATGTTTTTACACATGATACAGGTTTAATGCACATTGCGGCAGCCTTCAAAAAGGAGATTTTTACTATATGGGGTAACACAATACCCGAATTTGGAATGTACCCTTACCGATCAAAGTTCACTGTGTTAGAAAACACCAAAGTGAATTGCCGCCCATGTTCAAAGATAGGATACGATAAATGCCCCAAAAAACATTTTAAATGCATGAAAGAAATCGTCTTCGATTTCCATTTACCAGGATAAGTTCTTGTCAGTAGGCTCTCACTAGCTTTCCATCCATATAATTCACATAAGACTTATTGGCAACATTCATCCCGCCAGGTGTAGGGTAGTTACCAGTAAAATACCAATCCCCTATATGCTTGGGAATCGCCTTGTGAAGGTTGTCAATCGTTTGGAAGACAATCTGTACCTCTGCATTTACCCCAGATGGGCGTACGATATCGGAAATTTTATCTGAGATTTCTTCGTAGGTAAATTGTTCGTATAGTTTTTTCACATAATTATCAGTCTGGCCGTTTGTCTTTGATTGAAGACACTGTTCATAAACTTCACCTAACAAATAATCTTTGCCTTGCTCTTTTATCAATTGAATCATGGCGCGGAATGCTACGAAATCAGCCATACGACTCATATCAATGCCATAACAGTCCGGGAAACGGATTTGTGGGGCTGATGAAACTACCACAATTCTTTTCGGTCCAAGGCGATCCAGCATTCTTAGAATACTTTTTTCAAGGGTGGTACCACGAACTATTGAATCATCAATGACGACTAGCGTATCTTTTCCCTTGTTCACTACTTCATAGGTAGTATCATACACATGGGCTACCAAATCATCGCGGTGGGCATCATCGGTAATAAACGTTCTTAACTTAACATCCTTCAAAACTATCTTTTCAATCCTGGGCCGGAAGGATAGAATATCCTCCAGCGAATCAACAGAAGGCTTACCATCCAGAATAATATCTTTCTGCCTGCTGATCATATAATCTTCAATTCCGGTCATCATTCCCAGGAAAGCCGTTTCAGCTGTATTGGGAATGTACGAGAAGATTGTATTCTTAAGATCAAAGTTTATCGCCTTAAGAATTTGGGGCACTAAAAGGCGTCCTAATTGCTTGCGCTCCTGATATATTTCAGGGTCGGTGCCGCGTGAAAAATAAACTCGCTCAAAGCTGCATGATGTTTTCTCCAATGGCACGAGGACTTGATGCTGAGCATAATCACCGCTTTTGGTCACCACCAAAGCATGACCAGGTTCTATCTCTTTGATTTGATTGTAATCAACATTAAACGCTGTTTTAATAGCTGGTTTTTCTGAGGCCACCACCACGATTTCATCATCTGCATAATAATAGGCTGGCCTGATTCCCGAGGGATCTCTCACAACAAATGAAGAACCAGATCCAATGAGACCTGCCATAGTATATCCTCCATCAAAATCTTTGCATGCTCGCCTTAGCATACGCGGAAGGTCAATTTCGTTTTCTATGATTTCAGAAACTTCTTTGTTAGAGTAATCGTCCTTGTATTTCTGAAATAGAAATTCCACTTCCTGATCAAGAAAGTGTCCTATTTTTTCCATGACGGTTACAGTGTCAACTTTTTCTTTGGGGTGTTGTCCCAGGTCTACAAGTATGTTGAAGAGTTCATCTACATTGGTCATGTTGAAATTACCCGCCATTACCAGGTTACGACTACGCCAGTTATTTTGACGCAGAAACGGATGAACATTTTCGATGCTGTTAAGCCCATGTGTACCATACCGTAAATGACCTAACCAAAGCTCACCAGAAAAAGCCACATTCTGTTTCAGCCATTTTTCGTCCCTGAATTTTTCCTTCCCTTCTTTTTGAGCCTTTTTATATTTTTTTCCGATTTTTTTAAAGAGATGAGCTATGGGCTGAGGCTTGATAGAACGATAGCGACTAAAAAAACGATAGCCTGGTTTTTGATCAATCTTGATGTTGACAATTCCTGCACCATCCTGCCCACGATTATGTTGCTTTTCCATTAATATGTACATCTTATTCATGGCGTATGTTGGGCCATACTTTTCGATGTAGTACGAAAGCGGCTTTCGCAATCGAATGAGGGCTATTCCGCATTCGTGTAGGATGGTATCGCTCATAGACCAGACATAATTAATTGTGGAGAGGCAGTATTTCAACACAAAAGTAGTCCGATTAATTCAAACATCAACTTCAAGCCTTGAGTGATTTTTCCGGCTATTCAGGTTTCATTTCGTTATGAAAATGATCGTTTTGGTGTTAGTCGTTACAAACCGCATTTTGTGTTATATCTATTCATGTCTTGTCTCAGGTGCCTGCGAAAAAGGGTCATTACTTTCCAAAAAACGGTATCTGCATATTAAAACACTTTAGTTAATTTCGCGCACCATTTTATTATGATTGAAACAGATATCATTATTATTGGAGCAGGCCCGGTCGGTCTATTCACCGTATTTGAAGCGGGATTGTTAAAATTAAAATGTCACCTGATTGATTCTTTGCCTATGCCCGGAGGGCAGTTGATTGAAATCTACCCCAAAAAGCCGATTTACGACATTCCAGGCTTTCCAATTGTGAATGCAGGTGAATTGATTGACAGCCTGATGAAACAATGCTCTGTGTTCAAACCTGGTTTTACTCTTGGCGAATCAGCTATTAAATTAGAAGAAACCGAAAACGGTAAATTCATAGTTACCACCATAAAGGGCACGAGGCACCTTGCCCCAATAGTAATTATTGCAGGCGGGTTGGGCGTTTTTGAACCCCGTAAACCGCCTATTGAAAGCTTGGTGAAATATGAAGACAAAGGAGTGGAATACATTATCCGCAATCCTGAATTTTATAAAGACAAAAGGGTAGTAGTATCTGGCGGGGGAGACTCAGCATTAGATTGGTCCATCTACTTAGTTGAAAATAAAATTGTTAATGAACTAACTCTGGTACATCGCAGGACTTCGTTCCGTGGGCATCTGGACTCCGTACAAAAAGTAATGGACATGGCTGCTGACGGGCGAATAAAATTAATTACAGATGCAGAAGTAGTAGGGATTTCTGGCTCCGAAAAATTAGAAACATTAACTATTAAGCACAGCACGTTAGGTGATATCGTTATGAAGGCTGATCACTTTATACCACTTTTTGGTTTAACACCTAGTCTTGGGCCTATTGCAACCTGGGGACTAGATCTGGAAAAAAATGCAGTAAAGGTAGATACTCTCGATTATTCAACAAACCGGAAAGGAGTGTATGCCGTGGGTGATATCAATACCTACCCCGGCAAATTGAAATTGATATTATGCGGATTTCATGAAGGCACCTTAGCGGTACAATCGGCTTTTGCCAGAATTTATCCCAACAAAAAAAATGTGTTGAAGTACACAACTGTTAACGGGGTTACTGGCTTTTAATAGACGTGCATGGAGAACACAATTAAAGTTACTATCATCGATCGGGAAGGGGCTCTTCATGATTTAGAAGGACCCACAGATATGAACCTGAACATCATGGAAATCTGTAAGATGCATGAGTTGCCTGTGGAAGGTATTTGCGGAGGGATGGCACTATGTGCTTCATGTCAAGTTTATCTTGAATCAGAAACACCACTTCCGGAGCAAAGTGATGCTGAGCAAGGAATGTTAGATGAAGCTTTTCATGTTAAAGACAATAGCAGGCTCGGTTGCCAAATACGCCTCACCCAAGAAATTGATGGCATAATATTGAGGTTAGCGCCATAGCATTATGCATTACCTTTTTTCAGCGAAAAACTAAATGTGCTTCCTTGTCCCAGTTCGCTGGTGACCCAAATTTTACCTCCGTTCCGTTCAACGAATTCTTTGCAAAGCATAAGCCCGAGACCTGTTCCTTTTTCATTGGCTGTGCCGAGTGTCGTATAGACAGATGTATTTTCGAAGATGAAAGATTGAACATCTGAGGCAATTCCAACTCCGGTATCGGAAATAGAAATAGTGAGATCATTTTCATTTTCTTTTGCTTCTATACATATTTTGCCTCCACTTTCAGTAAACTTGATTGCATTTAAGATTAGATTTCTGAATACCAGATTAATAGTGTTTAGATCGGCTAACGCAGTAAGTCTTTCCGGTATGAGGTTGACCATCTCGATCTTTTTCAAATGCAAAGAACCCAATAGCCTGAAATTTTCGTCCACTAGTCGGTGTAAATTAATTATTTCAGGTTGAATTTTTAATTTATCCATTTGCAGAAGTGCCCAACCTAATAAATTATTGACAAGCGTTTTTGTGTGATTAAACTGGATCTTTAATTCCTTTACCAGCAATGATAATTCTTCAGGCTTGATCTGGTCTTTGTCTATCAGGTCTAAAATGCCTGAAAGTGCGTTAATTGGTGAGCGCAAATCATGAGAAATAATGGAGAAGAATTTATCTTTTACCTGGTTGAGCTGTTCAAGTTCAACACTTCGTTTCTTAATTTCTTCCTGGTGCTCCATCAAGAGTTTATTAATCCTGATTCTTCGCTGGCCACTGCGATACACTGAGAAAAGTAGTATAGCAGTGAGAGTGGCCAACACAAAAAGTATATTTCTTATAAAACTCTGTCTTTTAATTTCAGCGGATTGAAGGGACCGAGCTAAGCTTAATTCTGCTATTTCAGAATCTTTCGTTTGTGTTTCAAAGCGTAAATCTTCGAATAGTTTTTCAACGAACTCCTGATTATATAAGCTGTCTCGCATGGCCTTGAAGTTCTTAAAGTAATCAAGTGATTTTTTAAAATCACCTTTTAGTTCAGCCAATAGCGAGAGTTGTTCATAGCAATCTATTTCAAGTATTCTGGCATTTAATACCTTGGCTGATGTAAGGGCCGCCTCAATCAGGGGCAAGGATTCTATAAAGTTATTTTGCTGTAAGTGTACCTTACCCTTACCAAGTTGTGTTTTAGCGATACCAAAAACGTTTTTTGACGCGACATATTCTTCCTTTGCTGAATCATAAAACGCAATCGACCTGTCGAATTGTTTTTTTTCCAGGCTAAGCTCAGCTAACTTGGTGAGTGTTTGCGGCTCAATAATCTTGAGGTTTCTTTCTCGAATAATATGTAGGGCTCTGAATAGATTTTCTTCCGCATTCTTAAAATCCTTTTTACTTACGTATAATGATCCTATTTCATCAGCTATATAAGCTTCTCCATCCAGGTCTCCAATTTTCTTGCTGAGCTTAGAAGAAACAGCAAAATGGTTTAAGGCAATCTCATATTGTCCCAGCTCTTTAAAGACATGTCCGAGATTTTGAAGACAGACAGCCTGCAAAAGAGAGTCTTGAATCGACCTGGCGACTTTAAAACTTCGAGTTAGGTAATAATAAGCATCATCATATTCGCCCAGATCGGCATAGGTTTGGCCAATGTTATTCAAGGCTTTTGCTGCAGACAAACTATCATTCAGATTGCGGGCTGACTGAAGATAACGGTTATAGTATTTAAGAGCAGTCGTAAAGTCGCCCATTATATAAGCCAGGGAAGCCAATCGGTGATTACTCACTTCTAATGCCCAATCCCAGTTATTTTTTTCAGAAATTGTGCGGGCCTCGGATGCATAGGCCTGAGCCATATCAATATTTATAAACTGATAACGATCAGAAAGTTTCACCAATATTCTTACGCGCGAAGAGTCAGAAACTGTTTCAGCTAACTCTGACTTAAGACTATCCAAGTTTGATTGTGCTGCAGCGGACTGGCCAAAGACAATCATAAGAATAGAGTATACAACAACCCCTATTTCTTTCATGAAATTATAAGATCAATGTCGACATTTTAAATACTTCTTTTTCAAAGGTCACTAATACTGTTGTTTAAAAAATGAGAAATGTCCATGAAACCATACATATCTCAGATAATTCAATGGAAATCAGTTCCATAGCGAATGCTTTTGCAGATGGACCTTTTCCTGGAAGAAAATTCTTGTGGAGGCCTCAAATGAATCGGTAAAGTCAGAAACCAGAAATTGATGTTTAGCAATACCTGTTTTATTATGCATGCCTTCGGACGTTAAATAATTTTTCAAGGCCATTGCCACCACTTCTGATGAATCCAATATGCTTAAGCTTTTTGGATAGAAAGAGGAAATCTCATTTTTGATGAGTGGGTAATGAGTACAGCCCAGTATCAAGGCATCCATGGATTCTAAGACTGAATCGAGGAGATACTTTTCAAGGATATCATGACTGATTTTGTTGTTGAAGAAGCCCTCTTCTATCATAGGTACCAATAGCGGAGTTGGTAGGGATGAAAGACTAATGTTCTTGTTGGCCTCCTTAAATTTTCTTGCATAGATACCAGATTGTACAGTCCGCTTCGTACCGATAAGTCCGATTTTTTTTCCGGCAAATCTATTTATGACTAGTTCAACCATGGGATCAATCACATTAATGACTTTTGCTTCTCTTCGGACATACTCTTTTAATAATTCGTAAGCCGCAGAACTCGCTGAATTACAGGCAATTACAATGACCTTGCATCCTTTTTCCAGCAACACATCGGCAATCTTAATTGAATATGCCTGGATGGCCGCTTCAGATTTGTCTCCATAGGGCAGGTGGGCAGTGTCGCCAAAATAGACTATGCTTTCGTGTGGAAGCAATTGAGTGATAGCGTGTGCAACTGTAAGGCCACCGATGCCACTGTCAAATATTCCTATTGGTGATTCTGATTGTGTATTCAAATTTTATGAAAGTGAAAAGCATTATGGCACTAAAGCTACGAATGGAATGTGGTGTAAAATAAAGAACCCCATTGTTTTTCAATGGGGTTCTTTACTAGAAAAGTCAAATCGTTTTACACATTTGATGAAAGCTTCGCCAGTACGACTTCATTAGCTTCTCGATGTTTGCAGTAGCCACACTGGTAATGCTTTATCAAGAGCCCGTCTTCCGTAGCGGTAGGCTTTTTTTCTATTTCCTCGCTGGCGATTTTCATTGTAAAGTAGCCACAATTCGGGCATTCAACTGCATGCATGTGACTATCATATTTTTCAACGTTCTTAAAGCCTGTCTTATCGTCAATCCACACATCATAATCGACAGAATGGACATTGGCTTCTTCTGCAATTTGGCTGGCATCGAGGTGTGCATCTTCTTCGTGTTCATGAAGTTTACGCATAGGGTTACCAGCAGGGGAAATCCGAGGGGTATTGCGCAATTTTAGTAAGCGCTTTTCCACATAACGTGGGTAATAGATTTGGACCAAGCTGTAAAAAATGAAGTATGAAACAACGAGAAAGCTAGCCGTTATGAAAAGTCGGACATAAAACCACCGTATTCCCCGAGCGATAATAATGTCTGTACCCAGTGAATTGGCGTAGAAGGCAAAGGCGATAACAAGGGCCACTACCGCAAACCAGAAGTACCTGATTTCATGCTCATTAACATAGTCATATTTTTCTTTGTACCCTTTGATTTGCAGCACTCGGTATTCATAGTAAAGAAATATGAGCCCGCCAATGGCAACGCTGACCAACGCTGCCCAAATCACATACAGGTTCCAAGTAGTAAGAAAAGAAGGTGTTTCCATAGTGGGTCTGTTTTTTTAATGATGGAAAATTAAGAGAATCTTTCTATTAATGGTAATTACGAGGCAAATTTACTTACCAGTTTTGGGTCTATCCTGACTTTTGTAATATTGCGCCACTAGAACTAGGAATACTACTAACCGGAGAAAACAAACTAGACTATGGCCAATAACCTTTTAAAGGGCAAACGCGGTATCATCTTTGGGGCATTAGACGAGAATTCTATTGCCTGGAAAACAGCTTTACGAGTAAAAGAGGAGGGAGGTTCTTTCACCCTCACCAATGCCCCAATTGCCATGCGATTGGGTACAATAAATCAGTTGGCTACCACCTGCCAAGCTGAAGTGATACCAGCCGATGCCACTTCTGAGGAGGATCTGACTAGTCTTTTTTCAAAGTCGATGGAAATTTTGGGAGGGAAACTGGATTTCGTGCTTCATTCAATAGGAATGAGCCCTAATATCAGAAAAGGAAAGCCATATGGTGACATGAATTACGAGTGGTATTTAAAAACACTTGATATTTCAGCACTCTCTTTTCATAAGGTATTGCAAACTTCGGAAAAACTGGACGCCTTCAATGAGTGGGCTTCGGTGATAGCTCTCAGTTATATTGCTGCACAACGAGCCTACCCTGATTACACTGATATGGCTCAGGCTAAAGCTATGTTGGAATCTATCGCACGAAGTTACGGTCAGCGTTATGGTTCGATAAAAAAAGTGAGAGTTAACACAATTTCTCAATCTCCTACAAGAACTACGGCTGGCTCTGGCATTTCAGGATTTGATGCATTTTTTGATTTTGCTCAAATGATGTCGCCTCTTGGTAATGCTTCTGCGGAAGATTGCGCAAACTACGTTACGGTGATGTTTTCGGATTTCACTCGAATGGTGACCATGCAGAACCTGATGCACGATGGAGGATTCTCTTCAAGCGGAATCACATATGACTTAGTAAATCGATTATCCAAGTAGTGCTGTTTCATTCAAGATACAAAGTTCATCATTCGAGAGATTGGTAATTTTGAATTTGAAATTTTGAATCCATGGTTTCCTTTCCAAACTGCAAAATCAATCTTGGCCTTAATGTTATTGCTAAGCGGTCAGATGGATTTCATGATATTGAGACATGTTTTTACCCAATCCCCTGGACCGATATTCTTGAGATCATACCCTCTGAAGAAGTAAAATTGGACATTACAGGCCTGACAATTCCAGGTCTGGAGCAAGAGAATCTTTGTTTGAAGGCCTATATCTTACTTAAAAAAGATTTTGATTTACCGCCTGTCCACATTCATCTGCACAAAGTTCTACCAACGGGAGCTGGATTAGGAGGTGGCTCTTCCGATGCCGTGTTTGCCTTGCAAACAATCAATGAAATGTTCCACCTGAGTCTTTCGCCTGTCATGCTTGCAGGGTATGCTTTTGCTTTGGGTAGTGATTGTCCTTTTTTTATTCATCGAAAAGCGATGATTGGAAAGGGAAGAGGAGAAATTTTAAGCCCGGCTAAAATTTCGCTTGAAAAAAGATTTATGGTGTTAGTGAAACCTGAAATTAATGTAGCAACGGCAGAAGCATATGCCGGCATTGTCCCCCGAAAACCTTCAAAGTCAGTACAAGAAATTATCGAAGAGATACCATGCGAATTCTGGAAAGAGTATCTAGTCAATGACTTTGAAGAGACTGTTTTTAGAAAATTTCACGGGTTAGCCGAATTGAAAAACAACTTGTATAAAGCGGGTGCCATGTATGCAAGTATGAGTGGCTCAGGCTCCTCTGTATTTGGGATATTTAACCAAACCATTGATTTGAAAGAACAGTTTGCACGAATGACCGTTTGGAGCGGTGAACTTTAAGTTTCAAGTAGAATGGTTCGCACCAGGTGTTTAGAACCAGAAACTGTATACTTCAAACTTTTTCTTCAAATAGGGATAAAAGGCAACAGCGCTGAGAATGATGAGCGTTCCAATATAAAAACTCATGCCCATCACCTCTTGCTCACCAAAGACAAGCAGGGCCAAAATTATTCCGTACAGGGGCTCAAGATTGAGCGTTAGCTGAATATAAAAGACGGAAAGCTTCTTCATCAAATTGATGGCTGCTGTATAAGCATATACAGAGCACGCCAACGCCATGATGATAATATACACCCAGTCCATAGGCTCTGGTACCAATTGTAACGAAGAATTATCGGCCCAGAAATGTTGATAAACGGGAAAAAATAAAAGTGTGCAGAATGTTGCGCCTGTCATTTCATAAAAAGTGATTGTGGTGGCTGCAACCTTCGAAATCATTTTTGAATTGATGATACTAAAAAGGGCAGCAGTTAATCCCGATACGATGCCCAGGAAGAGTCCCATGGGATATTGAAAGTTAAAGGAATAGATGATATAAAGACCAAGTAATACAACCAAGCCTAATCCGATTTCAAGAGGTTGAATATTTTTTCTTTTGGCCAGTGGTTCCAGTATTGCAGCCCAGAATGAACATGTAGCAAAGCCAACTAAACTTATCGATGGATTTGATACTCTTCCCGATGCAAAGAAGGTGAGCCAGTGAATAGCAACAATACAACCCGTTGCGAGTAGCTTAAGCAGGTCGTTTGCTTCAATTTTAAATCTGCCACGCGTCATTACAATCAAAACCGCCATACCAAAAGCGGCAAGTAAGGAGCGGTAGAAAACCATCTCCACGCTAGGAATGGTAACTAGCTTGCCGAGGGTTGCTGTAAAGCCCCAGAGGAAAACGATGAAATGTAATTTGAGGTAATCTTTTGCTGTTGCCATCAGCGCGGAACAAATTTATACATTATCAAAGAGATCGTTCCGAAAACTACATTTGGTATCCATGCTGCAATGAAAGGAGAAAGTGAGCCGGCTTCTGCAAAAGTACGTGACATCATAAAAAATAAAATAAAAATAAACGACAAGAAAAAGCCTAATGCAATCTGAAAGCCTGTGCCACCACGGTTTTTTCGCGCGGACACAATTACTCCCATGAAAACAAGCACAAAGATTGTAAATGGTGATGCGAATCGAATATATTTTTCTACTTCGTACGCTTCAACACCGGTTGCCCCCCTGAACTTAAGTTTGTTAATGTGCTCTTGAAGTTCCGGAATGGTCATCCCATCATATTTTCTGTTTTCACTTTCAAAATCTTTGGGAGATATCGCCAGAGCGGTATCCAGTTTGTCTCCTGATCTAACAAACAACCTCGGGTCCAGATCATGTTTGACATTGAACATTTTTTGAATCTGGTGCACTTTCCACCACTGAATCGTCCATTTATTTTTGGTACTATCCCACTGAATGTTATCAGCCGTTAATTTTTCAATCAGTTCATTGTCTTGAAATTTCTCAAGGGTGAACTGGTAGCCCACATTGGTTTGATTGTTATAACTTGCAAGGTAGAGATAGATGTTTGGTTCAATCTGAATGTGCAGGTTGCGCGTATCGAAATAATGATTCCGCTGAAAGTACTGTGTCTCAAATGAAAGTCGCGAGCGATTGGATTGTGGAATAAGCCAACCATTAAATAAAAAACTTAAAATGGCGATAAGGAGAGATGCAATAAAATAAGGAAGTAAAAATCTTCGGAAGCTGACACCACTGCAAAGAATTGCTATGATTTCGGTTTGACCTGCCATACGAGAAGTAACATACACTATGGCAATAAAGACTGTGATAGGAGCAATTAGGCCTGCAATCCATGGAATGAAGTCCAGGTAATAACTTATGACAACTATTCTACTTAAATTGTTCTCTGAAAATTTATCCATCTTCTCTGTGATATCAATAACCACGATAATGGCTACAATGATCAATACCACGAAAAAGAATGTCGTAAGGATTTTTTTGACAATGTATTTATCGAGAATCTTCATATTGACAATCCGTGGATCAGATGAACTTAAAGTCGTTGTGACACCACCTTCACCATTTTAGTTTTCCACTCTTTAAATATACCCTCCTCAATTTTTTGGCGGGCCTGTTTCACCAGCCAAAGATAGAAGGTAAGGTTGTGGATAGAAGCAATTTGCGCGCCTAAAATTTCTTTATTAATAATTAAATGCCGGAGGTAGGCTTTTGAATGGAATGTGCTTACATATCCACCTAATCCAGAATCGATGGCACTTAAATCGTCTTTCCACTTTTCGTTCCGGATGTTGATTATGCCTTCTGTGGTAAATAACATTCCATTTCGCGCATTTCGTGTGGGCATCACGCAATCAAACATATCAATGCCCAGCGCAATACATTCTAATATATTTTCAGGTGTGCCTACACCCATCAGGTACCGGGGCTTATCAACTGGTAAAATAGTGCACACCAGATCGGTCATTTCATACATTATCTCATGTGGTTCGCCAACAGACAGTCCACCTATAGCATTGCCCTGTTGATTTTGGGAAGCAATAAATTCTGCTGATTCTTTTCTGAGGTCTTTGTAAACACTTCCTTGAACAATCGGGAACAAGACCTGGGTATAATCATATTTTGGGCCTGTGTTATCGATTCTGTTCACGCAGCGCACAAGCCAATCGTGAGTTAGTTTTAATGATTTTTTAGCGTAAATATATTCACATGGATAGGGTGTACATTCATCAAAAGCCATGATGATGTCCGCTCCGATGGCGCTCTGAATATCCATCACAGACTCAGGACTGAAAAAATGTTTGGATCCATCAATATGTGATTTAAAGGTAACGCCCTCTACTTTGATCTTTCTGTTTTCGGCCAGAGAGTATACCTGGTAGCCACCACTGTCAGTTAGAATAGGCTTACTCCATCCAATAAACTTGTGCACACCTCCCGCTTTTTCTAATAATTCTACCCCTGGTCTTAGATACAGGTGATAGGTATTTGCTAAAATAATTCTCGCCTCAATGTCTTGTTCCAGTTCGCGGTGATGTACGGCCTTAACGGACCCTGCAGTACCCACCGGCATAAAGATGGGCGTGGGGATAGCACCGTGTTCTGTGGTAATGATGCCAGCCCTGGCGTTAGAGTGAAGGTCCTTTGCAATGAGCTTAAATTTCATGGCCGTAAAGATAGCAGTTGATTAATGTTGTTATTAATAATTTCAAAATCACAAACCCTTTCCCTTTTCTGAGAAGCTTTTATCTTTGCCCAGTTTTTAAATCTTTTAATTAGTTATTTTGTCAGTTCTTGCCATTTTCTGCATCGCCCTCCTCAGTATCCAAATTATTTATCTCGGTTTATTTCTTTTTGCCTTTTTACAACAGGGGAAGGCTCCCGTCAGCTCGCCAAGACCTGTTTCTATAATTGTATGTGCGCATGATGAAGTACATAACCTGCGCGAGTTAGTTCCTATTCTTCTGGCACAGGATCATCCACAGTTTGAAGTCATTATTGTTGAAGATCGATGTAATGATGATACGTATGATTTCCTGCGAGCTGCATCCATTCAAGACATTCGGCTTAAAGCGGTAAGAGTGGTTCATACACCACTGCATATCAGCGGGAAGAAGTTTGCCTTAACCCTGGGCATTAAAGCGGCCAAATATGACTGGGTTTTACTAACCGATGCGGATTGCAGGCCAGTCAGTAAACATTGGATTGCAAGAATGAGTGCAGAGATGGATGATCGAGCGCAGATTGTGCTAGGTTTTTCACCCTACATCAAATCCAAAGGAGTGCTTAATGCTTTTATCCGGTTTGAGTCATTCCTTTCAGGAATTCAGTTTATAGGTTTTGCCATGTTGGGACATCCCTACATGGGCGTAGGTCGAAACCTTGCCTATAGAAGAACTTTATTCCTGGATAATAAAGGGTTTAACAACCACTTGAGCGTAATGGGAGGGGATGATGATCTGTTTGTTAATCAATATGCTGTTGGCTCTACCACAAAAATTTGTATAGGCGCGGATGCCTTAATGAAGTCGTCACCTAAAACCACCTGGAAGGAGTATTATGTTCAGAAGCTCCGGCATTTGTCTGCCGGTAAACATTATAAATTTTCGGATAAGATGATTCTTGGGATTTTCTCTCTGACTTGGATTCTTAATTGGTTAATCGTATTCCCTCTTTCTTTTTTGAATCCCTTTACGGAGTGGGTCCTATTCGTTTTCGGCTTGCGATGGATTCTTTTAATATTTCTATTTCACGAGGCCTCCCGAAAACTGGGTGAACCTTTTGAGTGGTGGAAAGTACCCTTCTTAGATTTTATTTACACCTTTTATTACCTTGTCATCGGCCTCGTGGCATTAGTATCCAAAAAAGTACGATGGAAGGCATAGAAGAAGGTAGGTTCTCTACAAAAGCGCTGGAAGACTTCAAATATATTGATATGGCCGTGGCGGGCGATGACAAAGCGTATGCGAGACTACTAACTCGGTACAAACGTCCTGTTTACCATATGATTCTAAAGATGGTGCGCAACATAGATGATGCGGAGGACCTTACCATGGAATCATTCTCAAAGGCCTTTCGAAGTTTACATCGTTTCAAAAAAGATTTCACGTTCAGCACATGGTTGTTTCGCATTGCCACTAACAATACGATCGATTTCATTCGCAAGAAAAAACTAAATACGCTTAGCATAGAAAATACCTACACGGATGATGATGGTCAGTCCGTTTCGATCGAAATTGAGGATCAAAATGATGATCCACAGGAAGAGGCCATAAAATCACAAAAGGCAGAATTAATACAAGTATTTGTGGGAATGCTGCCGCCCAAATATCAGAAACTGGTACGGCTCCGGTATTTTCATGAGCTCTCATACGAAGAAATTGCCAAAGAGCTGGAAGCGCCACTCGGAACAGTGAAAGCTCAACTCCATCGTGCCCGTGAACTAATGCATGAATTGATAAAAAATAAGAAGGAGCATATTTAGTTTCGCTGGTAATCCATGCTCAGTATCCGGGTAAATTTATCGAAATCAAGTGATTTACAGGTCACCGATTAACTGCTCGTCACGGGTGAGTTTTTACTTTTCCTGAATTTTATTTAACTATGCACCTGTGAAAAAACTTCTGACCCTCTTTTTGCTCTGCTTGTTCCTGCTCAATGTGCTGGGGTACTATGGCGTATTAATGGGGCTGCAATTTAAGACTGCCAGGCAGATGAGGCAGCATTTTGATGATGAGAATTTTATTCATCAAGAAGTTACTTTTAAACTGCCACTCACGGTTCCTTATTCAACAGATTCAAAAGAGTATAGCAGGGTAGATGGGGAGTTTGAACACAACGGTGAAGTGTATCGTCTTGTCAAGCAACGTTTGCAAAGTGACACCTTGTACATTGTTTGCGTTAAAGACATAACCACTAAGCGAATCAACCAGGCGTTAACTGACTATGTAAAATCGTTTACGGACAAGCCAATTAATTCCAAAGGAAATTCCAAGACTATTCAGAATCTCATTAAAGATTTTCTCTGCTGCTCTATTTCCATCAAGAAGCAAACGGATGGATGGGAAAAGACAATTAGTTTTCATTTCATTGAACATCATTATGAACTCGTAACGAGTTCTTTAACGGGCCCACCTCCCCGGGCTTAATTTCTTTCTAAAACCCGAACGCTTCGTTCAGGGCCAAATCAATTTTTATTTCTAAGGGATCGTGCCTTATGGGGCATGAAAATATTTGTCAGACTTAATTTTTTTGATGCAGGTGGAACAACTCTTCTGCATATATAAACAAGCAGTTAAAAATCATATTATGATGAAAAAATTAACTTTTTTAATGGCGGCCATGTTCATGGGAATGAGCTTATCAAATGCTCAAACCTTTACAGACGGGCTGATGATGAACAAAAAGGATTTATGTACGGGATTTATTTATACACAAGACTCGTGGAAAAAATACTGGGAGGGAACCCTTAGCCGCGAGAACGGAAACATTGGCACAGTTAGCACCAAGAGCGTTGGCTGGATGGGTGCCTATGGGATAACTGATAAAATTAATGTGATTGCCATGCTACCCTATGTTTGGACACATGCCAGCCAGGGTACCCTTCATGATATGGAAGGCATCCAGGATTTGACGGTTGGCGCTAAGTACAACTTCTTCAAAAAGGCAATAGGTTCAAGCGAGTTAAACACTTTTGTGGTGGGCAGTTATTCAACACCCTTAAGCGATTATACACCCGACTTCCTTCCTTTATCAATAGGCATGGCTTCCAAAAAACTTTCAGGACGCTTTACTACTCATTACAAACTTAGCGGTGGCTGGTATGCAACGGGAAACATCGGTTATACCTGGCGAAGTAATGTTACGCTGGATCGTCCTGCCTACTTTACAGATGGCCAGCAAACATTAAGCGATGAAGTTTGGATGCCGAATGTTCTCGATTACTCCTTCAATGTAGGCTACCTCAAAAACGGACTACAGGCTTTTATCGGCTACACGCAACAAAACACATTAGGTGGAGGTGACATCCGCAGGCAAGACATGCCTTTCGCATCTAATCGTATGAACTTATCAAGAGTAGATCTTACGGTTAAGTATTTTATACCCAAGATCAACAACCTGGCCGTGTGGGCAGGAGCTGGATACACGGTTACAGGCCGTAACGTTGGTCAATCAACTTATTATATGGGAGGCCTGCTCTACACGCTTCATTTTGGTAAAACTGCTAATTAACAAACATCATGAAAACATTTTATAAAAATATTGCCATCCTCTTTATAGTATTCAGTGTAATTGGAATCGCTCTGAGCTTGCAAAGTTGTAGCAAAGAGGTAGAGACAAAAGAAGTGCTTGGAGTGTTAACACCAACCAAACTTGATCAAACGGCAGGTACATGGACGCCAATTATATTAACTGACTATTCCACACAAGTGCCGGTGGCCGCTCCTGCTGCTACAACATCGGATGCCTATCTAGCCGAAATTGCCGCTATTAAGGATGCGCAGAGCAAGCTTACAAAAAGCCAAAGGAGTATTATTGAATATTGGAGTGCCGGTGGTGTGCTTCGATGGAACCAGATCCTTCGCGAATTGGTAGCGCGTTACAATTTACCACCAGCACCGAAAGCAGACGGTAGTTATCCTTTACCTGATGCAGAAAATCCCTTTGCAGATCCGGCTTTTCCATTTTCAAATCCTCCATATGCCGCACGTGCTTACAGCTATGTATCGGTAGCGCAGTATGATGCGCTTAAGGCTGCATGGTTTTACAAGTTTCAATACAACAGACCATCACCATATAAAGTTGATAGCTCTGTGGAATCATTGATGCCCCCATCTGATCTTCCAGCGTATCCGTCTGAAGATGCAGTGTTATCCGGAGTGACAGCCGAAATGCTGAAGGTACTTTTCCCCGCTGCTGTGGAAGAAATTACGTTGCGTGCTGGCGACCAACGTTACGCAGCTTTGTGGTCCGGCAAGGCAACATCTAGTGATATTTCAGCGGGCTTGGCGTTGGGAAAAGCAGTAGCTGCCATTATCACCGCGCCAGGCACTGGGAGGTTCAGAACAGATGGCATGGGTGCCGCTGTTGGTAATCCGGCACAGTGGAAAGCTCTTGAGGATGGAGCCATCGCTCGAGGTGAAATTCCATGGATCAGCAGAGACTTACCAATTCGGCCTCCCATGCTCCCAAATTTTGGAAAGGTGAAAGCCTGGAATATGACACCGACACAAATCACAGACGAACGTCCATTGCCACCGCCACCTACTTTATCATCTGAGATGAGCGATGAAGTGGAAGAGGTAAAATTCTATGCAGACAATCTTAGCCGCGAACGTCTTGCGATTGTGCACAAGTGGGCTGATGGAGCCGGAACGTATACTCCACCTGGACATTGGAATGATATTGCAGAAGAATATGTAGCAGCCTTAAATTATAGTGAGGTGCGTGCGGCCAGGGCTTTTGCTCTGCTCAACATGGCCATTCACGATGCAGGTGTTGCCTGTTGGGAAACAAAGTACTTCTACTTTAATCCACGGCCTTCTCAGTTGGACGAATCAATCCGTACTGGTACTGGAATTCCAAATTTTCCTGCCTACACATCAGGGCACTCTACATTTTCAGCGAGCGCGGCTACCGTTCTAACTTATTTATTTCCATCCGATGCTCAATACTTTAACGAGGCCGCAACTGAAGCCTCTTTTTCGCGATTGTATGGAGCTATTCACTATCGCTCGGATTGTGAAAAAGGAATAACTCATGGTAACAAGATAGGTGGATACACGGTTACATTCGCGATCAATGATGGAGCAGGTAATTAATGGAGTAAAACTTTTGAGTTTATAATTGAGTGGGTTACGGAGGGGGAGGAGTCCCTCTCCGGTTTTTCGTTTCAGCAAAGGGACAAACACTTATGAAGAAACTACTGACTTTATTAATTGCAATACTACAGATACCAGCCCTGGCACAAGAACGAGTTGATTCTCTTAGTACGAAACAACTTGAAGAAGTTGTGATCAAGGGAAAATCATTGTTTGAGATAGAACGACTTTCGGCTATCCAAGGGACGCACATTTGGTCGGGAAAGAAGAACGAAGTAATCAACGTGCAAAACCTTAATGCCAACATTGCCGAAAAAACTCCGCGTCAGATTTTTGCCAAAGTGCCAGGTGTGTTTGTGTATGATATGGATGGCAGCGGCAACCAAACGAATATCTCCACAAGAGGATTGGATCCTCACCGGGGATGGGAGTTTAACATTCGTAGAAATGGTGTCATCACTAATTCTGACATGTATGGTTATCCCGCCAGTCATTACAGCATGCCGATGGAGGCAGTTGAGCGAATTGAAATGATTCGGGGAACAGCAGCTCTTCAATATGGTGCGCAGTTTGGTGGAATGTTGAACTACGTTGCTAAGAAACCTGACTCAACGCAAGCGATCTCATTTGAGAGTGTTAACTCGGCAGGTTCTTTTGGTTTACTGAGTACTTACAATGCCATCAGTGGCAAGTTGGGCAAGTTTCAATATACAGCATATTATAGCAAACGCGTATCCGAAGGCTATCGCGATAATGGACGTACAACGTACGATGCGCAGTCGGTTGTGTTAAGCTACAAAGCATCGGACCAACTGAAGTTTACAGCGGAATTAAGCCGCTCGAATTACATTTATCAAATACCAGGCCCGCTCACGGACAGCATGTTTTATGCAAATCCGAAACAATCTACGCGCGCCCGAAATTATTTCAACCCGGAAATCTGGATTCCTTCCATAAGTATGGAGTGGAAACTGAATTCGCGTACAACCGTGTCTTGGACAAGTTCTGCTGTATTGGGCTACCGCAACAGCGTGCAGTTTGATAAACCAGCGAATGTGGTGGATGCTATCGACCCAGTAACACTCGCTTATGCTCCACGCCAGGTAGACATTGATAATTTTAATAGTTATACATCTGAGTTGAGAATGCTTTGTAGGTACACACTTTTTAACTGGGCATGTTCGCTCGCAGCCGGAGTTCAATATTTTAATAATGATCTTCATCGTCAGCAGTTGGGCAAGGGAACAACAGGATCGGATTTTGATTTATCATTAAGCGCGTCTGGATGGGGTAGAGACATGCATTTTAAAACTCAGAATGTTGCCTTCTTTGTAGAGAACAAATTTCAAGTGCTTCCTAATCTTGCCGTGAGTCCGGGTGTGCGGTTTGAATCTGGTCAATCGGTGATGTCGGGTACAATTAGCTACTATGATGCTGATCAAGTACCCAATACGATTGCACATCAGTATCCACTTTTCGGAATCAATTCAGAATATCAACTCAGGAGAGGGTATTCCTTGTATGCGGGATGGTCACAAGCCTATCGTCCTGTGATTTTTAAAGACATTATCCCCGCATCTGTTTATGAGATAGTTGATAAAGACCTTAAGGATGCGTATGGCTATAATCTGGAAGCAGGCTTCCGGGGAAACTCAAAGTCGCTACGATGGGATATTGGCGTGTTCAGATTGCAGTACAACAATCGTCTTGGTAGCCAGGCGACATATGATGAGAACGGAGTATTCTATTTATACAGAACCAATATTGGAAATTCTGTAACAGAAGGAGCCGAGATATTTGTTGAGTATGGCATAAAAGTGTACAAGAATTTTAATGTCTCTTTGTTTACCTCCACAGCACTCTTCAACGGACGGTATGCGGATGCTCAAATCCGCTCGGGCGAGACAAACATTTCTGTAAATGGAAATAAAATTGAAAGTGTGCCAAATATAATCTCACGTAATGGAGTCACCTTTGGAATAAATGACACGAGCATTTCTTTTTTGTATGGTTACACTGGTGAAACCTATGCGGATGCGTTGAATACAAAGATTCCTTCTGACAATGGGGCAGTAGGACTTGTGCCTGCGTATGGTTTGCTGGATATTAATTCTTCATTCAAGATTTCAAGCCAGGTGATGGTGAGAGTGAATGTCAATAACGTGACTAACAAACAATACTTTACCAAGCGTCCATCTTTTTATCCCGGACCAGGTGTCTGGTCTTCGGACGGAAGATCGGTAAATGTTACGTTGGGGTTTACGATTTGATAGCAAGTTCTGGGATTGTGTTACTTGAGAATGGGACATTAGAGTTTATATCCGAAAAGTACTCCTTCTACGCGTTCTCCATTCATGGTACTCGTCACAACAAGCTCCACGGTATCACCAGGATTAAGTTTATAAATATTGGAATCCACATAATTTATGGTGCTTGAAAGAGGATAGGCAGCCTGACGCTTTACATCATAAAATGTAGTGGTGCCAGATGTAATTTTCAATTTGACCGGGATACCACCCAGCAATGAATTTCCGGAAACGGTAAATAAGTAAGTTCCGGCTGCTGGTGCAGTAAATTTATTTGCATCCACGACATTGAAGTCATCAAGATTATCTGTTAAACCAATTGGTGAGTCAGTGAAAGGATCACCTGTTGTATTTACAAAAGTATAGGTAGCCTTAAATGCATAGTTCGTAGCCACAGCTGTAGCAATGGCATTGTCAACATAACTTTTTGTTGTGCCATCAGTTCCTGCAACTGGAGCTCCGAGATTTTGAATTTGTATTCCTCCTGCGTCTCTTCCTCGCGTTAAAACTTGATTGAGGTTTTGAAGTTCATTCGTTGCATCATTGTCGTTGTCCGCAACGTCAATGGTCGTACTTGTCCCGCCTGAAATGGTGATCGTACGTTGGGTGCCGCTGACAGAATTCCCTAAGTTTTGTATTTCATTAGTAATACTGGCATCCGCATCTCTAACATCAACGTTGACAGTGTTGCCTCCTGTAATAGCAATGCTTCTGGTATTGGCATCAACGGATTGAGTGGATAGTGTCTGACTGTCGGTGTTGTCAAGGTAAGTTGATAGGTTGATAGTCGTGGCATCGTTTGTGAGACTTAATGTATTACCAGTTAGAGACAAATCCTGGTTATCCGTATTATCCAGATAAGTTGCCAGGTTTACAGTAGTAGCATCGCTTGAGAGAGAAAGAATGTTTCCACTAATTGATAAGTCCTGAATTTCATTGGTGGCGTTAGCATCAGCATCTCTTACATCTACATTGATAGTATTGCCTCCGGTAATAGCAATACTTCTTGTATTCGCATCTACGGATTGAGTAGATAGGGCCTGACTATCCGTATTATCCAGGTAAGGACTTAAGTCTACGGATGTTACATCTCCTGATAAACTCAACGTATTTCCTGAACGGGAAAGGTCCTGCAATTCATTTGTGTCGCTGTCATCAACTATGGTTACAACACCCCCGCCACTGCTCAAGCTGATTTGGCCGCCCGTTTTACTCAAAAGCTGTATTTCATTCGTATTGCTGTCATCATTGAGTGTTACCGAACCGCCACCATCGCTTAGACTGATTTGTGTTCCTGTTTTGGTAAGCATTTGGATTTCGTTGGTGATGCTGTTGTCATTATCAGCCACACTAAAATTCAGATTATTTCCCCCGCTAATGCTGATGTTCCGGGTGTCGGTGTTGATAGACTGAATGGCTATTGTCTGACTATCGGTGTTGTCGAGAAAAGGAGCAAGGCTCACGTTATTTCCATTGGAGATGGCAAGTGAACTTCCTGTCAGGGAAAGATTTTGATTGTCGGTATTGACAGAACTCAGATTGACCGCGTTCCCATTTTCAATGGACAGATCCGCCCCGGTCAACGTAAGATTTTGCTTATCAGTGTTGTCGAGGTAAGGCGCTAAATTAATGATGGTAGCCACATTATTGTTTGTGATTTTGAGATTGTTACTCAGAAGATTCAGGTCTTGAATTTCATTTGATGTATTGCTATCACCATCCGTATGGTTGTCGACATACAACTTGGTGGTAGCATCAGTAGGGGTAGCCGGCATAGCAAGGTTGGTAATCTTTTGGCCCCCCGCATCATTGCCCATTGAAAGAACATCAGATAGATTTTGGGCGGCCCCCACCAACGAACTGAGATCAGCTTCTTTTGTGCCTCCGGCATCTGTTATTTTCAATTTATTATCAGGGCCGAAGGAGACATCGGAAATCAATTCGTTAACAGCGCTATTGTCCGAATCGCCCGTGTTTGAAATTTGATTGTTTTGGATTTCTATTCCCTGGCCTGCCGTTAATCCATTACCGGAGTACGTGGAATAAAACGCATAGGGCACGCTCATTAACTGCTGACTTCCCAATAGTTGAAATGAATTTCCTCCAGCGGGATCTAATTCGATTTGCAGCCACTTGTTTCCCATTGCCCAGCTCACAAATTCAAACGAGCCGGTAACGGCATTCCCCTGTCCGATCACCAACATAAATAGTCCAAAGGAATTGGTCTTGATCGAATGTGTTTCCGCAAATTCTGTTTCACCACCTACCGCATCTTTTAAAATGCTGATTCGAACTGAAATATTTTGAGAAGCCAGCGGTTTACCTTCCAAATCCCGCGCTACTCCCTGATAGTTTATGCCCTGGGGTGACTGCCCCTTTGCCCGAAAGAATAAAGCTGTTAGAAACAAAAGACCAAATAGAAAATAATACTTCATAAGACTAACTGACTTTTACAATATTGACAGCATTGAACTGACCGTTGGTCAGAAATATTTTCATGATATAAACTCCTGAGCTTAGGAAACCCAATTCCATTTTGTTGTCAGGGGTTGGTGGAAAGGTGATGAGAAGTCTTCCCCATACATCCAGAATTTGGATAGATTTAATTTTTACTTCGCAGCCAGATGCTTCGATGGTAATTTCGCCCCTGGTTGGGTTGGGGTAATACGAGAATGAAACATCCGGACATGGAAGGACCTCTGGTTGTAAAAAGCCTTGTGTAATAATGTTGTTGTCCGAAGCAAGTGTTAAGATTGCAGGCTCTCCTATCGATACAGTTGTGACCAACCCCGAGGAAGAATGTTCATATCCAGCGAGGTTAGTTACGCTGGGCATTATATTTTGTGCCAGCGAAAAATGTGAGATTACAGTCAGTAAACCGCAAAAAATTGATCTCATAATGTGTTCAGAAATAGAAACTTACAAATAATACTTAAATTATTCAATTAAGACTCAAATTTTGACCTGGAAATTGACAAATTCTGTTATTTATTGGTGAAACCTGGTCAATTTCTGTACCCGCATCGAAGGCAGAGGTGATGGCGCTATGCCCGAAGTGGTGGAGTGGCATGCCACTACGGGAGGTCGAATCCGGCAAGGAACTGGTAGTATTTATGGAGTGCTCACACGAGTACTACTTAGAGTCCTTAATTGAAATTTGTAACATCCTGGATAAACAAACGTCTGACTAGTTTATATGCCTAGAGGATCAATTTTTGCATTTTTAGGAAGCCTTGTGTTTTGACAGTCGGGAGTAATTCGGAGGCAATCTTTTTACAAAAATGAAAGGTCGGTCGTTACTTTGTCCAACGCAATTTACTTTTTCAAAGTCCTATTTGTCACGAAGCAGTGGCCAGCCAACCCGCCTGCCGGACGGGCAGGTGTGTGTGCGGCTTTTGAAGTAAAAACCTTGTAACTTGTTTATCTTTGGTTTCCTCATTTACTTAACCAGATGCATAATACTTCTCAAACAGGCACATCTCAACCGTTGCTTGATTATTTCAGCAAACTCATTCCATTGAATCAGACAGAGAAAGAGTTCGTCCAATCGAAGTTTCGTCCACACCTGTTTCTGAAAAAGCAGTTCGCTCTCCAGCATGGAGATGTTTGTGAATATTTTGACTTTGTCGTGCGTGGTTGCTTGAGGCTTTATAAGGTAGATGATAAAGGTGTCTATCACATCTTGCAATTTGCAACTGAAAATTATTGGATGCTTGATCTTACTAGTTTTCATAAAAGGACAAAGTCTGTCCTTGATATTGATGCACTCGAAGACACGGTGGTCTTAAGAATCACTTACGATGATTTAATTGACTTATATGTAAAGGCGCCAAAGTTTGACCGCATTTTCAGAGTACTATTAGAAAACCATTTCATGCAACAACAAGAGCGGATTGGTCAGCTATTTAGTTCTACCGCTGAAGAGCGTTACCAATTATTTTTGGAAACCTATCCTCACCTTCTTAACCGTTTGTCACAAGTGCAGATTGCTGCATATCTTGGTGTTACCCCCGAATTTCTGAGTCGCATAAGAGGCCGTATCGCCAAGAACGACAGATAATCTTAAACTAGATCAATACTCTTTCTTAAACCAGGTCATTGGTGTGGCCTTGGTGTTTGACGTTCCTTTGTGTCAACAAATTATCCATCAACAAAACGAAAAAGTATATGTCAACTAACAAATCAAAAGTAGCCGTAATCGGCTTGGGGAATATCGGAAAAGTAGTTGCTTCAAACCTTGTAAAGGGAAATCGCGAAGTAATTGTAGCGAGTCACAAACTGGATGATGCAAAAGCATTCGCGCATCAATTGGGAGGTCTTGCCAAAGCTGCGGAAGTTGCTGCGGCCATTAAGGAAGCAGATATCATAGTAATGTCGGTATGGTTCAGCACCATTCAGGAATTACTTACTACGTATGCTACCGAATTGCAAGGAAAGATCATTGTTGATCCGTCCAATCCAATTGCTCCGGATGGTAACGGGGGATTCAAAAAAATTATTGGTGCTGATGAGTCAGCCGGGCAGATTATTGCAGGCTTGCTTCCGAAAGGAGCAAAGTTTGCAAAGGCGTTAGGCACGTTAGGAGCAGGTTCGTTGGCGAGCGCTGCATACCAAAAACCTGAAGCCGCTGTTCTGTTTTATGCTACCGATGACAAAGGTATCAACCCAAAAATTGAGGAATTGATAAAAGACAATGGATTCGAACCCGTTCTTGTGGGTGGCATTGATCAGTCTATCCGTATTGAAGTATTTGGTGAACTGCATGAATTTGGAGCGTTAGGTAAGCCAGTTACATCGAAGGAAGCTCAAACAAAAATTTTATCACAACAAAACCATTGAACTTAAACATTATGAAAAAGATCGTATTCATTATAACATTCATCGTTTGTGTATTTGCTTTTGCAACGGAATCAAAAAGCCAATCAAGTGATAAGTCTGGGATTGAGAAATTAATTTTTGCTTATCAAGATGCACTGAACGCATCTGATGCCGCCAAGGTCACTTCACTCTATACCGAAAATGGTGTGCTAATGGCTAATGCCGCTCCAACCTCAGATGGTGCCGCTCAGGTAAAAGGTACTTATGAGTACGTATTCAGCAACTTCACCTATTCGCTAAAGTTTACAATTCTTGAGATTCAACTAAGCGGTAATACAGCTTTTGCTCGCTCCACATCAAAAGGGTCTTTTGTGATAAAGTCCAACGGACAAACTGTTGAAGATGAAAACAGAGAGTTGTTTGTTTTCGAGAAGCAAAAAGGCGAATGGAAGATTGCCCGCTATATGTATAACAAAGCAAAATAGAATTAACTTCATTTTCAATGGCCATAAGATAATTCTTATGGCCTATCTTAATTTTAGATAACCAATTATGAAAGCAATGAATCATGGTAAGATGCTTATTGCAGCACTAGCTTGTGTCGCAGCATTTGTTCCATCACTTTTGTTTGGACAAGTGCCCAAAGACGGTAACATTTTCATTCATCCTGAATTCGGTAACAACGAAAATACAGGTACGAAGGAAAATCCAATTAAGTCTTTATATGAAGCCGCTGTCAGAGTCAATCAGGCCAATGGAAAAGGAGCTATCACTATCTATTTGTCTGACGGTATTTATGGACTTGATGCAACGGTTACTTTCTACCCGGTCAATTGGCATTTTACCAGAGAGGCACGGTTGACCATAAGAGCCGAACTTTTACCAGACGACCCTGAATGGAATCCCGGAAAGATGCCAGTGATTGTATCGACAATGCCACTAAATTTCAAACCTTACGGAAATGAAGACCCACTTAAAGGTGCATCATATGGTATACAAATTGAAACAAGTCATGTCACCATCCAAGGATTGAGAGCTGTGGGCACACCCGTTCATGAGCGACCTACGGATGGATATGTCAGAAGAAACTATCCCATTGTTCGGGAAGGTCGCGACCTTGATGACCTGAGAGTAACGCAATGTCTCTTCCTTGGCGATAAACACGCTATACCAAATCATTTGGCAATTCTTGCAAGTGGTCAGGGCGTTGTAGTTGACCACTGTGTGTTTTATAATGTGAAGGATGCGGTAGTCTTCTGGAATTCCGACCGTCCTGCGGAGCGATGCGAAATGCACCATAATCTTGTGGTAGGTAACTATGGTGCTGCTGTGTGGACATGGTCTGCTGCTGAAGATTTTAAGTATTACAACAATGTTGTAGCCAATGCAAACGTATTTTGGATTTTAAATAAAGATGAAAAGAATGCCTACAATCTTTCAAACTCAATGGTGATTGGATACAATGAATTGGTGAACAAGGGTGGTGGTCCAAAAGATTTTGGAACCAAATCTGACCCTAAGAAATTAAAACTTGGAGAGGGTGTCATCATCAGGAAAGATGGAAAAATAGAACTGGAAGAGGATCAAACGAAACGAGACTATCTTCATTTGAAGCCCGGTTCGTTAGGTTCAAATCTTGGAGCAGGTTTGTTTACAAAATGATTTGAGTAAACCTTTCAATGAATAGACTCCGAAGTGCGGTGGGGATTTGGCTCTTACCATAGCTTTGGTGTCGCGGTGGGTTTGACCCATCCTGAAAAAAGTTTACAGTGTGGAAGGATAATCCTGCCACAAGTTTACACATTTCGGAGGACGGCTCTTCTTAAAAATGCGAAGGGTCGGCCGTTTTACTTTTCAATTGTCCCAAGTTTTTATTTTTTAAAAGTCCAAGTTGTCCCGAAGCCGTTAACTTATCCCCGTGGGAAAATTGATGACCGTTAGTTATAAAATCAACTTCTTATTTATTTACTTCCTCCATTTTCCTGCAACTTCTTCATAACCGCGTCCATATTAAATGCCGCAGCTTTTTGTCTTGGAGGAAAATCTTTGAATGACATTAGGAATTTTCCAATATAAGCTTGTGCGGGAACTAACAAATAGACATGGTCAAAAATCCAATCCCAATATGTATTGGAGGTTATGTCTGCCCTTTCATACGGATCGGTGCGAAGATTAAATATTTTTGGAACCCGGAGCGGAGTAAAAGGCTCTGCCCAGCCTGCCCTGAGGAACCGAAGGGTACAGTGGTGTGAGAGGCGAACCTCGTCAGTTACAACTGGCGAGGCCGTCTACTCGATTGGTGGCTGTGCCTTCTTACTACAAACTTAAAGCAGTGTAATTTCCTTCTATTATTATTCCTGAGCCCCAGTTATCAGCTTCTCCCTTTTCTAAAGTCCGAAATATCTTATCAGTAAGTTCTACTATTTTTATGTTCAAGCCATAGATACTAAGATCAGCTTTGATTTTCTGTCCATTTAGAACTGTTCCTTCAGGTTTAATATAAATTTCATCATTCTTAGCCCAACTCCACTTTCCATATATTTCAGTCTCTCCAGTAATAAGAAGACAAGTCCCATCAGTTAGAAATTTATACTTCTCAAACATCTTAGGAAAGTCTCCATCACGTCCAAATAAAGTCTCCACTGATGCTTTTTCAATCGTCCAAATTGAAGAAGTCAACAGGTCCCTTCTGTTTGATTTACTATTCTGTCCGCATGACAGAAAAAGAAGTAATAAGGTAATCGTCAGTAACTGTTTCATAAAAATTTATTTTAATTTATAATAATCGATCCATTGTCCGAAGGCATGAGCCACAACACAAGTATATATGCCTGTAGCGCTGAGGCAAAAATAAACAATAATCCTCCTTGCTCAGCGCTATGGCATATATACAATGTTGTGAGATCGTACGCAACCACCTGACCTTAATCCATCTGTCTATCCGAACCCGTGTGGGAAATAGGATTATGTCGGATATCTCCGATATCGGTATGTAATCCCCCCAGGGTTCGGTCAGACAAAAGAAGTAGAGCTCCGATGAGTGGGGAGAGCCACAAAATTTTCAGTTCCAGCGCTTTTTTAATCTCTTTTTGCGCTCTGAAAAATTTTCCTCCTAAAATGGAACTTCTTAAAATTCTCGCCTGTTACAAAGCAGTTGCTTAGTCGCAACCTTCACCTGTTGCAGCAACCGCATTTCTAAAGCATGCTTTTCATGCTCTGCTGAAAACAACAGGTTGATTTGATCCTCTATCAAATTGCTTGTTGTAACAGATCTCGGAATTTTATCCTTCTCTCCCCTACTAACATCGGTGAAGTCTGCTCTACTTCTCAGGTGGTTGCGTATGTCTCACAACGACCTGTGTATCGGGCGTGGCGGGTGTTCGAAGCTGCGTCCTGTCCATAAGGCAAGAGCAAAATACGAAATTAATCTTTTGATTTACTCTTCGCCCCGCCATGAACGATACACAATGTTGTATGATGTGCGCGTAATCTAACTTCTCACCAAGTGCCGTGCGGCTGGAGAAAAGTTATCTGACGAAGTGCGCTCTGTCCCTATCGTCTTGGGTAGAAGTGAAATAGAAAGCACCTTCCCTATTTAAATTCTGTTACTTCCTTAATTGTTTGAATTCCATTCTCGTTTCACCCTCTCCTATTTCTTTTGTGCGGAAAGGCACGCATGTCGAAAGCATTCAAGTCAACATAATCAAATCTGCTTGAAGAAATTTTCAGCAGCGCATGTCATACAACAATTATATATCAGACACTTGTTTCCAATATATCTCTATTGCCTGCAAGTTATTCAATAAACCCCTCAATCCCTTTCAATATTTTCTTATACTTTTCAGGTGCGTTGTTACAAAGCAAAATCACGGTTTTGTCGGCATCGATGTAGCGGATGATGTGGGTTTTATAGCCTGGGTTGTCGCCACTATGGCGCACTACTTTCCCAGGTTTTGTGGTTTCAATTTCCCAACCAAAGCCATAGTTGGATAATGAATCGCTGTTAAGTTTCATTGGAGCGAAGGCTTCTTCCAATGTTATTTTCTTTATTAAATTCTCTGTGTAAAGTGCGCGGTCCCATTTTAATAGATCAGAAGCAGTTGAGCTGATGCGGCCCGGACCTTTGCGGTTGCCCAACCACATAATGTAGTTGCTCGCTGGAAATGAATCGGCACTAACATATCGCTGCTTTTCCATAACGTAAATATGACCGAGTGCAAAGTTTGTAACCTCTTCTTTTTCCTCCAGCGTTCTGATGTCTGTGCTGCTCATGGAAAGCGGTTTGAAAATCCTGTCCCTGCAAAACTCAACAAAATCTTTACCGGAAGCCTTTTCGGCAATGCTACCCAATAACACATAGCCTGTATTGCTGTATTCATATTTTTCACCGGGTTCAAATTGTTTGCCGGGGTGATATTTCTTCAGATATTCCAATATCTCCGTGTTTCCGGCCACTTTAGTTTTGTCCCAATGCTCGTCCATAATTTTTTGGTAATCCGGGAGACCTGAAGTATGAGTGAGCAATTGACGAATTGTTATTTGTTTGTAAGGTAGCCCTGGCAAATATTTTTCAACGAGATCATCATACTCCAACTTGCCTTCTTCTTTCAGCATCATGATGATCATGGCTGTAAATTGTTTTGATACAGATGCAAGCTCAAAAATGCTGGCAGTGTCCATCGGTACCTTTGTTTCAAAATTGCGATACCCAAAGGCTTTATGATAGATGGCCTTGCCCTTGTCGGCCACCAATGCCACACCGCTGAAATCAGGAACAGTGGCAAACAGTGAATCCGTTCTTTCGACAAATGTTTTAGTAACCGGTATTTTATGTTCTTTCCTGCCACAGCCCATTACCAGGATGAAAAGGAAAACGAAGGATAGTTTTGTAAGGGCTTTCATCTAATTTTGTTTTTATTAAAAGTCATCAGACCGCTTTTTACTAATGTTATCAGCGGTCTGACGACTACTCAGTCAAATAACCCTAATTTTTAAACTTTTGCAAGGCGCAGCTATTATATCCCATTATTTCCCCAATCTGTCAGAGCTACAAAGAAAACAGTTTGAACAACTGGGTCCTCTGTATAAAGAGTGGAACGACAAGATCAATGTAGTTTCCCGTAAGGATATTGAGAATATTTATATCAATCATGTCCTTCACTCATTAGGAATAGCAAAAGTAATTTCATTTAAACCTGGCGCATTTGTTTTGGATGTAGGCACAGGAGGTGGTTTTCCGGGTATACCGCTTGCCATCCTCTTCCCGGAGACAAATTTTCATCTGGTAGACTCTATAGGAAAGAAAATAACCGTAGTGAAAGAAGTTGCTGCTGCCCTGGGTTTAAAAAATGTTAAAGCTGAGCAAAAACGTGCCGAAGAGCTAAAAGCTAAATATGACTTTATTGTAAGTCGCGCGGTTACGCGCATGAAAGAGTTTTATGGTTGGGTAAGAACTAAAACCAAAGAGGAGTCGCTGCACACTTTAGATAATGGAATTCTTTACCTGAAAGGCGGTGACCTTGACGAAGAGTTGGATGAGTTAAAGAAACCGTACAGCCTCTATTCCCTTACAGATTTTTTTAAGGAAGAATTTTTTGAAACGAAGAAGGTGGTATTTATGCCGCTGTAAAAATTCAAGATTCAAATTTCAAAATTTGAGGAGGCAATTTGGAATCTTGACCCTTGAATCTTAAAGATGTTCACCTAAATAAAGTCCTCCAAAAGTAGCCGCCACGCATAAGAAAAGACTAAGTGAGATGTAAAGAAATAAGCTAAAGGTAAAACCTCCCTGAAGCAGGACCAATGTTTCGTTACTAAATGTTGAAAATGTACTGAACCCACCACAAAACCCGACAGTCCAGAATAATCTTACTGTAGGTGTAAATAACTGCTTATGATCGGCCAGACCAATTACTAAACCAAGTAGTAAGCAAGCCATAATGTTCACGATCAATGTTCCAAAGGGAAAATGATGACTGTGCAAGGCATTAATCCATTTTCCTAAACCAAAGCGTAAAGCACTCCCGAGTCCACCGCCAAGAAATACGAAGAGTAGAGATCGGATCATGGATGATTTGGATTTTTATTTTGAATCATTGTCTGCATGATGTTAAATGTTTTTTGTTTTAAAGACTGTGTATTTTCTGAAGAAAGATCGTTAACAGAAATCTCTGGTCCTACAATAATTTTTATCAACCCTGGTCGGAGATGGACGGTGCCAGGTGGCATTAATCTGCCGGCACCCACAACAACCATGGGAAGGATAGATTTTTGAGTATCGATGGCAATGCGAAATGCTCCATCCTTGAATGGCTGAAGAAGTTCTTTAGTTCGATTCTGCGTTCCTTCAGCAAATAGCAAAATAGAAATGCCATGTTCTAATGTCTCTTTTAATTTCTCCAGACTCTTTTTTTTGCTTTCACTACTAGAACGATCTACAATAACACAAGCACCTCTGGCAATCCATCCGAAGACTGGAATTTTCAAAAGTTCTTTTTTAGCCATGGGACGGAACTCTCTCCCGATGAGCATGCACAATCCGGGGATATCCAGAAATGATGTATGGTTGCTCACAAAAATATATGATTGGCCTTTCCTGAAATTTTCCCTTCCATAGAATTTGTAGTGAATGAAAGTAAGCTGACTGAAAATCCATGACCAGGCAAACAAGAATTTATAGCCCAGCCAACTCCACCTGTTGCCGAAGAAGAAAGGAATTGTCATGCCCGGCAGAAGAACGATCATGGATATGGTGAAGACTAAAAATACCCAGAAGGAGTAGAACTTAAGAAGGATAAAGGAAAGAATTTTCAAGACTATAGAATTGAGGTGTCAATTCTGAGAGGCCGCTCAGATCCTTCCTTCGTAAATGCTCCAGATGGGAAAACACATCAAGTAATCACCCCAAATGATGTCACCATATTCGATTCTGAATTTTCTGAAGGCACTCTTGTTTAAATATTTCCTTGTCATTGGATTTTTAGCCTCTGACAAAAATTTTTTGAAATCAATAGTTTGCTTCTTTCCATCAGAAAATTCAAACCTAATTTGATAGTCCTTAAGGTAAGAGGCTTTATCAATCGAAATAACCATGGCTATACTATTTTACGCGTTATAATTTCTGATTCCACTGCTTTATTGTAAACAAAAAAATCCACCCACTTCTTCACAATGTCATCTCTATATTTTTCGACCAGTAATTTGAGTTTTTTCTGTTTTTTTATCAAGTGGGCTTTTACCCTTTGGCAATTCTTACTTTTTTAAATTTACCATTTTCAAAAATTATTTCTGCCTTACTTTCCATCTCCTGATATTTGCCATGAACATGAATGGGCTCGTGTTCATTCGAATAAAATAGGATGATTAGGCCAAAATATTCATAGAGCTTAGGCATAAATTATTTCAAAAATAGCCATTCCGGTAGTATTCTAAAAAGAGAAGCCAGGTTTTGGCCCTGGCTTCCTGATTGAGATTTTAGGAATTATGACAAATACTTCGTTACACCAGGAATAGCTATGGGGTAAAATCCTTCAGCGTTTGGCAGAACAGGTGGCATGGCTTTCCAATCCAAAGTGGCTGGCATGATATTCAAACCAGAATTAATAGCAGCATCCCACTCCACTACGTTGCCCGAGTAGGTAGCCATTCTTCCCAGAATTGATGTCATCGTACTTTTCGCTCCGTTTTCAGCATCCTCGAATTTGTATTCTCCTTTGGCAATGGCTGCGAAGAGTTCATCGTGCTCGGTTTGGTACGGGTTGTTTTCTTTTGCATGATCAAATTGGTACGTCATATTTCCTTTTCGGTCCGTTATTTTCATGGCTCCACAATAGATGTTTCCTTTCGTTCCCATGATCTGTTCATCCACTTTACTCATAGTACCTTTGATGTGCCGGCATTGACTGTTAAGAATTGTACCATCAGCGTATTGAAACTCTACATAGTGATGATCGAAAATCTCGCCAAACTCTTTTCCTTTTCGCACTTCACGTCCACCCATTCCCTGTGCTTTAACAGGGTAGGTTCCTTTGAACCAATTGATAACATCAATATTATGGATATGTTGTTCAGTAATGTGATCACCACATAGCCAGTTGAAATAGTACCAGTTGCGCATTTGGTATTCCATTTCGGTTTGACCCGGTTGCCGCATATTTACCCAAACACCTTCATTGTTCCACCATGCCTGGGCAGAAACTATATCTCCAATCATTCCGTCTTTGAATCGCTTATACAATTCACGATAGGAACTTTGATAATGGCGTTGCAAGCCTACAACAACGTTTAGTTTCTTTTTCTTTGCGATAAGTGCAGCATCTAACACCTTTTTGATTCCGGCAGGATCGGTTGCCACGGGCTTCTCCATAAAAATATGCTTGCCCTGATTTACGGCTTCTTCAAAATGAACAGGTCGGAAGCCCGGGGGGGTTGCCAGTATCACAACATCGGCAAGTACGATCGCTTTTTTGTACGCTTCAAATCCAACAAATCTTGCTTCCTCTGGCACGGAAACTTTACCGGATACATTACCATCTTCATTATTGGGGTCAGATAACGCTTTGAAGCAATCGTCAAGCCTGTCGCGAAATGCATCCGCCATGGCTACTAATTTTACATTTTGTGTTGTCAGCAAAGCCTGCATAGCAGCTCCGGTGCCTCTCCCACCACAACCAACCAACGCGACTTTAATCGTGTCATCGGCAGAGGTGTTGAATAAATTAGCATTAGATACCAATGGCAGCGCCATCAGTGATCCGGCAACGAGAGAACTTTGTTTAACAAATTCTCTACGGGTTTGTTTTTGATTTTTCATGGTTTGATTACGGGTTTAAGCCACAGATTTCTCAGATTCAACCTAAAAAGTGTGACACTTATAAAATTACTCTTTTTATGATTAATGATGGTTCTCCGAAATTATAAATTAATCCGATTTTGCACTTCGAGACAGCCAGATAATTTAAAGTTTGACTGTAATGATCATCGGCAATTCCGTTTTGAGCTTTTATTTCCACGATGATATCATTCATTACAATGAAGTCCGCAAAAAATTTATGCGGAAGTGTAACGGTTTTGTATGTTACCTTGAACTCCTTTTCTCGGGTGTAATGGATATTTCTGTTTTTTAGCTCCAACTCGAAAGCGTCTTTGTATACAATTTCAAGAAATCCTCTGCCAAGTATCCGATGAATTTCCATCGCAATTCCATTCAGTAAGTAAGTTTCATTCTGAAGTGGATAGTTTTCTGTATCATAATTTTTGCTTTGCATTTATTCTGTGTATCTGTGGCCCTCACTTTAAATATAGCGCAAAAAACTTTTCAATCTCTTCTTTTGAAGGTTGTTTTGATGGACGGACAATGCGAATGCCCATGAACATACCATCGGTGAGCCACCAGATGCTTTTGGGTATTTGTGGATCTCTCTTGTTCCAATTGGCACGGGAAGGAATGCGATTAGCACAACGCAACTCCTTTGCATTATCCAGAAAAGAACCTCCTTTTACTGTTTTTGGATATTTGGCCCCTGGTACTGTTAACGGATCTTGGCTTTTTATCGAATTATAGTAAATGGGATCATATTGGTCTATGGTCCACTCACTCAGGTTGCCGAGCATGTCATAGAGGCCCCATTTGTTGGGCTTCAATTGCCCTACGTGCTGATAATCGTAGTCTGTGTCTTTCTTGAAAAAACCATACTCTTTCAAACTCTCTGGATCGTTGCCGAAAGGATAGGCGGTATTACTGCCTGCGCGACAGGCATACTCCCACTCAGCTTCGGTTGGCAGGCGGAAGAAAATTCCCGTTTTGGAGTATAGCCATTTGCAATACATGATGGCAGCTACATGGCTCATACTGTTGGATGGATGCCTGGCATCCCTTCCCATGCCATAGGTTAAGTCAATGTATTGTGGGGTGGCACGGGTCACCCCATCAATTTTTAATTCGTTGTCTTTGGGAGTGGCGTACGTTACTCCATCAAGTTTTTTTTCCTGAGGCAATGTGGCATCTTTAAAATATAAATCCCATTCCGCAAACGTCACTTCTTTTGTCGCCATCCAAAAGGCTGAAATCTTAATTTCTTTTTGCGGGCCCTCATCTTCATCTCTTCCTCTCTCAGTTACGGGGCTACCTATCGTAAAGTTGCCAGCCGGTATAGCTGCCATTTTAAACGTGACTGCTGTTCCAGGAATAGTTTGGGTATAAGTCTTGAAATCCTGTGAGAACAAATATTGAAAACTGATGGACAAAAAGGTTAACAAAAAAAATAGTTTCATAAATTAAATTGAAAGCCGAAAGTAAAAAGATCAAAGCAATACTCCCCAGTTTTTTACTTTTATCTTTCTTCTTATTTCTTACTTTTCACCTTTTTTTGATCAACGCCATATAAAAACCATCGAATCCATCAGTAGGCCATACGCGTTTTTCTTCCATCAACTCAAACTTGCCTTCCGATTCGGTTATAAACTTTTTTACCTGATCTTCATTTTCTGTTTGTAGAATACTACACGTAGAATACACCATCATTCCACCTGGCTTGATCATCGGGCTGTAATCTTTCAAAAGATGTTGCTGTAGTTCTTTCACGCGTTCAATGAAATCCACATTCAATTTCCATTTGGCGTCCGGGTTTCTTCTCAGTACTCCCAAACCTGAACACGGTACATCCAGCAATAGGCGATCGGCCGAGTTCTCCAATCGTTTAATGGTCTTTGAAGATTCAATCAAGCGTGGCTCTATGTTTGCAACTCCGGCTCTTCTAGCGCGTTTTTTCAATTCATCAAGTTTCCACTGCTCGGTATCCATAGCAATGATGCGGCCTTTGTTTCGCATGAGTGCAGCCAGGTGGAGCGTTTTTCCGCCACCACCCGCGCAGGCATCGATTACACGCATTCCCGGTTCCACTTTTAAGAATGGAGCGATAAGCTGTGAACCGCCATCTTGCACTTCAAAAAGTCCGTCTTTAAATTGTTGACGAGTGAATATATTTTGCCGCTGTTCTAGTATTAATGCATCTGGTAATTCATTTGGCGCCTCTGTTTCAATTTCCTCTGCATGGAGTTGGGTTTGCAACTCCTTGCGGGAAACTTTTAACGTGTTAACACGCAATACTACTTTTGCTTCTTCATTGAGAGATTCCAACTCACTCTCCCATCGATTTCCTAGTTCCTTTTCTCCCAATTCATCCATCCAATCCGGAATGGATTCGCGCAGCTTCCGATTGTCTTTGATTTGCTCATAAGCTATCACTATCTTTTTCTGATTCAGCCCCTGGAGTTCTTCCCATTCCGGAAGCTCCGTTTTATTCCAAACGCACCATACCCCTAATAGTTTCCAATAATCATCTTCTTCGGAAGCGGGTCCTAATTCCTTGAATAATCGATACCAACGGACAATGTCGTACGTGGTCTCAGCGATAAACCTTCTGTCGCGGGCGCCCCATTTAGGGTTGCTTTTTAAAATCTTTTCAATGACTTTATCGGCATACTTATTGTCTTGAAAGATGGCGTGTAAGTTTTGAATAACCGCTTCGCAAAGATTTCGGTAAATTTTCAACGTTCGTGTAATTTGTCTGAAAATTAGAATAATGTTTCCTGACTTCCGTTTTTAAAGTCTTATCTCTTCAAATGCTTCCTTTCATTAAACTGGTATTCGGATAGAATTGGCAACTAAATACTATTGTGGAAATGACAAGAGTCATCTTTTTGTGACCTATATTTACTTAAAATAATAACCTGTATGAAAAAATTAATTCTCCTCCTTTCATTCCTGGGTATCGTTTCAATTTCCTTTGGACAATTCATACCAAAAGTGGGCATTACAGGTTCAGACATTACCTATGTCTATAGTAATACAACTTTTAAACCCAAATTTGGATTTCTGTTGGGAGTAGCCTACAACAAAGCCTTAGGAAAAAGTCGTTTCTCTATTCAACCTGAGTTGCTGTTCGTTCAGAAAGGTGCAATTGAAAATTACACCGATATTGATAACAATTTGAAAATTGAAACCAGATTAAATTATTTGGAAATACCGATACTATTCAAATATTCCATTGGAAAAGCCAAACGCTTTTATTTGACTGCTGGACCATCTCTTGGCATAGTAATAGGGGGTCATACTGAATTTAAAGGCACCGTTAATGGTGACTATTTTGAGTTTAGTAGGAAAGTACCAAAATTTGGTGTTGAAACACCTGAAGCATTTAAAAGGAAAGATTTTGGGGCTCAGCTTGGCGGTGGTGTGCTAATGGCAAACAGGATAATAGTTGATTTACGGTATAGTCGTAGTGGTATGAATTTCTATTATTCAACAGTACAGTTAAGTGTAGGAATTCCAATTAGAAAATAACAGCATTCTTAAAGCAAATCGTCATCAAATGCCGAATGGTTTGATCCATTCGGCATTTCTTATTACCTCAATGATTTAATACAGTTAATTTATTGCGTTTTAATTCTCCGATTTTAGCCGCTAAACCATGATGGAGCCTCTAAGTTTAGATAGATAAAAACCGCTTCGTAATGATTTCACTCGTGATTCAATCTTCGTGTAATTTCGCTGAATATTTAGAATAATGTTTCTTAACTTCCTTGTTCAATTTTGTAACGATTTTTACAACTGACATTATTGCCTATCTATGAAAAGGAGAGACTTTATTACCAGCACACTGACAACAGTTGGTTCCACTTTTATACTGGGAAATACTGTTGCACAACCACGAATCAAATTACCGACTACGGCAGCTGCCACTTTCAAAATGAACTATGCACCGCATGATGGCATGTTTAAAAATCATGGAGGTGAAAACTTTGTAGATCAGATTAAGTTTATGGCGGATCAGGGATTCCGAGCCATAGAAGATAATGGAATGCTGGGCCGTTCCGTTGCCGATCAGGAAAAGATTGGTAAAACGTTGGCTGATTTGGGCATGACTATGGGGGTATTTGTAGTAGAGGGAGGTGATAACTGGAAAACATCGTTGACTACGGGCAGGCAGGAATTTAAAGATACCTTTATCAAAACGTGCAAAGCGTCCGTTGAAGTAGCGAAGCGTGTGAATGCAAAATGGATGACAGTGGTGCCGGGATTTTTTGAACGCAAAACGCCAATCGGAATACAAACGGCAAATGTGGTGGATGCATTACGAAAAGGGATCGAGATATTTGAACCACATGGTTTAGTGATGGTATTGGAGCCGCTCAGCGATACACCTGAACTTTTCCTGCGTAATTCAGACCAAACATTTGAAATCTGTAAGGCGGTGAAGAGTACGTCCTGTAAAATACTGTTTGACATTTATCACATGCAACGCAACGAAGGCAACCTTATTAATAATATCAATGTTTGTTGGGACGAGATCGCTTACATTCAGATTGGTGATAACCCTGGCCGCAATGAGCCCACAACAGGCGAGATAAACTATAAAAACATTTTTAAACTTCTTTACGATAAAGGCTACAAAGGTGTGCTGGGTATGGAGCATGGTAACGCTCAGAAAGGGAAGGAAGGAGAATTGGCTCTGATAAAAGCGTACAGAGAAAGTGATAGTTTTTAATTGGGTAGTAATGAATGGTATGAAGCGGTTATTCTTTTTGTCGGTGGCGTGTTTGATCATTCCATTTTTCGTGAGCGCACAATTTGAAAACCTGAAGAATAAGGTTTTGGAGAAAAGTAAGAAGCTGGCGAAGGATAAATCGACATCTGCCGTTGATGCAGAAAGAGACAAGTTGGATTCGACAGATTTTAACTATGCCATAACGGTCATTGACAATTCGGGGATGATGAACATTCGGGACAATAATGAAAGGCTAATCAAATCGGCAGATGCAGTTTCGAATTTTAGCAAAAGTGAATCCGATAAAACCCCGGCACAAAAGTGCCGGAATATATTAGATCGCGCAGAAAATTTGTATCAACTGAAAAGGTTTAGGTTGGCGGAGGTTTCTTTTCTGGAGGCAAAACTTGCATATGAAACCGAAAGCTTAACAGCTAATATTAATTACAGTAAAGTACATGCCGATTTAGGGCTTCTCTATTCAACCATGGGTCGCTATAATTCAGCAGATTATTATACATCGGAAGCGCTCTCCATTCGGGAGCAAACATTAGGAAAGGACAGTAAGGCATACGCTGCATCGTTGAATAATATGGCAGTGCTCTATCAGGAAACCGCACGCTTTAATGAATCTGAGAGTTATTTTGGGGAGGCCCTGAAAACAGTGGAGAAGCAATTGGGAAACGAAACACAGGAGTATGCGATCGTACTAAATAATCAGGCAATCCTTTTTGCCGAAATAGGCAGAATTGATCAAGCGGTGCAGAAACTCTCGCAAGCCATTTCTATTCTCGAAAAGTTAAATATCAACTTAAATAACCAGGTTGGCTTTCAATCCAACCTTGCCTTGTTATTCCAGCAAACAGGAAAGTATGTTGAAGCAGAGACCGTCTATTTGAAATTGGAAAAAAAATTAAAGCTTGTTGGGGACAATCCATACTATGGTGGAGTTCTTAATTATCTGGGCGTGCTCTACATTCAAATGAATAAGACAGACAAAGTGGAGGATTACCTGAAACGGGCATCAGATTTTTATTTAAAAAAATTCGGTGACCAAAACCCCAACTATGCGAAAGTCCTCAATGACCTTGGAAATTTTTATCGCACCCAAAATCGGTTTGATGAAGCAGAGCAATTATTGACTAAGGCTTTATCGATAAGAGGGAACGCTTTGGATACCAATCATCCGGATTATGTAGAATCGCAGGAAGATCTTGGGCTTCTCTATTGGAAGAAGGGCGACTTCATAAAAGCGGCATCTAGTTTTCAAATTGCCATGGATAAGTCGATTGATTTTATTAATCGCTATTTTCCTCCTATGAGTGAAGCAGAGAAAACAAAGTATTGGGATGTTTTACAACCTCGGTTCCAACGCTTCTACAACTTTTGTTTGGAGGCGTCTGCAGGCAACCCCGCATTGGTTCAGGAGATGTATGATTACCAAATGTCCACAAAAGGCTTGTTACTTAATTCGACCAATAAAATTAAGAAAGCCATTTTCGCCAGCGGCAATAATGAATTGATCAAAGATTATGTGACGTGGCTGGATAAGAAAGAGACACTGGCTCGCTATTACTCACTTTCTAAAGAAGATTTGAAAGAACAAAAAATCGATTTACCCGCTCTCGAGAAGGATGCAAATGATATGGAGCGCTCCTTGTCACAACGATCCGGTGATTTCTCGCAAGGCTATTCGACAGAGAAGGTGAGTTACAAACAAGTATCTTCACTTCTGGCAGATAACGAAGCGCTGGTCGAATTTATCCGCATTCGTGTTTATGACAAAGACTTTACAACGGATTCCAAGTATGCAGCATTGGTTCTGACAAAAGGAAGTGAACCTAAGCTTATTGTATTGGACAATGGAAATCAACTGGAGACCCGCTATGCAAAATTCTATCGCAATGCAGTACAGCAAAAAATAGCCGACCAATACTCATACGATCAGTTTTGGGCCCCCATTGAGCCAATGTTGGCCGGAAAGAAGGTAATTTATATTTCCCCTGATGGGGTTTACAACCAGATTAACCTGAACACGCTAAAGAAAACGGATGGCGAGTATATTCTAAATCGGTATGACGTAACGACCATTGGTAATTCAAAGGATTTGATTGCATTAAAAAACCAAAAAGCATTGACACCAAAGAAAAATGCTTTTCTTCTTGGTTTTCCAGACTATGGAGGTGATGGGGTGGCTGCCTTGCCGGGAACGAAAATAGAAATAGATAACATCAGCAAAATTTTAAAAACAGGAGGCTATCAGGTAACACTTTACGCACAAAAGTCCGCAACCGAAGCAATTGTAAAATCAATGAATGGCCCGGCTATCGTACACATTGCCACACATGGTTATTTTCAACAAGACGTTGAGGCTGGTTCGGTTGGGGTGCATGAACAAAACGCAAAGAACAATCCTTTGTTGCGATCAGGAATTTTGCTGGCAGGTGCTTCTTCAACAATTAAGGGAGAGGTACTTCCCAATCTTGAGAGTAACGACAATGGAGTGTTGACTGCCTATGAAGCGATGAACTTAAATTTAGAAGGCACAGATTTGATTATCCTTAGCGCTTGCGAAACAGGTCTGGGTGACGTTCGTGCAGGTGAAGGTGTTTATGGTTTACAACGATCGTTCCTGGTGGCAGGAGCAAAGGCCCTGGTAATGAGTTTGTGGAAAGTTGACGATGCGGCTACTCAGGCGCTGATGACTAACTTTTATACCAACCTGTCCAAAGGAGTGAGTAAATCAAAAGCATTCAAGCAAGCTCAACTTCAGTTGATGGCCAAATACAAAGAGCCTTATTATTGGGGGGCATTTGTGATGATGGGGCAGTAAACCAGTTTAAAAAGTAGTCAGTGGGCAAGAAATGCAATAATGGGTTGCCAATTGTATGGATAGATTAGAAGATGATACTAAAAGCTCTTAAGACTGAGTTAAAGGAGATTCTGCCATTTCGAGCTTTATTTCTTCAGGAAAACAATTTTCAAATCCGTTACAACGCATGTCATGAACGCAATTGGTCAGATAGTTAGGGTTCACTCAAAGTCACTAAGTTCCTATAAATAAAGGTGTTGAAAGGTTAA